>NZ_JAKUEN010000003.1:0-503108 GCF_022662915.1 Bacillus cereus group sp. BfR-BA-01453 | reverse complement strand
ATCAGTGGACATTAAAAAAGATGGCTCCGATCGAATATCGGAACCATCTTTTAAGTGCTTGATTTTTCAGGGCTTTTTTATTAAACTGTCCATTTTATAGGGTACAGTTCAAGGAAATCAAGTCTTTTTATTACATACGATTATCGTGCCAGAAGTTTAATGGGAAGTGTTCGTTCTCACTATAGGCTTCTAATTCATATCCTTTTTCTTTCAGCCCTTTAATAATACCAGGTACTGCTTTTACGGACTGTGGATGAATGTCGTGCATAAGGATAACTTCTGTTGGCTTGTTTGCACCATTAATAACGTTTTCTACAATTTTAGCAGATGCAGCGTCAACCGGCATTTTGTTATATCTCCAGTCTAATGAATCAATTGTCCAATCCCAAACTTTTAGCCCATTCTCAACAACTTTGTTGCGAAGCGCTTCGTTTAATCCTGGCATTGAGCCGTAAGAAGGACGAGTTAATACTGGTGATTTACCTAGAACGCCAGCGATTAATCCTTGATCTTCTTTCATCTCATCTACGTAATGACCTTCTGTGTAAAGTTTCTTGTAGTTATGAGTCATACTGTGCATCCCAACGTAGTGGCCTTCAGCATCTTCACGCTTTACAAGATCAGGAAAAGCTTTTACATTTGAACCAATAAGGAAGAATGTTGCTTTTGCATTTTCTTTCTTTAACATATCTAAAAGCTCAGCTGTGTATTTTCCAGGACCATCATCAAATGTTAAATAAGCTACTTTTCTAACTTGCCCATTGTATTGTTTTGGAGCTTCTTTCGGTGCAAGAGACGATTGAATTTCACTTACAAGTTGAACAGATTTTGCTTCATCCTCTGTACTTGCTAGAGCAGTATGTGTTGATCCTAAAGCCGCTTCGTATGTAAATAATACCCCCGCGCAAATCAACATAGCCCTTTTCACTAAAGTTGTCATTCGAATTCCATTGTGCATAATTTTCCTTCTCTCTATAAAAGTTCTACTCTACTATATTAGCAATTATAGGGAGGTAATTGCAAAAAAACTTTTTTACAAGTGCAAAAAAGTTTGTCCAAAAGTATGCAAGATTTCAATATTTTGCAGGTTTATTAAAATGAAACAAAAATCGAATGAAAATGCATGTGATTTGTTCATATATAGTAAATTCAATGAGTGAGTTAGTAGGGGGTATACATAATATGCTAGCGAAGAGGGTGCCTGTTGTATGAAAACGTGTCTTTAAAATTTCACATACCGCATTTAAAAAGTAAATATAGGAAAACCAAAAAGTAATGTGGAATATATCGTACATACATATATGAAGTCAACATAAAAAATAAAGAGGTGGGTATATGTTACTTGAAGAAGTAATGCAGCAACTAGAGGAATACGGAACAGAACAGAATCGTAAAACGTATAAAAATCATGGGGCGAAAGAGCCACTATTCGGAGTTAGTTTTGCCAATTTAAAATTGTTAAAAAAGAAGATAAAAAAAGATCATGATTTAGCAATTTTATTATGGGAAACAAAAAATATGGATGCAATGACATTAGCAACAATGATATTAGATCCAAAAAAAGTTACGACAGAACTACTAAATAAATGGGTACAGGAAGTTGATTATTATTGTTTAATGGATGTTTTAATGACGGCTATTTGTACGTCGCCAATCGCGATAGAAAGAATGGAAGACTGGACAAAGTCTGATGATGAATGGATTGGAAGAGCAGGCTGGTCTTTATTAGCAAATATAGCGATTAAAAATAAAACGTTACAGGATGATGTCTTCTCTCCTTATCTAGATGAGATTAAAGAAAATATACATAATGAAAAAAATAGAAAAAGAGAAGCAATGAATAGTGCTTTAATTGCGATAGGAATTCGTAATGAAGACTTAGAGCGAAAAGCGATTGAAATTGCACGTGAAATTGGAAAAGTACAGGTTGATCACGGGGCAACGTCATGCAAAACACCAGACGCAGAGTCATATATAAAAAAAGCGAGAGAAAGAGCTGCAAAAAAGAAAGTGAAATAAGAAAAGGGGAACGGTTATGAAAGTAATGGAAGCGGCAAAAAGCATCATTACATCACACTTTCCGAATTGTGATGTAGCTTTACTTGGAGGAAGCGTTGCAAGAGGGGAAGCGACAAAAACATCTGATCTGGACATTGTAATAATAGATCCTAGTTTGTCATCTTGTTATAGAGAATCTTTCTATAGTAATGGATGGCCAGTTGAGGTATTTGTACATAATTTTGAAACGTTAAAAACCTTTTTTAAAATGGATTGTGATCGCGGAAGACCTTCGTTACCACAATTAGTTGCAGAAGGTGTTGTATTAAAAGGGGAAGATGAAATTGTTGAGAAATTAAAAAGCGAAGCGAATGAGTTACTAAATAAAGGACCAGCTAAATGGACTGAAGAAATGATGAAGCAGAAGCGTTATTTTATTACAGATACTTTGGATGATTTTATTGGTGCATCAAAAAGAGAAGAAGAGTTGTTTATCGCGAATTTATTAGCTGATTTATTACATGAATATGTATTAAGAGTAAATGGGAAATGGCTTGGAAGTTCAAAATGGTTTATAAGGGTACTTAGAAAATATGATGAACAATACGCAGATCAATTTGTAGTGGCGTTCGATCATTTTTATACAACGGGAGAGAAAATAAAATTAATTACTTTTGTAGAAAAAACGCTAGAACAGTATGGAGGAAGAATGTTCGAAGGTTTTTGTATAGGAAAGTAAAAAGGGGATAATACAATGAATATACCATTCGTTCAATTAAGAGAACTGACACTAGATGATGTAGAAGACCGATATCAATGGTCATTAGATACAAAAGTAACAAAGCATTTAGTTGTACCAGATCAATATCCACCGTTCACTCGTGAAGATACAAAAAAATGGATTGAAGCATGTATAAATCGAAAAAATGGTTACGAACAAAGAGCTATCACTGCGGAGAACGGCATACATATTGGATGGGTAGATCTTAAAAACTTTGATAAAACAAATAAAAATGCAGAATTGGGAATCGCGATTGGTAATAAAGAATACTGGGGTAAAGGGTATGGAATAGCTGCCCTATATAGTATGTTACATGTAGCATTCTTTGAATTTGAATTAGAAAAAGTATGGCTACGTGTAGATGAAGATAATTTTCAAGCTAGAAAGAGCTATGAAAAGGCTGGTTTTGTATGCGAAGGGTTAATGAGAAATGATCGATTACGTAGAGGGCAGTTCATTCATCGCTATCGTTATAGTATGTTAAGAGAAGAATATCAATCTTTAATTAGTAGTTTATAAAAATGTTATGTTAACTAAAGGGAGATAGAGAAATATGATTCGATTACTTACGAAAGAAGATGCAAAAAAATATTGGGACTTACGTTTACAAGCATTACAAGTAAACCCTGAGGCATTTGTAACAACTTATGAAGAGGCGATTCACCAAGAAAATCCGATTAAGCGAGTGGAAAGTAATTTAACAGCTGCTACTAGTTATACATTTGGTGCTTTTAATGAAGATCATCAATTAGTTGGAGTTGTTACTTTACTAACAGAAGAGAAAGAGGCGTATAAACATAAAGGTCATATCGTTGCGATGTATGTAGATGCAAGTAATCGAAGAAGTGGCCTTGCACGTGAGTTAATACGTAAGGCAATTGAAAGAGCAAGAGAAATGAACTTGGAACAATTGACATTAGGTGTTGTATCCACTAACGAGCCAGCAAAAAGGTTGTATGAATCAATGGGCTTTAAAACGTATGGGATTGAAAAGAGAGCTATAAAGATGAATGGTGTGTATAGTGATGATGAACACATGGTTTTGTTCCTTTAAAAGAGGGAGTTTACTATGAAAGATCTCCATTTAGAAAAAAATATGAACCCGCAAGTGGCAATTCTATATGCGACAGTTGCCGATACATTTAAACGGTTGCAAAAGTTAGTAGAGGGTACTGATGAGAAAGAACTGTCTTTTAAAGGGGTAAAAAATAATGAAAATAGCATTGGACAACTACTTCAACATTTAGCAGTTGTCGATTTGCATTGGGTATACCGCTTAAAAGGAGAACCTGTTCCACTGGCACTTGATAATATATATGGACCTATGTTAAATGAAGCGGGAGAGCTGCCAAGTTTAAGAAAACAGACGTTGCAACAATTAATGCAAGATTATGAAGCAGTGCAACATATGTTTTATGAGGAATGTGTGAAACTAACAGAAAATGATTTAACACGAGAGGTTTTTTATGAAAAGGGAGAAAATGCGACTATAAGGTGGGGAATATGGCATATAGCTGATCATAGTCGGTACCATCAAGCTCATATTAGTCAGTTAAGAAAACTATATAGAGCTAGAATGCATACGAGATAAAGATTTCGAATTTTAATTATATTTAATTTGTTGTATAGTATAAGAAGAAACTAAACAAGGGGTTTTATAATGAAAGCTATTGCAGTAGGGATATTGGCATCATTTTTCTTTGCCTTTACTTTCGTTTTAAATCGGGCAATGGACCTAGAAGGTGGAAGCTGGATTTGGAGTGCATCATTACGGTACTACTTTATGGTTCCAATGCTTTTACTTATTGTCATGTATAGAGGAAATTTAAAGCAACTCTTTCAATATATGAAAAACAATCCGAAAGAATGGTTAGTTTGGAGTATCGTTGGATTTGGTCTCTTCTATGCACCACTTAGTTTTGCTGGAGCTTTCGGACCTGGTTGGCTCGTTGCATCAACATGGCAAATTACGATCGTAGCAGGGATTTTGTTAACACCATTTTTTGCAGTAGATCCGTTACATAAAAAACTCCCAATGAAGGAATTAGTTATGTCGGGTATTATTTTATGTGGTGTTGTACTCATGCAAGTAGAACATGCTTCTTCATTAGGAACTCGTGAAACCGTTTTATGTGTAGTTCCTGTACTTATTGCAGCGTTTGCATACCCTCTTGGAAATCGAAAAATGATGCAAGTTTGTAAAGGGGAATTAGATGTATTTCAGCGAGTTCTCGGTATGACATTAGCAAGCTTACCATTTTGGTTTTTACTATCTGGTTATGAAGTATCAACAGGTGGTCTACCGTCAAGTAGCCAAGTTTTCCAATGTTTTATAGTAGCAGTTAGTTCTGGCTTAATCGCAACGGTATTATTCTTCTTTGCGACAGATCTTGTAAAAGATGATCCGCAAAAACTAGCAACAGTGGAAGCAACTCAGTCCGGTGAGGTTTTATTTGCGCTAGTAGGAGAACTCATCTTGTTATCTGCACCAATTCCGTCATCTTTATCTTGGATTGGTATGAGTCTAGTTATTATTGGAATGATACTACATAGTTATGTAGCGGTCGTTGTGAAGAAAGAAGAAAAAATAACGGCGTAATGAGATTAGCTCTTTGAATTTAGAGCTAGTCTTTTTTCATAGAAAGGGATAGAAGTATGAATTTACAGTGTGTTGAACAATTTGAAAAAGATTCAATTTTAAATGTACTACAGTATGCAGTTGGACCAAGTGAAACTAGCTTAAAGAAAGCAGTTTTATTTTATGAAAGGAATAAAGCGACTTTGCATAGATATGAAGAAAAGGCTTGCATAGGTATTGAAATAATTGGAGCAAAGAAAGCGAGAATTTGCCATATAGCAGTTATTCCGCAATATCGTCATAATGGAATTGCGTTGCAAATGATAAAAGAAGTAGTAAGAATACATCAATTGACGTATCTCGAGGCAGAGACAGACGATGAGGCAGTAGAATTTTATAAAAAAATTGGTTTTCAGGTTAGAAGTTTAGGAGAAAAATATCCAGAAGTTGAAAGATTTCATTGTTACTTGGAAAAGGAGCAATGAAAATATACATATTGAGTATGGTTTGAAAAAAGTAATAATAACATTATATAATATAGGTGTCTGGAAAAATATAGATAAAAGAAATTAGGTGTATAACACATGAGAATGGATAAAAGTAAATTTATAAAAATTGCTACTTCGATAGGTGTATCATCTTTTTTATTAACGGGCTGTGGCGATTATGAAGAAGATACTGCCCAGCAAGAAAGTACTGCTGTTAAAACAGATGGTGCAAAACAAGGAAATGAACAAGAAAGATTAAATTGTGATGATAAAGCTCCAACTAATGAAAATGTAGAAAAAGATGAGTTATGTAAGGAAAATAATCCGTCATTTTCTTCTTATCATGAAAATTCACATTTACCGATACTGCCGTTCGTTGCAGGATATTTATTAGCAAGCAGAACTTCAAATATGAATTATACAGTAAAACCGAATATAATGAAGAAACCGTATGCAAATAACATTATTCCGTATCGTGAAAAAGACCAAAGTAGAACTGGAGGCAGCGGTGGTGGAGGGTATTACGGCGGAACTAACAGCAACAATAATAAATCTTCCAATAAAGTAGATTTAAATAAACAGCAGCCAAATCCATCAAATAAAGTAACACCAGATACAAATGCGCCGAAATCATCTACGACACAAACGCCGAAAGTGAATTCTGGTTCTAGTGGAATTGGGAATGCAAAAGCGCCAGCCGGATCATAACACGAAAGGATAATAGAGTCATGTATACAGAACAAGAGCAGAAAGAGTATATGAAAGTATGGTTTTCACTTGCAGAAGAGGCTGGTCGGAATGGGTTTACTTGGCCGAGTCTATTAGAAAATGAAGAATGGAATCAATATATGGCAACAGGTATGTATCGTATGCCAATAAAAACTTATACTGCTATTTCAAAAGCGACAGAAGAAATTATGTATGTGCTATATAGAACGTATCAATACATTCTCAATACGACAAAAGATTTTCAAAAATTAGGATTTCCAGCTGAAACGTGGGAAATTGCGAGAATGAAACATACAGGTTTGTTTTCATATTTTACAAGGTTTGACTTTATCGTAAATGGTGAAGATATAAAGTTAATAGAAGTAAATTGTGATACACCCACAGGCTATTTAGAGCCATCTGTCGCAAATGAAGTATTATGCCGTTATCACGATGTAAATCATCCAAATCATATAGAAGAGCATATTGTGCAGGCGTGGGAACAAATTAAACATGACTATAGTATAGATCCTAGAGAAACGATTTATTTTACGAGTTATGATTGGCATGATGAAGACCATCAAACGGTTCAATTTTTAAGAAGCTATTGTTTAGATCAATCAACAGATTATATAGGTATACAAGATATCGTCGTTGCAGATGATGGTATATATACGCCAAATGGTGAGAGAATTCATTATTTATATAGACTATATCCAATTGAATATTTAGTTTCAGATGCTGATAAAAGCGGGAAAAGAATTGGACTCCAGTTTTTAGATCATATAGCGCAAGGCAGAGTGAAAATCATTAATCCACCAGCTGCTTTTCTTATGCAAAATAAAAGTGTACTCGCATTAATTTGGCAACTTTACGAAGAAGAAGTTTTCTTTAAGGAAGAGGAGCGAGGAATCATTCAGAAATACTTCCTACCGACATATTTTACAAATAAACCGTTTATAGAAAGAAATGAATCCTATGTTTCTAAACCTTTATACGGCCGTGAAGGCGGAGGAGTATCTATATACGAAAATAATGAACTATTAGCTGAAGATAAAACAGAGTATTACTTTGAACAGCGGAAAATATATCAGCAATACATAGAAATGCCAGACTATACAATTGACACGTGGGACGGTCCGTATACTGGTAAACTATTAATTGGTTCACACTGTATTAGCGGGAGAGCTGCTGGTTTATTTTTACGTGTAGGTGAGAAAATAACAGGAAATTTATCGATGTTTACTGGAGTTACAATTGAAGGATAAATGAAACAAAGAGCTTATCATTTTTGGTGAGCTCTTTGTTTGCATATAGTGTTTTTATGTTTTTGATGTAACGCCTTCATTTTTTGCATAGATAAAATGATTAAGTTAAAAATTAAGAAAAATATGATAATATATGTATGTAGTAGTTTAAAATAAATGGGGGAACAATCGTGAAAATGAATGACATAGTGGCAAGTACGCAATTGCCAAATACAATCAAAACAATTACAAATGATTTAAGAAAATTAGGATTAGAAAAAGGAATGACAGTTATTGTACATTCTTCGTTAAGTTCCATTGGTTGGGTATCAGGCGGAGCAGTTGCAGTAGTAGAGGCGTTAATGGAGGTTATTACAGAAGAGGGAACGATTATTATGCCAACTCAGTCTTCGGATTTATCTGATCCGAAACATTGGTCAAGACCACCTGTACCTGAAGAATGGTGGCAAATTATTCGGGATAACGTTCCAGCATTTGAGCCACATATAACACCAACAAGGGCAATGGGAAAAGTAGTTGAATGTTTTCGTACATATCCGAATGTAGTACGTAGTAACCATCCATTAGGAAGTTTTGCTGCATGGGGAAAACATGCAGAAGAAATAACGATGAATCAGTCACTATCAATGAGTTTAGGAGAAGAATCTCCATTAAGAAAAATATACGATTTAGACGGATACATATTATTAATTGGTGTTGGATATGATTCCAATACTTCTGTACATTTATCAGAAGTACGTTCTGGTGCATGTGAGTTAATAAAAGTAGGGGCACCCATTATAGAAAATGGTGAAAGAGTGTGGAAAGAATTTGTTGATATGGATTATGATTCTGACAAATTTGTAGAAATTGGTGTGGAATTTGAGCAAAAAGGAACTGTGAAAATAGGGAAAATAGGAAACGCAAAGTGCCGTCTTATGAAACAACGTGATATAGTTGACTTTGGAACAGAATGGTTTCGTAAGAAAAATTAGTAAGGGATGGTTACGATGAAGGGGAAAAAGGTATTAATTACAAGCGGTGGTTGTTTAGAAAAATGGGATCAAGTTCGTGGTCATACGAATATGGCAAAAGGAACAATTGGAAGAATAATTGCCGAAGAGCTTATAAGTAAAGGGGCCTATGTTATATATTTACATGGTTATTTTGCGGAGAAACCGAATGATATAAACAATCAATTAGAATTACACCCATTTGAAGGAATTGTTGATTTGCAAGATAAAATGAAAAGTATCATTACGCATGAAAAAGTCGATGCGGTTATTATGGCAGCGGCTGGATCTGATTGGATTGTGGACAAGATTTGTGATCAAGAGGGCAATGTTCTTAATATGAATGGAAAAATCTCAAGTGATATAGCGCCCATTATACATTTTCAAAAGGCACCGAAAGTATTAAAACAAATAAAACAGTGGGATTCAGAAACTGTACTCGTTGGCTTTAAACTTGAAAGCGACGTAAATGAAGAAGAACTGTTTGAAAGAGCGAAAAATAGAATGGAAGAGGCGAAGGCGAGTGTAATGATTGCAAATTCACCACATTCTTTATATTCGCGCGGAGCAGTGCACTACGTAATTGGACAAGACGGTAAAGGGAAGTTATGTAATGGAAAAGATGAAACAGCGAAAGAAATTGTCAAAAGGTTAGAAGTACTATGTAATCACGTTACTGCTTTATAATTTCAAGTATTTGGATAAGAGTGAATCCGCATAGTATATATTGGTAAGCGAAACTTTTTGCTTTGATACAAACGTTAACCATTCAATATGGATACATAGAATAATTGGTGAGGAGTGAATTCTATGGAACATTTATTAAAGCAAGCTATTAAACTCCGGAAAGAAAAGAAATATGCGCAGTCTAAAGAGATACTCATTGGATTAACGAATTTTACGAGGGATGCAGAAGTACTTTATCAATGTGCCTGGATACATGATGTAATGGGGCTGGAAACAGAAGCTATGCCGTATTATGAACAGGCAATTGCAAACGGTCTTGAAGGTGAGTCACTTTGCGGAGCTTATATTGGCCTTGGTAGTACATATCGTTGTATAGGTGAGTATGACAAAGCAATTACTGTTTTAGAAACAGGTTTGCAGCAGTTTCCAAATAATGATGTGATGAAAGTATTTTTGTCATTAGCGAAATATAACGTAAACGATCATGAATCCGCGATGAAATTATTACTTGAAACAGTCGTAAAAGTAGAAGAAGTTAAAGAATTTGAACGTGCTATTTCATTTTATAAAGACCATTTAAACGAGGTTTTTAAATAGAGGAGTGAAAGTATGAGTGTCACACTTTCGCGAAGGCGAAAAGGTATATGGATTGGACTCGTATCTTTAATCTTGTTATCAAACTATTTATTATATGCTCTTCCGATTGTACCAGCTACTCCGAAAGAAGTTGTTCTTGGGTCATTATTAGATTGTATGTTTATAATTCCAATCATTACGTATTTCTTTATTATTCGAAAAAGGTACTCGTTAACGTATATATTTCCTGTTGTAATAGCTGGTTATATATTTGCAAGATTTATTACTCCAAGCGACTATTTACAAGCTTTTTCATACGTTTCTTATATTATAGTTACAGGGGAAATTGCATTTGTATGTGTAGAGTTATTCCTTCTATATAAAATTGTTAGAATGCTTCCTACAATAAGAAAAAAATATAAAGAATATAAAAGTGAGTATTCTTCATTTTCTTATGCAATTGATGCTGCGTTTGACGACACTATGAAAAGAAATAAATTAATAGATATCATTGTAACAGAGTGTAAGTTAATCTATTATGCATTTTTATCGTGGCGTGAAAAAGTGCCAGAAGGTGAATCCGTATACTCATATCACAAAAAGACTGGTGCAATAGGTGTATATATTATGATCATCCATGCGACCTTAATAGAAAGTATCGGTTTTCATTATTTACTTCATCAATGGAACCCAGTAGTAGCATGGATTTTACTTATTTTAAACGTATACGCAATGATTTATTTTTTAGCTGAAATACAAGCAATGCGAAAAAATCCAATTATTGTTGCGGAAAAAGAAATAATCATTCAAATTGGATTAGGAAAGAAAATTATTATACCATTTACACAAATTGATAAAATTACTTTTTATAAAGGAGAGTTTTTAAAGAAAGAGAAAGAGTTTCTTGACGCAACAGTGATGGAATTTATAAAGGAACCTCCAGCATTTGAAATTACACTAAAAGAACCAGTGGAAGCGCAATTGTTATATGGATTTTCTAAAACAGTAAGTCGTGTTCACTTAAATGTTGATGAGGAATGGAAGTTTTATGATATGGTTACGGAGAAGTTGAAACATGAATAATGCTTCTAATTTTCATCGTGCGTTTGGTGTGTATGGCATTTGTATCGAAAACAATAACATATTAGTAATTGATAAAATAAAAGGTCCCTATAGAAATCGGTATGATTTACCTGGTGGTAGTTTAGAAGAAGGAGAATCATTACTAGCTGGACTTCATAGAGAGATGAAAGAAGAGACTGGGCTGAAAGTGAAGGTAGTAAACCAAATAGGTACAGTTGATTTTCAATTCCCATCAAAATTCAAGGAGTACACACATGTTCATCATATCGCAGTTTTTTACGTTGTTGAAAGGTGCGAAGGTGAATTTAAAGTACCGGAACAATTTGAAGGGCAAGATTCAATAGGAGCTAGATGGATTCCGCTAGAAAGTATTACTGAAGATAATTCATCTCCTCTTGTATGTAGTGCTGTAGAGTGGTTAACAGAATCTAAGTTTCGTTTAGAAGTAAAGGTGTATAAATCATGGGTTATAAAATAATGATACAACTGGAGTTCTTTCTAACTTAGAAGGAGCTTTTTTTGTGGGCAAGAAAATGAGAGTATATTAATAAAACAAGAAACGAATTCACTAAACAGCTTCTTAGTGGAAAAAGGGTTATAATGAAAGAACTACAACTAAAGGGGAATTTTGAAAATGAGTTGCTTACGTACGTCAGGAATTGAAATTATTGAAAGGAAAATTCGCTATAATGCTTCAACTGTAGATCATGCTTGTTTACTAATAGAAACGCAGCCAGATAAAATTGTGTTGTATCATGAAGTACAGTACTCTTTTACTATGACAGCAAACGATACGAAGTTAACGATCCCGAAAGGAAGTTATACAGTTGCATATTACTGGAGGAATCGTCCATATAATTTATATGTTTGGAGAGATCAGGATGGAAGTTATTTAGGTTCTTATTTTAATATTGTAAAGAATACATGTATAACGGATGAAGTGGTATCCTTTGAAGATTTAATCCTTGATATTATGGTACTTCCAAGCGGAGAATTTTTCATATTGGATGAGGATGAATTACCTGAACCGTTAGAACACTTTGAAGATGGATATGTACAAAAAGCTCTGCATACAGTGTTACATACAATTCAAGAATTACTTCCAAAAATCATTATAGAAACTGCAACAATTTATAAAAAATAAACATCGTTCATTAAAACCTAGTTGACTTATCGGAAATATTTGTATAGTATGTAGTTAATTCTATAATAGCTGATTGGAAAAACCAAAGGCATTTCATTACAAAATGAAATGCCTTTGGTTTTTTTATTATATAAATACTGAATCTGTTCATTTAGATGAATCATTTCAAGGAGGAGAAATAGTGACTGTTTCAATCGATGGAGTATCAAAATATTTTTCGAAACAAACTGGTACGGTTCAAGTGCTAGAAGATATTAATTTCCAATTAGAGAGAGGCGATTTTGTCACTGTAATCGGACCGAGTGGTTGTGGGAAAAGTACGCTTTTGAAAATTGTTGCGGGATTAGATAACGAATTTGAAGGTGAAATTATTATTGATGGGGAGAAAATCGTAAAACCAAGTAAGAAACAAGGTTTTATTTTTCAAGAACATCGCTTATTTCCGTGGTTAACAGTTGAAGAAAATATTGCTGCAGATTTGTCGTTAAAAGATAAGTATGTAACAGATAAGATAAAGGAATGGATTGAAATCGTTCGATTAGACGGTTTTGAAAAATCTTATCCGAAAGAAATTTCAGGCGGGATGTCACAACGTGTTGCAATTGCGAGAGCTTTATTAAGAGATCCAAATGTATTATTACTTGATGAACCATTCGGGGCACTTGATGCTTTTACTAGAAGTCATTTGCAAGAAGTACTGTTGAATATTTGGGAACAGAAGAAAACGACAATGTTATTCGTCACTCATGATATAGACGAAGCGATATATCTTTCAAACCGAATGATCATCATGAGTGCAAAGCCTGGAAAAATACATAAAGTAATTGAAAATAATTTACCTTATCCACGTAGTAAAACTTCGGAGGCATTCCAAGAGATTCGAAAGAAAGTATTACAGCAGTTTGAGTATGGAGGATTGATTCAAACAAGTTTATAGGGAGAGGGTGAGTATTTATGTATAAAAAATTTAAAGTTCTTTCTTTTGCATTAGCTATTTCTTTATTTTTATTCGGATGTGAGAAAAGTACAGCAAGTAGTAAGAAGGAAGATGTAACAGTACAAATTGGTATTCAGCAAGGATTAAGTCCACTATTACTCGCGCAGAAAAAGGGATGGTTTGAAGAGGAGTTTAAAAAAGAAGGAGTTAAGGTGAAATGGACAGAATTCCAAAGCGGACCTCCTTATTTTGAGGCAATCGCATCAAATCGATTAGACTTTGGTGAAGTTGGCAATTCTCCAGTTATTTCCGCGCAAGCAGCAGGTATTGAATTTACCGAAATTGCTAATACAAGTTATGCGAGGAAAGGCACTGGAATTCTTGTACAAAAAGATAGCAAGATTACGAGTGTAAAAGATTTAAAAGGTAAAAAAATTGCCGTAGCAAAAGGAAGTAGCGCATTTAATTTATTGTATCGAGCATTAGAAAAAGAAGGTATCAATGCGAAAGATGTAAATGTCATTCAACTGCAACCAGATGAAGCGCAGCCAGCATTTGAATCAGGATCAGTAGATGCATGGGCCATTTGGGATCCATTCATTTCACTACATACGTTAAATAAAGGAGCAAAGGTTATTACAGATGGTGAACAATTAAATGTTTCTTCACCAGAGTTTTTAATTGCAAGAACAAAGTTTGCAAAAGAACATCCAGAATTAGTTGAGAAGTTTCTCAAAGTTTATGAAAAAGCACGAGTATGGCAAGGGTCAAACTTAGATGAAGCAATAAAAATATATACTTCTGCAAAGAAAATAGATGCTGAAATTGTAAAAGAAGTGTTTGATCATGACAAACCAATTTTAGTTCCAGTAACGAAAGAAATAATAGAGGAACAGCAAAAGACAGCGGATTTTCAATATAAACTCGGTTCTATAAAGAAAGAAATTAAGACAGATAAAGTTGTAGATAATTCTTTCGTAGAAAAAGCAGTAAAGGCGAAATGAAAAGAGGTTTTGTAAATTGGAAAATACGAAAGCTTTTATGAAAAGGGCGAGTATAACGATTGAGAAAAACAATGTAAAGAAAGTACAGAAGACGAATATCAAATTTTTGATAAGGGCAATTACTATACCGATTATTATATTAATAATTTGGCAATTGGCCGGCGTATTCGGTCTAGTTTCTAAAACAGTTTTACCAACGCCGCTAGATATATTTCTAGCTTTTCAAGAACTTATAAAAACAGGAGAGTTATTCGGTCATTTAAGTATTAGTGTATTCAGGGCTGCGGCTGGTTTCTTTATTGGCGGGAGTTTAGGAATTATTTTAGGAACAATTGTTGGATTTTCAACGAGAAGTGAGCAATATTTAGATCCGTCAGTACAAATGTTAAGAACTGTGCCTCACTTAGCTGTTGCACCGCTTTTCGTATTATGGTTCGGTTTTGGGGAAACATCAAAAGTGTTATTAATTGCAGATGGTGCATTTTTTCCTTTATACGTAAACGCGTTTCTAGGAATACGAGGTGTAGATTCAAAGTTATTTGATGTTGCGAGAGTGTTAGAGTTTAGTAAAAGAAAATTAATTACAAAATTAATTTTACCTGCCGCATTACCTAACCTTTTACTAGGAGCAAGATTATCATTAGGAGTTGCATGGGTGAGTTTAGTAGTCGCAGAACTTATGGGATCTACAGAAGGTATTGGCTATATGATAATGGATGCAAGGCAATTTTCAAATACAGATATCGTATTTGTTGGTATTATCATCTTTGCATTCGTTGGGAAGTTTTCGGATTCACTCGTACGTTTACTAGAAGTGAAGTTTTTAAGATGGCGAGATAATTATAAAGGTGAGATAGGAAATTAACATATAAATTATTAGGGGTAATTTATATAGAGTAGTTTAGTGTACGTTTCAAAATAAATAAGGGGTGTGTAAAGGTATGGAATTATTATGGTTTATTCCGGCGTATGGAGATGGACGATATTTAGGAACGACAAAACGAGGAAGAGCAGCTGAGTATGGTTATTATAAACAAGTTGCACAGGCAGCTGATTATTTAGGATATACAGGTGTGTTACTTCCAACTGGCCAAGGTTGTGAAGATCCATGGGTATTAGCATCGGCACTTGCAGCTGAGACAGAAAAGCTAAAATTTTTAGTAGCAGTTAGACCGGGACTAATGTCACCGACAGTTGCAGCAAGGATGGCATCTACATTTGATAGAATTTCAGACGGGAGGTTACTTATTAATGTAGTCGCTGGAGGAGATCCAGTTGAATTACAAGGAGATGGATTGTATCTTGAGCATGATGAAAGATATGAAGCAGCTGATGAGTTTTTAAAAGTTTGGAAATCGACATTGCAAGGTGAAACATTTTCTTTAGAAGGAAAACATATTAAAGTTACGGAAAGTAAAGTTGTGTTCCCGCCAGTGCAAACGCCATACCCTCCTATATATTTTGGAGGATCATCCGCTGCTGGAAAGGAAGTTGCAGCAGAACATAGTGATGTATATTTAACGTGGGGAGAGCCGCCAGAGCAAGTGAAGGAGAAAATAGAGGAAGTAAGAAAACTGGCAGAAGAGAAGGGGCGTTCAGTACGATTTGGCATCAGGTTACACGTAATTGTAAGAGAAACAGAAGAAGAAGCGTGGGAAGAGGCAGAACGTTTAATTCAATATGTAGATAATGAGACAATTGAGCTTGCTCAAAAGACATTTGCAAGATATGATTCAGTTGGTCAAAAGCGAATGACCCATTTAAATAAAGGTACACGGGAGTCGTTAGAGATAAGTCCTAATTTATGGGCTGGCATTGGGCTTGTAAGAGGTGGTGCAGGTACTGCGCTTGTTGGAGATCCGCATACAGTAGCAAATAGAATAAAAGAATATGAAGCTTTAGGAATTGATACATTTGTTTTATCAGGATATCCTCATTTAGAAGAGGCATATGAAGTGGCAGAACTGTTATTTCCTTTATTGAAGGAAGATAAGAAGCAAGAAAATAAAATTGTTGGTGAAATGATAGCTGATGCATATGCATTAAAAAAATAGTGAGAAAAAACCCGCAAGTAAATCACTTGCGGGTTTTCATCGTAAACTATCAGAAAATATGGTAAAATTAAATAGTAACTTAAGGTACGGTTGGTTGTTCAATTATCACTTCTCTAAGTAGGAGGGGGGTGATAATAAGTGAGTGAAATAGCGTTGTTACTGCAAGGTGGACTGTTTCTCGTTGCATTGTTAACATTCGTCGTCGTTTTAATAGACAAGCTCAAAAAATAACAACCCACCTATGCCAATAGAATGTGGGTTGTTTTGTTTGTAAGAAACAAATAGGATAAATGAACAATCCAATCTGCTAAGTTACGTAGACTAGTGTGTAGCCGCACACTAGTCTTTTTTATTTATATACAATTTATAATTGGTTTATGTGATTGTATTGTTCTTTTCATACTTATTATAACACAGTGTCTTTTCATCAAGAAAGGAGACCGTATGTTCTGTTTCTAATTAAATAGAAGGTGACTTTTCTTTAAAGAGCCCGTCCATATACTGTTTTAAAGTTTGAACGTAAAATTTTTGCTTATTTACATCATTTACGCCGACAATTGGTGATGGAAGTTCATATCTCTTTTCTGATAAATGAACGACAACATCAAAAATATCAAATAGACGAATGAAACAGAACAGACCATCTTTATCACTTAATAAAATAAAGTAGTGGTTTTCACTATTTGTATTTAATGTATTCCATAAAGAACTTTTGCTTAAATCGCGAACAATGCTCTTTTCTTTTAATTCCATGAAGTCGGCATTTGATAGGATGCTAGAAATATCAATCGCATCTGGATCTTCAAAATAGCCATCGACTGCTTGTACAGCGAAAGTATAAGCCATTTTTAATATACTCATTTTATACTTACGGTTATCTAAAAGTAATTCACGTTGAATAGAGCTAGCTACTTTCGTTACACGTTCTTCTTTCCAAATTTCATTATGTAGTGAAATATCGTGCTTTTTACATAGTTTCATAATTAATGCATTAGAATAAAGTATTTCGTCACTTACTTCAACAACATCTGTCTCAGCCGCTGCAAGTTCCTCACCATGCTCATTCGTATAGAGCGGGGAGTCAATCTGTTTTTTCATGTGTTCAATCTTAAACTGACTTAATTTATGCCGGATTAAGGGGCGATCAATATTTGTTGTCATTTGTTCATAACAAGTATCACAAATTGAGTTTGTGAAATAATATCCACATAATATTTCTGGGATGACATATTGTTCACTAAGTTCTTTCGTATCTTTTCTGCAAATGATGCATTGTGTCATTTTTATCACCTTTACCTGCAAATTTGTATGTAATCTCATTGTAGTGTATTTATTGGTATTTTGGAATATTGTAAAGGAAAATATTATGTGAAATTGTTACTTATTTTGGTACAATGAAGAGAAGTGCTAGTTTAAAGGAGGACGTTTTTTTGAAATCGAAAGTGCACTTTTGGACATTAGAAGTGCTAATGGTTGTAGCGATCATATTTATTTGCACAAAAATATCGTTTCTATTTCAACCGATTGGTATCTTCATATCAACGCTGTTTTTCCCAATCTTAATCGCGTTATTTTTATACTTCATATTTAATCCGGTGTTAGTTTTTTTAGAGGAGAAAAAAGTACCTAGAAATTTAGCGATTTTACTGTTATATCTTTTTATCATAACATTAACTGCGGTTGGCGTTGGGGTAGTTGTTCCAACGATCTCACAACAGCTAATGGATTTAGTGAAAAATATGCCAGGCTATATAAAAGAGGGAAAACTATACATACAAGATTTATCCCATCATAGATTGTTTGAATGGTTATCTACACAAAATTATGTTTCCATTGAAACAATTGAAAAAAATGCAATTGAATACTTAAAGGATATACCAAACACCATTACGTCGAGTGCAACGGCTTTATTTGGTATCATAACGAACGTCGCATTAGTTATTTTTACAGTACCGTTCATTTTATTTTATATGTTTAAAGATGGACATGCGTTTCCAGGAAAAGCAGTAAGTTTATTACCAGAGTCATACCGTGAAGAAGGGCTTCGTATCATTAAGGAAACGAACGAAACATTATCTGCATATATTCAAGGGCAAGCGCTCGTTTGTATATTTGTAGGTGCTTTTACTTTTATCGGTTATTTAATTATCGATTTACCGTACGCTTTTGTTTTAGGAATTATAGCTGCATTTACAAATATAATTCCTAACTTAGGTCCATTTATCGGTGCAGCACCAGCTGTTATTGTAGGTTTGTTCGTATCTCCGATGCAAGCGTTGTACGTAATTATTATCGTAACAATTGTACAACAATTTGAAAGTAACATCATTTCACCCCGTATTATGAGTTCAAAATTAAATATCCATCCGTTAACAATTATTATTTTAATTTTAGGGGTAGGTAACTTTGCGGGAATTATCGGAATGATCTTGGCGGTGCCAGTGTATGCAGTAACGAAAACAGTTGTATCGAACTTAGTGAGATTGTTTAAGACGAAACGAAGTAATCGAAAATAGTATATGTTTAGAAAGATACACCGCTTTTTAAGTGGTGTATCTTTGTTTATTAACCAAAGTTAAAAAGTGTACAAATGCAATTTTATTGTATATTTATTACATATCAAATATAACGTTAAAGTTGTATGATATAGCTCCAATAAAACTATGTGGAATCCCTCTGAACTATCCAAATCATTTCCTTACAACGTGCTATTAACATCATAATCGACTCCTTTCAAGTTTTATATTTTTAAAGGATTATAGGTGAGTGTAGTATTTGCTTCTATGATCTCGGATTTCGTCCATAATCTTTTTGTATTGTTGCTCTTGTTTTAATTCATCTTCAGAAAAGATTTCTTTCTGGATTGTAATTGTTAAGAAGAAAAGATGAAACTTCATGATACATTCCTCCTTTCGAAAGGAATTATAGATGGCTACAGTAGTGACTTTGACGTTCTTTTACATCTTCCATAGCTTTATTAATTTGATGGTCATGCAATACCTCACTGTCCGAGAACTTAGTTTTTTGAATGGTAATCGTTAAAAAGAATACTTTAAATTTCATTAGATAAAACCCCTTTATAATTGATTTAGAAAAGACGGCTGTAATAAGAGGCTTGACGCTCTTTTACTTCGTCCATAATAGTTTGAATGTGTTGCTCACGTAAAATCTCTTTCTGTGAAAGTTTACGTTTTTGAATCGTGATCGTTAAAAAGAATGCTTTAAATTTCATGAAGGTATTGCTCCTTTATAATTAATTTAGAAAAGACGTGTGTAATAAGAAGCTTGACGCTCTTTTACTTCGTCCATAATATATTGAATGTGTTGCTCACGTAAAATCTCACTTTGAGAAAGCTTACGTTTTTGAATGGTAATCGTTAAAAAGAATGCTTTAAATTTCATGAAGGTATTTCTCCTTAAAAATATATTTTTAATACATATGAGTATAATATGAACTTTTAATGTCAGTCATTTTATCAGTCAGTTGTTTTATTTGTTGCTTACGAATGATTTCAGCCTCAGTTAAAGTGTTCTTCTGAAGTACAGTCGTAAAAAAGAAAATATGAAAAGTCATAAATGAATTCCTCCTTTCGAAAAGGAATTACATGTGATCACAATAAAGTGCTTGGCGCTCCTTAACATCATTCATAGCTTTTTCTATTTGCTCATTATGAAACATTTCATCTTTAGAAATTTTATTTCTTTGAATCGTAATACTTAAAAACAATACGCTAATAGTCATCGAATGTTGCTCCTTTCTTAAAAAAATGATGTAAGAGGCTAAAAAATCGCACAAAAAAGCCACAGGAAGATATAGTTCTCCTATGGCAGGGCGTGAAAAAGCCACAGGAAAGTATACGACCTCCTGTGGCGAATTTATGAATTAATCGAAATAATGTACGATTTTCAATTCTCCATTAGGTTGGTCGAATTCATATTTAATTGTCCAGAAAACATAGGTGCAGTTAACGCTAAAGTTAAAGCATGCAATTGTAATTTCATCATTTCCTTCGACCTCCTTTTAGAATATTTTTCTTACGTTAGTAATTATATACAATTAATGGATAATTGTAAACAGGAAAAGTGAAAATTTTTAATTTTGATTAAAATGCGTATATTTTAAAGGGTTTTGAGAAGATGTATTGTAATTAACGAAATATCGATAAAAATGGGGGATGCTAAATGAAATATATGCATCGTATTGTAGTTGTTATGCTAACAATTTTTTTATTTATTACTGCTTGTTCTAGCGGAGAAAGAATAAAAGAAATATCTGATGTGAAACCTGGTGATTTTAAGAAATATGCGGGGACATATGTTGGGAATAACTCAGATGTAGTTGCAATTGTTAATCATTTACCCGGTGGTGATACATTTCAAAGTATTAGTTTAGAGAATGAAAGTATAAAGGTGTACTATGGTGCAAAAGAAAATGGAACTCTGACAGAAGACATGGTTGAGACGTATTGGTTTGATGGTAAGGATACGATGGAGAAGAATTTTCTCTTTAACGTTATTTATTTAGCGATTTTAGTACCAAATGCGAAAAGCTACGAGTTTCAAGTAGAAAATAAAAATTTCACGATAAAAAGAGAAGAAATACTATCAATCCTGTATGAAAAATTTGATAATTTCCCAAAAGAAAATGATATATGGGATAAAAAGGAAGTGGTGAAGTTTCTTAACGAAAATAACGAAGAAATTACAATGCTTATGAATGATAAAGAGTTTAGGAATGCTTTATTTGTAAAGTATCCAGTACAGCAGTTGAAATGATGGGAGGAAAATAGGTGGAGTTATTATATAAAATTACTTATCATCGAATGCAAGATCATTATTTACCTAAGTTAATACAGGTAATTAGCTCACGTTAGTGAAGAAGATTTATGGAAACAAGGGGATTCTGTGAATTCAATTGGTGGAATCATACTACATATTTGTGAACATATACAGAGAAATACTAGTCGTTATAAAAATCCAAATATAGTCTTTGAAAAGGGAATTGAGGAGTATTTTCCAGTAAAGCGACAACGTACTGAGCTTTTGCTACAGTACGTTGAAGAAGTATTTGATGAATGGGGAACAGAATATATACAAGTATGGGAAGAAAAAAGACATATTGATCTTCATAGTTTATTACATTTAGTGGAGCATACAAGTTATCATTTAGGGCAAATAGTAGATCGTACAAAGTTGATAAAAGGAAAACAATTTAACTTTTGTCAAAATGGTATAAATGAAAAGAATTTGAGAACAAGAGTTGAAACTGCGAAATTTTAGAGAGAGAGTCATTCGTTTAAGAATGACTCTCTTTTTTTGTAAAAGAAATTTATGGAAATAAATATGTTTATGTGATATGGTTGATTACATAAGTAATGAACCTATGAACCTAAGGTGGTGAAATTATGAAACCTACTCTGGAGCAAAATAAATTAATATACTTGCAAATTGCAGAAACGATTGAATCAGATATTTTAAAAGACATATTACTTGAAGAAGAACAAGTTCCATCAACAAATCAATTTGCGAAGATGTTACAAATAAATCCAGCTACTGCAGCTAAAGGGGTAAACGTATTAGTGGATGAAGGGATTTTATATAAAAAGAGAGGGATCGGGATGTTTGTTGCAAAGGGAGCGAAAGAAGTCGTACTAAAAAAAAGACAAAACACTTTTATGACCGAATATTTACCGAAAGTGTGGGAAGAAGCAAAAGTGCTAGAA
This sequence comes from Bacillus cereus group sp. BfR-BA-01453, assembly GCF_022662915.1. Taxonomy (NCBI): domain Bacteria; kingdom Bacillati; phylum Bacillota; class Bacilli; order Caryophanales; family Bacillaceae; genus Bacillus; species Bacillus cereus group sp. BfR-BA-01453. The sequence continues at coordinate 481,087 of NZ_JAKUEN010000003.1, read as the reverse complement.
ATATCAAAAGATGAATTGATGGATATGATTCAAAAAATTACGAAGGAGGGGAAAGAGGAATGATTGCACTTGAAACGAAAGAGATAACGAAAAAATATAAAAAGAAAGTAGCTGTAAATGAAGTTACGATTTCATTGGAAGAGCATAAAATATATGGTTTGCTTGGGAGAAATGGAGCAGGAAAAACGACACTATTAAATTTACTTGCAGGTCAAATTACTTCAAGTAGTGGAAGCGTATCAATATTTGGCGAACATGTTTTTGAGAATAGTAAAGCGATGCAAAATATTTGTTTTATTAGAGTAAAAGAAGAGGCACATTTAAGCTATAAAGTAAAAGAAATTTTTAAGATGTGTAGCATGTTTTATAAAAATTGGGATGGAGCTTATGCTGAAGAACTGGCAGATAAATTTAAGCTGAATATGACAGAGAAATACCATAAACTATCCCATGGTATGCAAACAGTCGTAGGAATTATTCAAGGATTAGCAAGTAGAGCACCAATTACTATTTTTGATGAACCAACTACAGGTTTAGACGCAGCACACCGTGAATTATTTTATAGTCTACTACTAGAAGATTACGGTGAGTATCCACGAACAATTATATTATCAACACATTTAGTAGAAGAAGTAACCCATGTGATTGAAGATGTGATAATCATAAAAGAAGGAAGATTAGTTGTTCAATCATTGGTAGAAGATTTATTACAACAAGTTCAGATTATTTCAGGGAAAAAGGATAAAGTGGACGAGTTCTTGATCAATAAAAAAGTATTAAATCGAGAAGTTTATGGAAATAAGGGTATTGCTGTTATATGGGAAGAACTTTCTAATGAAGATTATTACTCTCTTGAAAAAGAAGGTTTAGCAATTGATAGAATTACATTACAAAAATTATTTATTCACATAACTGGTGGTGAAGTGGAATGACGATATTAATGAAACAGTTAAAGTTACATATTAATTTTCATTATAAAGCAATTTTAATATTTTGGATTGTAGCCTTATTAATAAAAGGGGGTTTAAATGCTGCGCATTTAAATGGAGTGAACATTGGTTATTTACCCGAAATTATAAATAACCCGTCAATAGCAATTATGTTGTTTATAGTAGGGAGTGTTTTCATCATTCAAGATGAGCTATTTCGTTTAGCTGTTTCATTTGGTGTAACGAGAATTCAATATTTCATCGGAGCAATTTGTTATATCATCTTGCAATCCGCAATGTTTTCGTTTCTTCAAATAATGCTTTTACAAGATATAAAATATAATTTAGTAAATGTTAGTTTTTTGGAGCAATCGGTGCAACAATTTATTTTGCAATTTTTATTTTATGTTACAACAGCATGTTTCTTTCAAGTGGTAGTAGTTTTTAAACAACGATTTCAGTGGATCGGTCTTATGATTGGTGGGACCCTTTTCTTATCAACAAATAGTGTACTTTATGGAGAAGCAGGGGTAACCAGTTTATTATTTACGAGTGATGGATCTTTAGTAAATATACCGTATTTTACTGTTATTTCAATTGGATTAACTGTCCTTTATATCATAACTAGTAGTATATTTATTCGTAAAGTATCATTCGAAAAAACGATTTAAAATATTATTAGATTACTATAGAGAGAAGGATAGCAAATGGGAGACACATCTTCACTCATTACAGTCTTTTTAGGCGTTGCACTATTAATATTCTGGCGTCGTTATCGCTCCATGCATAAGCCAATAAAGGGATCAGGAAAAGGTATTTTATGGCCGTTATTATTTTTAACACCAGGTGTTGTATGGTTTTTTGGTCCAGTACATCCAGCTATATTACAAGTAGTTATAGCGGTATTCATTGGGGTACTTTTTGCTGTGCCGCTTATAGTATTAACAAATTATGAACGAAGGGACGATGGGAATATTTATACGAAAAAAAGTGCAGCTTTTTTAATTACTTTTATTGCACTTGTCGTTTTAAGGTATGGTTCAAGACAATTTATTGTAGATTTAGATCAACAAACGGTTGGTTTATTATTTTACGTAGTTGCTGTCTCATATATTATTCCTTGGAGAATTGCTTGTTATATAAGGTTTAGGAAAGTTTTGCGGGGGAATAGTAATCATACTATATGAAAACTTCTCATTTGAGAAGTTTTTTATTTTTATAGGTAAGTAAAATAATTTGTTGAAGTGCAAGATTGTTATAGAATATGATACATATTAAAATAAGGGAAAGTAGAGGGGATAAAAATGCGTACAATTTTAGTTTTTCTAAATAATATGTCCATCGATAAAATAGAGAATATTAGACAAAAACATGATCCTTTATTTGAATTAATTTCACCGCATATAACAATTGTATTTCCATTTAAGAGTAATATTTCAAATGGTGAATTAAAATCTCATATTTTGAATTTATCAAGAGGGATAGGGAAAATTGAAATTGAATTTGCAAATCGTATTACTAGTGTAGGAAACTATTTGTTTTTAGAAGTTGAGAGGGGGAAAGAACAAATAGCCAAACTACATGATATGCTGTATACAGAACCTTTAAGACAATTTTTGAAAGAAGATATTCCGTACATACCGCATGTAACAGTCGGGAGAAAAGAAAGTGAGGAGTTAGCTGCTGAAGTAGCCAAGGATATTCATAGTTTACCTGAAAAGTTACAATGTGTAATTGATAGGATTAGTGTAGAGCGAATTGGCGAGAACGGGGAATCGATTATTGAATTTGAAGTACCGTTGCAAAAAAGCTGACAAGTGTCAGCTTTTTTTATCCGTAACATGAAGTAAAGCACCAATCGCACCGCTATTACCACCATCTCGTAAAAAAACAGGTGTTTTATTTTGATATTTTGTGTAGCTACTAATAATATTTTGAAGGTGTATGTTATTACATAGAGTTGAACCAATATAAATAATATGGTCAATGTTTTTTGTTTCGGCGAATTGAAGGCTTAATGCAGTAACGACTTCACCGACAAGTCCTTGTACAGTAGCAAGTATATCTGAGCTATTATAATTTGATTCTGTCATAGCGGCTTTGCCAAAATTGCTTGCAGTTAAACTATTATCAATAGGGGAGAGAATACCACCATAAATATCTCCAACCGTAATATCTAGTTTTTTTCTAGTTCCTACTTTTGTTAAAGGGATCACATCTTCAAAATGATCTATATTTGTTAATAATTTTGAAAGTCCCATAATAGTACCACCGCCAACACCAGTTCCACCAGCTCGAATATATTTGTCATTATAAACGTAATGAATAGAAGTACCTGTGCCGATATTTGTTAAAATAAAGTTGTTTACAGCATATTTCTCTTCTTTTAACATGTAGCGGACGCCTATAAGAGTAGCTTCAAATTCATTTAGTTCTACTATTTTATATGAGGGTGAAAGTAGTTGCTGTAATTGTTTTGCTTTACCACCTGTAATACATATTTGTTTTATACCAGTTTGGTTCTTAAGCCAATCTATTATGTTATCTTGTTCATTTGAATAAAATTTTTCAAAAGCTAGTTGCCTTTGTTCGTTTAAATAAGCAATTTTCGTTAATGTTCCTCCAGCATCGATACCAATCGTACTTTCCATTTACCTGCTCCTAACTACGTAATATGCTTTCGTGTTAAATCATACTCTCAACTAATGTAAGGAACACTCTAATCAGCTTGATATATTAATAGCTTTTCTATTGTTACAATCGGCTGATTATTAACGGTTGCGGTACCTTTACCGAGAACAAAACCTCGGCGATTGCGAGTTAACTCATAATGCAAATTAAGTTTATCACCGGGATATGCTTTTTCATGGAACGTAACCCCATCTAACGAGGAAAGGAAGCCTAGTCCGTTAGAATCACTTGTATGTACAAATGCACTAAGCTGAGCAAGTGCCTCTACAATTAACATATGAGGCATATGATTTTGACTATCATTTATAAACCATTCGTTATTTGTAATGAGTTTATATCCTGTAACGGATTCACCTTGTTTTACATTTGTTACTTTATCAATCATTAAAAATGGATAACGATGGGGAAGCGTGTCTTTAATATGCATTTAAGTACCTCCAATGAATAATACCCCTGCTATAGTTAAGCAGGGGAGTGGGAACTAATTTTTAACTAATTCATCTACTTTTTCAAGGGCGAAAATGCCACTATTTCTAATGTTTTCAACAACTTGTTGTAACACTGCTTTATCTTGAACGAGTGCAATGCGCACAAATCCTTCACCGTGAGGTCCGAATGCATGACCTGGTGTAACAACGACATTCGCACGATCCATTAATGCATAAGCGAAGTCTATAGAAGTCCAGCCTTTCGGAATTTCGGCCCAGACGAACATACTACCAGCTGGCTTATCGACATTCCAGCCAAATGTTCGGAACCCATCAATTAAAGTATCTCTACGTACTTGATAAATACTACGGTTTTTCTCACAAAAAGCAGCACCATTTTTTAGTGCAGCACATGCCGCTTTTTGAATTGGTAAAAACACTCCGTAATCTGTATTAGATTTAAATTGTGTAAGTGCCCCGACAATTTCTTCATTACCAATCATATAACCAATACGGCTACCTGCTAAACTATAACTTTTTGACAAAGAGTTAATTTCTACGCCAACTTCTTTAGCGCCAGGTACAGAGAGGAAGCTAATTGGTTTATTACCATCAAAATAAAATTCAGCATAAGCAAAATCATGGACAACAATAATGTTATACTTTTTCGCAAATGCGATTACCTCTTTAAAGAAATCTTCATGAGCCATTGCTGGAACGGGATTCCCTGGGAAGTTTAAAATCATCATCTTCGCTTGATCCGCAATTTCTTCAGGAATTAGCTCTAAGTTAGGTAAGAAATCATTTTCTTTTTTTAAAGGCATATAGTAAGATGTTGCACCGGCCATTTGAATTCCTGTTTCATAAGCTGTATATCCTGGGTCAGGAACTAATATAATATCTCCTGGATTCGCATAAACCATAGGTAAATGAACGAGTCCGTCCTGTGACCCCATTAATAATAAAACTTCTTTATCGGCATTTAATATAACATTATGAGTGTTGTTGTAATATTCAGTTACAGCTTCGTGAAATTCTTGAATGCCACTTAATGTGTATCCATAGCTTTCTTTTTGATCTGCTGTATGTACCATTTCTTCTCTTACGAAATCAGCAGGTGGCATATCAGGATTCCCGATACTTAAATCAATCATTTTGTGACCTGCTGCAATTTTTTCTTTTTTATAGGCCCCTAATTCACTAAATATAGAAGATTGGAATGCTTTCATTCTAGTTGCTAACGTGTAAGTCATCAAAACCCCTCCTAAAAACAGTGTTTTCTTTCTGCGTTTTTAATTATTCTGAAAACACATGAGTACATTTTATCATTTTTTTATGAAAATTAAAACGATTGACGAATTTAGAGGGAGGATAAAAATAACGCAGAAAATATTTTCTGCGTTTTAAATGAAGAGCAATCATTTCTTTTTATATGTACATAACTTTTCCACTGCATAAAAGTATACGTTTAATTTGCCATCGACAACTTGTATAGTTTGATCCGATGTAAATGAATTACCATAATCAATGTGATATACATTAGAGTCCTTTACAAATGAACCTTTGTATAAATCTTCTTTTTTCTTCGTTGTTTGCATTTCTACTAAATATTGAATGATTTTTTCTTTCTTTTCTTCTTTTACAACTGTTTCAAATTTATACGATATAGGACAAAGACCGTTTTTGTTGTCAACGACTTCCCAAGTGCCGTATATGTCATTATTGCTACATCCACTGAGTAGTATAATGAATAATGGAATAAGTAATAGAACCTTTTTCATTTTGTACTCCTTTCTTTTTATTTTCGATAAACGTGCGAATGCGATAGGAATATTGTAATAAAAAAAGTTTAAATTTTTATAAAGAATTATTTAATTTCATATAAAAATTCAGGGGGAATTGAAAAAGCATGAATCTAGTGCAAAGTTAGATTCATGCTGAGTACTGTAGCTTATGTTATGTTTCTTTTGAGGAAAAATAAAGAGGAAAGTAGGACCATTATTCCATTTAAAATATATACAATTGCAACAATAAAGGCTAATGTACCTGCGCCAAATCCAGCTTTATCAAATATAGAATCGAATGCTGTGGTAGTCAAAAAGACAAGGGGAGTCAGTAGTGAAAATATAAAACCTGCGCCAATTCTTCTTTTAAAGTTATGCTGAGAAAGGGAAATGGCTAAAAGGTTTAGGATGCTAAACATAGCAATTACAAAAAGAAGGATAATAAATAGCTGTATGCCAGCAGACATTCTTGCACTTCCAGGATATCTTGTTAATATACTATATTCGAATGCAAAAGAGGGTACTCCTTTAAATAATTTCAATAAGTGTAATAAATAAAGTTTTATATAAAAAAGAAGCATGGATTAATCTAATAGGCCCCATGCTTCTTTGTTTATGTTATAAATTCGCAGATTGCGATGGTTGTTTTTCATACTGTTTCTGTTTAGAAAGCGATATGAAAATAATGAATAATGAAATAACACCGAAAATAAGAACCATATATTGCAATCCAATCGTATCTAAGAAGAAGCCTGTGCCAAGTAAGACAATTTGGAACATAACTCTCTCAAACATATTACGGAATGAGAATAGACGGCCGTGATAGCTTTTTTCCACTTTCGTTTGGAAAATTGTCGACATAATAGGGAAGAAGCAACCGACACTAAAACCAAATAAACCAAATGATGTAAGAGACATCCATTTTATATCGCTAAAGAACAATGATAGATGTGCAAAAGCGGTACAAACTGCGAAGAAATATAGTAACTTTTCAGGTTTGAAATGGTCCGATAAACGTTTAATAACGAAGGCACCTAACATAAATGCGATACCTTCAATCGTATATATAAATCCTTTAATCGTTGGATCATGTTGCATTTCGCTAATATTAATTACCATTAAATTAAATCCAGCTATAAATAATAGAGGAATAATACTTAATATAAGTGCTGTGAAAGCAATCGGAATTCCTTTTAAAATACGGAATACTTCCATAAAGCTATTATCTTTTGCCGCTTGTTTACTAGGTGTTGTTGACTTCTTATCTTCGAATTGTAGGAAGAAAGTTGAGAGGAATAATAAAGCGTATGCTGCCATTGAGAAGGCATACATATACTGTAAACTCATTACAACTAAAAGAATTCCACCTAGTGAAGTACCTGCAATACGAGCAATTGTACCTACATTCATATGTACACCGTTCATTTGTAATAACTCATGCTCACGTACGATGAGCGGGATCACTGATTGTAAGGCAGGGAAATAAAATGCTGCTGAAATTTGAAGAGCAACCATAAATGCAATCATAAAGGCGATACTTTCAAATTGGATAGCGAAAAACATAAAAATAACACTAATAACGCGACCAAAACCGGCGTAAAGAAGAACTTTTTTCTTTTCGTACTGATCAATAATGCGACCAGCCATAGGTCCCACGAGAACACCTGCTAATAGACCGATAAACAATATAACTGATTTCATGAAATCAGAAGGGACATATTTTTGCATAAATTCTAGGTTACCAAGAATACCAAGCCATAACCCTAAACCAGCAATAAACTCCCCAATTAAAACAATCCAAACATTTTTATTACGCCACATAATATAAAACCTCGCCGTCTTTTAAAATGAAAAACTCGTATATAAAACCTCCTTATTTTATGTATTATTTTTAACGAAATTTTTTAGAGTCAGAGTCTATATTACGTGTTTCATGAATGGAATTCAATCTTTTTGATTTGTCAAAAATTTGATGTGTTAATAGATGAAACAAGTAAGTCCAAATGTACAAAACTTATGATTAAAAATTCATTGAAGGTAAGGAGAAATAAAATAAAAGCATCAAGAAATTATCACAAGTAAATGATATTTTTCTTGATACTTTTTATACATTAGGCCGAATATTCTTCTTTGCGTACTTCGAAAAATTCATTACGACGTAAGTAATTATAAACTTTCTCGGAAACCTCTTCTTCTTCAGATATTAAGAAACGATGATTAAAAGCATAGAAGGATTGACCTTTAATTAATTTTACGTAGTAAATTTTACACGCCTCCTCTAGCAAAATTAGTATTCACTTAATATTATGATGACCTATATGCTTGTGAATCATACTTGAAGTTTCAAAGTATAGAAGCGAAATAAATTAAAAAGCTTACAAAACTGTAATGTTGTTGTCACGTTTTCCGATAGTTAAAAATAACCAATCTCTTCTATACTACAAATAAGTTACATAAAATAAGGGGGTAAAAATGATGGATGAAGTGATTGGAGAAGTTGTAGCAGGAATCTGTGAATTTGTGGTGGAAGTAACAGCAGATGCTATTGGGAATTTAGTTTCTGGAAAGGATGAGGAAAAAGAAACATTATAATAGTTTGTAAAAGTATACAGATGATTAAACTATAAAGGCTGATTTCTAAAGGGAAGTCAGCTTTTTTATTTTTTACATTATATTAATATTATTTGAATATTCATTTGTTATTATGTTTATGAAACTCATAAAGGAGGTGAATAAATAAAGATGTCGAATTTAGAGGCTGATTTATCTGATTCTCGTTTAATTGTGGCGAATGTGGAGGAAAAGGAATATCACTTTATTGTTCGTGAACACCCGATTGTAGGAAAAATTATATCGCTATTGGAAAATGGAAAAGAATATGGTTTAATAGATAAACAAATTGCTAATAAAGATAAATTTATTAAATCGGAGCTTACTAAATTAGAGTATTTTAACATAGATGTTCTCTATCATACACCTGGATGGATATGGATTGGTATGGATCAATTTGGTTTACATGCTCGTGAGGCTACTTATAACGAAGTAGACGTTATTATGAAGTTGAAAGAGGATTTATATTATATAGATGTATATGAAAAAGTAAAAATGTAATTGATATTTAGTCAGGTTAGGGGACAAGTTCCCGTAGCCTTTTTTGTTTTATATGTAAACGGAAAATCGATTTTATGTTGATGATAGGACAGCATGATAAGAAGTGAGCTGAAAAGAGGATTTGAAAATACATAAAGAGAACTTTAATTATTATATGAATTCTATATGTAAATAACAATAGAAAGAAGATGATAAAATGAGTAAAGAAGAGCTTGTGAAACAACAGTTTGGTAATAATGCGGAGAAGTATGTAAAAAGTAAAATTCATGCTAAAGGACCGGATTTACAATATGTAGTTCAACAAGTTGAGTCTCGTCATAATAATCGTCTTCTTGATATTGCTACTGGCGGAGGACATGTTGCAAATGTATTAGCGCCATTGTTTAAAGAAGTAGTTGCTTTAGACTTAACAGAAAAAATGTTAGAGAATGCAAAAAAATTTATTATAAGTAACGGCCATGAAAATGTGTCTTTTGTTGCTGGAAACGCTGAGAGTTTACCGTTTTCTGATAGTTCTTTTGATACAATTACGTGCCGAATTGCAGCACATCACTTTATGAATCCAGCTCAGTTTATTTATGAAGTAAATCGTACGTTAGAAGATAATGGATTGTTTATTTTAATAGATAATGTTTCACCGGAAAATAATGAATACGATACATTTTATAATTTTATAGAAAAAAAGCGGGATCCGAGTCATGAACGGGCTTTGAAAAAAACAGAATGGATTACCTTATTAGAGAAAAATGGTTTGCAAATGCAGTCATGTCTTACTTTTGACAAGAAATTTGATTTTGACTGGTGGTGCGATATGATGAATGTACCTTTGCAGAAGCGGGTGAAGTTAACAGAATGTATGATGAAAACATCAGTTGAAATGCAAGAATTCTTTAACATTCAATATGAAAATAATAAAATCATATCGTTTTATACTGAAATGGCATTGTTTGTATGTAAAAAAAGTTTAACATTAAAAAGATAAATTTCTTGCAGTCTTTCCAAAGTACGTTATACTTAGTAACAGAGAAAATGAGAATTGAGGAAATGGAATAATGATTCGCGTACGTATTGAAGGAACTGAAGAAGAAATGCTTGAATTTATGGAGAAAATGCCGGATATTCCTGGATTTGAAAAAACACATACGAGAGAACCAAGAAAAGGAAATAATCCAAAATATGATTCAAGTAAAAATGTACTAGCATATTTATCTTATAAAAAGATTGAAGTCGCCAATAAATAGGCGGCTTTTTTAGTTTGCACCGTTTCACAGCCTTGTCTTTTTTACATACTAATAATAGTAGATAATGCTGAAGAGGGGTGAGTATAGTTAATAAGAAAATCGTCTTTTTTGGAGACTTTGGTATTGATGATGCTGTGGCGTTAATTTATGCAAATAAAACATGTAAATTAGATATTTTAGGTATTGTTGCTGAATATGGGAATGTATCGCGAGAAATCGTAACAGAAAATGTGTATTTTTTAGAAAGATACTATGCTACAGAAGTAAAAATCATTGAGGGTGCAGCAAGACCGATGACAGCTGAAGAACCTTTGTTTTTTCCTGAGATTCATGGAGAGCACGGCCTAGGTCCCATTATTCCACCTGAAATGAGGATTTGTAAACGGGAAAATTTTTGTGAATTAATTAAATTAATTGAGCCTTGTCCAGAAGATATTATTATCGTAGCGACAGGAAGATTAACAACATTGGCAACATTATTTTTATTATATCCAAATGTAATGGATAAAATATGTTCGTATTATATTATGGGCGGTGCGTTTTTATTTCCTGGTAACGTTACTCCTGTATCGGAGGCAAATTTTTATGGAGATCCAATTGCTGCAAATATTGTAATGAAGTACGCAAAGAATGCGACTATTTATCCATTAAATGTAACGCAACAGGCCCTAATTACGCCTGAAATGGTGGATATTATTAATAAAGAAGGAACAGGGCAGGCAAAGCTTATTAAACCAATGATTGATTTTTATTATGAGAACTTTTATAAAAAAGAATACCCGGGTATTGCTGGAAGTCCGATTCACGATTTGCTTCCGTTCATTTCATTTATAAATGATGATATTTTTGAATATAAAAAATCTGCAGTTTGGATTAGTACGACAAATGACGTAACAAGAGGACAAAGTGTGGCTGACTTTAGAAAAATAGCTGAGCCGACGAGGTTTGATGATCGGCCGATACAAAGAATTGCGGTTGGTTTTAATTATCCTGCATTTAAAGAAGAGTTTATGCGGACAATATTGAAGCCCGATTGTCCATAATAAGTGTAATATCTCAAGCTGCATAAATCGTTAGTCTAAAAAGTTAATTAACATGTATTATTTTTACAAAAAAATACAGTTATGCTCCATGAATAACTTATGAAAAATGTAACATAACTAATGGTAAGCAATTGTTTCTAATTATATTTTGATTGGTGAAATATAAAGGAGGTTATCATATGATTTGGTCTTTAATCGTTGGTGGTATATTAGGGTGGCTTGCTAGCTTAATTACTGGTAGGGATGTACCAGGCGGTGTAATTGGTAATATTATTGCTGGTATTATTGGTTCTTGGATTGGTGGGAAATTACTTGGTAGTTTCGGCCCAGTAATCGGCGGATATGCAATTATTCCAGCTTTAATTGGTGCGATTATTTTAATCTTCATCGTAAGTTTCTTATTGCGAGCAATGCGAAAATGAATGTAAGGACTGTTTACATTTGTAAGCAGTCCTTTTTATATGTTATGCTAGTATTATACAATCAGGAGGTGTCAGCATTGAAAACATTTACAGTAAATTTTCATCAAGAAGATAATGCTAAAGCGACAACAGTACATAAATTAAGTGAAGAGGACTTCAATAAAGCGACAGAAAAAGGCACTCGTCATCTATTTGATTTAGATACAAATGTTGGATTCTTCGTATTCTTTGATGCAGAAGATGCAGAAGGAAATGATCAATACTTAATGTTACAATATGAAGGAGATCATGAAGAGCCAACTGCTTGCTACGGATTTGATTTAAAACTATACTATCAATTTTTAGCACTATACTTAAATGATCTTGAATTCCAAGGTGAAACAGATGAAGAAGAGGAAGAGTATGGTCCAATTCATCATTTAGCTCACTTACTTTATCATATTGTTGAAGATGGTAAGTCAATCGAAGTGTAAAAATACATATGTAAAGCTGTCCTTTTTGGGGCAGCTTTTTTATATGACATAAATCTGTGTACTAAATAAATTAATAATAGCTAAGTAGCATTATTTATAACTCTCATGTTTCATTTGTAAAACATCTGTTATAATGACTGTAATTAAAAAATTTGTGGGGGCTAATTCTATGCTTGTAGATGTAAAAGCTTTTATTAAAGCTGCAGGTTTAACATGCATTTCATCATTAAGTGGAGATAATACAATTGCTCATAATTTTGAAACGGTAAAAAGTATTGTTGTTACATCCCTTAAAAAGTTAAGATTCATCATTTAATTTCAATTAAACCAGTAGGAGTAGAATAAACACTTCCTGCTGGTTTTTTCTGTTTTAAGGAGCTGATGTGACAACATATTTAAGCTAAAGATAAAGGATATAATCACTGAGAAGAGAAAGTGTATATAAGGAGATGAATACAATGATTAACAATATAATTCCAAGCTTTTTGAGACTTTGGGAAAGCAGTAATATAGGACTACATAACTTGAATAAATATTATGATAGGCATCCAGAAGTATTTAAAGAATATTTTACATTTCACTGTCCTAAGACGAAAGAACGTCTTTATAGTGCACTTGAAAAGTATCCAGAAAAACTAGGAGATATACATAGTGTTTCGGAAAATTTACCACGAATTATTCAAGAGATTAATAAGGATTATTACATTCAGTTTGGCTTCGACTTAGAAGTAACATTTCATTTATTTGTTGGAGCTTTTGGCTCTAATGCATTTGTAGAAAGGGAGATTATTGGAGATATGTTTTTTGCCGCAGAAAAATTATCTCCAGATTTAAATCACCTTCGTGTTATTGTCGCTCACGAAATAGGACATATATATCATAATGTTATGTTACAAAATGATGGAATGGACTGGGAGAAAGCCGAGTGGGCCGATGCGACAGTTAATTTGTATCGTGAAGGCGTTGCAACATACTTATCAAAGCAAATTATAAAAGGTTTAAATGAATCAGTATATTACTCATATGACAATGATGGTGAACGTTGGTTACAATGCTATATAGAAAATGAAGAACATATAAAGAAACGTTTTTTGGAAGATTATATAGAAGGATGGACGTTTGAAAAAGAGAAAGAGTGGTTTCGGTTATCTGGCGGACAATATTTTGGATACAACCGACTCGGTTATTTTTTAGGAACTGCTTTTGTAGAATATATTGTACAAGCATTGGGAGAGAGTGAAGTATTTACTTTTTGGAATAAATACAATTTAAAAAGTAGTGTGTTGGATTGGTTATCGAAATGAATAGCATTTAATAGGGAGCTGAAATATATGAAAGTGTATGTAAAGATAGCTTTATTATTTCTTACTTTTACATGCATATTTACTTTAGCGGCATGTAAAGGAACAGATGAAAAAAAGGAAGCAAACCCAACTTCGGAAAATAGTAAAAACGAACAGAATACTTCTTCTGAAGGAAAGAAAGGGCCTGAGGTTAAATCAAATACCGATTCAAATTCGAAGGATACAGTTATAAATCAAAAATCAATTAACCACGTTAAAAACTTGTTTGAATTAGCGAAAGAAGGAAAAGTACCTAATGTTCCGTTCGCAGCTCATACAGGAGATATTGAAGAAATAGAAAAAGCGTGGGGGAAAGCAGATAAAACAGAACAAGCAGGAAACGGAATGTACGCAACTTTTACAAATAAAAATGTTTCCTTCGGTTTTAATAAAGGATCACAAGTTTTTGATGTACGCTCCTATCATGCAGAACTAAAATCAATTACATTACAAGAAATTGAAAAAGCATTAGGAAAACCAAACTCAGTTAAAGGAAATGGTGATGATAAAATATATGTATATAAAGTAAATAATCAGTTTGAATTGAAATTTATCATTCCAAAATCGACTGGTAAAGTAAATCACATTTCGGTATTTTCGCCAGAGGATAGTATAAATAAAATGGCAGGGTAGGATATTAAAAAAAGGATGTCACAAAAGTCGAAATCGATGACTATGTGACATCTTTTTTTGTGTAAATAAGAAACTTCCTTTTATAAAATATGATGGGGATGCTCTAAAACATCTTTTTGAATATCTTTACTTCTTTTCTTACGCTCTAAATTTCGAACAAAAAAAGCTTGGATAATGCCTCCAATTGTTAAGAAACAAGCACAAATATAAAATAGCATACTACCGTTTAGTTTACTTAATAAAACCGCACCGATAACAGGACCACAAGTTCGAGATACATCCCAGTGTAAGCCGTAAATTGAAAAATACAATCCACGTTTATCTGAAGGAGCGATTTCTGAAACGAATCGAAGCAAATGGTTGAAAGCAACACTTTCTCCAATGACTAAAAAGAGTAATGTGAAAAATAGTGACAAGATTGTTGCTGAAAATCCATAGCCAATTGCAGCTATCGTAAAGCAGGTGTAAGCAATAAGTATGATTTTCGCCATAGAAAATTGTTCAGACCATTTCACAAGGAAAACTTGTAGAGTGATTTCCATAAGAGCTTTGCATGTTGTAATAAAAACGAGTATGCGATCGAAATCCGGAAGTGTATGTTTCACGAAAATAAGATAATTTGTTTCAGTTTGTGCATAAAAAAAGCTAATAGGAAGTGTAGTGATCATTAGTCCAAATACGGCGTAATGTTTTTGTACAAATTGTTTTGGAGATGATACTTCAAGCTTTTGCGTTGGTGTTGTCATTGCCGGAGCGGTTTCTGGAAGCTGTATCCAAACAACGACTGCATATGCTATAAGTGCAATGCTTTGCACGATAAATACATATTCAGGGTGAGTCTTATAAAAAATAGTACCAATTAAAGGGCCGATTAGAGTACCTATTGCTCCCATCGTTTGCAGAAGAGAGAAAACTTCTGCTTGCTGCCCATGTTTTGTTAAATCAGCAATTTGTGCCCGTTGAGCGGGAATATATAAGGAACGGCCAACCCCATTTATGACATATAACAAAGCAAATATAAAAACGGATTGAGCAAAGATGAAGCTACCAATTGCAACGCCTTGTAGTAATAAGCCGAGTAACATAATTTTCTTTCGCCCATATTCATCAGTCACTCTTCCAGCAATAAGTGTAAATATAATGTCCGAAAGCGGTTGTAACCCGAAAATAAGCATAGTCATCATAATATTGCCGTTTAGCACCTTATTAACGTAAATAATCATAATGATAGCTAACATTGATTCAGTTGTTCGAGTTAATAATTCACCGCACAGTCGAATGATGATTGGTTTATTGTAACGTAATAAGAGATGATTCAATGTTATTTCCTCCTTTCTATATTGAAATGATAAGATGAAAGGAGAATTGGAAAAAGGGTAGAAAGAATAGGGAGTATTTTTCACCTTTTAGGGGGAATATGATGTTTATTTTAGATCAATACATTGAACTATGGATTGCCTATGGGAAAGGGAAAAAAGAAGGAGAACAATTAGAAATAACAGTGCAAAATATATCCGAAACATTATTTTGTACAGAGCGTAATAGTAAATTAATAATAAAAAAGTTAGAAGAACTACGTTGGATTGTTTGGTTTCCAGGGCGCGGAAGAGGGAATCGTTCTAAACTAATATTTCAAAAGCAACCAATGACATTAATTTTAAACAGAGGAAAAGAGTTAACGAAAAAAGGGGATGTAAAAAGTGGAATCTCATTTGTAGAGCGCTACAGCGCACAATTTCCGTCAGTAAAGAAAGAGTATGAAGTTTGGGTAGATTCCATATTTGGTCATCAAATAGAACGGACACCTGAAGGAAGAAAAGACGTACTTCGTTTGCAAGTACAAATGAACCTGGACATCGCTTTAGATCCGGTTTACGCTACGATGCGCTCAGAATGTCATATGGTTAAACATATTTTTGGTACACTCGTATATATAAATGAGGAAACAAACTCAATAGAACCAAGGCTTTCTTTTCAATGGGAATATAATGATGCAGAAAAGATATGGACGTTTTATTTACGAAAAGGAGTTCACTTTCATAATAGGAAACAACTTACTGCACATGATGTTATACATTCATTGAATCGATTTATGAAAACTGAAAACAACCCACACGCATGGATGTTACAACATGTTGAAAGTTTCCGTGCAGTGGATGAATTTGTTGTTGAAATTCAATTGCATACGGAAAATATGATGTTTTTACATATGCTAAGTGCAGAACAGTGTTCTATCGTAAAGGAAGATGAAGCGGGAAACTTCATTGGTACAGGGCCTTTTTCATTACGAGAGAAGAATGCAAATCTGTTTGTACTAGAAGCACATGATTTATATTATCGCGAAAGACCTTTCCTTGACCGAATTGAACTATTGAATGTGAAGCGAAGTGTAAATACATATGACGTGTTAGTAAAGGCGCAGTATAAAGATAAAGAAAAACATAATAAAGAACTATCTCGGCTTGAGTCGAACGTGACATATATAACATGCAATCTTGCAAAAGAAGGACCAATGCAAGATTATATGTTCCGAAAAGCGTTATATAAAATCATTCATGGCCATGCAATCGTTAAAGAACTCGGCGGAGAACGTGGAGAAGTGGCAAAGAAACTAATATTAGCAAATGAAAGTATAGTAGATATTGACGAAGATATCCAAAGTTTAATTAAAAGGAGTACGTATCATAGTGAAGTGCTACAACTATACACATTTACAGGACGAGATCACGTTGAAGATGCACAATGGATACAAAAAGAGTGTGCGAAGTACGGGATTCGTGTAGAAAATAATTTTCTTGAAATAGAAGATCTTTTAGAAATTAGTACGATACAAAAGGCTGATATGATGCATGATAGCGCAACAATTGGCGAACGAATAGAAGATAGTTTGCTATATATGTTTCTTACAAAAAACAGTTTTATTCATGGGCAAAGCAGCGTGGATTTTCATAAATCATTGTCCCCTTATTTTAAACAAGAACAAGTAGAGAAAAGAGTTGCACTGTTACGCGATATTGAGGAGACATTGTTACGTCAAATTCAAATTATTCCTTTATACCGTAACAAACAACAAGTAATTTCTCATGAAAAAGTACAAAATATAATGATTAATTCACAAGGGTGGATTGATTTTTATAGAATATGGTTTAAACCTTGATAGATAAAGGTTCTTATGCATTTTTTATGAGATGTGCAAGGGCCTTTTTGTATGTAAAATAGGATTGTTTTACACATTGTTACGCTACTTGTGATAAAAGTCTATTTACAGCGTAACAGTGTTATGTTACATTGTGATTAGGAAGGAGTGTTATACAGTTGAGTACAGATTTAATTTCAAAAAAAGATTTATTAGAACTTACTGGTATTTCATACGGACAGTTATATAGGTGGAAAAGAAAGAACTTAATACCGGAAGATTGGTTTGTACGAAAGTCAACATTCACAGGTCAAGAGACATTTTTTCCGAAAGAAAAAATATTAGAGCGTATTGATAAAATCCAAACGATGAAAGAGGATCTATCACTTGATGAACTAGCAAATATGTTTTCACCGAGTGTGAGAGAAATTCTTTTAACAAAGGAAGACCTCCTACGTAAAGGGATTGCATCAGAACCAGTTTTACAATTTTTTATAGAACAAACGAATAAAACAGCAGAGTTACAATTTGTAGATATTCTTTATGTGTACATGTTAGAAGAATTACTACAATCGGGAGAGATTAGTTTAGAAGAAGGAAAAATGGTTTTGCAAGTTTTAAGTGAAAATTATGAAGCAATGAAACATAAAACGTGTGACTTAATCATTGTCCGAAAGTTAGGGATTTCTACATGTTTCTTAGTTTCAAACGTGGACGACTTAATTTTTGAAAAAGGCACCAAAATCGTTTTACGCGAAGCGATTATGAAATATACCGAAGCATTAAAAACTAAATTGTTGTAATGGAGGAGAAAGTATGCGTACACATAATTTGATTATAAATGGTTACGGTTCATCGAATGGCGGCGAGTTTCATAAAGTGCAATTAAACGGGAAAGGAACTGTGAATGGAAATGTTGAATGTGAGCAATTTGAATGTAACGGATATGGTGCAGTTACTGGCGATTTGAAAAGTAGCAGTGCACGAATTAGCGGATCTGGTAAAGTTGATGGCACAGTTCATGCTGAAACGATGCGAATTGATGGAAAAGCTACAATTACGCAAAATGTAAAGGCAAACAGTTTAAAAATTGCAGGAAAAGGTACGATAGGTGGAAATGTCACAGGTGAAGAATTTAAAGTTAATGGTCAAGCAACAATTGACGGTAATTGTGAAGTGGATACTTTTTCTTCAGAAGGACAATTTACAATTGGCGGATTATTAAGCGCTGATGAAATAAATATTAATATTCACGGTACATGTCGCGCGAAAGAAATTGGTGGTCAAACGATTAAAGTAAGACATAGATCAGGTACATTAAGTAGGCTATTTAAAACAGTATTTGGCTTGCAGTTAGAAGCTGAGCTACTCGAAGGTGACAATATCGATATTGATTATGCTCACATAAGAACGGTAAGAGGAAATAATATTACAGTAGGACCGAACTGTGAGATTGAACTCATTGAATATACAGGTGTTCTAACTGTTGATAAAAGCGCAAATGTAAAAGAAATTAAGCAGGTTTAATGGGAGGGAGAAAGCACTATGGAACATCCACATAGTCTCACAGTAAATGGTTCCGGTAATTCAGCAGGCGGAGATTATAATAAAGTGAAGATACGCGGCGAAGGAACGATTTCTAATGATATGAGCTGTAATGAATTTAAAACGTACGGCACGAGTGATGTACGGGGTAATATGAAAGTAAAAAATTATGTTGTGTATGGAGATAGTGAAGTACAAGGAAATGTAGATGCAGAATATGTAAAAGTATATGGTAATACACAAATGCATGGTGATGCACATATTGAAAAAACAAAAGTTAGAGGTATGATAGATATTGCTGGGAAGTTTTCAGGTGATTTTGTCGATGTAAAAGGTGCTTTAAATGTGAGGGGAAATATTGAAGTAGAAGATTTATCATTAACTGGTGGTCTTGAAAGTGATGGATTACTTAATGCTGAAAATATTCAAATCTCACTTCGTTATGAAGGAAGTAAGGTAAGAGAAATTGGTGGTAAAAAAATTACGATTCGTAAAAAAGCGAGATTTCTTCCTTTTATTAGTCATGCTGGTAACCTACAAACTACAATTATTGAAGGAGATGATATTTATTTAGAACATACGATTGCTGACGTAGTGAGAGGAAACAACGTTACAATTGGCCCTGGGTGTGAAATTAGTGTTGTAGAATATCATACTAGTTTTAATCAAAAAGGTAATGCAGTCGTAAAAGAACATAAACAAATATAAGTAATACGAGGGAGAGCAAGAGATATGGTTGAGAAGAATAATAAGCTTGGCTTTGTTGTGGCGGGCTTATTGCTAGGTATACTAATGGCATCAATGGATAATACCATTGTCGTAACGGCGATGGGAACGATCGTTGGTGACTTAGGAGGCCTTGAAAACTTTGTATGGGTTGTTTCTGCCTATATGGTCGCAGAAATGGCAGGTATGCCGATTTTCGGTAAACTATCAGATATGTATGGTAGAAAGAGATTCTTTATTTTCGGTTTAATTGTCTTTATGATTGGTTCGGCACTTTGTGGTACTGCTGAAAATATTACACAGTTAGGTATTTATCGTGCCATTCAAGGTATTGGCGGCGGGGCATTAGTGCCGATCGCGTTTACAATCGTTTTTGATATTTTCCCTCCTGAAAAGCGCGGGAAAATGGGTGGTTTATTCGGAGCGGTATTTGGTTTATCAAGTATTTTTGGTCCGTTACTCGGCGCATATATTACAGATTACATTAGCTGGCACTGGGTATTTTACATTAACTTACCGCTTGGCATTTTAGCACTTATTTTTATTACATTCTTTTATAAAGAATCACGAGTTCATAGAAAACAAAAAATTGATTGGTTCGGCGCAATTACTTTAGTTGGTGCAGTAGTTTCTTTAATGTTTGCACTTGAACTTGGCGGACAAAAATATGATTGGGATTCTAGCTTTATTTTAAGTTTATTTGGTGGATTCGCTATTTTAATTATTGCATTTATTATTATTGAAGGAAAAGTAGAAGAGCCAATCATATCATTTGAGATGTTTAAGCAGCGCTTATTCGGAATGAGTACCATTATTGCTTTATGTTATGGTGCTGCGTTTATGTCAGCAACTGTATACATTCCGTTATTCATTCAAGGTGTATACGGCGGGAGTGCAACAAACTCGGGATTATTACTTTTACCGATGATGTTAGGCTCAGTCGTAACGGCGCAATTAGGTGGATTTTTAACGACGAAGCTTAGCTATCGAAACATTATGATTATTTCTGCGGTGATTATGCTAATTGGACTATTTTTATTAAGCACATTAACGCCAGAAACAAGTCGTGTATTATTAACAGTGTATATGATTATTATTGGATTTGGAGTTGGTTTCTCATTCTCTGTACTAAGTATGGCGGCTATCCACAACTTTGGTATGGAACAGCGAGGGTCTGCGACTTCAACGAGTAACTTCATTCGTTCATTAGGCATGACGCTTGGTATTACAATCTTCGGAATGATCCAAAGAACAGGTTTCCAAGATCAATTAGAAGAAGCATTTAAAGGTATGAACGGGGGAATGAATACAAACGCTTTAGGAGATTCAAGAGCTATTCTATCAGAATCTGCAAGATCTCAAATTCCACCCCAAATATTAGATAAAATTATTGATGCTCTTTCTAGCTCAATTGTCCAAACATTTATGTGGGCATTGGTACCAGCTGGTTTAGCATTCATATTTATTTTCTTTATGGGAAATGAGCGCATGGTAATTAAAAAACAACAAAAGAATAAAAAGAGCGAAACATCAAAAGCGTGATGAAAAAGCTCCCTTCCAATTGGAAAGGAGCTTTTTCGTATGTACGGATTTAGATTAGCCTTCGATGATTTCGTATTCTTCGTCTGCTAATAATAAAATTTGTGTTTTCTTACCTTTGTTTTGAACTTCGATTACATCGTAAGCACCTAAGTCTCTTATTTTGCTTTGAGAAGCGTTAACCATAACTTCAATAGAATCAATTAAGATATCTTCTTCAATGTATGATTCAGGCAATGCCATATCTTCAGTATCTAATACACATGCGTATAGATTTTGTAAGTTTTCAGCAGTTGGATTTTGTTCTTCAACATCAATGATGTTTTTTACTGCTTCCATATTTTCTTCTTTTGCTTGGTATACTTTAATTTTAGCCATTGTTTTAATCTCCTTTATAACGTAATCGTAGAGGCTACACTTCATTATAACGTTTTTTTCATGAAAGATGAAATTGTTATATGTATTTATAGGGAAATTTATGTGTTAGTATTCATTTTTAATGCGATAAGTAGGCAAATATGTTCCTACGTTAAAGTTATATTGTCCAAGCTTTTCTCATATCCCCCTCATATTATGTGTATGAGATAAAACATATAGAGAAGGGATGGAGTGTAAGTGGGTTGTGAGCCGAAACGAAATGATCGATGTTGCCAAAATAGTATTTGTGAATTTTTGCGAAGTCTAGAGCCTTTTACAAAAGTTGAGAGTATTGTAATTGCCGGAAATGAAATTGTTGTATCTTATTTTCTTTCATTTAATAAGAAGAATGGTGTCGTATCCTTCGTACAAGAGGTCGGTGAGGTTATTTTTGTAGATTGCTCTAAGATTGATGCAATTCGAATAGGAAAAGTTTGTAGTTGTAAAACGAAAGTCAAATTTATTGAAGAGGATTTCAGTCTACTTGGAAACGTTTGTCCGCAATGTTTAACAGAGGGAAGCACACTCTTTTTTGACTTTCACAATTCAGAATTGAATTTATCACTTCAAGCAAAAACAATTGATGCGCCTAATTGTACTGAGTTTATAGATGAGATGGGAAATGTAGTAAAGCAAATTACTATAATAGGTGAAGCAATTGTTTCTAAAGATTTTGTTCAAGTGCCTGAATTATTACGTTTCCGACTAGTATTATCTGATACGGCTACGAATCCTTTAAAGTTTGGAATACTGTTCATTAATTTCCCTGATCTTACGTTTATTATTCTTTTCGCATCGAGTGGATACCTCAACATTTCGAGTTGTTTGAGGATAGAGAGTGGAACTGGTAATGCTGAAATAGAAGAGATGAAAAGAATAATATCGAATGACGATAATACGTACACATCAGTTGTTAAAGTAACTAAAGTATATAAAAACGGAGGAACAGAATCATTTGTTTATAAGAATGAGTTATAACATATATTTTTAAATGAACCCTTAAACTAATGTTAAGGGTTTTACATAATAAAAGATTATAGATTGTGAATTTTTATTAAGTATATTATCTGTAAACCTATACACTAGAAAGTCATTTACTTTTTGATTAAATGTTATAATAATTTTATATTTATGAATAATTTATAATTATATGGAATGTAGTAGACGTTTGCTTATATGTAGAAAAGAGTAGAAGTACATTAATTCTAAAGAAAGCAGGAATGTAAATGATATATGAAGCGAATATACATACAAGAGAAAAATTAGTTACTATGTTCGAAGATTTCAATAACGTTGTTTTACTTTCTTATTTACAAGGACATATGGGTACCGCTTGGGTAAATGATCTTGAAAATCCGACAGTAGCGCAAATTACGGTAGGGATCTTTACATTTTACGCTGGGGATTCAAAGGTGAAAGAAACAGAAGAATTGCTTCGAAACATTCCTGATAGAATGTTAGTCATCGTAAATAGTGTAGAATGGAAAAAGCGTTTAGAAACATTTTACGAAAGAAAAACAGATAAGTTTTTACGCTATAAATTTAAACGTAATGCAGAAGTTTTTGATCGTTCAAAATTACAATCTCTTATATCAGCGCTTCCAAAAGGATACGAGTTAAGAAGAATAGATGAAAATATCGTAAATAACCCTACATTACATAAAGTCTCTAAAGATTTTACAAGTCAATTTCAATCAGTAGAAGATTATATAAACCGAGGTATAGGGTATTGTATTTTGTATAAAGGAGAAGTTGTATGCGGTGCATCATCATATAGCATTTATGATAATGGCATTGAAATTGAAGTTGCGACTGCTCACAATTATAGAAGAAAAGGATTGGCGACTATAGTTAGTGCAGCACTAATCTTGGACTGTTTAGAAAAAGGAATATATCCAAACTGGGATGCAGCGAATACTACATCTGCAAAACTAGCTGAAAAACTAGGATATGTTTTTGATAAGGCGTATGATACTTATTTTGTGGATAATAGTTCAAATAAAAGAGCAGTTAGCCAAAGCTAACTGCTCCTCTCCAAAGGGGGAATGGAGAGATACAATCATGTTATTTACATTATTGACGGGAGATTGATTTTTAATCAATCTTCTATACAAGTTGAGATAAAATATTTTTAATTAACCCTGAGGATCCAATTAAGAGTACTGATAAAAAAACGATTGAGAATATACTTTTTTTAGGTTTTTTAAATTCTATGTATATGTTAATAATGGCACCAATTGCAACTACAGTAAAGATAACGAGTCTTATTACATCTATCATAAATAACGCTCCTTTTAATTACTTAATTGTATTATATAGGAATTGGCCTTTCGATTAGTTTATTTGAATACGATTTAAGGTAATTTTAAACAAACTAATCTTTTATACAAAAGTAAGGTTAAGAAAAAAGACAGCGTAAGAAGTAATAGTATATCTTGTAGAAGCTGATGTTGACCAAATAAAGTAGGGTTATTATCTATGCGGAAAAGTATAATTAATATTTATATATACTCACTTTAGGTACCTTTACAACTTAAATAATAAAACATGCTTTTCATAATGATCCAAACACCAATTATATTTTTCTAGAATAATTGGATGAACAAATTCTTTCGTAGTATCGACCTCAGTATAGCCATATTTCTTATAAAAGTTTTCTAATTCCTCAAAAGGAAGACAATATACATGTTGTACTTGTAATTTCTTCGCAGTTTCTACTAAAAATGAAAACAAGTTCCCCGGCTAAGTGTAGCCCTCTAAATTGAGGGAGAATATAAATCCCGCCCATTTCTAAAGTATCTTCATCTATTTGGACTAATCGTCCAACACCTGCATACTCATTGTTGTATGTAATGATTGCGACTTTCTCTCGATTTAAATCACTTCGTACAAATCCTATTGAGTCATATTGTTTATTAATCCATTCTAGATCATTAGATGTAGCTAGTTGAATGCTCATTTGGATCACTCCTTTGGAAAATTCGATATATTTGTATTATACAGAATGTAAAGCGGTTAAATTTAGATGATTTTTAATAACAGTTCAAGTTTTGAAGAATAGTGCATACAATATAAAGTCTTTTCCTTTCTTCATTTAAGTTTTACGTATATAATTTAAAAGTACTATTTTTATTTTATATTTTTATATTTATAACAGAATAGAGGTTTAAAAATGGGTGTTAAAATCATTACGGATAGTGCGGCGGATTTACCGGTAGAATTGCTGCAAGCATATGATATTGATTTAATTCCACTCCGTGTTTATGATGAAGCAGAAACAGAGTATTTAGATGGAGTTACATTAGAGTCAGTTACGTTATTGCAAAACATGAGAGAAGGCGCTGTTTATAGAACGTCATTGCCTTCCCTTGAAACTTTCCAAGAGAAATTTGTTTCTTATGCAAAAGAAGGTAATCCTTGTATATATTTAGCTTTTTCATCTGAACTGTCTGGTACATATCAATCATCAGTTCTCATTAAAGAGGAAGTAAAAGAAACATATGCTAACTTAGACTTAGAAATTATTGATACGAAATGTGCTTCGCTTGGTCAAGGACTTGTCGTTTTAGAAGCTGCTAAAATGGCAAAAGACGGCGCATCAAAAGAAGATATTTTAAAACGTGTTGATTTTCTAATGAACCATATGGAACATATCTTCACTGTAGCTGACTTACAGTACTTAGTGAGAGGTGGACGTTTAAGTAAAGTCGCAGGATTTATCGGTGGTTTACTAAACATTAAACCGATCTTAAACGTGGAAGAAGGAAAACTTGTACCACTTGAAAAAGTACGAGGGAAAAAGAAAGTATTGAGCCGTATTGTAGATATTATGGAAGAACGCGGAAAAGAGCTTAAAGGTCAAACAATTGGTATGACTCATGGCGATGACTTAGAAACAGCTGAAGCATTAAAAGCATTAATTACAGAAAGATTTGGCTGTGAAGTATTTATCGTAAATACAATTGGTGCAGCAATCGGAGCACATACAGGACCTGGCGTTATAACGTTATTTTTCTTAAATGAAGTAGAGTAAAGGATTGATCTTTTGATCAATCTTTTTTTCTTCAAGATAATGCTACTGTTTCTGTAGCAGATGAGCTGAAATAATTTAAGGAATTATTAGGTATGGGCGTTATTACAGAAGATGAATTTAATGCGAAGAAAAAGCAGTTACTAAATATAAGATGTTAAAAAGATGATTCTTTTTCCAACAGAATCATCTTTTTTGTGTGTTGAAGTCTTTTGGTTATAAAAATCTAAATATTTCAAGATGTTAAAATTTAGCTATCTCATATATAATTGTTTTACGGGAGATATCTGTAACTATTTGTAAAAATAGGAGGCGGCTATAAAAATGCATGAAATTGCTAGGTGGGATTTAGATCGATTGTATTCAAATGGGGATATTCTAGTACCAATATTGGAGTTGAAAGAACAATATTTTGTAACAAAAGATATAGAGATTCTTTCAAAACTTATACAAGCTATTGAAAAAGCAGAATATTATTTGTATTGTCGATCAGTTGAAGAAAGCGTTGCATCGGATATTACTAGATTGACTGTGAAAGTAAAGGAATTAAAAAGTGAAGTGCAGCAACCAAGTGAAGTGGAAATTACCGATAATACTAGGCTAATAAAAGATGAACTTCATGCGTGGGAAAATATGTACATACAATTAAGGAATAGGATAGAAATAGAGCACAATAATAAGCAATTATCATTTGGACAAGCAAATCATATTGCAATGAATAGTCATAATAAAAAGGAAAGACTAGAAGTATTCGAGTTATTAACAAATGCCTTATATAAGGAAAAAGAAATTTTTGCTACTGTATTAAATCAAATAGGGAGATTGCGTAATACAAAGGGCAATGCATTAGAAGATATAGAGATTTTAGCAAGGTCCCTTCATGCGAATGGTATTTCAGAAACTGTATTATTACAAATATGGAATGCGACAGAAGAAAACATAGATAAATTAGTAAGTGCTTTAAACGTGTATAAAAAAGGAAAAACTTCGATAACATGGTATGAACTTATGACAGTAAAGGAAAATAATGAGGTAAGTATTTCTTTTTCAGTAGCAGTACAAAGCATATACGATGCATTAAAAAATATAGATGAAGAATTAGCAGAATTTGCACGTAATGCGATAGAAAGTGGTTGGGTAGATGCAGAACCGAGAGAGAATAAACCACCTGGCGGATTTTGTGCTCCTTTTTTCAGTGAAAAAGAATCTCGAATCTCTATGCGTTATGACGGAAGTATCGATAGTGTAAGAGTACTTGCCCACGAACTAGGACATGCTTGGCATTTTTATAATATGAGTTTTGAACAATCCTCTTCTTTTTTAGATGATTATTTGCCAATGAGTACAGCTGAATCAGCATCTATTTTCTTTGAAACGGTGCTTATAAATTATCTAATTCAAACAACAGATAGTATAGATATGAAAAAGTTATTGCTTAGCTGGAAAATAAGAAACTGTTTTAATTATGTAATGGCAATTCGAGCATCGTACGAATTTGAGAAGAACTTTTACGAGAAATGTAAAGAAAGTCCTTTAAGTGCTGATGAAATCGAAAAATTATCTATAGTAGCGCAAGAAAAAGCATATGGAAATTCATTATCAGAATATCAGCCGTTTGTTTGGATGAAATATGTTCAGTTTTATTTAGCAGATGTTCCTTTTTATAATTATCCATACATATTTGGGTATTTAGTTAGTTTTAGTTTATTAGAAATAGCTAAAGAAAGGAAAAGTACTTTTCACTTGAAATATAAAGAGTTTTTACGAGAAACAGGAAAAGCTCCAGTGGAAGAACTTATGAAAAAGCATTTTGAAATAGATATAACGAGCTATGAATTTTGGGGTAAGGCTTTTAGACAAATTTCTATAGATATTGATGAATATTTGAGGCTTATATAAGGGGAGAGTATAGTGGATCACCAACTTATAAAGGGAATACCTTTTTCAACTTTAGAATATGCAAAAGCTATAAGTTTATTAAAAGGTTGGCTACATGAAAAACAAGAAAAACCAAGATTTGTAGTAACTGCAAATCCTGAAATTGTTATGTCTGCAAAGGAAAGCACGGCTAAATCAAAACAGTTTAAAAAGATGTTACTTTCTGCAGATTTAATAACAGCGGATGGGATTGGTGTCATAATAGGCTCGAAAATATTAAAAGGAACGCTGAAAGAACGTGTTACTGGGGCAGATATTACTCATGAGTTAATAAAGTATTGTAATGACAATGAATATCGTGTCTTTCTTTTTGGAGCTGCGCCAGAAAGTAATAAAAAGGCATTAGTAAAATTAAATGAGCAGTTCCCAGGAGCACAGTTTAAAGGACAGCATGGATTTGTAAATAATGAAGAAATAGAAGAAGTAAAAATAAAAATTAAGCAATTTAAGCCGCACTTACTACTAGTAGGACTAGGTTCACCCAAACAAGAAGAATTCATCTATGAAAACATGCAAACATTAAACGTTCCACTATCTATTGGTATTGGAGGTATGATCGATATATTATCTGGTACTGTAAAAAGAGCACCTAAAATTATGCGGGATACTGGAACTGAATGGCTGTATAGGTTACTTTCACAGCCGAAACGGTTAAAGAGACAACTTGTACTCCCAAGATTTATATTTTCGGTTTTGTCTGAAAGAATTAAAGGGATTAATTAATAAAGGGGAAAACATACATGAACAGAATTGGCATTATCGGGGCAATGCAAATTGAAATAGACTTACTTTTAGAAAAACTAGCTATACAAGAGGAACAGACGATTGCGGGAATGCCCTTTTACATTGGCGAATTCATGGGAACAGAAGTAATTATTACACGTTCTGGTGTAGGGAAAGTAAATGCAGCCGCATGTACGCAAACGTTAATTCATAAATTTGATGTAGATGCTATCATCAATACCGGTGTTGCTGGCGGGTTACACCCAGATGTAAAAGTTGGTGATATCGTTATTTCAACGAATGTTACCCATCATGATGTAAGTAAAACTCAAATGAAAAACTTATTCCCGTTCCAAGAAGAATTTGTCGCAAGTAAGGAATTAGTAGAGTTAGCACGTATTGCATGCAATAGTAGTTGTTTACATATGGAGGTTCATGAAGGAAGAATTGTAAGTGGTGAATGTTTTGTTGAAGATTCAAAATTAAAAGCGAAATTAATAGATGAATATGCGCCGCTTTGTACAGAGATGGAAGGTGCAGCAATAGGACATGTTGCTTACATAAATGAAGTACCGTTTCTCGTAATACGATGTATTTCTGACAGTGCAGACGATGAAGCACAAATTTCTTATGATGACTTCGCGAAAACGGCCGCAAACTATTGTTCAGAAATTATCGTTGAGATGCTTAAAAATATATCAAGTAAAACTGTATTATAATTCAAAAGGAGAGAATGAAATGTTACAAGCATTAATTTTTGATATGGACGGAACGTTATTTCAAACAGATAAAATTTTAGAATTATCGTTAGATGATACTTTTAATCATTTACGTGCATTACAATTATGGGATACGGTAACACCTATTGATAAGTACCGTGAAATTATGGGCGTGCCGTTACCGAAAGTTTGGGAAGCTTTATTACCGGATCATTCTCTTGAAATAAGAGAACAAACAGATGCATATTTTTTAGAAAGATTAATTGAAAACAT
Organism: Bacillus cereus group sp. BfR-BA-01453; assembly: GCF_022662915.1. NCBI lineage: Bacteria > Bacillati > Bacillota > Bacilli > Caryophanales > Bacillaceae > Bacillus > Bacillus cereus group sp. BfR-BA-01453. The sequence continues at coordinate 451,943 of NZ_JAKUEN010000003.1, read as the reverse complement.
TAAGAGCGGAAAAGGTGCTTTATATTCGAATGTAAAAGAGATTTTTACATATATAAAAGAAAATAATTGCTCAATATATATTGCAAGTAATGGTTTAACTGAATATTTACGAGCAATTGTATCTTATTATGATTTAGACCAATGGGTTACTGAAACGTTTAGTATTGAACAAATAAACTCACTTAATAAAAGCGACTTAGTAAAAAGTATTTTGAACAAATATGATATAAAAGAAGCAGCTGTAGTCGGGGATCGTTTATCTGATATAAACGCAGCTAAAGATAATGGCTTGATTGCGATTGGATGTAATTTTGATTTTGCACAAGAAGATGAACTTGCTCAGGCGGATATAGTAATAGATGATTTACTGGAGCTGAAGGGAATATTGTCTACTGTGCAGAGATTATAAAGTGTGTGCAGTTTTTGGCCAATTCCTATATATCTTATTCCACGGAGGAAATATGCTTAAAGATAATTTTAACATTAGTAATATTCCCACGGTTTTGTGGGGAGATAAAAGTGAAAAAGTTTTTATTGCAGTACATGGAAATATGTCAAATAAAGAAGATGCAGTTATTCAAATATTAGCTGAAGGAGCTAATCAAAAAGGTTATCAAGTATTAAGCTTTGATTTACCTGAGCATGGAGAAAGAAAAAATGATGATACTCCTTGCAAAGTACAGTTTTGTGTTAGGGAATTATCTATAATTATGAATTACGCAGAAGAACATTGGAAAGAAATAAGTGTGTTTGCATGTAGTATAGGTGCGTATTTTAGCCTTTTAGCTTATCAAAATGATGTGATAGAAAAGGCGTTATTTTTATCACCAGTAGTTAATATGGAACGAATTATCGAAAATATGATGAAATGGTTTAATGTAACACCGGAGCTTTTGCAAAAAGAAATGACTATAGAGACACCGATTGGTCAAAAGTTATATTGGGATTATTTATGCTATGTAAAAGAACATCCTATTAATACATGGAATATAGATACATATATTATGTATGGAGCCAAGGATGAACTGTGCGAATTTAAAATTATTAACGATTTTACAAAAAAACATCGCTGTGAATTAGAGGTCGTGGAGACAGGTGAACATTACTTTCATACTGCAGAACAGTTAAAGATATTTCAACAGTGGTTACACAAACATATCAATTAACGAAGTATAATTTATCTTGGGTCTGTTTGAGAATAAACTAATATAATATTTGAGTACAAATAGTTTTAAACGTATAGCAATTAAACAATTATATTATCGATTTACATCTGAAGTGCAAAATACGCATGACACAAATTGAATAAAATAACAACCATAAAAATGCTCAGAATAAATAATTCTTGAGCATTTTTATGTATTTTTAAATCAAGGAGGAAATCACTTGAAAGATATACATATTCAACAAATAGAAGATTTAATGATATACGAACATAATTATCTTGTTCAAGAAAGCAAAGAAGAAGGATTTAATTTCTTAATAAAGCTAAAAAGTGAATATAAAAATAAAACAAATACATTTAATAAAACAGGCGAATGTTTATATGGCATTTTTCAAGAGGGAAAGTTAATTGGAATAGGAGGGTTAAATGAAGACCCATACTCAGAAAATAATAAGATTGGCCGATTAAGGAGATTTTATATTGCGAAGGACCATCGTTGTATAGGACTAGGGAAGTTGTTATTAAAGCAGCTATTATCTCATGCGGAAAAGTATTTTAAAGTGGTTGTTCTACATACAGATACGAAACAAGGTGATGCGTTTTATATTGCAAATGGATTTGTGAAAGGGAAATTATTTAAAGGATCTAGTCATTATAAAGTGTTATATTAGTAAAAAAGGAGACCTCATCTTCAAAAATAAGCTTATGAAGTCTCTTTTTTTCTAATCAATTATGTTTCACATTCATTTCTTTCAATAATCCCTTCGGATCACCTTTTACATAATAAAAATGTGGATTATTTTCATCATCGTAAAGCATAATATAAGGTTTTTGGTTAAGCGGGAGAAGAATAAGTACTTCATCAATTGTTGAATGTAGCCATTGATTTGTAATAGAAACTGGTTTAGATAAAGGGATTTTTATCATGTGACCATCTTTTGGAACGACGTTTAAGTTTTTGAACGGGCCAGTAATCGATTTAGCATATTGAATAGCGTCTTTTTGAATAGCTGGATCTAAAGATTGCTTTTGAATGACCATTTCTTTTTGACAATCAAACACTTCAATTTGTTGATTACTATTTGCGAACACATTTGTTGATAATAAGAAGAACAGAAGAGTAATGACTCCGATTTTTTTCATCATAGTACAACACCTCGTTTTTACTATACCCTTAAATGGTTCAAATATTTTTTTGTCACATACATGTAACAAAGAAGTTGTATGATACAATTGATTTTTGTTTAAAAGCAATGGAGGATAATGTATGAAAGTATTAATCGCAGATGATGAACAAGATATGTTAAGGATTTTAAAAGCTTATTTTGAGAAAGAAGGCTTCGAAGTTTTCTTAGCGAAAGATGGAGAAGAAGCACTTCAAATATTTTATGATGAAAAAATTGATTTAGCTATTTTAGATTGGATGATGCCGAAACATAGCGGTATTACTGTTTGTCAGGAAATAAAGAAAAACTCAAGCGTAAAAGTATTAATGCTCACGGCGAAAAGTGAAAGCGAAGATGAATTAGCAGCTCTTCAAAGCGGGGCAGATGAGTACGTAAAAAAACCATTTCATCCAGGTGTACTCATTACTCGAGCGAAAAAGTTAATACAGCATGATGATGTCATTCAAGTTCAAGATTTGAAAATTGATTTTACGAAAAATAAAGTTTATAAAAATGACAAAGAATTAGATATTACAAAAACAGAACTACAATTAATAAAATGTTTTTTAAATCATAAAGGGATGATTTTAACTCGTAAAAAATTGTTAGATATCGTATGGGGATTTGACTATTTTGGAGAAGAGCGAACTGTTGATACACATGTAAGGAGATTACGAAAAAAAGTTGGAGAAAATATTATAAAGACGCACCGCGGGCTAGGATATAGTTTGGAGGAACAGAGTGAATAAACTTGGAAAAAAGCTATTTCTTAGTATATCTTTAACCGTTATTCTTATATTTACGATTTCTTTATTATTAATTAACTATCTTTTACCGAAATATAATATTTACAAAACACGAGAAAGCTTAGAAGGTATTACAGCGCAAATTCAGTCCATACCGAGAGAACAATTGGATGAAGCAATTACGAGCATTGAAAATGAGGGGAATGTTACGATTGCGTATACATCCATAAAAGACTCAGAAGATCATATTAATGATGAGTTACGTATGCAACTTACAAAAAAGAGAGTTGCCCTTAATAAAATTTGGATTACAAAAGAAGAAATAATGAAAGTAAAGAAATTCGGACATTCGAATAAAATATATGATCAAGAGAAAATCAAATCTAGTTTTTTTGTGAAATACATGGCGAAAGATGATATGTTGATTTTAGTAGGAGTTTCTATCGCACATTCAAATGAAATAATAAAAACGTTAAACTCATTTTATTTATTCATTTTAGGTATTACGATTTTTCTCATTATCGTACTTGTATGGATATTGTCAAAAACAATTACGACACCGCTGAAAGAATTAAGTGATGTCGCAGAAGATATTTCACGTTTACAGTTTAAAAAGACAAAAGTGAAAACGAATGATGAAATAGGAGACTTAGCTACTAGTATTAATATCATGAGTGAAAAACTACAGGAAGCGCATCAAGATTTAACAGATCGTAATGAACATTTAAAACGATTTATGGGTGATGTGACCCATGAATTAAAAACTCCAATCGCGTTAGTGAAAGCATATTCTATGGGAATAAAAGATGGTCTAGATGATGGTACATACATAGATACAATCATTAAACAATCGGATCACATATCAAACTTAATTGAAGAGTTATTACGATTTTCTAAACTAGAAAGAGATGTGTTACAAAAAGAAGAATTCTCTATTAAATCACTAGTCCAAAGTATATTACATAAGCATAAGATTGAACTGGAGTCGAAAGAAATTAATTTGCAAGTGAACTATAATGTTGGCGATGCAATTGTTTATGCAGATGTAAATAAAATGAGAATGGTGTTCCAAAATTTAATTTCTAATGCGATAAAATATACATCAAATCAAAATATAAAAATTACATTAGAAGATCGAAATGAGAGTGTATATTTTCAAATTCAAAATGGTATGAATGCTGAACATATGAAAGATATCGATAAAATTTGGGAACCTTTTTACGTCTTAGAATCTTCTCGTAGTAAAGATCATTCAGGTACAGGACTAGGCTTAGCGATCGTGAAAAGTATTTTAGAAAGACATGGTTTTGACTATGGCGTATTTACTATAGAGGGAGAAATACGATTTTATATAAATTTGATGAATGAGTAATTCAATACTATTAGAAGCGTCGTCTATTATTAGACGATGTTTTTTATAGTAGTAAGTCAGAATATATAATATTGGAAGAGTGTTCTACAAATTTCTCAAGTTGTTGTATAAAGTATAAACTGAATTTTCTGCAATTTTACTGTATAGTAAAAAGAGAAATATATGGGGAGGGAAGGGTATGGGGAAAAAGAAAATAGCAACATTATCAGCAATATTATCTTTATCAATTACATCAGGAGTTTCTAGCACGACTGCGTATGCAGACAATAAAGAAACAAACTACATAAATGAGAATGACGTGAAGTTAAATGGAAAAGTTTCAGAGGCGTTACAATCAAACACGAAAATTGAATTAGAAAATGGGATGACAAAACCGATTTATTCGCTTGATGAAGCGATTATTGAAAATTTATTTGTAGAAACAGAAGTAGATAGTGATCGAGATGGAAAAAAGGATCGTGTATCGGTAAAAGTTATGCGTCCAAAAACTGATCCAAATGTGAAAGTTCCTGTTATATATGAAATGAGTCCATATCGAGCTGGTTTAAAAGATGTTCCTGTATATAATGTAGATGAAGAATTGTATGCGTATGAAGGGAAACCGTATGGAGCTGTTAATCTTGGTTCGTATGGAAATTATTATGTGCCAAGAGGCTATGCAGTCATTTTAGGCGAAAGTATTGGAACTGGAAAATCAGATGGATGTCCGACTACTGGAGATGAACAAGAAATATTAGGGACGAAATCTGTCATTGATTGGGTGAATGGACGTGCGAAAGCATATACAGAAAATGGTGAGGAAGTTAAGGCGGATTGGTCAACAGGTAATGTAGGTATGACAGGAGTTTCTTATAATGGTACGTTACCGAATGCTGTTGCAACGACTGGTGTTGAAGGGTTAAAAACAATTATTCCAATCGCAGCGATTAGTAGTTGGTATGATTATTATCGCGCAAACGGTGCAGTCATTGCGCCAGGTGGATACCAAGGAGAAGATACAGATAATATGGCAGAAGCAGTACTAACAAGGGAAAACCCTGAAGTTTGCGGACAAGTAATAAAAGAGCTAACAGCCGGACAGGACAGAAAAACTGGTAATTATAATGATTTTTGGGATAAACGTAATTATGTAAAAGATGCCAAAAACGTAAAAGCGAGTGTATTTGTTGTTCATGGTTTAAATGATTGGAATGTAAAGACGAAGCAGTTCGCGCAATGGTGGGATGCACTTGGAGAAAATAATGTTCCTCGTAAAATGTGGTTACATCAAGGTGGACATGGTGGCACATCAACGAATGACTGGCAAAGAACACAAAATAAATGGCTCGATTATTGGTTGTATGGAATTGAAAATGGAATTATGAATGAACCAATGGTGGATGTACAACGTGAAAATAAAACGTGGGAGAAATTAAAAAATTGGCCGGATCCATCAGCTGTGCCGTCAAAAGTTCGTATGTATTTAAGTAACAAAGCAGTTAATTTACCATTAAGTATGGGATCTGCAAATAAAGTTTTCTCATTCGTAGATGATGCAAAAATGAAATCAAACCAATTAGTAGCAAACCCAGAATTAGAAGTAGCCAATCGATTAGTGTATACAATGCCTGTACTGCAAAAAGATACACGTATAAGTGGTACACCAAAGATTTCAATTACAGGAAATATTGATCGATCTGTATCAAATTTAACAGCATTACTTGTTGACTATGGAGGAGCGAAGCCGGAAATCGTAACGAGAGGCTGGATGGATCCACAAAACGTAAAGAGTATAGAAAATTCAACGGCGATTCAACCGGGCAAAGATTATACATTTACATGGGATATGCAGCCAGATGATTATGTATTTAAAGCTGGGCATCAAATAGGGGTCGTTTTAATGGCTAGTGACTATGATTATACAATTAGACCGAAAGCGGGCACGAAGCTTACAGTAAAATTAAGTGAAGTGACATTGCCAATTGTGAAATAAATAGTGATGGATAAAGAGCTTACCGCCTAGTAAGCTCTTTACATTTTGAAAAGGGGGAGTGTAATGTGAATGTTTATTGGTAGATACAAAAAAGCTTACAATAAATAAAAAAATGACATTTATGATCAATAGGCCACTAAAGATAAGCCCAGCAAAACCTCCAGCGAATCCATCTCCTCTACTTTTTCACCAATAACGTGCAAAGTGGCAAAGAAAACAACGGGAGAAGAAAGTATGAAAATGCCACTAGCTATTTTCCATATTCGTTTATACTTCTTTGCTATAAAGAAAGTTAGTGCATTTAAAGCAAAAAGAAGTAAAAGAAATATAATTAATGAATTCATCACATCCTCCTTTTCAAAAAAGACTGAATTTTCATTTTGATGAGAATATAATATGATTATATTATATGGAAAGCGAGTGATATATTATGACAGTCAGCTCTTTCGAATTTTTATTAAAAATAAAGGTACAGGAAGATTAATTGAAAGAAAATCTTCCGTACGTAAAAACGGAGGAGAAAATAAATGTTTAGTTTTTATAGTACACTTTGCACGGAACTTTATGATTTCACTAAGCCTGTCGGTTATTCTTTAAATGGTGATATTGAGTATTACAAAGAACGTTTAAAAAATTGCACCGGAAGAATTCTCGAAGCAGCGGTTGGGTCAGGGCGTGTCATTATCCCACTTCTAGAGGCTGGATTTAAAGTAGATGGGATAGACTATTCACCTGAAATGCTAGAATCGTGCCGCGTGCGATGTAAAGAGAGAAACTTACATCCTCACTTATATGAAGGAAGCTTACAACAATTTTCACTGCCACATAAATATGAGGCAATTATCATTCCAACTGGATCTTTTTGTTTAATTGAAAATCGTACGGATTCGATAAACGCATTGAAATGTTTTCATGAACATCTTAATCCAGGCGGGCGATTAATCGTAGATATTATGCTTCCGCATGACTGGAAAACAGGAGAGATTCATACATCGACTTTTTCTTTGCCGAGCGGAGACGGAATTACATTAGAAAATAAATCAATTGAAATAGATTGGCTGAACCAAGTTACTCTATCCTATTTAAAATATGAAAAATGGAGTAAAGGGCAGTTAGTACAAACGGAATTGCAACGCTTTGCGGTGCGCTGGTATGGAATAGAAGAGTTTAAACTTCTGCTAGAAAGTATAGGTTTCTCTAACATTACGTGCTCCGCTGACTATGTTTATGAAAAAGAACCGTCAAATGCAAATCAAATGTTTACTTTTGAAGCGGTGCGAAACGAAAAATAAAGAATTATTTATGAAAATAAGGCAATCGATACAGTATCGATTGCCTTATTTCAATTGTATATCACTTACATGGTATTACGTTCCAGTTGTCCAAGCATCCTTCTACTAAATACATATACTACTTATATTAAAGGGAGTTACTATTTTAAAAAGAACCGTTATTTTTTGTAAATGATATTTTAGAGAAGTAGGGGGGATAAATTTTGGAAAACGAAGCACAAGATAGAGTTGAAAATCAAGTGTATTCCAATCGTGTAGTAAGATCAGAATTTGATGCAAATTGGGAAACATGTATATCAAAAAGTGGCTATGTAATTTATGTAGCAACAAGTAACAATGCCGAAGTAATAGTACTTCTTGCAGATGGTTCAAGTAAATTATTAATTTTTGAAAAAGGCGGTAAAGTAGTAGTAGGCGGTGGTGGAACAAGTCATTATAGTAAGCCGCATATTGCAAGAAATATTTAAGGTAGAACATATTAATTGAGAAGAAACCAATAAGTAACTTAAAAAAGCATTTCCTATTTCGGGGAATGCTTTTTCTATGTTATAGTATAATAGTGTTTTGGAACGATGTTATTTTAATATACCTCAAGTTTTGTTGTGTATTATTTTTATATTAAATTAGTTGCGTAAGTATTTTTTTATATAAGGAGTAATAATTAGAGAAATGAAAAATATAGACTTTATACTAGAAAGTGACGAAGCATTAAAACCGTCTGAACGATTAGTACTATTATTATTGGAGAAGCATAGAATGCTATATACGAACGATCTATTAGCATTATCTAATTTATCATATAAAACATTAACGGATTCATTAACGTCGCTCGTATTAAAATCGTATGTGTTAAAGGAAACAGGTAAGGGAAGAAGACAGAATTGTTATAGATTGGTATGATAAGACTGCTGATTTTAGAGGGTTTACATTCATGTTTTTCAAATGTAAGGGTAAGTGAAAAAATAGCTTTCAAATGAAAAAACGTACTGCAATTCGCATTTAAATATTCGCATTTCATTTTTATTAATGGGAATGAAATCATTATTGGAAATAGAAAAATAAAATAAACCGCACAAAAAAGAAATAAAAAAACAATCCATTTTAAAAATGGATTGTTTTTTATTGGAATAATATTATTTGATATATTGAAATTAAATCATAGTTCTCACTATTTTAAAACGAAAAATAGATAATATTATTATGTAAACTACTGTGTTGACAGGAAAATATAATAATCAATAGAACATATAGAAGAGTATACTTAAATATTTTGAGAGATGGGAGATTATTATGGCGATTTTACAATCAATAGTACAAGCTATTATAAGTGGTAATAAGGAAGAAGTGGTGGAGTTTATAAAGACGAATCCAAGTGCTATTAACGAATTTAGTGACGATGGTTGGACTCTAGTTCATTTATCGGCTTATTTTGGACAAAAAGAGATAGCAAGTTTTCTTTTAGAAAGTGGTGCAGATATACATATTAGAGCAAAAAACGAAAATGAAAATACACCTTTGCAAGCGGCAATCGCGAATAAACAAAGTGAGCTTGTTGCTTTCTTAATTGAAAAAGGATCAGATGTAAAAGCTATACAAAGTGGTGGTTGGACAGGGTTACATGAAGCAGCATTATTAGGAAGTGAAGAAATAGTTATGTTACTTCTTGAAAATGGAGCTAAAAAAGCGATTAAGAAAAATGATGGAAAAACAGCTTATGATATTGCGTTAGAAAAAGGGTATGATCACCTTTTACATCATTTAAAACAGGAAGTGAACGTATGATAAATAAATGGAGCGTAGGCATATTTTTATTTAATGATGTAGAAGTGTTAGATTTTGCAGGACCATTTGAAGTTTTTTCTGTAACCGAAGTGGAGGAAGAAAAACCATTTACTGTTTATACAGTTAGCCAAAATGGAGAAATGATTACAGCAAGAAACGGATTAAAGGTAAAGCCGGATTATAGTATTGAGGATTTACCACCAGTTGATATTCTAATCATTCCAGGTGGTAAAGGTGTTCGGGAAAACGAAGTGAAAAATGATATTATAATAAATTGGGTTCGTCAGCAAATGAAAGAAGTAAAACTAATGACTTCAGTTTGTACGGGTGCATTATTACTTGCGAAAGCCGGTCTACTGGAAGGCTTAAAAGCAACAACGCATTGGGCTAGTATTCAAACTTTCAAAAAGGATTTTCCGAATGTAGAAATAATGGAGAATGTGAAATTTGTAGATGAAGGTCACATTATTACATCTGCAGGTATTTCAGCTGGTATTAACATGTCATTTCATATTGTGAAAAATTTGTTAGGTGTGGAGATTGCTGAGGATACGGCAAAAAGCATGGAATATGATATTGATTTGTAAAATAAAAAAGCCCAACTTGGGCTTTTTATATGTAGCAAAGTTTCGTAACAGATAATCTATGCTTAAAACTTTAGTTCAGAAACAATAATTTCAGTTTTAGCGAATATACGACAATTTATCTTTTTTCTCCTTGCAAGCATGTTATTACAAGGAGAAATTTCGTATGTAAAAAAACTCTTCTACAATAGTAGAAAAAGAATAACAGAAACTACTATTTTATGTCAGCATACATAAAAAAATTCAATGTAAATATGGAAATGTCGTCGAATGCTATCTTTAATTGGTTAATTTGTGAGATATTTTTATGAAGGAGTTTATTTTATAAGAATAGAATTAAAGTTAGTAAGAGATCATGCCGATGGTAGTGAAAATATATGTGTTAGGGGGATTTCATAATGAGGAAACTCAAGCGGATAAATGTTCCTAATATACAAGAACAACTATCACAGTCCAATGAGAATCGAGCAATTAATAAGAAAAAACTAAGGCGATTTATATTCATGTTTATCTTTATTGCGGCGGCTACTTTGTACGTTCAATTTATTTTAACGAAACAACAAGAAATAATCGTAGAAAAAAAAGATACAATAACGAACCAAAAAAAACAATTGGTTTCTTTAAAGAAAGATAAGGCTTCTTTAAAGACTAACATAGAAAATTTAACAGACGATGAAGAAGAAATTTTAAAGTTTGCGAGAAAAGAATATCAATTTTCTAAATCAAATGAAACTATATTTGTGTTGCCGAAGTAGTGTAATAGAACAGTTAGCAATAGCTAGCTGTTTTTTCATGTATGAATGTCATGGTACAAGAAACAATTACATATTGTAAAAATGAAGAGCTCGAGCTGTTTTTGTACTTATGGAATATATACGAAAATAAATGTTGTTAAAATTCTGTCAATTGTATTATAATACAAGGTAAGCGGATACATTTTTTAATCCATGTTGAGTTTATCACTCATACGACTATTAAGAAAACCGTTATCCCGTATTAGAAAGGAAGAGAGCTGTGTACGCTTCAAATACAATTTATGTCGTAGGGGATGCGAAAGCACCTCAAAATAATCCCATTACCGAAAAGTTTAAAAGCTATTTTGTAGCGTTTGTACTTGTTAAGGAGACTGGGGAAATTGTAGATGCAGATTGCTCAGCGACAATTGCATTAACATCTCAATTCGTTAAATATTTATTTCTACATAAAAATATTAATGACCCAGAATTAGTAATGGAAATAAAAGATCGTTATTTCGGTTCGTCTCAAAAAGCACTACTTGTAGCATTAAAAGATGCACAGAAAAAATATAATCAAATCGCTGCTTTGTCTACACATTCATAGACAAAATCCAGCCGTAAGAATCTTCTTATGGCTGGATTTTTTTATTTCACATGTACCTTCTACATGGAAAGTAAGCACAACCGGAGATCTTTTGATCCAAAAAAGTTAAGAATTAAGGCTCTATTTTGCTAGATAAAGAAAGGATGAACAAAATGAAAATTACCGATGTAAAAGTAAATCGTAGACGTGTAAATCTTCATACACCGTTTAAAACCGCGCTTCGTACCGTAACCGAAATAGAAAGTATAGATGTATATATTCATACAGATGAAGGAATTGTCGGTAAGGGAGCTGCAGCTGCAACACCAGTTATTACGGGGGATTTCGCTAGTGGGATTGAAGAAGCAATTTTAGGGCCGATGCGTTCAAGTTTAATTGGTCAAGATATTATTCAGTTTCAGCAGTTACTACAGCACATTCAAATGAGTTGTATTGGAAATCCAAGTGCAAAAGCGGCGGTAGATATCGCTTTATATGATGTGTATTGTCAGTATCATAACGTTCCACTTTACGCATTATTAGGTGGAAAAAAAGAAATTCACACAGATATTACTGTAAGTGTAGATGAACCGTTCATTATGGCGAAAGAGGCAAAGCAACATGTAGAAAAAGGATTTCAAACTTTAAAAATTAAAGTGGGGAAATCTGCACACTTAGACTTAGAACGTATTGAAGCGATTCGAAATAGCGTACCAAAAAATACGACGTTACGATTAGATGCAAATCAAGGGTGGAATCCAAAAGAGGCAGTTTCTATCATTAAAGAGATGGAAAATCGCAATTTAAATATTGAATTTATTGAACAACCTGTTCATGCGAAAGATTGGGATGGATTAAAGTACGTCAAAGATCATGTACAAACGCCTATTATGGCAGATGAAAGCATATTTTCAGCGAGTGATGCATTAAAAATTGTGCAAGGAAGATATGCAGACTTAATCAATATTAAATTAATGAAATGTGGTGGCATTCGCGAAGCGTGGCGTATTGCCGATATTGCAGAAGCAGCTGGTGTGAAATGTATGGTAGGAAGCATGATGGAATCTTCTCTTTCTGTTAGCGCTGTTGCACATTTAGCTGCTGCACATCCTAATATTCATTACTTCGATCTTGATGCACCGCTTTGGTTAATGGAAGAACCGGAAGGAATGACTTATTCTGGATCAAAGGTAAACCTTCAATCGACAGTGAATAGTAAATCTTAGGAGAAGAGACTAGTAAATTATCTTTTAAGGGGGATATGTATGAAAAAAGTAGGAACTGCATTTTTAACAACTTTATTTATATTTTCATCGTTTACATCAGCAAATGCTGAAGAAAAGAAAGATAGTAAGGCTTTTATCGATGTATCTGCTGCAACACTTTGGACCACGCCTGATTCATTACGGCCAATTGATGCACCAAGTGCTACAAATCCAGTTGATTTGTGGAAGTGGACGAAATCGATGACGCTTGATGAGAAACTTTGGTTAACAAGTGCAAATAAATTAGAAACGCAAGCGTTATTAGGCCAAGAAGTAACAGTTGTAGATAAAAAAGGGGATTGGGTGAAAGTGTTAGTTCATGGCCAGCCAACACCTCGAAATGAAGAAGGCTACCCAGGATGGATGCCTGAAAAACAGTTAACATATAATCAAGAATTTGCAGATAAAACAAATGAACCTTTCGTATTAGTAACAAAACCGACAGCCATTTTATATATAAATCCTTCTGAAAAACATAAATCGCTTGAAGTGAGCTATAATACGCGACTGCCGCTACTTAGTGAAGATACGATTTCATACCGCGTGTTGCTACCAAATGGGCAGAAAGCTTGGCTACGAAAAAATGATGGAACGGTTTACCGTTCTCAAAATGATATTCCAACCCCGACGGCCGATGATTTAATAAACACAGGGAAAATGTTTTTAGGATTACCGTACATTTGGGCTGGTACAAGTGGTTTCGGATTTGATTGCTCTGGATTTACACATACGATTTATAAATCGCACGGTATTACAATTCCACGAGATTCTGGTCCGCAATCGAGAAATGGAGTTGCAGTGGATAAAGAAAATTTACAAAAAGGAGATTTAATCTTCTTTGCATATGATCAAGGGAAAGGTAGTGTCCATCATGTGGGAATGTATATTGGTGACGGAAATATGATTCACTCACCAAGAGCTGAAAGATCAGTAGAGATTATCCCGTTAAATACACCTGGATATATAGAAGAATACGCTGGTGCTCGTCGTTACTTACCTTAAAAAATAGAGGGGGTTTTCAAATGAAAAAATTTGTTCGCTACTCATTAGTTAGTACTCTATTCGTTTCTTCGATTTTAGTTGGCTGCGCAAAAGAAAAAACAACGACAAAGCCGAAAGATGAGAAGAAAGTATTACAGTTACTAGAAACGGGTGAAATCCCGTCTTTACATTCAGGGAAAGTAACAGATGCAGTATCATTTAACGTTTTAAATAACGTAATGGAAGGATTATTCCGTTTATCGAAAAATGATGAAGTGATTGAGGCTGGAGCACAAAAATATGAAGTGAGTAAAGATGGGAAAACATATACATTCCACTTGCGTGATGCGAAGTGGTCTAACGGAGATCCAATAACAGCGCAAGATTACGTATATGCTTGGAAGCAGCTTATTAATCCGGATACTGCTTCTCAATATGCATACATTGCGTACGATGTGAAAAATGCGGAGAAAATAAATAAGAAACAACTAGGATTAGAGGAATTAGGAGTAAAAGCGAAGGATGATAAAACGTTCGTTGTAGAGTTGGAACATCCTGTACCGTATTTTACGAAACTACTTATTTTACCGTCCTTCTATCCAATTAACGAGAAATATGCGAAAGAGCAAGGCGATAAATATGGATTAGAAGCAAATAAAACGGTATATAATGGGCCATTTACATTATCTGATTGGAAGCATGAAGCGAGTTTTACAATGAAGAAAAACGATAAGTATTGGGATAAAAAAGAAGTGAAGCTAGATGAAATAAACTATCAAATTGTAAAAGAAATTTCAACTGCGGTAAATTTATATGAAACAGATAAAGTTGATAGAGCTGTCATTTCAACAGAATTCGTAGATAAATATAAAAATAATAAAGAGCTTAAACAATATACAGATCCGGTTATGTACTTCTTCCGATTCAATGAAAATGTACCGATTCTTAAAAATAAAAATGCACGTCTTGCGCTAAGTACAGTGTTTGATAAGAAAGGACTTGCGACTTCGTTTTTAAATGATGGTTCGGTAGCAGCGAACTATTACGTACCTAAAGGGTTCTTAAAAGGCCCTGATAAAAAAGACTTTAGAAGTACGGCAGGTGAGTTTAATAAGACGGATGTAAAACAGGCGAAAGAATATTGGGAAAAGGCGAAGCAAGAAACAGGTACAAATGAAGTGACGCTTGAGTTATTAAACTATGACTTAGAAAACTTCAAAAAAGTAGGAGAATACATTAAAGAAGAGCTAGAGAAAAACTTACCAGGCTTAAAGGTAAATGTAAAATTACAACCGCATACGCAAAAACTAGCGTTAGAGAAGAAGAAAGAATATGAAATGTCACTATCACGCTGGTTACCGGATTATCCAGATCCAATGACTTACTTAGAAGTATTCCTTTCTGGAAGCAGTGTGAACAATACAGAATATGCAAATCCGGAATATGACGCTTTAATTAAGAAGATTAAAACAGAATTAGGTAATGATGAAAAAACTCGTTGGAAAGCAATGCAAGATGCGGAAAAAATGCTGCTAGATGATGCAGTAATAGCACCGGTATTCCAGCGCGGGTTATCATACTTACAAAAGCCATATGTGAAAGATTTATATGTACATCAATTCGGCCCGGCAACTAGTTTAAAATGGGCAGATGTACAAAAATAAAAGTATGGAGAAACAGACTTCACCTGTGTGATAGTCTGTTTTTCTTATTTAAAGTTAGAGAAATAGTCCGTGGTATAATTTACTGGTCTGTATAAAACGTTTGGATGGGAATGATGTTTATGTTTGAAGAAAAGGAAGTAACATGTACAAAAAGATTGTTCATGAGGAAACCAAGTATAGAATATGTTGATCAATTTTATAACATATTAAAGCAAGAAGCTGTTGGCAAATGGCTTGCTAAATCACGAGGAATGTCAAAAGAAGAAGCAAATGATTATATCAGGAATCTTATATTACATTGGGAACAGTATAATTTTGGTGTATGGTTGTTATTTAATAGTGAAACAGGAAAGCTTTTAGGACATTGTGGTTTAAGGAAAGTGGATGAAACTGATGAAATAGAGATTATGTATCTACTTGATCCAGAGTATTGGGGAAATGGCTATGCGTCAGAAGCAGCAAAGGCGTCCATTCAATATGCAAAAGAGATGATGAATGAAAAAAGAATAATTGCTAGAGTAAAAGTAGAAAATGAGAATTCGAAAAAACTTTTACGAAATTTAGGTTTCACATATACTCATGATGTTGATCATAGTGGCCGTTTATTATCGTACTTTGAACTCAAGACATCATTGGATAAATTATAGACATTTTTTATGTTTTTTAACTGTTTAAAAATAAAATTATTACTCAAATTCCAGTGTGAAATGTATGTAGAATCTTGTATAATTAACGTGTTTCTATGGAAACATTTTCTTGTGCTAAATATAGGACTTAATAGAACAAGGAAAGAAATACATACATGTATATAATAGATAAATAGAATGGAACATGTATAGAGAAAAAGGAGAGAAATGATGGCGTGTCAAAGACAAGGGTTACAATTTAATAGCGAGAGAAAGAGGAAGAGACGATGAAAATGAAGCATGCTTTTGGTCCGATAATTTTAGCGTGTGTACTTTTTTTCATTATCATACTCATTCCATCGAAAAGTTTAGTATCACTTATTAGTGATAAGAAAGTAGAAGATGCGGCAACTTCCTTACAAAAAGAAAAATTACAAAGTGTATTCTTGCAACAGAAAATGTTAGAGAATTCGCAGTATTTACCGATGTACGGTTCATCTGAATTTTTACGAATGGATGCATATCATCCGTCTAATTATTTCAAAGTAAATCCCGCTGGTTTTACGCCATATTTAATTGGGATTGGCGGTACACAAAGTTTAGCTCATATATTAAATATGACATCTACAATGGATGAGTTAGAAGGTAAAAAAGTAGTCTTTGTTTTATCACCACAATGGTTTACAAAGACTGGGGTATCACAAGGGGATTTTACGAACAACTTCTCGAAGCAACAAGCATATCATTTTATTTTTAACGATAAAATAAATTTTGAAATGAAGAAGCAAATTGCGAAACGACTTTTAGATTATACAGTTGTTCAAGAAGATGATATATTAAAAAATTCATTAGAAGGTATTGTATATAATGATACGAAACATAACATAAAAGCAGGATTGGTTAAACCACTTGCTTATATGCATCGAAATATTTTAGATCATAGAGATTTATTTAACTCCTTATTTAAGATTGAACCGATGAAAGAAAAAACAAATATGGGATTACGTTCAATTTCTTGGGTAGATGCACGTAAACATGCAGAACAAGAAGGGAAGGCTGAGTCTACTACAAATACATTCGGAATTGAAAATCCCTATTATCATAAGAATAATCTGAAGAAAAAACTAAAAGGTTTAAAAAACTTTAGAGCAAATGAAACATATGATGAATCACCAGAATATGGTGATTTGCAAATTATTTTAGATTTATTTAAAGAGAAAAATGTCAAACCACTCTTTATTTCTGTACCTGTAAACGGGCCTTGGTATGATTATACTGGCTTCCCGAAAGAACGCCGTGAAGTGTATTATAAAAAAGTTCGAGAACAAGTTGAGAAAGCAGGATACCCAGTAGTTGATTTCTCTGGCCATGAATATGATAAGTATTTCTTAAAAGATACAATTCATTTAGGCTGGAAAGGCTGGATTTACTTTGATGAAGCAGTGCAAAACTTTTATAGTGAAAAATAAGCGTGAAGAAGGAACGGCTATAAGCTGTTCCTTTTTTAGTATAGAGTATTTTGATGTGGGCAATTCGGGAAGGCATGTATATCTTGAATTTGTCTAAAATCATAATGCTTCATTGCGAATTGCGCTTGGTAAAGGTATTCATACACATATAATTGACCATCATGTGCTGAACATAATACACCAGAAGTTCCTTGGCCATTAATGAAGGAAATGCCGATAGGGCGTCCGATTAAGTATTGTATTTTTTGTTGCCAATGCATAGGGGAATCACTCCTTTTTGAGATAATATACGAAATGAATGAGTGAATTGTAGCTTATCCACATAAGTATGAAGGCTTTTTATACAATTTCTAGAAGATATTAATATGAATGAATTATAAGTGCGAGAAAGGATTGAATAATGAAGAAAGAGAATATTTTGGAAGAAAAATTAAATATAATAGAATGGTGTCAAACATTGAAGGGATTAAGTGATGATATGTGGCTTCGATCATTTAAAAATGGTTCGTGGGGAATTGCAGATGTGATTTCACATTTTATCGTTTGGGATACGTTTTTAATAAAGCATAGAATTCCATACTTTATAAGTGGACGATCTGTACCAAATGTTCCAATAGATGTTGAGGAAATGAATAAGGGAGCAATAAAATATGCGAGATCTGGAATTTTAAGAGAAGAGCTTATCAACCAGTTTAGCTATACCCGTAAACAATTAGTAGACGAAATTGAGCGGATTCCTACCGATAATTTTTATAATGACTTTCAAATTGGTATTAAAAAAGTAAGGCTGAATCATTATTTTTCATCACTCATTCATCATGACTTAAAACACAAAGAAGAAATAATCCAATTTTTAATACATAATCCAGTCTATAATAAAAACCG
Source organism: Bacillus cereus group sp. BfR-BA-01453 (assembly GCF_022662915.1). Lineage (NCBI taxonomy): Bacteria > Bacillati > Bacillota > Bacilli > Caryophanales > Bacillaceae > Bacillus > Bacillus cereus group sp. BfR-BA-01453. The sequence continues at coordinate 433,654 of NZ_JAKUEN010000003.1, read as the reverse complement.
CTAACATTCGTAATGAATTTTTAGCGGTTTTTATTATTTTAAGCAAGCTTTTTACGTTTTTTTGTCCATTTTTTAATGACGAAGTATAAGAGAATAAGTATGATGCCACCTATTGCGAACGATTTCACATACGGTCCTGCAACATCGTTAATATTCTCCCAATTCTCACCTAGTTTTTCACCTAAATAAATGAAAATGATAGACCAAGGAATGATTGCAAGTGCTGTTAATGTAGTGAAACGTAATAATGGCATTTTTGTAATGCCAGCAGGAATTGAAATCGCATGACGCACTACTGGAATAAAGCGGGCAGTGAAAATTACACCAGTTCCGTAACGGTTAAACCAATCTTCAGCTGCATCAATATGTTTTTTATGAATGAAAATATATTTTCCGTATCGTTCTAATATAGGTCGTCCACCATATCGTCCAAGCCAATAAATAAAGATTTGAGCAATAACGCCGCCAATTGTACCGAATACAACTGCACCCACAAATGAGATACTACCATTGAATACTAGGAATCCCGCATAAGCAAGGACAATCTCACTTGGGATAATCTCAATCATAAGTCCAAGCATAATGCCCCAATAACCTAATCCCTCAAAAAACGTTAATACTGAATGAATAAAACTACTTACCATTGTTGCACCTTCTAGTTTATGTATTTTTGAATAGGTGAACCTTATACTTAATAACATAAAAGATTCACTATGTGTAGATTATACCTTATTTGTATAGAGGATTGCTATTTCAATTCTTTTATGTCTCTTATAAGTAAAGTATGTAAGCTCGGTTTTCCTGAAGAGGTAATGAAAAGGTTATTAAAAATTTCTCATATACTAATGATAATAGACTGAAAATTAAGTATAATTGTATAGGTCTTTAATTTACAAAAATAGGAGGAGAATGTATGTATATTACAGATCCGATTTATGGACCAATATCTATTCAGGATAGATATATTCTTCAATTGATAGATACAAAAGCATTTCAAAGGTTGGCGTGTATTAAACAACAAGGACATATTGTTGCAATCCATTTTTCGAAAGGTAATGGAAAAAAATCTTAAGTTCTATACTCCTGAATTACAAAATTTCTTTTATAAAGAAGATTTATTAGTAGAAGACTTTCTTCCATTACAAGATGAAATGATTTTACATGAAATTCAGTGCTTTGCAAAATCAGAGGACAAACAATTAGTGGCGTTAATTCAACTTTATTTTTCAGGTGCTAAAAGTTTATCATTTCAAAAAGGAGTAGAGGGTGATTTTAAAAAGGAAAACAACAATTTAGCGATAATAACTGAGAAAAAGGCGTACAGTTCATATGTAGGTGGTATTTACGTCTATAGTGAGGAGCAGTTAGAGGACATTGTAGAAAAATCCCTTTTTATTCGAGAGATAGTAAGGTTACCTAAAAAAGAATATGCATATTCAATTTAAAATGGATGAGGTGGAAATATGGTTTGGAAAGAACGTCTTTTAGAAATGGATGATTTACCAGTTATATTAGAATGGTATAACGATGAAGAATTACATAACATAGCGGATATAAAACCATTCAAGCGATATACAATCGAAGAGCTTCGTGAGTACTGGACTGAAAAATTTTCGCGTTCTTATGCAAGTTATCATGTAATAGTAGTGAAGGATGAAGTAATAGGGAGGGTCGGATTAAAAAAGACGAAATATGATGATACATATGTGATGGAATACTCTATTCTCATTGGCGTTTCGAAGTTATATTCAAAAGGGCTTGGGACGGAGATTACAAAGTATTTTATTAATAAATCATTTTTAGACCCTGATATAGAAGCAGTTTTATTGCAAGTTAGGGAAGATAACAAGAGGGCGATTCGTTGTTATGAGAAAGCTGGATTTGAAAAAGTAAAATTGTATGTGGAGAATGAAGTGAAAGTGTACGAAATGCGTAGAGTTAAGAAAGAGGAAACAGTATAGAAAGAAAAAAGCGTGTGCATTTAATTCTGAATATAGCGTGAATTAGGGAGAGTGAATAAAATACATGAAACATAAAAAATGAAACTTATATGTAAACGATTTTTGCATCTTATATTGATATAAAAAACAAGCATCTCCCAGTTCTACATATAAGATAGGGGGATGCTTGTTTTTTTACGGTTTCACATCTAAATTTTGTAAAAATAACGTTGCTGTTACGTAACGTTTCGCTAACATTTGTACATAAGCGGTATGTACAGAAAGTGTGGCGATAATAATGGCGTTACGAATTGCTTCACGTTGTTCGTTATTAACCTGATCGAACTTGCTTGCAATTTTATCAGCTCTTTCTTTTACGATGTTTTCAATTGTATGGATTGTATCTGTTGCATTTAGTTGTAAGCAATTCCCTTGATTGAGTTCTTCAAATAGGGAAGAGTATGCTCCATATAAATGAACAGGATTGATTAAGTCATCACTTCGATCGGCTGGGTCATTTACGATAAGGCGTAATAGCTTACGAATGGATTCAAAATCAAGTGCTGTTTTTAAATCTTCGACAATGAATAGTAAGGCTGCTTGTTCAATTGAATATTTTTTTCCTTTTTGAGGAGAGCCAATCATTTCTTTTATATCTCGTTTCACCCAGTTTTGCATGGCCGTTACTGAGAAACTTGTGTTTTCAATTTGATTTCCAAGCGCAACTATTTCATTTAATGAAAAACCAACGTCCGTATCTTCAATCTTAATTAGTTTTTCAAAAATAGGTGAAAGTGCGGTAGTAATAAAAGCAGTTACGCTTTGTCCGCTTTCAATATCTTTTTTATGTGACTTCGCCCATGCTTCTTGTAAAATACCGAGAGGCTTTTTCGTATTCCATCCTCTTAATGATAGAAGAAGGGTAGCCATTTCGTTTCGTGTGAGATGAAATGTTTCCATCTTTTCACCTCCAAAAATAATAAAAAGTTCTTATGAACCTATAATATGTTTTGTTTCATTTAAAGTCAATTCTGTTTTGCTTAATTTTTCCTTTGTCACCAAACTGTCGGAAGTAAATAATACTTGCATATTTCGACAAAAGTTCATATAATAAGTTCATAAGAACCTTTAAAATGTTTTTAAAAACAAATCTATCATTCTGAATTTACTAGAAAGGTAGATTTCACATATATCTATATAAAAGGAGAATGGATATAATATGTTGAAAAAACTTGTAGCAGTCATGACAGCATTCATGGTTATCTTTGGTGCTAGTAGCTTTATGTTTGTAGACCACGCAGCAGCGAAAAGTTACAAATCTGGTAAAAAATCATTTACACCAAGTTCAGGTCAAAAATCAAAAGTTGATTTAAACAAAAAAGATTCAAATGTAAATTCTCAAAAAACGACTCCAGATTCAAAAACAAAAGCAACAAATACAGCACCAAAAAGTAATAAAGGAAGCTTTATGAAAGGTTTATTACTAGGTGGTCTCGGTGGTTTACTAATGGGTAGCTTATTTGCAAATATGGGAGCTCTTGGTTCTGTATTAGCGTTTATGGTAAATATGTTAGTAATGGCTGGTATCGTAATGTTAGCAGTTCGTGCATTTAAATACTTCAAAGATCAACGTAAGAAAAAGGAAGATGAAGTAGCATGGAAACAATAAAAATTTCTGAACAAGAATTAATAAATGCGCTTTGCATATATATTGCTGAAAAAAGACAAGTTGGCCCAGAAGAAGTTTTAGTTGAACTCATGTACGACGATGACTACGGTTTCTCTGCTGAAGTAGAGGTAAATGGTCGCCAGCAAATTTTAATTCAAGCGAACTTAATCGAAGCACTACGCTTATTACTGGACAGAGAATATAATGTCAATTCATTTGCGGCAAGATTACAACTTGAATTAGATGATGAAGAAGGCATTTACGCATTAGCGAAATTTAATAACTCAGATGAGTAGGAAAAAGAGCTGTTGAGATTACTCTCAACAGCTCTTTTTAGTATGTGCATATGCAAGGTAATAATCACGCCAAATTTCATTCATTTTTCGTCTACCAACATCAATGTTCGGGTTAAATTGTATAGCAGCTTGTTGACGTACGGCATGTACATGTTGGATCGCTTGTTGTAAGTGTTGTTCAACCGAATGAGATTTTTTATTTGCTTGTTTTACAATTGAATATCCAGCAACAGTCCCTTGTGCCATTGCAATTTTCCCACTTTCAATGCCAATTATATTGCCAGCTACAAATAAACCGGGAAGAGGGGTTTCCATTGTTTCGGAATGGAGAGGAACATGACCGCCTAATTCCGGAATGTAACGGAACGGACAACCAGCTACAGCGGCCAGCTCAGCAAGAGGATATAAGCCGCCGGCAATACAAACGAAGTCTGCCTCATATATTTGTTCCGATCCAGTTACTATATTTCCTTTCGTATCAATATTAGCAACCCGTACACCTTCAACTTGATCTGTTCCGATAATTTCAAGAGCTGCTTTTCGAAGGTGAAGAGGTGTGCCGTTTATGTTCATACCTTTATTTGGATAGAAGTTTAATCCAGCTTGTTTCGCCCAATTATATTTCATCAATCGACTACCTATACGTAATAAAGGTGACGGGGCAAGATGAGCAGCATGTAAGAGAGAATTTAATACTTCTTCTGGTTCACCAGCCTTTTGACTTAATTCATTTTTTTCAGGAAGCACGATATGTTCCACTTTAATTCCCGCTAATTGTAATTCATTTAAAATAGCGAATGACAAAATGTTAGCACCAATAATTACTCCTTTTTTCCCAACTTGAACGCGGTGTACATTTGTCATTACTTGGGCTGCCCCGATTGACATAACTCCTGGAAGTGTCCAACCAGGAAGGGGAATGGAGTATTCAGCAGCGCCAGTAGCAAGTAGAACGAACGGTGCTTCTAACGTACCGATATTCGTATGTACGAACCAAGTGCTTTCATCTTTATCTAAATTATAGACGGAAATACCACATCGAATATCAACTGAAAGTGATTTTGCTTCTTCGTGAAGGCGTTTTGATTCTTCTATGCCGTTCCACCATTCTCCAGTAGGTTCTTGATGTAATTGACCGAGCAACCTTCCGCCAGGCTTCATAAATTCATCAATAACAAGTACATTGAAACCAAATCGAGCGCAAGAGATGGAGGCTGATAAACCTGCTGGTCCAGCACCGATAATAATGACATCGTTCATCGTTTTTTCACCATCTCTCTCACGATATTTGGATGTTGTTTGCCGCTATCAACAAGCATATCTTTTTCTACAACAGTTAAGCATGCTCGTACGTTCGTTTGATTATTTACTGTGACGCGGCACTCAGAACAATGTCCGATATTACAGTAAATACCTCGCGGCGTCCCGCTGTCTTCATGCACTCTTAAAGTTCTTATTCCGTTTGCAAGTAAAGCGGCCGCAATCGTTTCATGTTCATATGCCTCATATTGTTGACCGTTAAATTGGAAAGTGATACGTTTACTACTATTTAAACTCCCTAAAACAGGGTGATGGGTAATTCTATTCATTTATTTTCACCTACCGCTCCAAAGGTAACTGCACGCACTGGTGGTTGATATTTTAATGGAATTTCATTAGTAGTTACGTCAGGATTTGCACTTTCAATCATTCGATCTATCATCATTCTACATGTGCGGCCACCGCAAAATCCCATACCAGCACGTGTTCTTAGTTTTAATTCTCTTGCCGAGCAATTATATTCAGCAATTGTCGATTGAAGTTGACCGTATGTAACTTCTTCACATCGACAAACAATTACATGATCTTTATTCGTCATATGTATTCCTCCTCTAGTTCGGTTTGCACAAATTATTATGCAAAAACTATGCCAATATAGAGGAGGGAAACGGTTATTGTAACCCAAGTTTTTTTAAACGGTTATATAAGGTAGCCCTCGTAACACCGAGCTGTTTTGCGCATTCTAATTTATTCCCATTCAAAATGCGTAAAGCCCTCTCAATGACTTTCTTCTCATGTTCATCCATCTCTTCTTGCAAAGAGAGAATCGTATTATTGTTGCTGAGTAATAGGGAATGAGCCGTATGATTCTCTAACGTTTCAGTTGTATGAAATGGTAAATACTCTTGTTTTATAATGCCGTCAGTCGCAAATACGACAAGTCTTTCAACAACGTTACGAAGCTCGCGAATATTACCTGGCCAATTGTAATGAAGCAGTTCATGCATAATGCTGGAAGGTAAGTCACGAATTGGTCTGTTATAGTTGATTGAAAAATGGTTTAAGAAAGAATAAGTTAATTCAATAATATCCTCACGTCTTTCGCGTAGCGGTGGAATATGCAAACTAACTACATTTAGGCGATAGTATAAATCTTCTCGGAACGTGCCTTTTCTCATTTCTTCTTGTAAATCACGATTTGTAGCAGCGATAATACGGAAATCAATCTTTATTTCTTTTTCTCCACCAACTCGGTAATATTTTCTTTCTTGTAGTACACGCAAAAGCTTTACTTGCATATCGAGCGGCATTTCTCCTATTTCATCAAGAAATAATGTGCCACCTTGTGCGAGCTCTATTTTACCTTTCTTACCTTTACTATTTGCACCAGAAAATGCCCCGCGCTCATAGCCGAATAATTCACTTTCAAATAATGCTTCTGGAATGGCGCCGCAGTTAATTGAAATGAACGGAGCTTTAGCTGCTTCACTTGCATCATGAATCGCTTTCGCAAATACTTCTTTTCCAACACCACTTTCGCCGAGTATTAAAACAGTTGATTTCACCGAACAAACTTTTCTAGCTAATTGTATCGTTCTTTGTATAACAGGGCTCTTTCCATTCATCGCAAGGAAAGGGTCTGATTCATCTTTATACTTTGCGACCTCTTGTTCTAAACGGTGCATTTCATGTGACATATTAAATAGTTTTTCATTTAAAGCAACTTGATTCGTAACATCAGTTTCTGAAACGACGGCTCCAATAATTTCATCGTTACAATACACTGGGTTTGAATTAATTAATACGAACAGATCTGGACGGGGCTGATGGAACTGAGCAATTATGCTTTTTCCGTCATGTAATGATTGTAAAATTTCCAAATCTTTATAGTCAAAAAAGCGAGTGATAGGTTGTCCAATAATTTCATTATGACTGACTGAAAAAATTTTTTCGGCGCCATCTGTCCAAGTACGAACACATTCTTTATCATCGATGACTGTAACGGAAGAATCAGTTGTTTGTATTACGGTGTTATAGAAAGATTGTAGTTCATAGTAAGACTTAACAAGAAACGGAATGATTTGCTGTGCCGTTATACAGCATATAGGCTCTTTATTTCGGTTCATTATGATACCGGCTAGTTCATTGGAAAACCCGTCAATTAAAGCGGTGAACGAGTCATCTTCATATATAACTGCACAAGTATATTCTTCTGTAGTAGAAGGTCGGTAATAAAATTTTTCGTCAACTTGTTCAATGTGTTGAATGCTATATGTATGATCAATAGATAATGTTTTTAGAAATTCTTTTATTGTGGGAAATGAGAATGTCATAATGTCCTCCTATTATGTATAAAAATTTTGACAGTGATAAAAAAATAATACACCTATTTATGATAAATTCAAAATATTTTTACAAATAAAAATATTGTTTGTAAAAATTGTATATATGTACAGTTGGCACGTCAATTGCATAAAAGAAAGTGAGAGGTTTAGGGGAAGGAGGAGTATTTTGTGAGGCACTGCGACGTTTTAATAATTGGCGGTGGTATTATTGGCTGCTCGATCGCTTATTACACTTCAAAATACGGAAGAGACGTAACAATCATTGAAAAAGGAGAATTTGTCAGTGGGACGTCTTCACGGTGTGACGGAAATATTTTGGCTATTGATAAAGACCCAGGGTTTGATAGTCAAATGTCGTTAGTAAGTCAAAAATTAGTAACTGATTTAAGTGAAGAGTTAGAGCACTCATTTGAATATAGGGCGCCAGGAAGTATTCTCGTATGTGAGTCGGACGAAGAGATGGAAGCAGCGCAGCAATGGGTGAATCGTCAAAAAGAAGCGGGTTTACCGTTTCGAATGCTTGATAGGCAAGATATAAGAGCGGAATCGCCATTCTTTGCAGATGATTTATTAGGCGGGTTAGAATGCGCAACGGATTCGACTGTAAATCCATATCTTCTCGCTTTTTCACTTCTTGCAGAATCGAAGAAATTTGGTACGAAAGCATTTAATCATACGGAAGTAAAAGAAATGAAAAGAGATATAGACGGTTCCTTTATTATAGAAACGACAAATGGGACGTTTACTGCGAAGCAAGTAGTAAACGCAGCCGGTGTGTGGGCTCCGAAAATCGGACAAATGCTTGATGTAAATATCCCAATTGAACCGAGAAAGGGGCATATTATTGTAGCATCAAGGCAACAACACGTTGGTTGCCGTAAAGTAATGGAATTTGGTTATTTAATTTCTAAATTTGGCGGGAAACGAAAAGTGGATGCTTTAACTGAAAAATATGGGGTAGCTCTTGTATTTGAGCCGACAGAAAGCCAAAATTTTTTAATTGGTAGTAGTAGAGAGTTTGTAGGATTTCATACGAGGATAAATAATGAGGTAATTAAATGTATTGCGAACAGAGCAATTCGTTTTTATCCGAAAATGGCGGATATGATGGTGATTCGTTCATATGCTGGGTTACGCCCGTGGACAGAAGATCATTTGCCGATTATTTCACGTGTGGAACATATCCCGAATTACTTTATTGCAGCAGGGCATGAGGGGGATGGCATTAGTCTTGCCGCAGTTACAGGAAAAGTGATTGAAGAGCTATTAAACGAAAAAGAAACAATCATTCCTATTGAATCACTTCGTTTGAGTCGTTTTACAGAAAGGGTGTTAAATGGATGAGGTCACAAAGAGTCTTTACGACGATTGATACACATACGGGTGGGAATCCAACGAGAACATTGATTAGCGGCCTGCCTAAGTTAATAGGCGAGACGATGGCAGAGAAAATGTTACATATGAAAAAGGAGTATGACTGGATTCGCAAATTGTTAATGAATGAACCGCGTGGTCATGATGTAATGTCAGGAGCACTATTAACAGATCCATGTCATCCTGAAGCAGATATTGGTGTTATTTACATAGAGACAGGTGGATATTTACCGATGTGTGGTCACGATACAATTGGCGTATGTACAGCTTTAATTGAATCAGGTTTAATTCCGGTAGTTGAACCGATTACTTCGTTAAAGTTAGACACGCCAGCTGGGTTAGTTGAAGTGGATATCTTTGTTCAAGATGGAAAAGCGAAAGAAGTCTCCTTTTGTAACATACCAGCTTTTTTACTGAAACACATTACTGTAGACGTCGAAGACATTGGAACAGTAGAGGCAGATATTGCGTATGGAGGGAATTTTTATGCCATTATCGATGCGAAATCAGTAGGGTTAGAGTTAGTACCAGAAAACGCATCTACAATCATAGATAAGGCAATTCATATAAGAAATATCATTAATGAGAAATTTGAAATCATTCATCCAGAGCATTCGTTTATTAGAGGATTAACCCATGTGGAGTTTTATACAGATCCTACACATGAAAGTGCGCATGTGAAAAATACAGTTGTCGTTCCGCCTGGAGGAATTGATCGTTCTCCATGTGGTACAGGAACATCAGCGAAGTTAGCGGTATTATATGCTAACCAAAAAATTAAGATTGATGAAGAGTTTGTTCACGAGAGTATCGTTGGCTCTTTATTTAAAGGGTGTGTCATAAATACGACAAATGTTGAAAATATGGAAGCTGTCGTAACGAAAATTACAGGTTCAGCTTGGCTTATGGGGATGCATAAATTTTTTTACAATGAAAAGGATCCACTGAAAGAAGGCTTTTTGCTAATTCCGCCGATGGAACATGAAACGGAGGATGTAAAATGAACATTCAAAAAATGTATACAGCAGTAGACGTACACGTAAATGGCGAGGCATTCCGTGTAATAAAAGATGTACCATGCAAGTACTACTACAATTTAGAACAATTAAACGAACAATTTTCAGGTGAATTAGCAGAAGAAATGCAGCTTTTATTAAATGAACCGCGTGGTTTTATCGGTTTAAATGGATGTATCGTCGTTCCTTCTATTCACACGGAAGTTGATGCAGCTGTATTATTTTTTAATCATGAAGGGTCAATCCCTCTTCATTACGGAGGTATTGTCGCAGTCATAACGATGTTACTAGAAAGCGGGTATTTAAAAAAAAGAGAGACGAATCAATACAAAATCGAAACGTTATCTGGCATATTTTCAGTCCTTGCGTATGTAGAGAATGATGAAGTTGTATCTGTTTCGTTTGAAAGTAAACTATGTTATATGATTGAGAAAAATTTACAAGTTGAAAATATAAGTTACTCTCTCATACAGGCAGATAAAGTATACGCAGTTGTAGAAAAAGGTGCATATTCACCAGAAATTTGTATTGAAAACATTTCTGAATTGAAAAAATGGGGAGAAAGTACACTACAAGCTATACAAAAACAGTCGTTAATAAAAAGGCTTATTTTAGTAGATTCTTCGCATAAAGAGAAGAACCATATAAAGTCAATTACATTTCATGAAGATAACTTTATCGTACGTTCGCCGGGGTTTGTCTCTACTATTGTGTCTTATGTTCACGCGTTATTTAAAAATAATTATATAGTGGATAAACCTTTTATAAATGAAAGTATATGTAATAGCTTTATAACTGTTGAAAAAGTGAAGAAGGAGGAAACGGGTTACATTTTCCGTTTTGAAAGTAGAGGATTTATTACAGGGATGCAGACGTTTCTATTAGATCCTACAGATCCGTTTCCGACAGGATTTTTATTAAAATAACATGTGGTAAAGGGAGAGGTAAATATGAAAAAAATTAAAGGGGCATTTCCAGTATTAATCACACCTATGGATGAGTTTCAAGAGATTAATTGGAACGGTGTAAAACAAAACGTAAACTACTTTATTGAGCAAAAAGTGGCTGGCATTATTATTAATGGAAGTACAGGAGAGTTTGTTAGTTTATCAAAAGAAGAGCGATTTAAAATGGTAGAAACAGTATTAAAAGAAGTTGATGGTCGTATACCAGTTATTGTTGGAACTGCTGCGGAGACGACGAAAGAGACGATTGAATATACGAAACATGCAGAAGCGCATGGAGCGGATTGTGCATTAATTATAAATTCGTATTATTGTAAACCGAAAGAAGAGGAAATATATTTTCATTTTAAAGAAATCTCAAACGCTGTAAATATTCCAATTATGTTATACAATAACCCGTTTACATCTGGTGTTGATATGAGTACAGAACTCATGCTACGTATTGGAAAAGACTGTGAAAATGTTACACATATTAAAGAATCTAGCGGAGATATTCGAAAAGCGAGAGATTTAGTAAGACAAGGCGAAGGTGCTTTTCAAGTATTCTGTGGATCTGAAGATTTAGTTATGGAATCTTATTTAGTTGGTGCGACGGGCTGGGTTTCAGTAGCAGGAAATATCGTACCGGGACTTGTTACGAAAATGTATGAGCATTTCCAAAATGGTGAATTAGAAAAAGCTTGGGAAATAAACGATGCGATTTTACCTCTTTGTGAGTTTCTTGAAGGGTCCGGAAAATATGTACAAATCGTGAAACGCTCAATGGAATTACACGGGCAAGCTGGGGGGCCTTCTCGCTATCCGAGACTCAGATTAACTGAAGAAGAGGATCAAAAGCTTCAAATGATTATTTCAAAAATTGCAGCTCATGCAGCTGTTTAAATAAGGAGGAAAGCATATATGTTAACGAAAAACATTGAACTAAGACCAAAAGTGAAAGCGTTTTTAAATGAAGAAATTAAAATGTTTATTAATGGTGAATTTGTTCCTTCAATTAGTGGAAAGACATTTGAGACATACAATCCAGCAACTGAAGATGTTTTAGCTGTCGTATGCGAAGCACAAGAAGAAGATATTGATGTCGCAGTAAAAGCGGCAAGATCTGCATTTGAATCAGGACCTTGGGCAGAAATGACTACTGCTGAAAGAGCACATCTTATTTATAAATTAGCAGACTTAATTGAAGAGCATGGAGAAGAATTGGCGCAGTTAGAAGCTTTAGATAACGGGAAACCATATCAAGTAGCACTGGATGATGATATTGCAGCGACTGTAGAAAATTACCGCTATTATGCGGGGTGGGCTACGAAAATTATCGGACAAACAATTCCGATTTCAAAAGATTATTTAAATTACACACGCCATGAACCTGTTGGCGTTGTAGGACAAATTATTCCTTGGAATTTTCCTCTCGTTATGTCTTCTTGGAAAATGGGAGCTGCACTAGCAACAGGTTGTACGATCGTATTAAAACCAGCAGAGCAAACTCCTTTATCCTTATTATATGCAGCGAAACTTTTTAAAGAAGCAGGTTTTCCAGATGGTGTTGTAAACTTTGTGCCAGGTTTCGGCCCTGAAGCGGGAGCTGCAATTGTAAACCATCATGATATTGATAAGGTAGCCTTCACAGGTTCAACAGTTACAGGAAAATATATTATGCGTCAATCTGCAGAAACAATTAAACATGTAACGTTAGAACTTGGTGGTAAATCACCAAATATCATTTTAGAAGATGCTGATTTAGAAGAAGCGATTAACGGTGCATTCCAAGGTATTATGTATAATCACGGCCAAAATTGTAGTGCTGGATCTCGCGTGTTCGTTCACCGAAAACATTACGAAACAGTCGTAAATGAACTAGTAAAAATGGCGAATAACGTGAAACTTGGAGCAGGTATGGAGAAGGACGCGGAAATGGGTCCACTCGTATCTAAAAAGCAACAAGAGCGTGTGCTACATTACATTGAACAAGGAAAAGCTGAAGGCGCTACTATTGCTGCTGGTGGTGAACGTGCATTTGAAAAAGGTTATTTTGTACAGCCAACAGTATTCATAGATGTTACTGACGATATGACGATAGTTAAGGAAGAAATCTTCGGTCCAGTTGTCGTTGTACTTCCATTTGATTCAACGGAAGAAGTAATCGAAAGAGCAAATCGCTCTTCTTACGGACTCGCTGCAGGCGTATGGACACAAAATATTAAAACAGGACATCAAGTTGCCAATAAATTAAAGGCAGGAACGGTATGGATTAATGATTATAACTTAGAAAATGCAGCGGCACCATTTGGTGGATTTAAACAATCTGGTATCGGCCGTGAGTTAGGTTCATATGCGCTTGATAATTACACAGAAGTGAAAAGTGTTTGGGTAAATATAAAGTAATAGAGAGATGAAATAATGAGATAGACGGACAACTGGAATTTTTAATAATAGTTGTCCGTTTTCTTATATATAAAATAGTTTTCTAAAGAATGATAAGGGGGATTTGGATGGAGCAATTAGTAGAGTGGTTAGTAGGGCAAGTGTGGAGTATTGGTTTAGTTGTTTTCGCATTAGGAGCAGGTGTGTATTTTACAATTGCAACTCGTTTTCTTCAAATTCGTTATTTTAAAGAGATGATTAAACTATTATTTGAAGGGAAGAGCTCAGAAACGGGAATATCATCCTTTCAAGCATTTTGTTTAGCCTTATCAGGTAGGGTTGGAATAGGTAATATTGCAGGGGTCGCAACAGCTATCGCTTTTGGCGGACCTGGAGCTGTATTTTGGATGTGGATAATGGCTCTTTTAGGAGCAGCTAGTGCCTTTGTCGAATCAACATTATCTCAAATATATAAAAGTAAAGTTGGAAATGAATATCGCGGTGGTACACCGTATTTCATTGAAAAAGGCTTAAACATGAAATGGTTTGCAGTTATTGTAGCGGTCGTTGTAACAATTTCATATGGCGTTTTATTACCAGGAATTCAATCTAGTAGTATCGCAGTTGGATTCGAAAACTCTAATGGTATTAGCAAATATATAACTGGTATATTGTTAGTCATATTATTAGCAGCAATTATTTTTGGTGGCGTAAAGAGAATTGCTGGCGTTTCTCAAATGCTCGTTCCATTTATGGCAATTGGTTATGTAATTGTTACATGTATCGTATTAATTGCAAATGCAACAGAAATCCCAAGTATGTTCGCTTTAATTTTCTCAAGTGCTTTTGGTGTGAATGAAATGTTTGGTGGAATCGTCGGTGCAGCAATCGCGTGGGGCGTAAAGCGCGCTGTATTTTCAAATGTAGCTGGCGTTGGAGAAGCGACGTATAGTTCGGCCGCGGCTGAAGTATCTCATCCAGCAAAACAAGGGTTAGTTCAAGCATTTTCTGTATACATTGATACAATTGTCGTATGTACAGCGACAGCTCTTATGATCTTAATAACAGGTATGTATAATGTTATACCTGAGGGGAAAAGCGCTATCGTAAAGAATATAGGGAATGTTGATGCAGGTCCAATTTATACACAACAAGCAGTTGAAACTGTTATGACAGGGTTTGGTCCATTATTCATTTCAATCGCAATTTTCTTCTTCGCATTTACAACATTACTCGCATACTACTATATCGCTGAAACGACACTTACTTATTTAGATCGTGAGCTTAAACATAGCTGGTTAAAACCAGTTTTGAAAATTGGATTTTTAATTATGGTTTACATCGGTAGCATAGAATCAGCGTCGCTTTTATGGAATCTTGGGGATTTAGGAATTGGTAGTATGGCATGGTTAAACTTAATTGCGATTCTACTATTAAGTAAAATCGCATTAAAAGTGTTAAAAGATTATGAAGCGCAGAAAAAAGAAGGGAAAGATCCAGTATTTGATCCTAAAAATGTAGGAATTGAAGGTTTAACATTTTGGGAGGAAAGAAGTAAAGAGGTTGCAAGAAAAAACTCTAAAGAACAAGCGGTAGTGGATGATAGTCTGAAACTGTAGTTATAATAAACTGAATATTCATTCTTTTTGGGTGGCGTATATTGCCTTCTTTTCATCACATACTACAATAGGTACATATAATTGGAATGGAGGTAATAATAAAATGGCGCACGAACAACATAGTTCAGTAAATGACGTTCTACATCATTATAAAGAAGGTATCGGTAGTTTTACAAACCAAATTCCTGAAATTGCTGAAACATATAATGCATTCACGCAAGCTTGTTTTCAAGAGGGTTCTTTAACAAAAAGGGAAAAACAACTTATTGCATTAGGAATTAGTCTAGCAACGCAAGATGAATATTGTACCGTTTATCATACAAAAGGGTGTCTGGATCAAGGGTGTTCAGATAAAGAAATTCTGGAAGCATGTGGTGTATCAGCAGCATTTGCTGGTGGAGCTGCAATGAGTCAAGCGGTAACTTTAGTGCAAGAGTGTTTAAGTGAACTGAAAAATCAAAAGCATTGAATAGAAAAAACGTTTTAAACTTTATGTTTAAAACGTTTTTTATGTGAAATTACATTTGTATTCATTTTAATATTTTATTTCTTCATAAATCGAATTCTCTACATCAGGAAGAACTGTGTATATGCTTTTACTGATTAAAGCTTCTAATTCTTTCTTAATTGCATAAAACCCTTTCCAATGTAATGATGTATGAGACGTTGTACCGTGACGTAAACCAACGGAAATCAATCTTCTTTCCAGCGTAGTAAAACCATCCGCGTCAGCAAGAGCATCACAAAGAGTAATTACTTTATTGTATAAATCGTAGTTACAATGTTCATTCAATATTTCAACTAATTGGATTCTCATATGGTCAGGAACGAGACTCCACTCCGCTGCGATATCTATATGTTCATTTTTGCAGGGGAATGAGTGTGTAACACAAATAACAGCGTTTCCTGTATACCCTAAATCATTCATATACATATAACCATCATAGGAATGAATGACCGATTTGGTAAAACCTTTGTATCTTCCGATATCATGCAAAAGGGCAGCATTATATGCTATATCAGCATCTAGGTTATACCCATTTTTAATAAGTTCTATAATTATGTTTTCAGTTGCCTGAGCAACATTTATTGAATGTTCAAACCAAGGACCGGGGTTTTGTTCATATGCCCATTCGAGTAATTCTTTTGCATATGTTCTATCTACTATATATTTCATATCGTTATCCTTTCCCTAAAAAATCATGTTTTAAAGAATTTCATCTTAGTATATCATTATTCCTGCTTTAAAAATTGATACAATGAAACAAAAGGGGGATTAGTAATGCAAAATTTAGTAATTGAAGAGATTAAGAAAATAAATGATGATATGGAAGAGCTTTCTGAACTTTTGAAAACGGTTGTAAATGATGGGGCATCAATTGGTTTTTTACCTCCACTGGATCAAAAAGAATCAGCGAAATATTGGGAAACTGTTTTAGCACCAGAAGTGATCTTATATGTTGCTAAAATAAATAATGAAGTGGCAGGGAGTATTCAATTACATTTAGTTGCAAAGCCTAATGGGATTCATAGAGCTGAAATTTGTAAGTTAATGACTCATCCAAACTTTAGACGTAATGGCATTGGACGTTCACTTATGCGCAAAGCAGAGGAACGAGCGAAGCAAGAAAACAGGACTCTTTTAGTGCTAGATACTAGAGAAGGAGATCCTTCGAATAAATTGTATAAATCATTAGATTATCAAGAAGCTGGAAAAATACCAGAATACGCAATTTCTCCAAATGGTAATTTAGATGCCACAGTTATTTATTATAAATTTTTATAAGTGATGATTAAAATGCTGTCATGCTTAAAATAATAAAGTTTGATTTTTAACACCGTCTATATTTCTCTAGCGGTGTTATTTGAATTTAATTAATGTGCTAATTGAATTTGAGAAAGTTTTTAGAGGGTTCTTTTCGTAATGTTCCTCGACTTATAATGGATGTAGAGAAGATGACTAGGCAACTATAGTTATTTTCGCTTTATTATGGGAAAGGGGATGACGAGATGAAAACGAAAGGTTTACAGAAGGTAAAGAAAGTTATATTAAGTGGTGGGATATTACTTACAGGATTGTTAACTTTCGGTTTTTCAGAAAAAGCTTCAGCTCATGGATACGTAGAATCACCAGCGAGCCGTTCTTATTTATGTAAGCAAGGGGTAAATGTAAACTGCGGTCCGATTCAATATGAGCCGCAAAGTGTAGAAGGAATAGGTGGATTCCCGCAATTAGGACCTTCTGATGGTCAAATCGCAGGAGCTGGCCATTTCCCTGCTTTAGACGTTCAAACAGTTGATAGGTGGAAAAAAGTTACGTTAAACGGCGGGACGAATACATTTAAGTGGAAACTAACCGCACCTCATAGTACGAAAGAGTGGAAATATTATATTACGAAAAAAGATTGGAATCCAAACAAGCCTTTAACGAGGTCTGATTTAGATTTAGTGCCTTTCTATGTGAAAAATGATGGAGGAGCTAGACCTGGAACTTCCGTAACACATGAAGCAAATGTGCCTACTGATAGAAATGGATATCACCTTATTTTAGCTGTGTGGGAAATAGCGGATACTGGAAATGCATTTTATCAAGTTATAGATGTTAACCTTGTAAATAACGGTTTACCATCAAATAACGTGCTAAATCATGTAGCACAAGTTCCTACTTTATTTTAAATAAAGTATACATTTCGATCATCTAATTCATTTTAGATGATCTTTTTTACGAAAAACGATGAAAAATATAGAAGAAAGTGCAATTATTTATAAAAAATTATGCTTTAAATATTGTCATATTTGCTTCTTTAAGATATCCTTTTCATGAAGAGGTGGAAAACATGGAAAAAGTACTAGTTTTCGGGCATAAAAACCCAGATACAGATGCAATTTGTTCTGCAATTGCTTATGCAGAATTGAAAAAAGAATTAGGAATGAATGCTGAGCCTGTACGTTTAGGCGAAATCAGCGGTGAAACTCAATTTGCGTTAGACTATTTTAAAGTAGAAGGACCGCGTTTTGTTGAGACAGTTGCAAACGAAGTGGACAACGTTATTTTAGTAGACCATAACGAGCGTCAACAAAGTGCTAACGATATCGAATCTGTTCGTGTGTTAGAAGTTATTGATCATCACCGTATTGCTAACTTTGAAACAAGCGATCCTATTTACTACCGTTGTGAGCCAGTTGGTTGTACAGCTACAATCTTAAACAAAATGTACAAAGAAAACGGTGTTACAATTCGTAAAGAAGTTGCAGGTTTAATGTTATCTGCAATCATTTCAGATTCTTTACTATTCAAATCTCCAACTTGCACAGAGCAAGACGTAGCAGCAGCTCGTGAATTAGCGGAAATCGCTGGTGTAGATGCTGACAAATACGGCTTAGAAATGTTAAAAGCTGGTGCTGACTTAAGCGGAAAAACAATGGAGCAATTAATCTCTCTTGACGCTAAAGAATTCCAAATGGGTAATGCGAAAGTTGAAATCGCACAAGTAAACGCTGTTGATACAAATGACGTTCTTGTACACCAAGCTGAACTTGAAAAAGTTATCTCTGCAGTAGTAGAAGAAAAAGGTTTAGACCTATTCTTATTCGTTGTAACTGATATCTTAACTAACGATTCTGTCGGACTTGCGATCGGTAAAGCAGCAAACGTTGTTGAGAAAGCATACAACGTATCTCTAGAAAACAATACTGCTACATTAAAAGGTGTAGTATCTCGTAAAAAACAAATCGTACCAGTATTAACAGAAGCATTCCAAGCTTAATATTATTGAGTATGATTTAACAAAAAGACAAGTAGTCAGATTGGCTACTTGTCTTTTTCTTTCTCTAAAAAACAGAAAATTAAAAATAGGAGGATTGTGTATGTTTAATGATTTGGAGAGTAAATTACAGTCACTTTTAGAGCGAAATATTACTTCTGTTTCAGAATTAGAAAGTTGGCTTTTCGATGAACTGCGTGTAAACGCTGAAATAGAAGAGGAGATAACAAGTAGTTTAATCGCCACGTATAGGGATACAAATGACAGAAATATGCGTGATTTACATTTGTATAATCAAAATACAATTCAACCACTTTTAAAAAGATACACTGCAAAGTTTGACCAAAAATTTATAGAGTGTCCGTTTTCTGACTTATTAGATGAGCGAAAATATGGATTTATGAAAAAAGCAAGATTTGTAAAGAGTAAAATGTTTAATGAAAAAAACATTTCTCTTTCTATTAAAGAGCAAGAGTGCATTACGAAATATAGAGAAATAATGTCTAACATAACAATTAATTGGGGAGGCGAGCAAAAGACGTATGCACACGTTAAAGCAAAGCTAGATAACCTAAATAGAGCTATTCGCGAAAAAGCTTGGTACGCTTTATGTGAAGCAAGGAGTGTAGTGAAACCAGAAGTGGATCGTATTATGAATGAACTCATACAATTGCGGAATGAGATAGCTTTAAATGCAGGGTTTAATAATTATAGTGAATATGCTTTTAAACAAAAAAACAGAGATTACAGTATTGATGATTGTTATAAGCTCCATGAATCTATAGAAAAGTATGTTGTACAAATTTGGAAACAGTTAGGAAGTATTTCTAAAAAGAATCTCGGTGTAAAAACGTATCGTCCTTGGGATCTTTCTCCATGTAGTTTACCAAAAGTCCCATTCCAAAATGTGATTGATTTATTAAATGGTGTGGAAGAAATATTTCGAAAGACAGATTTATATTTTTATGAGAAATTTATTCATATAAGGAAAGCTGGATGCATTGACGTAGAAGAACGTGAAAATAAAGCACCAGGAGCTATTTGTTTTACCTTGCCTCATAGTAAAGAGGTTTTTGTGTATTCTAATTTTAGTCCTTCATTTTATGCAATTAATGCACTTATACACGAAGTGGGGCATGCATTTCATTTTTATAAACAATTTAAAAACGATAGTAGTATGCAGGAAAGATATCTGCGCGAAGAGGTGGCTGAACTTTATTCCCTCAGTCTTGAGTTATTAGTAATGGATAAGCTGAATGTTTTTTATAAGCAAGAGGATGAATATAAAGAAGTGCAACGCGTACAAATATATCGTGCTTTGTCTTTATTAATGTCGTCAATTGTAGGAGATGTATTCCAGCACTGGATCTATGCGAATCCAAACCATACACCAGAAGAACGTGATAAGAAATACGCCGAACTATGCAAAAGATATCAATATTCAACAGTCGACCTTGCAGGATTAGAGGATGAAATCGGTGCAAGTTGGATAGAGTCATTTCACTATGTTCAGTTTCCTTTTTACAAAATTGAATATGCAATTGCACAAATAGGAGCAATGCAATTGTTTCAAATGTACCGGGAAGACCCAGAAAAAGCGATTGCTTTCTTTAAAGAAGGTGCGAATGCAGATTGGAATTTATCTATACAAGAAATATATGAAAAAACAGGTGTCACGTTTGATTTTTCGGAAGAAAGGATAGAAAGTACTGCAAGTGTTATTTTGGATGTGATCAATGAATTAAAATAAGGATAGCATTCGCTATCCTTATAACTGTTTATTCGTAGATTTTTTCTTGTTTATATAAAATGTAATAATAGCTGTAATTAGGAAAATAGGTAGGGCATACGCTTGCCCAACAAACAATTTCCAGCCAATATGATTATAGCCTTGGGATGATGGAGCGATCATAGCGATTATGCAAATTATAATATAGAGTACTAGTGCAGGGAGTATATTTTTCATTTGTTCACCTCCTTCTAAAGATATCCTATTTGATTATTTATATATTTTAATTATTATTAAGGGCTTTGAAAAGTAAATATACTATTGTTTATAGTATTATAATATTTACAAGAAGGTACTATGTTTAAATAGGGTAATGGGGGTTCAAATCTTAAAAAAGTGAATTATTAGTAAAGAAGATGGTCATATGGTAAAAGATGTAATTTTTATATTTAATATCATTATATAGCATGTTGAGGGCAAAATGTATAAAATAATTAACATTACTTATGCAGGAGAAGAGGTAAGAAATATATGGGAAGGTTATGCATAATTCCATGCGGAAAGAAGAAAATTTGGGATAAGTATCCTGATTACGGACCGATGGAGGCAAAAGATGTATATATTAGCCCGTTCGGAAAAGCATGTCAGGCATATGCAACAATGTTTTTTGAGAGTTGGGTTATATTATCGGCGAAGCATGGATTTTTAAGGCCAAATGATATTGTACTAGAAAACTATGATCTTGCGTTTGATTCAAAGAGCGATAAGGTAATAAGTATAGAGCAATTACAAAAACAGATGGTAGATAAAAGTTTACTACAGTTTGACGAAATCGTCTTACTTGCAGGGAAAAAGCATAAAAAAGTAGTAACAAAGCTATATCCAGAAGGAATGATTACATATCCGTTAGAAGGATGTAAAGGAATTGGATATATGTTGCAGAGGTTGAAAGAGGCGGTGAAGGAAGAGGAGGAAATATAAGTATAGTTTCGGTCACCATGAGCTTAAACTGTTTTTAGGGAATTAAAACGTAAAATAGAGTTTTTAAGCATCGCCAAAAAGGTGATGCTTTTTGTTCGTGTCACCACTTTTTATATCGAAAACGATTTGCCTTCACCTTTAGAAAATGTAGGATGTATGGGGACAGTTAAGATTGTAAGAGGGAATAGCAATAAGACAAGTTTTGAATATGATATTAAGAAAGGAGATGTTGATAAATAATGGCCAGATATAGTTTGCATGGAGGACACAATAGTATTGTTCAAGGGGCTAATTTTGGGAATCGGAAAGAACACGTTCTAGATAGGCAAGTTAAAGATGCTGTGGCGGCTAAGTTAAGATCCCTAGGACACACGGTTTATGACGATACGGACGAGGTAGGGACAACTCAATCACAAAATTTAAATAATATCATTCGGAATAGCAATTCCCATGCTGTGGATTTAGTTATTTCTTTTCATCTTAATGCAAGTGATGGAAATGGACAGGGTGTTGAGGTTTTGTATTATGATCAGAAAGATTTGGCGGCTAAAATATCAGCTCAACTAGCAAAAGATATTGGATGGCGTGATCGAGGTGCGAAACAACGTACAGATTTAGCGGTATTAAATGGAACGAAGGCACCGGCTATTCTTATTGAATTAGGATTTATTGATAATGAATCCGACATGGCAAAATGGAATGTTGATAAAATCGCTAATTCTATTGTATTTGCTCTTACAGGACAAACAGGAGGAGGTGCAACGGACTTGCTCAAAGTAAAAACTGGTGGTGTAGCATTTAGCAATTTACAAGCTTTGGCTCAGGCGATGGTTGATGCGGGTATTGATGGACAAATTGTCGTTCAGAAAGATGGCATTGGTTATGCTATAACGAATGGCTATCCGTCCGGAAATATCGATAAATTTACAGCTTGGTTAGATGCACGTAAATGGTACTATGAGTACTTGAGATAAAACGAAAATTAGTTTGATTAAAAACTAAAAATTGTCTTATTTTTAGCTAACAAGTATATTAAGTAATTAATAATTATGTAACTATAAATATGGATAATGTATATGTAAAGTAGTACACAAAACCACCTGTCAGAAAGGTGGTTTTGTGTATCCCGCTTTAATGGGCAGTAAAATTCATACCTCAAAATTCGGATGAAGCTAAGAAATTAGCTGGGAATTGTACTGCTTGTGGCCTCCTACTGATTATAGTTTAGAGCTTTGTAAGTCTTTACTTATTAAACCTGTAATAATATTTTATTTTCTCAATACATAAGCCGAATTTTAAATTATTACTAAATAATACAATACTTCTCATACTATTTATTAGATGATAATAGCAAAAAAACAAGCTTTGAATATAATAATGAAAAAGGAGATGTTAAATAATGGGTTATATTGTAGATATTTCGAAATGGAATGGCGACATTAACTGGGATATTGCAGCACCACAATTAGATTTTGTAATTGCACGTGTGCAAGATGGTTCAAATTATATAGATCCTTTATATAAAAATTATGTACAAGCAATGAAAGCAAAAAATATTCCGTTTGGTAATTATGCGTTCTGTCGTTTCGTTTCAGTAGAGGATGCACGGATAGAGGCGAGAGACTTTTGGAACCGTGGTGATAAAAATGCAACAGTTTGGGTAGCTGACGTAGAAGTAAAAACAATGAACGATATGAGAGTGGGTGCACAAGCTTTTATTGATGAATTACGCAGATTAGGAGCTAAGAAGGTTGGTTTATATATTGCTCATCATATGTATGATCCATTTGGAATGGCAAATGTCAATTGTGATTTTGTATGGATTCCTCGTTATGGTGGTAACAAACCAGCCTACCCATGTGATATTTGGCAATACACAGAAACAGGGAATGTAGCCGGTATAGGAAAATGTGATTTAAATAAGTTAATGGGAAATAAACCGTTAGTTTGGTTTACTAATCAAACTATTGAACAATCGACAAAACAAGAAGGAGTTGGAATTATAGTGAATAAATTTAGTAAAGTTGTTACGTATGAATTTGGTACAGCATTAGTAGTAGAAATGTTAGGAATGATGGATGCTCTTGGGTATGAATCTCGTATTATCTCATATGGAGATAAACAAGGATTAGTTAGATTTGAAACAGCATATCGCCAAGGGAATGAATTAGATCGAGCGACAGCGTGGTTAGATGCTAAAGGACTTAAATATTTTTATACAAAAGAATAGTTTGCTAAATAAAAAGCCGTCATGTGACGGTTTTTTATTTATATGTAATCTTTTAACTCTACTTATAATATGGAGAAAATAGATTAACAAACAAGCCATTGTATACTTTCAAACATAGAATATGATGCATTCTATCAAGGAGGAAGCATATTTATGAGAAATACTTGTCATTGTGGACATTTTCAAGATTGTAAAAAATTTTGGGATGATTTGATGTTTGGGAGATATAGATGTAAACGCAATGATTTTCACGAGTGTTGTTGCAAAGAGAAACCGAAGTGTGAGTGTGAAAAATGTCATTGTAAAACAAAAGCGAAATGCCATTGTAGGCATGAAGAGGAAGGGTATTAATAATAAAAAGGAGTACGATACGTACTCTTTTTTGGGTGATTATATTCCATGTTGAACAGATTTCTTTACAATTAACCATGTGTCTTTCTTTTTAATCGTTATAGCTACATTAGTTCCATTAGATTCCTTATAAAAGATATATCCATTGTTTGAGTTTACATATGTGACTGGTTCGCCTATGCAATCTCGCGAGCAGGATTTGTTGACTAGTTCAATTAGGGATAGTTCGCTTGGATCTGTTTTACTTGCTTCTATAACAGCATCAAGGTTCGTTTTTCGATAGCCTTGTAAGTTGATATGAAAAAGCTGCTCTATTTCTCCTGTAATGCTAGTATTCATTACTTCTACTGAATTCTTTTTTTCTTGAAGAAATCCGTTTTCATAAAGTAATTTTGTATATCCAATCCATGCTATTAATACTAGCATGAAAAATATACCCGTCATTTTAAGCGTTCGTAGTCGTTTACTTACAATAGTTTCTGAGTATTTCATTCAGTCTAATCCTCCAATGTTTTTAATTTAAAATATGCTTGGATACATACTTTTAGAAGAGGATGAAATTTGATGAGTTTTCAATAAAAAAGAAAACATCCAGAGTTAGATGCTTTCTTTTTTGTATTTTTTGCTATCTGTTCGTTACTTGTTTCATAAGTGGTCTAATTTCTTTAACCGGTGGTTTTTTATCGTATACATCAACGTAAGAAAAATAATAATTTAAGTTTCTGAGAATTCCTTTTCCTATTTTAGCACTTAAGAAAGGAAAGACTTGTCCAGTATAATCATCAAGAGATTTACAGTAGTATTTTTCATCTAAATATATACTGTATTTACATGTTAGTTCTACTAGTGAGTTTCCTTCATCATCAATTACTTCTTTAGAATCAATAATGTCTATTAATGCGAATTTTTCATTTAGATAAACTTTCTTCTTTTTCTCATGTTTATTTGTAAGTATAAATACGAGACCAATGGCGTTAATCAAACTATTTCCTCCTATAAAAAACGGATATTAATAAAATATATCGATATACGTTAAATGTAAAGAGGACAGGTGAAATATCATTGCTAGAAAGTTCGATAAGCCGATTTGGTTTTCAAATCGACTTATTGTTATTGAAATACTTGCGGGAATTGCTTTACGATTGCGTTTGTTATTATGTCGGACATTTCTAAAGCTTCTTTTTCAATTTTATCGTACAATTTTACTCCTGCTTCATAATCTTTATTTAGAAATGCCAGTGCTTCTGCTTTTGTTAATGCTAGATGTTCATAAAACATTTGTGTAAATTCTTCTTTTTGTATATATGGGTTGATGCTAGTAAGAAACGCTACAATTTCATCACCGTTAGCGTACCATTTTTTCTCTATAGCGACAGCTGCGTTTTGGTCACCAGCTTTTGCGGCTTTAACAAGATCTGCTGCAATTACTAAGTGGTCTTTAATTAATGCACTATATTTTTTTACTGCATCTTCACCATAGAATGGTTCAAGAGATAGTCCCATATGTGTTGCATTTTGAAGAAGCCGTTTAACTGTAACGTTTACGTCTGGTAAATGAAAGACAATACTTATAATAGCTAATCTCGTCCAAGCGACATGTTGTTCCCATAAGGAACGCATATAACCTTTTAAAAAGTTCTCATTTTTACTAATTCTGTAATTACGTACAGATGTATCAAAGTGTAGATAATGGTTATGATAGGGGGAGTAATACGATTGCCAATAAGAATACATAAACGGTAACACTCCTTTGAACATGTATAACTCAAAGTATGATGGGAATTTATAATTAGTTACGTGTCCTCGTTTATTTTCAGAAATTGATATGGAAAAAGATGAGGAATTTTATTGCGTTATATATAAATAAATTGAATATAAAGTAAAAGAGGCTCTGCAAGGGAAGTTGCAGAGCCTCAAAAGGGTATTGCCGAGATGTCGGACTCGACTACGTAATATTATCATAAAATTCTATTAAAAAAACCTGGTAAATGTGTCCAATTGAAAGTGAGTCTTTAATAAAGTGAAAGGGACCTGCTTCCCGCGGCAGATCCCTTTCACTAGATAATGTCGATGAGCAAAAACTCATCTGGAGTACCTTTATAGTAACAAGTGAAATTCGTTTTGTGTATTGAGAAAAAAGAATTAGATAATTAAATGTTAAGCATTTATATTTTACCTTTTGTGATTATCACCATTTGTAGTGAGTGGATTAAGATTATAAAATGGCGATAAGATTTATAATTACATCTAATAGTGTTATGAAATATATAATAATAATAAAAGACCCGCTTATATAAACAGGTCAACTTAAGGGGGTTATCAAACAGAATATTTCATATGTTAACAACTGTATTGTATTAAGTCTATAAGGTTCATATTGAGAAAATGATTATGAACGATCTATTTCGCACGTGTATTAACGTTTAAAAAGTTGAGAAAGAAAATGAAAAAGCTTTCTATAAGAAAATAATGGTTGGTACTTATAGTATGATTCATATTTCCACGCTTCATTATTTGAGAATTGGGGTTGGTTCGATACGCCTTTCTGTTTGATGAAACTAATATTATGGTGCTTCATATAGTAACCTCCTGAATTCATATGTATAAGATTAGTAGTATTCAAGGAGAATTAATAAAATGTGTATTTATTTAGAAATTCGTTATAGTTGTTAATCAATCTCTAAAACGTAAAGAAGCATAAAATAATGAAAAAGCAAGACGTTAGTCATGTATTCATCACTTTCATGACGCATAAGAGATGATATAATAGGAGTAGATGAAAGATAAAGAAAAGCAGGTGACTCTTTTTTGTTTACAAAAGCACAAGAACTTTTAGCGTCTTATTTCGGTTATTCGTCATTCCGAAGAGGACAAGATGAAACAATTAAAAATGTATTAGATGGGAAAGATACAGTTTGTATTATGCCTACAGGTGGTGGTAAGTCAATTTGTTATCAAATTCCCGCATTAGTATTTGAAGGAACAACGTTAGTTATATCGCCTTTAATATCACTTATGAAAGACCAAGTAGATACATTAGTACAAAATGGTATTTCAGCTACATATATTAATAGTTCTATTTCGATTACAGAAGCGAATCAACGAATTCAATTAGCGAAACAGGGCCATTATAAGTTACTTTATGTAGCGCCAGAGCGACTTGATTCAATGGAATTTGTTGACCAACTGATCGATATGAAAATCCCGATGATTGCCATTGATGAGGCGCACTGTATTTCGCAGTGGGGACATGATTTCCGTCCGAGCTATTTACATATACACCGTATATTAGATTATCTTCCAGAAAAACCGCTCGTATTAGCATTAACTGCTACGGCAACACCACAAGTTCGTGATGATATTTGCAACACGCTTGGAATTAATCAAGAAAACACGATTATGACAACGTTTGAGCGCGAGAACTTATCATTTTCTGTTATTAAAGGACAAGATCGTAATGCATATTTAGCGGATTATATTCGTCAAAATCAAAAGGAATCTGGGATTATATATGCAGCTACTAGAAAAGTAGTTGATCAGTTGTATGAGGATTTAATGAAAGCGGGAGTTTCTGTATCAAAATATCATGCCGGTATGAGTGATAACGATCGAAATGAGCAACAAGAACTCTTTTTACGTGATGAAGTGAGTGTAATGGTAGCCACATCTGCGTTTGGGATGGGTATTGATAAATCGAATATTCGTTACGTTATCCATTATCAACTTCCAAAAAATATGGAAAGTTATTACCAAGAAGCAGGACGTGCTGGCCGTGACGGATTAGATAGTGCATGTATATTGCTTTATTCTTCTCAAGATGTACAAGTACAACGCTTTTTAATTGATCAATCGACAGGAGAGTCTCGTTTTTCAAATGAACTTGAAAAACTGCAAAATATGACTGACTACTGTCATACAGAACAATGTTTACAATCATTTATTTTGCAATACTTTGGAGAAGAACCAAAAGAAGATTGTGGCCGCTGCGGTAATTGTACAGACGACCGAGAAAGTATCGATGTGACGAGAGAAGCGCAAATGGTTTTATCTTGTATGATTAGGACGAACCAACGATTTGGTAAACAAATGATTGCACAAGTACTAACTGGATCTAAAAATAAGAAAGTCATTGAATTTAATTTTCATACTTTGCCAACTTACGGACTTTTATCAAATCGTAGTGTAAAAGAAGTGAGTGAATTTATTGAGTTTTTAATTTCAGACGAATTAATTGCAGTTGAACATGGTACTTACCCGACACTAAAAGTGACGGAAAAAGGGAAAGAAGTGTTACTAGGTAAAGAGAATGTATTACGTAAAGAACGAGTAGAGACAAGACAAATCGTTCAAGATCATCCTTTATTTGAAGTACTTCGTGAAGTACGTAAAGAAATTGCACAAGGAGAAGGTGTACCTCCATTCGTTATTTTCTCTGACCAAACGTTGAAAGATATGTGCGCAAAAATGCCGCAAAGCGATTCTGAACTTTTAACTGTAAAAGGGATTGGTGAACACAAACTTGTGAAGTATGGTTCGCACTTCTTACAAGCAGTTCAGCACTTTATTGATGAAAACCCAAACTATGCTGAAACTATTAAAACAGAAGTGGTGACAGAGCGGAAGAAATCAGGGAAAGCTTCAGCAAATTCTCATTTGGAAACGTATGAAATGTATAAACAAGGTATTAATCTAGCTGAAATTGCGAAAGAACGTGGATTATCAAGACAAACGATTGAAAATCATTTAATTCGTTGTTTTGAAGATGGAATGGAAGTAGACTGGAACAGTTTTGTTCCTGCAGAATACGAACAACTGATTGAAACTGCTGTGCAAAATGCTGATGGTGGTCTGAAATCGATTAAAGAACAACTTCCGAATGAAGTGAGTTACTTTATGATTCGTGCTTATTTACAAATTAGAAAGTAGAGACATGTAAAAGGGGATAGGGATTTATGCATCACGTTTTTGTATATGGCACGTTAAGAAAAAAGCAATCGAATGCTCATTTTATGCAAGGTGCAATATGCATTGCAGACGAAGCATGGACGTATGGGGGATTATTTGATACAAACGAAGGGTATCCGGCGATGACTTATTCGAATGAAGAAAAGGTGTATGGAGAAGTTTATGAAGTAAATGATGACATATTGCGTAAGTTAGACGAACTAGAAGAATATACAGGTAATGCAGAGACGGATTTATATGAACGAATCACACAAATAGTATTTGATGGTGATAGGGAAATAGAGGCATATGTGTATATCGCTCAAGATAAAAATATGCTAAAGAAAGTTATCATTTCTGGTGATTGGTTGAAGTATCAACAAGGGAAATAATAGCAGCCATAGAGCAGATAGTGGAATTGTCCATTATCTGCTCTTTTATTTTTGATACTTTAAAAATTCTTATTATTTAGATAAAATGTAAATATAGGGAAATCAAAAGGAGGATTTTTCATGGGTATCAGAAATTTAGTTTCTCACCTGTAGTAGAAAAATAACGTACAGGAGGAGAATAATAATGAACGAATTAAATGTAAAAGAATTTTATAAAAAACAATTTGAATTACTAAGCTATGATATAAAAAATGAAAATTGGTTGCAGGAAGTTGCGAAAGAAGTACAAGAACAAATTGGATATCCATTTCAAACGATGTTAGAACTAGGAGCTGGAAATGGTGGTTTTGCAAGAGCGATGTCTAATTTGGATGTAAAAATGACTACTGTTGAGCTTGTACCAGAGTTAGTTATGTTTGCTAAAGAACATTCTACTAGTGATATTGAGATTCATTGCGCTGATTTTTATGAAATTAACTTTGAAGAAAAGTTTGATGTTGTTAGTTATTTAGATGGATTTGGTGTAGGGACAGATAAAGAACAATTGGTTTTATTAAAACGAATCCATAATTGGTTGAAAGATGATGGGTGTGCACTTATTGATATTTATCAACCATTATATTGGGAAAAAGCAAATGGACAAGAAATGCCGATTTATTCTGCAATGCGAAAATATGAATATGATAGTGAAAATGCTAGGATGCTGGACCACTGGTGGGAAAAGGATTCTTCAAATGATATCGTGACACAATCTTTACGTTGCTATACGATAGATGAGATTAGTAATTTATGTGCGGAGGCTGGTTTCAGTATAGTTGGGATTTTCCCAGGAGGAGCGTATGACTTTGAAGAGAGGAAATATAAAGAGCAAGCGTCTTTAAATGAATGTTTATCATATCGAATAAAAGTAAAAAAAGAGTAGGGATTAATTCCTTACTCTTTTTGTGCTTTTATAGTGTGAATCATTGACTGTTTTTCGTATTTAATTGTCGTTCTTTTTTTATTCTTATAGATCTTAGTACGATCCCAATTCCAAGAAATATAATAGTAGCAACGACTCCGCTAATAGGGTTTAACCAAAAATCACTGCTGTTAGTAAGTGTAATAATCCCTGTTATTGTAACTAAAACAGTAGGAACGGCATCTTCAATTGCATGCATGATAACGCATGGCCATACTGACTTTGTAAGTCTATATATTTCAACATACATAATAGACCAAGAAACCATAAGTAGACAGCCTGATAAAAGCATATGTAACCTTGAAATAGATTCGAAATATTCATTTGGTAAAAAAACTAAATAATAAGCGGCATGCCAAAGAGCCCAAACTAAACCAGAAATAATATAAATAAACCAATCGTTTAACTTTAGTTCAATGAGCTTAGGAGTTAAATAACCGCGCCATGAAAACTCTTCAAAAATATTTTTAATAAAGTTACCAATAGTAGACATGAATATGAGTGACAATAACGAATATATTTCAAAACTAGTTATGTTAGCTACTCCAAAAATAAGTGCTAAACTTATCGTTATTACTGTAACGAACGGATAAATTAGTATCGCAACGAAGTACCATTTAAAGTTTGCTTTCAAATTTAGTTTTATACCAAAATCATTCCAATCTCGGCTAATAACTCTAAGGAAAATACATGAGAGGAAAGGTAATATTAGCCACAGTCCCATGCCTAAAGAGTTTCCTTCAGGCTGATCTGTTAGAAAAGAATCTAGAATTACGCCAATCCAGCCACTTGCCAATACAATGAACACAAAAATAAGTAAATGTAACTTAAGGGTTTTTCTTTTGGTAGCAGTCATTTTCAATAGACTCCTTTACTCTTATTTTTGACTTTTGTGACCTTGGGTGTTTTATCAATGAAATAATAGATAACTAGAAAAGAAGCTGGAGAGTATGTAAGGGAAACTTAGTTAGATAGTATAAAGTCCTTTTAATCAATAGAAAATAGCGGCTTTTGTATAAACCACTTTATTATATGTGTAGTTGTATGATTTAGATGTTATATATTCTTATCATGTAAAAATCTCATTGGAATTTCAATATTAGAAAGGTGAAAAGTAAGTTTTTTCAGAAAAAACAAATTAAGTCCTTGACTTTATAATTGGATTTTTAATACAATTATATTTCGACTGAAAAATTAGAACGGACAGGAGGGAATCATCAAATGAACAACATTTTTGAAGAAGAGTTACAAAAAATGAAAGATACATTACGTACGATGGATGATCAATTAGAACAGCTCGAAAAAATTCCAGTTTATTACGGCGATGATTTTAAAGAGCAAATTCTTGAAAGTATGAGGGAGTCTAATAGACAAAACTTACGTATTGGGGTACAAGAACCGTACTTTGGTAGATTAGATTTTCAAGAGGATGGCAAGGAAGAAGTTATGCCGATTTACATCGGTAAAGTTGGTGTTTCAGATAAAGATACGATGAAGCCAATTGTAATTGATTGGCGGGCACCTGTCGCAAGTATGTTTTATTCATTTACCGGCGGTGATGAACTAGCATTTTATCAATCACCAGACGGATTAGTAGAAGGTGATGTTTATTTAAAGCGAAACATCTCTATTCGAAAAAGAGAATTAGAACGTGTTGTTGATACATATGTAAAAGGAAATGAAGATGTCTCGCATGCCGATGATTTTCTTCTATATCGATTAGGTGAGAATAAAGATAATAAACTAAAGGATATTGTTTCGACGATACAATCGGAGCAAAATGATATTATTCGTGCGGAAAGAAACTTGCCATTACTTATTCAAGGGGTTGCAGGAAGCGGTAAAACAACAATCGCTTTACATCGCCTTGCTTTTTTAATTTATGAATATCGTGAGCAACTAGAAGCTGAAAGAATGATTGTATTCGCTCCGAATAGTTTGTTTTTAGACTATATTTCGAGTGTGCTTCCTGAATTAGGTGTCGGGAATATTAGTCAAACAACATTTCCGGACTGGGCATTACGTACGTTAGATGATTCGGTGAAACTGAAGCAGACAGAAGAAAAGTTGAAAGAAGCATTTTCTATTAATCGTGATGAAAGAAAGGTTATGCTTGGTAAATTGAAAGGTACGCTAGAATTTAAGTCCTTTATTGAAGAGCAAATGGTTCAATTTGAAAAAGAACTAGTGCCAACAAGTAATTTTGAGGCATGGGATAAAGCTGTTATTCCAGTGGAAGATATAAAAAAATGGATGCAAGTTGAGTATAAACATTATCCATTAAAGAAAAGAAGAGAACGTTTAGTTGGCCGAATGAAGCGCTGGATTGAAATTGAACTAAAAAAGTATGGCGAAACAAATGAGAAGAAATTATTAAAAAAAGAAGCGACAAAGAGATTGAACAGTTATATGAAGTTTTGGCCGAAAATGAGCTCGCTTTCAATATATAGTTCAATATTGAAAAGCAAAGAAATACTCGAAGTATTACCCGAGGAACTTGTGAAAGAAACTGAGAAGAGTTGTCGTAAAAAAGAAGTGTATGTAGAAGATTTACCCGCTTTAATTTACATACATCATCGCATAACAGGTATTGAAATCGGGCAGAAATTTCATCACGTCGTTATTGATGAAGCGCAAGATTTCTCACCATTCCAAGTTTATGTATTAAAAGAAATTACATTAGGTAATTCTTTCACTATATTAGGTGATTTATCTCAAGCGATTTATGATTACCAAGGGATTGAAGATTGGAGTGCTTTTAAGGAAGTATTCCAAGAAACAGGCTATTATGAACTGACGAGGAGCTATCGTTCTACAAAAGAAATTATTGAATTTGCGAACGAAATAATTAAAAACGCCGAGATTCCAGTAGGGCTTGCGACACCAGTTTTTCGTAGTGGTGAAGAGGTCAAAGTAATTCAAGCAGAAGATCAATTTAATGAGATTATGAAGACGTTAAAACATTTACAAAATGATGATGTGAAAACAATTGCGGTAATAGGAAGAACAGACGATGAATGTCGCGATATATATGAGAAATTAACAAAGGCAGGAGTAGCTGTAAACGTCATTGAAGCAGATCAAAGTAAATATGAAGGTGGTATTTCAGTAGTACCTGTATACTTGGCAAAAGGGCTAGAATTTGACGCTGTTCTACTCATTGATGTTGATGAAGAACATTACAAAAATACAAAACACGATGCGAAGTTACT
The DNA here is from genome assembly GCF_022662915.1 of Bacillus cereus group sp. BfR-BA-01453. NCBI lineage: Bacteria > Bacillati > Bacillota > Bacilli > Caryophanales > Bacillaceae > Bacillus > Bacillus cereus group sp. BfR-BA-01453. The sequence continues at coordinate 400,242 of NZ_JAKUEN010000003.1, read as the reverse complement.
ATATGTCGGATGTACGAGATCACTTCATGATTTATGGATTTTCCATAGTGGGGAAGCATCGCCTTTAATTAACGGATTAAAATAAAAATGAAACGCAAGAGGCTTTTCTAGTAACAAAAAGAAGGACCTCTTGTTTTTCCATATAAAGGTTCGGGGAGAGAATAACAATGATTACAAAAGTAATAACGAAAAGAAATTGGGGAATCGCAAAGATAAATGGAGAAATTAATGAAGCCTCATTAAAAGAAGAGGGATTTATTCATTGTTCGTTTTTTGAACAAGCTTTAAAAGTCGCAGAAAAACATTTTAGTCATGAAGAAGAAGTTTTATTACTAACAATTGATCAAACTCTGTTAAAAGCAGAAATAAAATATGAACTTGCTTCTAACGGCCAAGAATATCCGCATGTTTACGGAGCAATTAATATAGATGCAATTATAGATGTTGTTCCATTGCTTAAGGAAAAAGGGGAATTTATATTACCAGAGTTACAAAGTTAAGCGTGTTATAAGTAAGCTAGAAAAGCACAAATTACAAATTTGTGCTTTTTATTATCCGTTTTTTGGTAAAATATTGTTGTTTTTGTCACACTAATACTGTACGACACATAGTATAAAACATATACTGTATGACATATAGTAATGAAAATGAGGTGAATACATGGATACTTTATTAAATTCGTTAATTACTGAACTAAGAAGAGGTACATTAACATTAGCAGTTTTAAGCCAATTAAGAACGCCGCAGTATGGATATTCACTTGTCCAATTATTAGAGAAATCAGGAATCGTAATCGATCAAAGTACTTTATATCCACTACTTCGCCGGTTAGAAAAGCAAGAGCTAGTGACGAGTAGTTGGGATAAAACAGAGAGTAGACCTCGTAAATATTATGTTTTAAGTGAATACGGATTAGAAATATTCCAGCAGTTGAGAAAGGAATGGATAAAGGATTCGAAAGAACTTCATAACTTATTAAAGGAGGAGGACAAGAATGAATTTGATTGATATTTATGTCGAGGAAGTAGCGAAGAGATTACCTGAAAAAAATCGTGAAGATATTATTCTTGAGCTACGGTCAACAATTGAGGATATGTTGCCTGATGATTATAATGAAGATGATGAAAAAAGAGTTCTTGAAAAATTGGGGAGTCCGGTTTCATTAGCTAATGGATATTTGGATAGACCGATGCATTTAATTGGACCGCGTTATTTTGATGTATATACGACATTATTAAAAATGATCATTCCAATTGCAGCCGTTATCGCCCTCATTGCAATGGTTGCAGAAAATTTTTTAAGTTATACTGGTGATCAAGCAGTATTAAATGTTATTTTACAAGTAATAGGTAAAGGCATTGGAGAAATTTTTGAAGTAGCCCTCCATGTATTTTTCTGGTTAACACTCGTATTTGCTATTTTAGAAAGAACGGATAAAAACAAAGATACTGAGCCGTTGACGACAAGTTTAAAAAAGTGGACGCCAGATGATTTGAAAAACATTTCGCACATTCCGAAGAAAAAAGCAATCTCCAAGTTTGAAGTTTTTGGAGGGTTAATGTGGACGGCAATATGGGCTACACTTTATTTTTATGCGAATCATCTCGTTGGCGTATACAGTGGTACGGAAAGTGGATTGAAGTTTGTCGCGCCAACGTTTAATCAAGATGTGTTACTTCAGTATTGGCCAATCGTTGTGATGATAATTGTTTTTGAAATAGCGATATCTCTTTATAAATTAGTACAGGGACAATGGACAAAAAGATTGGCAATCGGGAATGCTATTCTCCAAATAGCTGGAACGATAGTATTCATTATAATTGTAGTAAATCCGCACATATTTACCGATGGATTTATTACGTTTGTGGCAAATGTGTTCACTATTTCTCCGGAAGAACTTAAAAAGTGGCTAATTAGTGGGGGTATTCTCATTTACGTTTTATCTGCTGCATTAAACATTTATGATGGCTTTCGAAAAGCTAGTGTTCGTGTAACAAATAGGTAGTTAAAAAGAGAACGTATATGAAAGGAAGAAAACGATGATAAGGGAAGCAACGGAAAAAGATGTAATATACATTTTAGATATTTATAATGATGCGATACTGAATACAACTGCTGTATATACGTATAAACCCGTAACCCTTGAAAATAGAATAGATTGGTATGAACAAAAAAAGGCTGATGGTTATCCGATTTTTGTATACGAACTAGATAATAAAGTAGTAGGATTTGCGACATTCGGTCCGTTTAGAGCTTGGCCTGCCTACAAATATTCAATTGAGCATTCTGTGTATGTTGATAAGGAATATAGAAAATGTGGGATTGGAACTTCTTTGATGAGAGCATTGATCACAATTGCCAAAGAAAGAGAATATATGACTTTAATTGCTGGAATTGATGCGGAAAACGAGAAAAGTATTGCCTTACATGAAAACTATGGATTTGTTCATGCTGGGACGATTAAAAAGGCTGGTTATAAGTTTAATAAATGGCTAGATTTAGCTTTTTATCAATTGGAGCTTAATGGTCCTAAAAATCCTTTAGAAGAATAGAGATTTTTTGTAAACATGTATCTTTTAGGTAGCAAGGAGTAATTCATGCTACCTTTTTTTATTGTAAAAGCCTATTTAATCTGCAAAAAAGGGGTTTTTACATTCTATATTGAATGATTAAAGGTGATAAAACGATATGAAATGAGGAATGAAAATGGAAACTGTCATTCAAAAAATGAAAGAGATACAATCTGATCATGTTGGGATAGCAATTTATTCTGCAAAAAGTAATCGTATAGTTGCTTCATATAATAGTGAATTAAATATTCCGTTAGCATCGGCAGCAAAAGTAGTAATCGGATTTGTAGTAGCGCAAATGGTGAAGGAAAATAAACGTAATTGGCATGATATACTTCATCATGTTAAATTTAATCCAAATGAAGATAGTGCGCAGTTGTATCCACATTTACAAGGAAGAAGGAATTTAACACTTAGTAAAGCAGTAGAAGTGATGATAGCATGTCATGATAGTTACGTTGCACAGTCAGTTGTAATGTACTGTGGTGGATGGGATGCTGTGAAAATGTATGTCCAAACGTATTTTTCAAAAATTCATATACAAGAGGACGCTAGAGATGAGAAAAATGTTGGAGAATTAAATGAAGTTCTTTCACTTTTAGTACATATTTTTCAAGGTTATAAATCAGAAGCAGAATTATGGGAACCAATTATTAGCGGCATGGTAAGACAGCAAGGTGAATATGAAGGAATACATTCATATCACTTAGCTCATATGACAGGTGGACTATCTTCAGCTGCAATAAATATTGGTATAATAGGAATATTTAACAAATTCCCGTTTCTTTATGTTATTGGGGGAAAAGATTTACCTAATCGACGTGAAAATAAAGAGGTAGATGAAGCTTTTGCAGTAGCTTTGAAGTACATATACAAAGAATATAGTGAAAGCATCATGCTAGGAGTGAGTAATTGAAAAGAAACTTAAAGACATCAACAATCATTATGTTAATTGTAACGATTATTGCTCTTGAAGTGGGTATCGCACTATACGATCACAATTTGTCATTAGATACTATTTATTTTGCAGCGATCCTCATTTGTATTGTATTACTTTTTGGTACACGTGTTTCTGAGAAGAAAGAGAGACGAAGAAAAACAGCTCTTTTATTTTGGCCATCTATTTTACTGTCTATCGCTTGTTTTGCAGTTATAAGTTACATAAGAATAGGCTATGTTTCTGTACCAGGTATAATTGGCTTTTCATGCTTTGTTATTTATGGTGGTTTCGTATTTATTAGTATGTTAAAAAGGAAAAGTAAAAATGAGAGGTAGCTTACTAAGTTGAAAGGAAGAGATATATGAAACGCATAGAGAATGGTACTCGCATAGAAGGAGAATATATAAAGAATAAAGTCATTCAATATAACATGTCTATTTTAACAGATGAAGCAAAACAGCCGATGGAACAAGTAAGTTTTGTTCTGAAAGATGAGGCTGGGAAAATCTTTGGCGGGGTAACAGGAACGATGTATTTTTATCATCTTCATATAGATTTTTTATGGGTTGATGATTCAGTTCGTCATGATGGTTATGGTAGTCAACTATTACATAAAATTGAAGATATTGCGAAGGAAAAAGGTTGTAGATTAATATTATTAGATTCATTTAGTTTTCAAGCGCCAGAGTTTTATAAAAAGCATGGCTACCGAGAATATGGTGTTGTTGAAGATCATCCTAAAGGGCATAGTCAACACTTTTTAGAGAAGAGGTTATAGTATTCGTGTTTTGCGAGAAAAGTGTTTTTTAAAAGCATCGCCAATAAGGCGATGCTTTTTTTAGTTTATAGAAACTAATCAATCTGATGCAATTATGCGAAGAAATAGTTCGATTCGTATTACAAGGATTTTCTTTTTTTACTATTCAAATAGCTTATTCATTAAATCTTGTATTTCACGTCTTCTTGTATCTGTTTCATCCTTATCAATTGTATACGTATCATCCTCTATTATAAGAACATCACCCTCTTTTGCAGTGGAAGGGAGTTTGGATTTAGGTACATCAATTGTTACGTTATTCACTTCAATAACTGCTAGTTCGCCTTCAAAACGGTCAATAATACCTCTCTTCATAATTATCTCTCCGTTCTTACAGAAATGTTAGAACCATCACTATTAATAATTACAGTTCCATTTAAATCAGTTCTATATACCTTAACAGACATTGCATTTAACTTTGCTAAAGTTTCTTGAGTAGGATGGCCATATCGGTTACCTGCACCTGCACTGATTACAGCGATACTTGGTTTCACTGCATCTAAAAATAGCTGAGAAGAAGATGTCTTACTTCCGTGATGGCCAGGTTTTAATACATCGGATTTTAGGCCGGAACCATACGTTGCAACCATATCTTTTTCACTTTTAGATTCAGCATCACCAGTAAATAAGAAAGATTTGCTGCCATGTGTTACTTTTAATACAGCACTCCACTCATTTAGATCGTTACCGTATTCTTTAACAGGAGCTAAAAATTGTGAGTTTAAACCATTGATTGGTAAAGTTACTCCAGACTTCGCTTCTTTAATAGTTAACCCTTTGTTAGCTACTGCAGTTAAAAAGTCTTTAAACGTTTGTGTCGTATGACTTACTTTAGGTGCGTAAACGTTTTTTACGTTCATAGCATAAAGTACTTCATCTAATCCACCTACATGATCAGCATCAGGATGAGTGGCAATCATATAATCGATAGTTTGGAATCCTAATCCTTTTAAATAGTTTGCTACTACTTTACCTTTCCCGTTATTTCCACCATCAATAAGAATCGTTTCTCCACTTGGAGATTTAATAAACGTCGCATCACCTTGTCCGACATTTATATAATGAACTTCTAACTCTCCTTTAGGCTTAGGAAGAGCCGGACGGAAACTAGGTTCTAATACACGAGCTAAAAATGCAGCGAACTGTTCACGAGTTACTTTTACGTCTGGACCAAATGTACCATCAGGAAACCCAGCTGTAATATTATTTTGAGCTAAAATTTTGACATAATTGTAACCCCAATGAGTAGATGGAACATCAGGGAAATTGACGTCTGCACCTGTAGGTTGCAAATTAAAAGTTTTAACTAAAACTACTGCCATTTCTGCACGAGTTAATGAACGGTCAGGGAAATAGTTTGTTTCACGTTGTACAATGTTATTATGTGCTAACTTATGTACAGAATCATAGTAATAGATACCTTTGGCTACATCGGAAAAAATATGATTATAGCTAGATGGTTTTTCTAATTTTAATGATAAATCTAGCATTAAGGCCATTTGTCCACGAGTTACATCATCACCCGGTTTAAAAGTTCCTTCTGGCGTACCATTAATGATACCTTTATCCGATAAATAGTTAATTTCCTTAATTGCCCAATGATTAGATTGGACATCTGGGAAAGCTTTAGCACTTGTAAGATTTGGAATGAACAATGTTAAAATCATGACAAATGCTGTTAGTAATAAACTAAACTTTTTCAAAAAATCGCCTCACTTAATGTATTTTTTACCTTATTAACTTTACCATTTCTTACAAGTAATTCAAAGTTTAATAGGTAAATATTTTATTAGTTGTTTTGTATTTCCATAAATTCGTTAATTTGAAATAATATAACTTAATAGAGGGGATAGGAAAGGTATTAGAAAATTGTTTATATTGCAATTGTAAAATCCATATTATAAATTTATAAAATCATTTATAATAATTTATATCATGTTAAATGGGAGAAAGAAAATGTATACGTATAAATTACAAGATGAGAAACCAATCTGTTCAGAAAAATTAAAGAGGCTTTACGATTCTGTCGGTTGGTGGCCAGAAAGAAAAGAAATCGATATTCAAAAAATGTTAAAAAACAGTATAGCAATTGGGGTATGGAAAGAAAATGAGTTAATTGGTTTTGCTAGAGTTGTTTCAGATGGTGTTTTTCGAGCGTACTTAGAAGATGTTGTTGTCCATGAGAGTGTAAGAAATAAAAGTATTGGTGAGAAGATGCTTACAATGTTGCTTGAAGAGATATCTCATATCAATATTGTGAGCCTATTTTGTGGAGAGAAACTTATAAAGTTTTATGGTCAACAGCAATTTCAAGTGACGCAACAAATTGTGATGCACCGTAATCAAATAGTGAAAGAATAAGAGGTGACAATTAGAATGATTGCGACAAGAGCGTATTGTTTATCGAAAAGAAAAGCGACAGAAGATTCTCCTGATGGTTGGAATGCAACATGTATGAGGCTAAATAATAAAATATTTGCGATATTGAACCATGAAGAAGGCGAAAAAGCGACAATTACATTAAAATGTGATCCAGAACTTGCGCTAAGATTAAGAGAAGAGTATCCAGAAACAATCATTCCGGGGTATCATATGAATAAAAAACATTGGAATACGGTGTATATACATAAAGATGTGGAACAGGTGCAAATTAATAAGATGATTGATTGGTCGTATGATTTAGTTCTACAATCATTTTCAAAGAGAAAGCAGCAAGAGTTATTAGATTAATATGTATAAGGGGTGGATGTATTGAAAGGCACGATCAAAGATACATATGATAAATTAGCGAGTACATATAAAGAAAATCTAGATGTGGCAAATCCATATAACAGCTATTATGAAAGACCAGCGATGATGGAGATGGTTCCAAAGAAATTAGAAGGGAAGAGTATACTAGATGCCGGATGTGCAGCTGGATGGTATACTTCTCAATTTGTAGAAAGAGGAGCAAATGTTACTGCAATTGACGTAAGTTATGAAATGGTAAAAGCTGCAAAGGAAAGTATGGGTGATAAGGCAACGTTTCTTTGTCATGACTTGCAAGAAATATTACCGTTTGAAGATCATACTTTTGATGTAATTGTAAGTTCGTTAACCCTTCATTATTTAGAAAATTGGAATCAAGTATTTCAGGAGTTTCGTCGCGTACTGAAGCCAGGTGGAGAATTTATATACTCCATTCATCATCCTTTTATGGACTTTACAAAGTTTACTTGTAAAAATTATTTCGAAAAACAATTATTAGTAGATACTTGGGTTAAACCAAACATTACAATTGAAGTTAAATTTTTTAGAAGGTCACTTCAAGATATTATTAATGAAACAACAAATTATTTTGTGTTAGAAAAAATGGTTGAACCGAGGCCAGTTGAAAAGATGAAAGAAGTAAATGAAAAATCTTATTACTATTTAAATACAAATCCACATTTTCTTATTGTTAAAGCAGTTAATAAATAGCTAGTAAAATGATTATATTTTACTAGCTATTTTGCAGTTATAAATGATGAATTAGGAGTTTTGAAATGAATACGAAACGAAATAGATTACTATACGCAATGTTTACAATCCTTGTTATTATTTTAGGGCTTAGTTCAAGAAAATTTGCTTTTGCGCTGCCGGCTCTATTAAATGATTATTTAGGTGATGCTTTATGGGCGTTAATGATTTTCATTGGATTTGGATTTTTATTTCCTAAAATAGCGACGAAGAAATTGGCTTTTATTAGTTTAATGTTTTGCTACGGGATTGAAGTGAGCCAATTGTACCATGCCGAATGGATAGATAGCATTCGTGCAACGACTTTAGGTGGACTCGTGTTAGGTTATGGATTTTTGTGGAGTGATTTAGTGGCTTACACAATTGGTGTTGGAATAGGATTTCTTTTTGAGTTGATTTTACGGAAGAAATAAGTGAGTTTAAATGGGGGGATTTATTATGAGGGATATATTAGAAATTGTAAAATTTTGGTTTCGTGATTATGATGTCAAAGCTACTGAAATAAAAGCAAATGTAATAAAGATTCATTGTAATAATAAATCTTATATTTTAAAGGAGAAGGGATCGATAAAACAGCTTTTAGTTGAAATAAACGCATTAGAACAGCTTGAGGAAAAGGGGGTTAAAGTACAAAGAATAGTTAAAACGAGTAATAATGAAAGGTATGTATTTTACAAAGAGAAGTATTATTGTGTGTATGAATATGTTGCTGGAGATGTACTTGAAATAAAAGATATAGAAAATCTGAAAGAGCTAGGAGGCACAATCGGGGAAGAAATAGCGTATCTACATCAAGTTCTTAATTCAATAGATAGTGGAAATGGGTTCGCAAAGAGAGATTTATACAAGGTAGTATACGGTTGGGCTTTACCTATTTTAGAAAGGAATGAGCATGTTCATCAGGATGTAATTCGAAAAATGAATCAAATACATACAAATTTCAAGGAAACAATCCGCCCATTACGAAAACAAGTCATTCATCGCGACATGCACTTATCAAATGTAATCTTTAAAGAGAATGAATTTCAAGGATTTATAGATTTTGAACTGTTAGAAAAGAATATTAGAGTATTTGATTTATGTTATTGTTGTACGAGTATTTTGAGTGAATTATATAGTGATAAAGAATTAAGAGAGAAATGGCAACATATCATTAGTAAAATTTTTGAAGGGTATAATAAGCAGGGCGTTTTAACGCGAGAAGAACTACAATCCATTTGGTATGTTATGCTTTCTATTCAAGTTATATTTATTACTTATTTTGTTCAGTTAAAAGATTTATTAAAGTTAAATGAAGAGATGTTTTTCTGGATTTTTGCTAATAAAGAGGCTATTGAAGAGTCAATAGAAAGGATCGCACGAAAATGAAAAAAATTATATTAATAGGTTCTGGTGGTTCAGGAAAATCTACACTAGCAAGGCAGTTAGGAAATAAATTAAATATTAAAGTACATCATCTTGATGCGTTATTTTGGAAACCGAATTGGGAAGGGGTACCGAAAGAGGAGCAAAGAACGGTTCAAAATGAATTAGTTAAAGAAGATGAGTGGATTATTGATGGGAATTATGGTGGGACAATGGATATAAGAATGAACGCAGCTGATACAATTATTTTTCTTGATATTCATAGAACAATATGTGCTTATCGTGCTTTTAAAAGAGTTATACAATATCGAAATAAAACAAGACCGGATATGGGCGCGGGATGTAAGGAAAGATTTGATTTGCAATTTTTTAAATGGATATGGGAATATCCTAAGACGAAGCGACCTACAATTTTAAAGAAGTTAAATCAATTGAGTAAGGATAAAGATGTTATTATTTTAAAATCTACAAATGAAGTAAGACTATTTTTAGAGAAGTACAATGCTATAAATGGTTAGATTATAAAAAGAAATAACCTGGGGGTATAGAATTGGATAGATTTATTAGGCTAGTTGATTCTAATATGGTGAAAATTCCAGCAGGAAAAGTAGAATTAAGAGATGATCGAATAAAGAAAGAATGGAAAGTCCAAGTTAATTCGTTTCTTCTTGCAAAGTATGTTGTAACGATGGAATTATATGATGCGATTACGAATCATACATCAAATTTATCCAAAGATAAAAACAAACCAGTTGTAATTTACATAGATGACCTTGGATTTAGGCTCGCTAAGTCCATTTAGAAAAATTATAAGAGCAAAATTATATAGATAAGATTTAAAGTAAGGAGTGTTTTAAGTGGCACGTGTTTTATTCATTAATGCTGGATCAGAAGGACATATAAATCCAACGTTGCAAGTTGTAGAAGAATTAGTTTCGCGTGGAGAAGAGGTAGTTTATTTTTCAATAGAAGCTTTCAGAGAACGTATTGAAAAAACAGGGGCTATTGTAAGAACAATTGACGACCAAAGGTTTATAAAAGCATTTCTTTCCGGTGGCCGAAATTATTTGCAGGAAAGAATAAATGGCCTTCTACATACAGCAGATGTTATTATACCAAGTGTTCTTGAACAAATTGAAGGAGAACATTTTGATTATATGATTCATGATTCGATGTTTGGCTGTGGCCGTATAATTGCTCAAATTTTAAAGCTTCCGGCAATAAATTCCTGTACATCTTTTGCACAAGATGAAAAATCATTTCAACAAATGTTAGATCACTTGTCTAAAAGTATCCCAGTGAAAGTTCAGGAGAGGATACATAATGATTTTGAAAGATTAACTAAGGAGGTTGCGGAAAAGTATAGTGTTGAAATAAACTCACCATATGAAGTTTTCTGTAATCCAGCGTCACTTACTATTGTATATACAATAAAAGAGTTCCAGCCTTTTGGAGATATGTTTAATGAAACATTTAAATTTGTAGGTCCATCCATCCCTGCACAAGTAAAAAATGAAGACTTTGATTTTACTTCAATTGAAGAAAAAAGCCCGATTTACATTTCGCTAGGCACTGTTTTTAATGAAGCGCTTGATTTTTATAAACTTTGTATGAAGGCGTTCGAGAATAGCGAGCATACAATTGTGATGTCTATTGGTAATAAAACGAAAATAAGTGATTTAGGTGCTATTCCTAAAAACTTCATTGTAAAAAACTATGTACCACAAACGAAACTACTTGCATATACAAAGTTGTTTATTACACATGGTGGAATGAACAGTACACATGAAGGGCTATATAACGGGATTCCACTCATTGTAATTCCGCAAAGTGCAGATCAGCCAGTAATCGCAAAGCAAGTGGAGAATCTAGGAGCTGGGATTAAGTTATCTATGAAAGAATTAACTGTAGAACAACTACGTGAAAGTGTAGAACTTGTATTAAATAATCCATCATATAAAGAAGTTGCATGGAATTTGAAGAAATCTTTTCGGAAATCTGGTGGCTATCAGGAAGCTGCTGATGAGATTTTTACATTTATAGGTCAATAATAAATAGAAAAGTAAACATGAGAAGAGTGTCTATATGAAATGAAATAGACACTCTTTTTTTATATGAAGCGGAGAATTCGTTGTTTTGAAATGTTAAATATTCTGTTTTGCAAATTCGAACCATAGTTTTACGTGTTACTAATGCTTTCATCATTTCTGCACAACTTCTGCACATACTTTGATGATTTCTATGTCATGATATATTCATCAAGTGAAATATTTCACAAGAAATGAAATATATTTTCACTGCGGTGTATGCATAACACACACATACATCGTTACAAGATTGTCTCTTGTTATTCTTTTACATCGAAGCCCACATTACACTACGAATTATAACAAAAAGGGGACAGGAACATGAAGAATCAATTTTTAAAACAACTACAAAATATGAAAATGAACAAAAAAAGTCTAGGAGCTGTTGCATTAACAGCTGGAATTATTGGCACGACACTTATTCCTCAAAACGCATACGCGCACGGTTTTGTTGAAAAGCCGAGCAGCCGATCTGCTTTATGTAGTCCAACTTATGGTGCACTAAATGTAAACTGCGGAAGTGTTATGTATGAACCACAAAGTTTGGAAGCTCCAAAAGGGTTCCCGCAAACTGGCCCAGTTGATGGTCAAATCGCTTCTGCAGGTGGTAAGTTTGGTGGTATTTTAGATCAACAAACTGCCGATCGTTGGTTTAAAAATACAATTACAGGCGGGGAAAATACATTTACGTGGAAATATACAGCGCCTCACTTAACGAGCAAATGGCATTACTATATTACAAAAAAAGGATGGAATCCAAATAAAGCGCTCACAAGAGCAGATTTTGAACCAATTGGAACTGTGCAACATGATGGTTCTGCAGCCTCAAATCATTTAACTCACAAAATCAATGTACCTACTGATAGAAGTGGATATCATGTAATTTTAGCAGTATGGGATGTAGCTGATACTGCAAATGCATTCTATAATGTCATTGATGTTAATCTCATCAATGACGTAAAACCAGATACAGAGGCTCCAAGTATTCCAAATGGAATTCAAGCACAAAAAATAACAGCGAATAGTATAGAACTAGCATGGAACGATTCTACGGATAATGTAGGGGTAAAAGGGTATCAAATCTTCCGTAACGGAGAGATGATTGATACAGTACCAGGAACTCATTTTATTGATAAAAAATTACAACCAAGTACAGAATACTTTTATACTATAAAAGCAATTGACGCAGCTGGAAATGTATCGAAAGAAAGTGCAACGCTTACAGTGAAAACAACAGTTGAGGCTCCTGATACAGAAGCACCAACACAACCAAAAGGATTACATAGTATGGGAACGACAGCGTCAAGTGTGGACCTAATGTGGAGTCCTTCTGACGATAATATTGGTGTAGACCATTACGATATTTATAGAGAAACAAAAGGATCAATGGAAAAAATTGCAACATCCAATACGACTTCTTATATGGATAAATATTTACTCTCTAATACTACTTATAAATATGTAGTGAAAGCTGTTGATGTAGCTGGAAATGAATCTGTACAGAGTGATATATTCACAATTACTACAAAAACTGAAAGCGCTTCATACGAAGAGTGGGATGCAACGAAAGCATATGAAAAAGGAGATAGAGTTCTATACGAGGGAAAAGTATATGAAGCAGTGCAGAGTTATAAAGGAAATGGGGATCCAAACTGGATTTATGCCTTATCATTATGGAAAACAGTGTAAGATTTACCTTGGTATGAACTAAGAGATAATGGGCTTTGATGCAAAAGGACATCTTGAGAATTCATTTTTCTATAAATAAAAAAGGACAGTATATGAATACATAAAGTAGTTTCATATACTGCCTTTTTTATTATGATAACATTTTCGTCATAAGTATATGCGGAATGCCATCTTCCATAAATACATCAGAAGAGGTTTGATAACCTAGTTTTTTATAAAATCCTTTAGCCTGCGTTTGACCGTGTAGTTTTACTTTTGTAGATTCTTTTTCACGAGCAATTTCTTCTAACGTTTGAATAATTATTTTTCCTAAACCGTATTTACGATAGTCGTTTAAAATACAAATACGTTCTAATTTTCCAGTTCCATCAACAAATCGTATGCGACCTGTACCAACAGGAAGATTGTTATAATAAACTAAAATATGTTTACATTTCTCCCCGATTTCATCAAACATATCGAATTCATCTTCAAGTGGAACATTTTGTTCTTTTACAAATACTTCTTTTCGAATATGAAAGGCAGTTTCTAAATCTGTAAGTTCTGTTATGAGTTTGGAGTGCAAATTGTTCAATCCTTTCTAGTGTGATGTGCTTTTGTTTTCATAGTATATCATAATGTTACGTAATAACGAGAAAATATAAAAAAGCTGACTGTAAGAGTCAGCGTTCATTATAATTCCTGTATCCCGTTTTTTGTTCCAATAATCGCCTTACTAGTCATATTAACAAACAATCCGGTTTCAACTACACCAGTAATCATTTTTAATCTTTTGTGTAAATCGGAAGGAGTAGCTATATGATTAGGGAATATACAATCGATAATCATGTTATTATTATCGGTTATAAACGTTTCATTATTTTTTAAGCGTAACGTTGTTTGACATCCTAAAGATTGAATTTTACTTTCGGTTTGTTTCCATGCAAAAGGTATGATTTCAATAGGTAATGGAAAAGTCCCTAAACGTGTCACAACTTTTGATTCATCAACGATAATGATAAGTTCTTTCGAGGAGGAGGCTACAATTTTCTCGCGAAGTAATGCACCACCGCCTCCTTTAATAAGCTGTAAATTAGAATCAATTTCATCAGCTCCATCAATTGTAAGATCAAGACTTTGTACGTCGTTTAACGAAATCAACGGAATATTTAGCTGCTGTGCCAATGCTTCCGTTTCCTTTGATGTCGGGACAGCTTGAATTGATAATCCCTCTTTTACACGTTGACCTAATTTTTGTATCGTCCAGTATGCGGTTGATCCTGTACCAAGTCCAACTTTCATGCCATCTTTTACAAAGTTAGCAGCATATTCACCAGCTATCTGTTTTAAATCCATCGCTTTACTCCGCCGGACGTGGTCCAGCATCAAGACCTGAACTTTCAGCTGTAAGTACTGGACGAACTACTATATCCTTATGTACACGCATTTGACAAGATAATCGTAAATGATCTTCAATTCCTTTTTCTGTCATCGCATTTTTTTCATTCGCACTCGCTTCACAAAAATCACCGGCTATAATTTCTACTCTACAAGTTGTGCAACGTGCTTTTCCGCCGCAACGATGGAGTATGTTTACACCGTTATCTTCAATTGCTAATACTAATTTTGTGCCTTCTTTTACATCAAAAGTTCCCGCACCTTCAATTGTTAATTTTGGCAAATTTGTTCCTCCTCACGTAAAATTGTACATAACATATTTATGACCGCGAATTATTGAACATAAACATAATTTTTTTATATGCCCCGTAACTTTTTTATTTGTTGAATCGTTAATTAAGTAAGCGCTGAAAAGGAGTGGTTATTTTGTGCACAAAAGTAACTCATATTTTGAAAAATCATATCGATATGAATCATTCAAATATAACTTTTTTAATTGAGCAATACGGAGAGTTGAAAAGATACTGTACATTTTTAACGAAAAATAAATGGGATGGCGAAGATCTTGCCCAAGAAACAGTTTGTAAAGTACTTCAAAAATATAGTAATAAAGATATTTGTATGACGCTCGTATATAAAATAGCTAGAAATCGTTGGTTAGATCAAATAAAGTCAAAATCAGTTCATGAAAAAATAAGAGACCAAATTACTTTTGAAGAACCCCATGAAAAAATTGCAGATTTGCATGAAATGGTAGGGAAAGTATTATTTTCATTAAATGTACAGCAATCCGCAATTTTATTATTAAAAGATGTTTTTCAATATAGTATCGCTGATATTGCTAAAGTATGTTCCGTATCGGAAGGGGCAGTAAAAGCTTCTTTGTTTCGGAGTAGAAATAGGTTGAAAACTGTAAGTGAAGAAGGGGTAGAGATAGTTGAATTCACAGACGATATGGAAGTTGTAGTAACGTCTATTCGAGAAGAGAGACCGGAATTATTAACGAAACTGCTTCCAACAATAGATTTTACTAAGTTACCATCTAAACAGCCAGTCTTATTATTTAATGTGAAACAACCTTCTTCCTACAGTTGTATGCTTTTAGCAGCATAACAATTATTGGAGGGATTTAAAATGAATGCAATTCCATATGTTGTAGAACAAACGAAATTAGGAGAACGTTCCTATGATATATACTCAAGGTTATTAAAAGACCGTATTGTTATTATCGGTTCAGAAATAAATGATCAAGTAGCGAGTAGTGTCGTAGCTCAATTATTATTTTTAGAAGCAGAAGATGCAGAGAAAGATATATTTTTATACATTAATAGTCCAGGCGGATCAACGACAGCAGGTTTTGCCATATTGGATACGATGAATTTAATTAAACCAGACGTGCAAACGCTATGCATGGGCTTTGCAGCATCATTTGGTGCATTGCTATTATTATCAGGTGCAAAAGGAAAACGGTTTGCACTCCCAAATAGTGAAATTATGATTCATCAGCCGCTTGGTGGTGCACAAGGGCAAGCAACGGAAATTGAAATCACAGCAAAAAGAATTTTAAAGTTAAAACATGATATTAATAAAATGATTGCAGAAAAAACAGGGCAACCGATTGAAAGAGTAGCACATGATACAGAAAGAGATTATTTTATGACTGCAGAAGAAGCGAAGGCATATGGGATTGTAGATGATGTTGTTACGAAAAAATAGCAGAAAGCAGGCTAGAGAGTAAAGTATATTCTCTAGCCTGTTTTATTAATCTTTTATCCATTTATCAACTAACGTTTGATTCTTTTTAATCCATTTTCGCGCCGCTTCTTCGGGATCTTTCGTTTTATTTAACTCGACCATTAATGTACCAAGCTGTTCATCGTTCATTTTCCATTTATCAAAGTATTTTATGATATCTGGATGATCTTTTTCGAAACCTTTACGAACGGAGTAATAAATGTCATCTTTTTCACCATATACTTTCTTAGGGTCTTTTAAATATTTTAAGTCAAATTCTGAAAAACCCCAATGTGGATTCCAAAGCGTAACAGCGATTGGTTTCTTTTTCGTATATGCTTTTTTTAGTTCACTCATCAAAGCAGCTTCAGAAGACTGGACAAGTTTTAGCTTTATATCATATTCCTTCATCGCTTTATTCGTTAAATTCATAAGACTGCTGCCAGGTTCAATTCCGACAATTTTATTATCTAGTTCATCTTTATGTGCATTTAGATCTTCAATGCTGTTTATGTTTTTCACATAAGAAGGAACAACTAAACCTAGTCCGGTTCCTTCATACCATTTTGATTTTAAGACAATATCATCTTTATAACGATCATTTAGTGGTTTATCCGTAACGGGTAGCCATACTTCTAAATTAGCATCAACATCACCGCGAGCAACACCAGTCCAAATTGCCGCTTTTTCTAAATACATGAGTTCAACTTTGTAGCCTTTTTGTTCTAGTAGTACCTTCCACATATTTGCAGTTGCAATGTTTTCTTTCCAACTTGTTACACCTAGTTTAATTTTTCCTTTCGAATTTGCATTTGTTGCATTACATGAAGAGAAAATCATAGTAATAAATAATGCAAGGCATATGAGCCATATTTTCTTTCTCATTAAAAACCTCCTAAGAAACGTTTGCTTTTTAAATAAATGTATAAGTAAGCATTCTTATTATGAACGGAAAAAAGAATTTTAAAGAAATCTTATAAATGTTATTTTTATGTAATATTTCTTTGCAAAATCGCAACACTATGTGAATAGATGGGTAGAAAAGGAGTAGTGACATGGATAATACAAAGGTACGTGTTGAAAACGTAACAAAAGTATTTGGGAAACACCCGCAAAGAGCGCTTACCTTATTAAAAGAAGGAAAAAGTAAATCGGAAATTTTGAAAGAGACAGGAATGAACGTTGGCGTAAAAAAGGCGACGTTCGAAGTATATACGGGAGAAATTTTCGTTATTATGGGATTGTCTGGTAGCGGGAAATCAACATTAGTTCGTATGTTAAACCAACTGATTAGACCAACAGCGGGGCATATATACATAGATGGAGAGGATATCGCAACGATGGGAAAAGAAGAGTTGCGAAGAGTGAGAAGAACGAAGATGAGCATGGTGTTTCAGAAATTCGCTCTATTCCCTCATCGTACCGTTTTGCAAAATGTTGCATATGGGTTGGAAATACAAGGAGTTCCAGTAGAGGAACGAGAGAGAAAAGCGTTAGAGTCCTTGAAGTTAGTTGGATTAGACCATCATAAAGATAATTATCCAAGTCAACTGAGTGGTGGTATGCAACAGCGTGTCGGCATTGCGAGAGCGCTTACGAATAATCCGGATGTTTTACTTATGGATGAGTCATTTAGTGCATTAGATCCACTGATTCGAAAAGAAATGCAAGATGAACTGTTAGAATTACAAGATAAAATGGAAAAAACAATTATTTTTATTACGCATGATTTAGATGAAGCCCTTCGAATTGGTGATCGAATTGCGTTAATGAAAGATGGAGAAGTTGTCCAAATTGGAACGCCAGAAGAAATTATGATGAGTCCTGCGAATGAATTTGTAGAGAAATTCGTGGCGGATGTGAATTTAGGAAAAGTAATAACGGCGGAATCTATATTAAAACGACCAGAGACGTTATTAATTGACCGTGGACCACGTGTAGCACTTCAAATTATGAGAAATGCCGGCGTTTCTACAGTGTATGTTGTTAACAAAAAATATGAGTTTTTAGGAATATTAACGGCAGATGATGCGAGTAAAGCAGTACAAAAGCAATGGCCGATTGCTGATTTATTACTTACCGATATTCCGCACGTGTATGTAGATACTTTACTGGAAGAAACTTATGCGAAAATGGCGGAGATGAAATATCCGTTACCAGTAATTGATGAGAAGAAAAGGCTAAGAGGAATTATTAAACGTGAAAGTGTCATTCAAGCTCTTGCAGGTAATATTGAAGAAGAGGTGAAAGACGATGAATAGTATACCACGTATTCCTTTAGGGGAATGGGTCGACTCATTTGTTGCAAGTTTATATGAGCACTTTGAAGGCTTATTCCGAGGATTCTCTTATATTATCGGCGGATTCGTTGATTTACTCACTAATTTTTTAACAATAATACCGGCCATATTGATGATTATCATCCTATGTTTCCTCATTTGGTACACAACGAGGAAGGTATCTTTAATTATTTTTACACTGATCGGTTTATTATTTATTTTAAATATTAACTACTGGGCACAGACAATGCAAACATTAGCACTTGTACTTACATCTGTAATTATTTCAATTATTGTCGGAATCCCAATCGGAATTTTAGCT
Source organism: Bacillus cereus group sp. BfR-BA-01453 (assembly GCF_022662915.1). NCBI lineage: Bacteria > Bacillati > Bacillota > Bacilli > Caryophanales > Bacillaceae > Bacillus > Bacillus cereus group sp. BfR-BA-01453. The sequence goes on along the minus strand of NZ_JAKUEN010000003.1, from coordinate 381,564 downwards.
TCGCAAAATGAACGGTTTTCAAAATTTTTAAAACCGACATTAGATTTTATGCAAACAATGCCGGCTTTCGTATATCTTATTCCCGCGATTACATTTTTCGGAGTAGGAGTAGTACCTGGGATTATTGCATCCGTAATCTTTGCAATGCCACCGACAATTCGTTTTACTGACTTAGGAATTAGACAAGTTCCAGAAGATTTAATAGAAGCAGCGAATGCGTTTGGCTCTACCGCATCACAAAAATTATTTAAAGTACAATTACCACTCGCAACTGGAACGATCATGGCTGGTGTGAACCAAAGTATTATGCTCTCTTTATCAATGGTAGTAACAGCATCGCTTGTAGGAGCTCCAGGTCTTGGAGTTGATGTATACCGCTCTGTGACACAAGTTAATATCGGGATGGGATTTGAAGCGGGACTAGCCATTGTTGTCATTGCGATTATATTAGATCGTATTACACAAGGATTTCACCAAAAAAGAAGATAACAAGAAAACACACTTTATTATACAAAGTGTGTTTTTTGTTTGAATAGATTATATTCGAACGATAACAGAACCGTCAGCTGACGCAAAAACTTGTTTTTTTATTTCATTGATTTAATTCTTCGATGAATAACGATATGTTTGTTTAATAGCGACTTGAAAATCTCTTCTTAAGAAGAGGATTATGTGGTGGAAAAGTATAAGTAATAAAGTACATTTTTTGGAAATTATTAAGTGGAATAGCGAATATATTAGGAGACAGTGAAGTCATGTAAATAGATATTATTTTGGAAGAAATTATGAGAGGAGATGCTATTTTGTCTAAAAAGAAAAAAAGCAATGATGCCTTGGCAATAGGCGTCGGTATAGGGGTTGTAATCGGTGTAGTCCAAGGTTATTTTACAAATAATTTAGTAATCGGAATTGTGATTGGGATTGTAATTGGAGTTGTGGTTTTGAAGAAAAAATGAGCTGTAAATTCAATTCAAAATTGTTACATTAAAAGAATGAATTTTTGGAATATAAATCCTATTTTTCCTTTTTTTATGATATTATATATATAAAGGTTGATGGTGCAGATATTAATAAACAATCGTTTGCGAAAAACATTCAGAAAAAGTGTATTGGTTACAAAATGCTTGATATCATCGGCCAAATTGCATATTGGACTGGTGCACGATATGAAGATTCAGTAGAAATAAAAAAATATGCGAAAGTATATGGTGAGTGAATATGCATACAACAAATAATAGACAATATTCATGGGTTGGAAGTAGAGAAATGTGCTTAGACGAAATTTCGATAAAGCAATATGGTGAAATCGTAATTGGTAAATACGGCGGGAATATAAGTGCCGGAGCAAAAAAGAATGAAGATGGTGCGTTAGTTTGGTCAAATGGTGATTGGGAATTTGCAGCTATACTAGATGGACATAATAGTGCAGAAAGTGTTGATTTAGTAGTAAATACAATTCAAAAAGAATATGAAAATATAAAAGAAATGATGAATGAATCGATTGATACAGTATTTCGATCTGTTGAAAATCATATTCTTACAATCTTACAATCTTCTTCATTTAAGGAAAAGTGCAAAAGAATTAAAGGTGAAACAGCTTGCTTACTATGTGTAAGAAAAGAAAACTACATATGGTGGCTATCTATTGGAGACTGTTTAGTTTATGTATTTCATGAAGAGTTACATAAGTTAGGACAATACGCACTAAATCAACGTCATTTTTACGAATGGATTGGTAACGTAAATACTTTTGATTTACCTGTTCCTTGTTATTCAACAGGCATTCGTGAATTACGTAATGGAAAGAATCGAATTGTAATGGTGACAGATGGAGTATTAGAATGCGGGGAACGTCGGTATGAAACTCCTGTAAATCTGTATAGTGATATGAATAGAAATAATATAAAACTTGAAGAAAGTGTTCATCATGTATTAGAGCACGTTCATCATCAATTCGGACGCGACAGTGCGACAATTATTAGTTGGGACATTGATAATAAAGGAAAAGCTACTTATCCGAGTGATCAGCCAGATAAAAAGTAAAGGAGGAGACATCACTGTTTTTAGTTAAAGGAATTTTATTAATAGTATGGATCATATTCTTAGTTGTTTTGGAAAAAGTAGTGAGAAAAAAATTAAATATACCGAAACAAACAGATTGGAATAGTAAATATGTAAACAACTCTCATAAATGGGGGACTAGGGCTCTTATCGTTTCTTATATAATTGTTACGCTGATATGTGCTACTTTAAATCCCATTTATATTAGTAATTTACCCATATTATTTTTAATAACTTTATACTGCTTTCAATCATATATGGAGTGGAAATATGATAAAGAATCGAGGGAATATGTCATTTCTTTAGGAACGGTTCCGTTATTAATAATAACAGGAATTATGCTTAATCTTTTCTTTTATAGATATTGGATTTAATTATATATGGAATGAATGGGGAGACAAAATGAAAATGCCTAAATTACGTGCTGAAGCAATGATTGTAAATAAAGATCATTCTAAAGTACTAGTACAATGTGATTTAAGTGAAACATTTTATCGTTTTCCAGGAGGCTCTATTGAATTTGGTGAACCAGCAAAAGAAGCGATAATACGAGAATTAATGGAAGAATACGATTTGAAAATTGATGTCCAAGAGCTAGCTGTTGTAAATGAGCATATTTTCGAGTGGAACAACGAAAAAGGACATCATTGTACATTGATACATTGGGGAACTGTTCAAGAGATGGTTACAAATGAAATAAGGCATAAAGAACATGAGAATATTATATTAATATGGAAGAGCATAGAGGAATTAAAGGAGAAGCCAACATATCCTGAAGGAATTGTAAGTTATTTAGAAGAGAATAACCATAATATAGTCCACTTTGTTTCTAAAAATATATAAAGTAATTGGAGGGATAACAATGGATACCTCTACAATTTTAATTATTATTATTGGACTTGGTATAGGTGGTTACTTTTTAGAACAGTTTTTAAGAAGAAAATTAAATATGGAGAAAAGAGGCTTTTTTGGATATAAGCATGTGAATAGCTTGCATGTGAAATTGGAAATAGGATTGTTCTTTATTTATTTCGTAAGTAGTATCATTTATGTTAATAGTAATGAAAATGCAAATGTAGGATATGCCCTTTTCATTTTTTTTGGAACATTATGGACGTTAAGGGCATGGATGGAGTGGAAATATGATAGGGAATCGAAGGAATATATTCTTTCGATAATCGGTTTATTGGCATTTATAGTTATGATTTCATTGCTCATTTACTTTGATCCGTTTTCAATTTAAAACGAAAAGAATAAAAAAAGGGGATGGAATAATTTAGGGCTAAATAAGATAATTGAAAGAATTCAAGAAAAATGTACGGAACAATCAGTTATAATAATAGGTATTGGTGGTACAAATAATGAGATAACTAATAAATAAGAAACCATTTACTGCTAAATGGTTTCTTATTCAATTTAAACATTTAATTTCGCTAATACGGATTTAACGAAATTTGTTTTATCCTCTGCATATTGATGTTTATCATTAGGATTAGCTTTTGAAAGTTGAATCTTCAATTGTTCATATTGTTTACGAGCAGTTTTATTGTCTATTAAGTAATCACGAAATTGTAATTGTTCTATTAAATATGTATTCCCTCGTTCATACATATGAATTTGATGAGTTCTTGGCTCACCTTTATTAAAATAATATCGTTCAGGCAATACATCTTTTCTATATTTATAGTTTAGTAGTTCTAATTTTTTAATACAATGTATACCGTCCCTATAATTTTCTAATTCAATTGCTATATCAATAATGGGCTTTGCACTTAAATGTGGAATAGAAGTACTACCAATATGGTGTATCGCTAAAATATGTTCGCCAATTTGTTCCTCAATGAATTGTTTCTCCTTTACAAATTCAATTGCCCACTCTTCAGTCCACGGAACTAAAAACACTTTACCATATGGTAAACCTAACATTTAATTAGCACCTCTTTCAAAATGTTTTTCAATAAAGGTAATTACATTTTCTTAAAGCTTCTCAAAACAAGATATTCCCACAATCTCCAAGGAAGAATTTTCTTTGCAAAGATCATAAATTTTACACCTTTACCGATTGGATAACGTAAATTCGTACGCTTAGACTCAGCAATTTCTACAATTTTATTAGCAACATCTATCGGATTACCAAATGTATCACTGCCGCTATTAATATGTTTTTGTATTTTATCCATATATTCTTTGTATGGAGAGGTAGTTTCAGATTGATTTTCTGCTAATTGTTTACCAACTTCCCATATATTCGTGTTATAAGAACCAGGTTCCACTAAAGCAACATTTATTCCGAACGGTTTTACTTCTAAACGAAGGGATTCGCTCCATCCTTCTAATGCATGTTTTGAAGAAACGTAAGGAGATAGACCAGGGAATCCAACTTGACCACTAATGCTGCTTATATTAATAATTTTTCCGCTTTTTTGTTCTCTCATATAAGGTAAAACAAGCTGAGTAATTGATATAGCTCCAAAAAAGTTCGTTTCAAATTGTTTACGGTATTCCTCTACTGGAATTTCTTCTACAAAGCCACCATTTGCATATCCTGCATTATTAATGAGGAGGTCCACTTTGTTTATTTCTTTTAAAAATAATTGAAAGTTATGTAAAGAGTTTTGATCGGTTACATCTAATTGTTGAATTTTTATGTTTTGCTGTAAGTTGAGTTGAGTAACTTGAGATAATAAGTTTCCTTGTTTTTCAAGGTTTCTCATTGTTGCGATAACTAAATAATCTTTTTTTGCGAGTTCGAGTGTAGTTAATAGTCCGAATCCACTTGAAGCTCCTGTAATAACCGCGATTTGTTTATTCATTTTCTGCCAGCTTTCTTTTTCTTTTATCATAACGAGTTATGATAAGAAAATCTATTATTCTTATACTTTCTTTGAAAGCTATTCATGTTAATTCTATATTCTATGGTTTTTAAAGAGGGAATTATACGGACTTATCGTATATAGAGAAGTGAGTATGAATACGTTTATGAAATGAGGGAAGAGAGATGGCCCATGTGAAAGATGTATTAGCAGATCAGTTATTAGCGAATGCAAACGATCCTAGTTGGTATATTCCGTTTTCAGATGCAGTTAAGGGTTTATCTGAGAGGGAAGCTTTCTGGAAACCGAATGAAGAGAGTAACAGTATAGCTGAAATTGTACAACATTTATTGTATTGGAATTCTACGTGGCAAACTAGATATAAAGAATCGAATGTGAATGCTGTGCCTGCTATCGGAGATAATAACAAAAGTTTTATGCTTTCAAATAATCAAACTTTCGATGAATTACGAGAAAAACTACTAGAAAAACTGTTACTATGGCAAAATCTCATAAATGAAGAAAAGGTTGAAAGCGATGTAGTGGGATTTCCTGTTTCTGCAAAGTGGTGGGAAGTGCTAGCCAATGTAACTACTCATAATGCATATCATATCGGTCAAATTATTTACATCCGAAAATTACAGAAGAGTTTTGATGGTGAATAAGATAATAATTTTCAAATTAGGTGAACAAAAGTGGACAAAACGAGACTAATGTCTCATTTTGTCCACTTTTTTATTTTCAACATAGAGAGAAAACCTATTAAATCAAGGATTGGAAATTGGCACGGTACTTGCTATATAAATGATGAACAAGAAAATAGGAGGGCTGAACATGTTAAAAACAACTGAAAGTAAAGGGAATGGAATTACGAAAGAACAAGCTCGCTGGATGTACGAAAAAATGTTAGAGATTCGTAAGTTTGAAGATAAGGTGCATGAATTATTCGCGCAAGGCGTTCTGCCAGGTTTCGTTCATTTATACGCTGGGGAAGAAGCGGTAGCAGTTGGTGTATGTGCTCACTTAACGGATAGTGACAGTATTACAAGTACGCATAGAGGCCATGGGCATTGTATCGCAAAAGGTTGTGATTTAAACGGTATGATGGCTGAACTTTTCGGGAAAGCGACAGGATTATGTAAAGGTAAAGGCGGATCCATGCATATTGCTGATTTAGATAAAGGAATGCTTGGTGCAAATGGTATTGTAGGCGGTGGTTTCCCGCTTGCTTGCGGATCGGCATTAACAGCTAAATATAAAGGAACGAAAGATGTAAGTGTTTGTTTCTTCGGTGATGGAGCAAATAATGAAGGAACATTCCATGAAGGGGTTAACTTAGCGGCGATTTGGAAGTTACCAGTTATTTTTATCGCTGAAAATAACGGTTACGGTGAAGCAACGACATTTGAATATGCTTCAAGTTGTGATTCTATTGCGGATCGTGCAAAAGCTTATAACATTCCAGGTGTTCAAGTGGATGGAAAAGATCTGCTAGCTGTATATAAAGTTGCTGAAGAAGCAGTAGAACGTGCGCGTAATGGCGATGGTCCAACAATAATTGAATGTATGACATATCGTAATTACGGTCATTTCGAAGGTGAAGCACAAACGTATAAAACTTCAGAAGAAAAAGAAGAACATTTAAACGAAAAAGATGCAATTGTGAATTTCCGTAAGCATTTAATTCATGAAGCTTTATTAACTGAATCTGAGCTTGTAGATATGGAAAAGGCAGTAGATGAAGCAGTACAAAAATCAATTGAATTTAGTGAAAATAGTCCATATCCAGAGGATGAAGAATTATTAAAAGATGTATACGTTTCTTACAAATAAGAGGAGGGTGAAACAGAATGACTAGAACAGTAAGTATGTCAACTGCAATTAATGAAGCGATGAAAATCTCAATGCGCCGTGATGAAAATGTAATTTTAATAGGAGAGGACGTTGCAGGTGGTGCTCAAGTTGATCATTTGCAAGATGATGAAGCATGGGGCGGTGTTCTTGGTGTTACGAAAGGTCTTGTACAAGAATTTGGTCGAAATCGTATTTTAGATACGCCAATTTCTGAAGCGGGTTATATGGGAGCAGCGATGGCAGCTGCGGCAACAGGTTTACGTCCGATAGCTGAATTAATGTTTAATGATTTTATCGGTAGTTGCCTTGATCAAGTATTAAACCAAGGTGCAAAGTTCCGTTATATGTTCGGTGGTAAAGCGAAAGTGCCAGTTACAGTACGTACGATGCATGGTGCTGGATTTAGCGCAGCAGCGCAGCATTCACAAAGTTTATATGCGTTGTTTACGAGTATTCCAGGAATTAAAGTTGTCGTTCCTTCTACTCCGTATGATGCAAAAGGTTTACTATTAGCGGCAATTGAAGATGATGATCCAGTAATCTTCTTTGAAGATAAAACACTCTACAATATGAAAGGTGAAGTGCCGGAAGGGTATTATACAATTCCATTAGGTAAAGCAGATATTAAACGAGAAGGTTCTGATGTAACAATCGTTGCCATTGGAAAACAAGTTCATACAGCACTTGTAGCTGCTGAGCAATTATCGAAAAAAGGACTTGAAGTAGAAGTAATTGATCCACGTTCTTTATCACCACTGGATGAAGATACGATTTTAGCATCAGTTGAAAAAACAAATCGCCTTATTGTTATTGATGAAGCAAATCCAAGATGTAGTATCGCAACGGATATTGCGGCAATTGTAGCGGATAAAGGATTTGATTTGTTAGATGCACCTATTAAACGAATTACAGCACCACATACACCAGTTCCGTTCTCACCACCACTTGAAAAGTTATATTTACCAACGCCGGAGAAAGTAATTGAAACTGTATCAGAAATGATCGGAGACCAATCTTTATTACATGTGTAATGAAACGATGAGAAGGGAGAGAGAAATATGGCTGTAGAAGTTGTAATGCCGAAGTTAGGTATGGCGATGAAAGAAGGTATTATTACGAGCTGGAATATTAAAGCAGGCGATCATGTATCAAAAGGTGAACTAATTGCTAGTATTAATTCGGAAAAAATCGAAACGGAAATAGAAGCACCAGCGGATGGAACTGTTCTTGATATAGCTGTAAGTGAAGATGAGGGAGTTCCACCTGGCACTGTCATTTGCTATATCGGTAAGCTGAACGAAAAAGTAGAAATCAATGAAAGTATAAATGTTGTAGAAGAAAAAGCACCTAATCTAGAGCCTAAAAAGGTCCAATATCCAGAACCATATGCGAAAGAAGTGGCGAAGAAAAGAATCAAAATTTCACCTGTAGCGAAGAAAATTGCAAAGTCTGAAAATCTAGATATCAAAGCATTAGTTGGTACAGGCCCTGGCGGAAGGATTACAAAAGTAGACGTATTAAAAGCGATTGAAGAAAGAGTAACAATTCCAGAAGTACTTGAACAAGAAGAAAGTAAAGTAATTCCTGTTACTGGTATGCGGAAAGCAATCGCAAACCGTATGCATGCAAGTTTACAAAATAGTGCGCAATTAACATTAACGATGAAAGTAGATGTTACAGATTTAGTTGCTTTACATAAAGAAATAGCGTCAGTTGTACAAAAACGATACGATAACAAACTAACTATTACGGATTTCGTTTCTCGTGCTGTTGTATTAGCGCTTGGAGAGCATAAAGAAATGAACAGTGCTTATATGGATGATACAATTCATCAATTTGAACATGTTCATTTAGGCATGGCAGTCGCATTAGAAAAAGGATTAGTCGTTCCAGCTATTCGCTTTGCTAATAATCTATCTGTAGTAGAGTTATCTAAACAAATTAAAAACGTTGCACAAAAAGCAAGAGAAGGTAGTTTAAGTAGTGATGATATGCAAGGGACAACCTTTACAATTAGTAATTTAGGTAGCTTCGGTATTGAATATTTTACGCCAGTATTAAATACACCTGAAACTGGTATTTTAGGTGTAGGTGCAATTGAACATGTTCCAGTATATAAAGGGAAGAAAATAAAAAAAGGCAGTATGTTACCTTTAAGTTTAACATTCGATCATCGTGTATTAGATGGTGCACCAGCAGCTGCATTTTTACGCACAATTAAACGTTATTTAGAAGAACCTGTAACAATTCTTTTATAAAGAGAAGGTGAGAGAATGAGTAAACTAGTCGTTATTGGTGGCGGACCTGCTGGCTATGTAGCGGCAATTACCGCAGCTCAAAATGGAAAAGATGTCACTCTTATTGATGAAGCTGATCTTGGCGGGACTTGTTTAAATGTTGGGTGTATGCCTACAAAATCATTGTTAGAAAGTGCGGAAGTGCATGACATTGTGAGAAAAGCGAATCATTATGGAGTTACACTCAATAATGGAAGTATATCAATTGATTGGAAGCAAATGCAGGCGAGGAAATCACAAATCGTAACGCAGCTCGTCCAAGGAATTCAATATTTAATGAAGAAAAATAAAATAAAAGTTATACAAGGTAAAGCGAAATTTGAAACGGATCACCGTGTTCGAGTTACAAACGGTAATAAAGAAGATGTAGTAGATGGAGATCAGTTCATTATAGCGACAGGTTCAGAACCGACTGCATTACCCTTTGCTTCATTTGACGGAAAGTGGATTTTAAATAGCAGCCATGCAATGTCCATAGATTATATACCAAAATCATTATTAATCGTTGGCGGTGGTGTAATAGGATGCGAGTTTGCAAGTATTTATAGTCGCCTTGGAACAAAAGTTACGATTGTTGAAATGGCACCGCAATTATTACCAGGTGAAGATGAAGATATCTCACACATTTTAAGAGGGAAACTAGAAAATGATGGTGTAGAAATATTTACAGGAGCAGCTTTAAAAGGATTAAATAATTATAAGAAGCAGGCTTCATTTGAATATGAAGGAAGTATCCAAGAAGTTAATCCAGAATTTATTCTCGTTTCTGTCGGCCGAAAACCACGTGTACAACAATTAAATTTAGAAAAAGCAGGCATTCAATATTCAAATAAAGGAATTTCTGTGAATGAACATATGCAAACCAATGTATCACATATTTATGCAGCAGGCGATGTGATTGGTGGAATCCAGCTTGCTCACGTTGCCTTCCATGAAGGAACGACGGCAGCATTACACGCGAGTGGAGAAGATGTAAAAGTAAACTACCATGCTGTACCTCGCTGTATTTATACCGCTCCAGAAATTGCTAGTGTCGGTTTAACAGAAAAAGATGCAAGAGAGCAGTACGGTGACATACAAATTGGAGAATTTCCTTTTACAGCAAATGGAAAAGCGCTTATTATTGGAGAACAAACGGGGAAAGTAAAAGTTATTGTGGAACCTAAATATCAAGAAATTGTTGGAATTTCTATTATTGGTCCTCGTGCAACAGAACTAATTGGTCAAGGAACTGTAATGATTCATACGGAAGTTACTGCCGATATTATGAGAGATTATATTGCAGCGCACCCTACTTTATCTGAAGCGATTCATGAAGCGTTATTGCAAGCTTTAGGACATGCTGTACATGCTTAAATGAAAATATAATAAACCACTATTCTCTAAATGAATAAGAGAATAGTGGTTTGCATTTTTACAGAAAAAATTGAATATCCTATTATTTTTTTACGTCAATCGCTGAAGTAATATCGTTCCAATCAGCAGCTAAATTAGCAGTTTTACCGTACCAATCAGCATGTTTAAATATAACACCTTTTCCATAGCCTTGTGTAGAAGTATGCTCCCAAAGTGTCGTTGAATAACTTGCTGAAGGCGATGCTGTACTTACAGAGGAAATTCTGTCGTTCCAGCTAGATGGTAAGTTTTTAAAGCCGCTGCTCCAGTAAATATATTGGCCACCTTTATCTTTATGTTCATAAAAATCAGTACTACCAGCACCGCTACCTAAAGGATTAATTTTATTTTTAAGTACTTTTTTATCCTTTTCAATATAAGCATCTAATGTTTCGCGGCTAGTAAAACCATAAGCTAGCCAATCTCCATTTTCATTTTGCTCTGGTAATACCATAGTAATTTGGATGTCTTTCTTATCTTGATCACTTAATTTTGTAAGTGAATTAACATTCTGTTCATCCACTTTTAAATAATCAAAAGACTTAATTGTGTTACTTTTTTCTTCAGCACTTGCTACTCCTAGTCCTCCAGTTAATGCAAATCCCGCTACTAATGTACCTGCTACTAATTTCTTCAACATATAACCATCCCTTTTTGTTTAGATTTTTGTACAGGTGAATCTTTGTACTAGTAAAATGTATTCTAATCATTAACTATTGTAAATATTCTGAAGTTTTAGAAATAAAAGATGGAATATTTACATTTTTGCATTTTTTCTTTAGAAAAAATAGTTATTGGAATGATATAATAAATAGATATATCGCTTTTGTTAGATCTTAAAATATTTTAGGGGGAAAGTTTTTGAAGTATTTTAATAAAGATTGGTATAAAGAAATGCAAGTATCTGGTTTTTTAAATTTCCCAGAAACAGTAGAAGAATGGGAAGAGATGTTGCGAGAGAGCGAAAAGGTAGGAATGGATTATAAGCAAAGTTTAAGAGAAGACGTGGAAGAAAAGAAAGAAGATTTATTAAAGTTCCTCCCTAAATCACTGCATCCATACATTCATGACAATACAATTAATTCAGAATACCCAACGGAAAAATTAAAGAGACTTATGCTTGAGTGGACAAAAGATTATGAGAAAAGAATGAATGATTTAGAGAAAGCCTATATAGATAATTATAATTCTATAAAAGAAAAGCTCGCGCAGAATGTCGTTCAACTACATGAATACTCACTACATGACAGTGTAGTCAAATCAGTGGAGAAAAAATCAGAAGCTACGCTAATTATAACTTTAGATTGCAGTGGTACTTTCAGTGAATTTGATAAACTACAAGCAACTTTTACAGGAGTAACGAAATGTTCTATCCCGGAAAATTTTGAAGGTGCTTGGTGGTTATGTCATGAAATAGATCTTATTCATGAAGGATTTGAATTGGGTGTTTTATTTGATTGCCCATTTGAAGAAGTGACGATTTGTGCAAAAGATGTATTGCTTAAGATAGGTAACTAGTAAACTTTACAAACAAAAAACAGTCTTATTTGACTGTTTTTTATTTAGTTGCTAAATTATCAAGTTTCCAATATGTATCTGTTAACGGCGCAGATTTGCTATCTATGTATAAATACATATTATTTAAATCTTTTGGTGAAGTTTTCATATTAAATACAATGTCGGTAGTTAAAGAAAACTCAGATGGAACCTTTTTAGCATTTTCATTTTGTATAACTTCACCTTCGTATTTTTCACCCGTTTTTTCATCTTTTATGAAATATTTTATTTCTGAAAGATCTATCGTTTGTCCGTCAGCACGAGCGTTATTTATAGTAACACGAGCTGTGAGACGCCACTCTTTGTCTATTTTTTCGAATTTAGCATTTTCAACAGTTGCTCTATAGTATTCATTTTTAACTATTTCCCCATAGTGCATTGCATTCTTTTCAAGAGCGCTCTTTTCTTGTTTCGGTGCAGTATTCCCACTACATCCTGCCATAAGTCCTGTAAATAATAATGCTGTACAAGTTACTTTCATTATAGATTTCATAATAATTCCTTTCTGTATTAAAAAGTAAAACATAGGAATAATTTTACATGAATAGGAAAGGAAATGGAAGCATATTTGCAGAATATGCAAATATGCATTTATTTTGTTGTCAAGTTAATGGAATAGAAAGAGGGAGAAAGCTGAATAAAACAGAGTGAACAAGAATTAAAAATATTGTAACACGGAAGAGACATGCATATAATTAAAATAAAGATAAAGTTTCAGAATCTTCAATGACGGCGGTGGATACATGTTTACTGAAGAGCGCAGAGAGAAAATTTTAGAATTACTTAAGAAAAACGGAAGGGTAATTGCTAAAGATCTTGCGGAAAGTTTCGATATGTCTATTGATTCTATAAGAAGAGATTTGTCTATTATGGAGAAGGATGGCTTGTTAAAAAGAACACATGGAGGTGCAATCGAACTTACTAGAGTAAGAAATTTAACTGCTGAACCATCGAAATGTTATCGTGATAGTTCACTAGGTGAAGAAGCGATTGCGAAAGTTGCTGCATCCTACATACAAGAAGGAGATTCCGTTTTTATTGGTGGAGCTTCTATCCATTATGCCATGTTAAAATATTTACCTGAAACATCATTTACAGTGATTACGAATGCTTTAGAAATTGCTAGTAAGTTAAGGGAGTATAAGAATGTAGAAACATATTTAATTGGTGGAAAGGTGAAATCATCAGGAAATATGACAGATACACTTGCCTCTGAAATGATCAATAGATTGTCTATTGATTTGTATTTCTCTACAGGTGGCGGCATTTCATTGGATGGTATAAGTACTGCCACGCCGGAAGTTGCTTATTTTGGAAAAACAGTAAGTAAAATTGCTAGAAGAAATATTTGTTTAGCTCCGCATACTAAACTTGGAAGAGATTGCTTTATAAAAGGAGAGTCACTGAGAGAAATTGAACTTATAATAACAGATGAAGAAGCTCCTAAAGAAATAATTCAACAATTTGAGAAACAAGGCAAAGAAATTTTGATAGCATCAATAGATTGCATTTAAAAGGAGTTTAAAATGATTATAAAAGAACAAGAGTTTCACATAAATGGATTAACTTACACAATTCGTTCAGCAGCTGAAACGGATGCGGAGCAATTATCGAAGATTAGAGTTCAGATCGATGGCGAAACTGAAAATATGGATAGAGAAGCTGGAGAGGGATTTATAGATAAAATAGGTTTTCAAAAAATAATAAAAGCAGATAGTGAAGAGGTGAAGAATCTCTTTTTAGTTGCAGAAGTGCACAACCAAATCGTAGGGTTTTCAAGATGTGAAGGGTCAAATTTGAAAAGATTATCCCATAAAGTAGAGTTTGGCGTTTGTATTTTAAGAGAGTTTTGGGGATATGGAATCGGGAAGAGTCTCATGCAACAATCTATTCATTGGGCTGATGAAAATGAGATTAAAAAGATATCATTACAAGTATTAGAGACAAACGAAAAAGCCATTCAGCTATATAAAAAATTAGGTTTTGAAGTAGAAGGTATTTTAAAAAATGATAAAAGGCTGTCGGATGGGAAGTATTATAATACGGTTGTAATGGGAAGGTGTATTTGAGTCTGTTCATTAAAGAGGTGGAAATGTATGTTTTATAGAAGAAAGTACTATATAGTAAAAAATGAATTTATTAAAATTTTTAATGATCATTTCAATCATACGAACTTACCTAATCAGTTAAAGCATGGCTCTAGGCTAATAGGACGCTGGATGAAAGATAATAAGAATGGTACGACTGAAGTGTTTGCCATATGGGAATATGATAGTTATGAACAGTATAAAGAAATAGAATCAAAGATTAGAAATGACGAGAAGCATATTAGAAAAATACATGAATGGTATGAAAAACATGGCGGAAGGGAATATGTTTTACAGGAGTACATAGTAGAGATGAAAAACGAAGAGTTAGTATGTACTGTAAAGTGATAGAGAGGTGAGAGATAGTGGGAATGAAAACAAAATTATATTTTAGTGTAGCATCCACAATTTTATTTGCAATAGCCGTAATTATTTTCTTTATAAACGGTAATCCACAAATGTGGTTTTGGTTATGTATTTTCTTTGCGTCCATTATACAAAACATAGTGCTACTAAAAAAGAATAAAGAAGTGCATTAAGATATTCAAATTATTAACATATTTGTGTCGTCTTTCTAGTTTTATTGAAAACGCTTTTATTCAGTTTTATAATAAAGGTATGTTTTTACAGATCTCCAAAACAATGAATAGGGAGATGATACAATGTTAGCTTCACCGTTTTACTTACATACATGGAAAAAGTTTGTTGATGAAGGGGTCCTTGATTCGAACCGTATGAACGAGAGAATTTCAGAGTCATGGCATCGATGTAAACAAGCAAATGTGAATCCTCATATGAATAAAGGTCAGAAAATTTTGTCTTCTAAAGTTTTTCAAGATCAAAAGAAAAAGAGTGAAATCTTCCTCGATATAGCAATACCTCAAATACAAAATATGAGAAAAACCATTGATGAACTACAAATGATGGCATTATTAATCGATCCAGACGGTTACGTTCTATCGCTAAGTGGAAATCAACAAACGTTAAAACGAGCGAAACATATTAACTTCATTGAAGGTGTGAAATGGACGGAAGCAGCTGTTGGTACAAATGCGATAGGAACAGCGCTTGAGATTGAAGAGGCTATTATGATAAGTGGTACAGAGCATTATTCTGTCGCATCTCATAGCTGGAGCTGTGCGGCTGCTCCCATTCATAATGATGACGGGAAATTAATTGGAGTTCTAGATTTCTCTTGTCCCATTGAATTTTCCCATCCGTATATGCTCGGGATGGTAACTTCGATTGCACATGCGATTGAACGTGAATGTAGTATTCGAGTGCATCAAAATGAATTACATTTAATCCATCGTTTTTTAGATGTAATTGACAGTGATGAACAAGTTGTAATTTGTAATCATCGTAATGTTATCGTTTCTGCAAGCAAGAGGGTTCGGGAACGAGTATGTAATTGGTCACGGATGAAACTTGAAGATTTAATGCACTATGGATTGAAAACTAAATTAGAAGTTCCAGTATACAGTAATAATAGAATGATTGGGAAATGTATTTATGTAAAGGGAAATAAACAAGTAAAATCATTTTCAACGTCCCCATTTATAAATGGCATCACTTTTCCTGGAGTAATTGGGACAAGCAGTGCATTTCAACATACTTTAGAAGAAATTAAGCTCGTATCACCAACTGACGCAAGTGTATATGTTTGTGGTGAAACAGGTGTAGGGAAAGAATATGTAGCGAGAGCGATTCATGAAAATAGTCCAAGAAAAAATGGTCCTTTTATAGCTGTTAACTGCGGTTCATTACCGAAAGAATTAATGGAAAGTGAATTGTTCGGTTATGCTGAAGGAGCGTTTACAGGTGCACGGCGCCACGGATATAAAGGGAAATTCGAACAAGCAGACGGAGGAACAATATTTTTAGATGAAATTGGTGAAGTGCCGCCAGAGATGCAAGTAGCATTATTGCGTGTTTTACAAGAACGAACAGTAAACCCAATTGGCAGTTCAAAAGAGATACCAGTAAATATTCGTATTATTACTGCGACACATAAAGATTTATTGCGATTAGTAGAAGAAGGGAAATTCCGTCAAGATTTATATTATCGTTTACATGTTTATCCACTATATGTCCCATCGTTAATAGAAAGAAAAGAGGATATTCCGTACTTCATAAAACATTTTTGCAAACGAAAGAATTGGAATGTTGCATTTCCAAAAAGTATTTGTAATCAATTTTCTCAGCATACATGGCCCGGAAATATTCGAGAATTATTAAATGTATTAGAACGCATCTACATTTTGTCGCAAGGACGAGAAATATGCGAAAAACAAATCTCTTTTTTATTACAAACAATGATGGGAAATCAACCTCAATTTGAATTGCAAGCAGAAAATAAAACAGAGAACACATTAAATTTTCGTGAAAAAATACAGCGTGATAGCATGATTGAAGCGTTAGAAAAGACAAATGGAAATGTTTCATTAGCTGCAAAACTTTTAGATGTACCTCGAAGTACATTTTATAAACGAATGCAAAAATATAAGTTATAAAGTAGATTTTTGTAATCTACTTTTTCTTTGTGGGCTCATGTTCTGTCGGAATGTGCGCTTACCGGGGAAATAATAGAATAGTTAGAAATTAATTTCCGGAAGGAGGACTTATGTGAAGTATATTGAAATTGGCATCGGAAATAAGTGGTTTGTTCGAACAGAAACCGAAAATAAAGATGGAACTGAATTTGAAGAAAGAGGAATTATAAAACCTATTTATTTTGAGTCATTATATGTACGAGTGTGGTTTCGGAAAACGTGTTTAATTTTTGATACGAAAGAAGGGTTTAAAAAGGTTAAGAAGAGAAGGATTGAATATAAATTTATAGTTGGAATTGTAAGTAGACTGGATAAAGAAAAAGTGGGCTAACATGCGTAGTTATATTGGACAGGAAATTCTTTTGACTTATATCAAATTCATGAAAAGCACTTTTACTAAATATAAATTGTTAATAAAACCGCTAAGGAAACTTAGCGGTTTCTTTTTATAAAGGAGAGATTTGCGTATGAATAGGATCGTAACTGTTTTACTTGCAATTATTATAATGGGGTATTCTATTTATAGTTGGAATAATACTTCGGAACTGAGTATGCTAATTTTACAAACGCTTTTAGGGTTTATGTTAGGTAGTTTAGGGGTGCAAAATTTTAAAAATAAAGAAAATAGAAGTGTGGGTATCGTTTTACTACTCGTTGCGCTATATTTAATTGTTGTATCGTTAGTAAAATATTTGGCATGAATAAGTATTTAAATGACTTATTCATACTTTCCTTATTACGATAAATATTCTCGTAATAAAAATTAAAATTCCACTTGTATTTCACTATATAAAATATGGCATAATGATTTAGTTAAATAGAAATGGATAGGGTATTTGAGAGGGGCAGTATAATGAGTTTTGCAATTGAAATAGTAATAAAAGCACCAATGGATGTTGTATGTGACTACATAATAGAAGATGAAAAAATAAAAGAATGGAATACATTTATGATAGAAAATCGCTATCCTTCAAATATAGATAAAGAGAATCCACGTGTAGGAGATAAATATATTTCTGTTCAAAAAGTCGGTAAGAAAATATTGGAGGCAGAAGTAGAAATTCTTGAATACGATGCACCCCATATTATTTCACTTGGCAGTGAAATGAAGCAAGGTTATTCGGCAATGACTTATATGTTAGAAGAAGATGAGGAGGGTACAGCACTGACATTAATTTCAGAATATGAACCTAGTAATCTTTACTATAAAATTATGTATAAGTTAACAGGCTGGATTTCACGAGGTTTAACTATGGAACAAATTGAGCGTCTAGCAGAATGTGTAGAAGCTGCTTATCATAAAGAAGATTAATATTAAAGATATGTATGAAGGTAAAAGCGTTACTCAATCTCATGAGTAACGCTTTTACTGTTTAAAGATTTTTTATTGAAAACCTCAATAGCTTTTTCATACATTTCTTTATCAATACAAAATCTTTCTGTTATCCAATAATTAAGTTCAGAAGATGTAATGATTTGTTCTCTTTTCTTACCTTGGAAATATCGTTTTAAAACATTATCATTAATAGAAGTTGGAATACCATTGATATAACCGAAAATCTGAATTTTCTTTAATACAGGGGCTGTATACCAATCGTTAGACTTTGTAATGAGTTCTTTCATACTTGATAAATGTATTGGATCTGTATGTAAGATTTTTGTTGGACCTGGATCTCTAGTAATTTTAATCCTATTATTTGAGACTTCATAAGTGAAAGTTTCTCTTACATTACTTACTTGAAATGATTCATAAAGTGGGTAAGCTTGGAATAAAGGTGCACAATAACCAACATCAACATAATAAGGTTGGTCTAAGTTAACCCGTAAGCATAAATGTCCGGGATCCATATACATATAATGAACATTAAAACCAAGATTTGATAATAACCAATGGAATCCAATTGAGTGCGTCCAACAAGTACCCCCGAGACCTTTTGTTGTAATACGGTTTATGTATGTCTCAATGGAAGGGAAATAATTACCTGTTTCCTTACCCTTTTCCCAGTCAATTATTTTAGTGAGGGTTTCCCATTTTATTTTTTCTTGATGAGCTTTAATAAGCTCATTTAAAAACTTTAAGCTAGTAGGCTGTTTTGTCGTATCTAAAAATGATAGAAAGCTATTTACTAGTTGTACTTGGTTCATTTTCTTATCCTTTCTATATAGAAATTGTTATTGGTATTATTATACAATAGGTGTCAGAAAATACAGTTATTTATTAATGGAGTGGGAGAGAATTATATGTCGATGTCGCTATATTATAAACAAATCCGGGAGAAATTAGGTCATGAACTAATTTTTATACCGAGTGTAGCTGCTGTTATTAAAAATGAGCAAGGGGAAATCTTATTTCAATATCCTGGCGGAGAATACTGGAGCTTGCCAGCTGGAGCAATTGAACCTGGAGAAACTCCAGAAGAAGCAGTAGTTCGGGAGGTTTGGGAAGAAACGGGGCTGAAAGTACGAGTGAAAAAGCAAAAAGGGATATTTGGAGGGAAAGAGTTCCGTCATACATATTCGAATGGAGATCAAGTAGAATATATTGTTGTTGTGTTTGAATGTGAAATTACTAGTGGAAAACTGAAGTCAATAGATGGTGAATCTTTAAAACTACAATATTTCTCATTATCTGAAAAGCCTTCTTTAGCGCTACCATACCCAAATAATATATTTTTATAGATGTAAAATAGCACACCTTATGTATTGAAGGTGTGCTATTTATATAAACCAGTCGTATACATTTTCGTCAATGTATGCACAATTTCTTCTAGGTTGATCTTTTTATCATTTTGCACAATCGTCCAAAGAAACATCTCATTCATCGCAAACCAAGCACGTGCTACAATTTCTTTATTCAATTTAGAATGTGCTAACCCACTTTCTTGAGAGTATGTAATATCTTGCGTAATACTGTTTATAAAGCGTTCCCGTATCTCGTCCCATTTTTGACGTATCTCTTTTGATAACCCAATTGCTTCTTCTACAACTTGTAAAATTGCTCGTTCTTTCTCTGCTAATTGTAGAAATGCTTTAACTTGATTTTGGATCATTGTACGTGCTTCTTCTGTCGTTTGAGGCGAAAAAGAGCGCTCAGCGATATTATAAAATTGATTCATAACATCTTCCATTAAAACGATGAGAAGATCATCTTTGTTTTTAAAGTATACATATGCCGTGCCATAACCGGTTTCAGCGTGTTTAATAATTTGTGTAATGGTTGTTTTCTGAAATCCATTATTAATAAAAACAATGTAGCCGGAATGTAAAAGTTTCTTTTTAGTTTCTAAGGAGCGGTGTTTTCTTGATGAAAGAGTAGTGTTTTTCAAAGAATCACCTCTTTATACTGAAATATCTGAAAATATAACTGTATTGTAAAAGAAATTCATATATAAAGTCAACTGACATAATATCATTGACGTTATATCAACTAAGGTGATATATTTCAATTAGTTAGAATAAAAAGAAAATTAAGAGAAGGTGACACCATGTATAAAGAACCATTTCAACCAACTTATGAGTATGCGCTTGAATGTGATAAACATGATGAACTGAAAGATTTTCAAACTGAATTTTATAAAAAAGAAGGAACAATATATTTAGATGGAAACTCATTAGGGCTACTTTCAAAAAGAGCAGAGAAATCGTTACTTACGTTGCTAGATTCATGGAAAGAGTATGGCATTGACGGCTGGACCGAGGGTGAGCATCCGTGGTTTTTCCTTTCGGAGAAATTAGGTGAATTGACTGCACCTCTTATTGGAGCTTTACCAGAAGAAACTATTGTAACCGGTTCCACGACAACGAATATTCATCAAGTAATCGCAACTTTCTATGAGCCGAAAGGAATACGCACAAAAATTCTTGCAGATGAATTAACATTTCCGTCAGATATATATGCACTTCAAAGTCAAATTCGTTTAAAGGGCCTAGATCCAGATGAGCATTTAGTACGAGTGAAGAGCCGAGATGGTAGAACACTTTCTGAAGATGATATTATTCATGCGATGACAGATGATGTCGCTTTAATTTTATTGCCTTCTGTACTGTATAGAAGCGGCCAAATTCTTGATATGAAACGTTTAACAGCGGAAGCGCATAAGCGTGGTATTCATATCGGGTTCGATTTATGTCACTCAATCGGTTCTATTCCGCATCATTTCAAAGAATGGGATGTTGATTTCGCTATTTGGTGTAATTATAAATACTTAAACGCAGGACCTGGTGGTGTTGCTGGCCTTTATGTAAATAAAAAACATTGTAATAGACTTCCAGGCTTGTCTGGCTGGTTTAGTTCTAGAAAAGATAAGCAGTTTGATATGGAACATACATTAACTGCAGCAGACCATGCAGGTGCATATCAAATTGGTACCCCTCACGTATTAAGTACAGCGCCGTTAATCGGTTCTCTTGAAATGTTTAAAGAGGCTGGTATAGAACGTTTACGTGAAAAATCTTTACATATTACAAGATACATGCTTAATTTAATTGCTCATGAATTAAGTGATTTTGGATTTACAATTGGAAATCCATTAGAGGATGAAAAACGAGGCGGGCATATTTATTTAGAGCATGCAGAAGCAGCACGTATATGTAAAGCGTTAAAAGCAAATGGAGTAATTCCAGATTTTAGAGCGCCAAATGGAGTGAGACTTGCGCCAGTTGCTTTATATAATACGTACGAAGAAGTATGGCAGTCTGTTATGATTTTAAAGAAAATTATGAAAGATGAAGAGTATAAGCAATTTGAAAATAAGCGAGAGGTTGTGGCATAAGTATGAAAACATCAGAGTGGATTGATATTTCACAACCTCTAAATAATGATATTGCTACTTGGCCAGGGGATACACCGTTCTCGTATGAAGTTTCATGGTCAAAAGAAGAGAGTGGTTCAGTAAATGTCGGAAAGTTAACGATGAGTATTCATACAGGTACTCATATTGATGCACCGTTTCATTTTGATAATGATGGAAAGAAAGTGTTCGATTTAGATATTCAAGTTTATGTCGGACCTACGCGAATCATTGATGTTTCTAATCTTGAAAGCATTGGGAAAAAGGAATTAGAGAAATTTCATTTAGAAGGAGTAGAACGCTTGTTGTTACGCACATCTTCACATGGTAAAGCGAATGAATTCCCAGATGTAATCCCACATTTACGTGCGGATATAGCACCATTTCTTTCAGAAAAAGGTATACGTTTAATCGGAGTGGATGTACCATCAGTTGATCCATTAGATGATAAAGAATTAGCAGCGCATCATCAATTGTTTAAACATGGTATACACATTTTAGAAAATGTCGTACTAGATCACGTAGCAGACGGTGATTATGAATTGATCGCATTACCACTTGCCTTATCAGATGCAGATGGAAGTCCAGTTCGAGCAGTTATTAGACCAATATAAGTAGAAATATATATAAAGGGGCGTTTTGCTAATATGAAAGAAAATGAAAAGGTAATTATGGAAAAAGGGATTCATACGGACTTTAAAGAGAATATGACGTACGGGGAATATTTACAATTAGATAGTTTACTATCTTCTCAAAAGAGATTATCAGACCACCATGATGAAATGTTGTTCATCGTTATTCACCAAGCAAGCGAACTTTGGATGAAGCTTATTTTACATGAGTTAAACGCAGCAATTGAATCTATTAAACAAGACAAATTACAACCAGCTTTTAAAATGTTAGCACGTGTATCAAAAATTCAGTCTCAAATTATTCAATCTTGGGATATTCTTGCGACATTAACACCATCCGAGTACATTGAGTTTCGTGACTCGCTCGGTCAAGCTTCAGGTTTTCAATCGTATCAATATCGTATGATTGAGTATGCACTTGGTTATAAAACGCCGCATGCCTTAAAAATTTATGAAAAAGATCCAGAATTACACGCTCGACTTCATACAGCGCTACATGCACCAAGTTTGTATGATGTCGCAATTCAAGCTCTTGTAAAAGAAGGATTCCCAATTCATAAAGATGTGTTAAATCGTGATATTACACAGCCATACGAAGAAGATGCAACAGTAGAAGCAGCATGGCTTGAAGTGTATGCGGATGTGAAAAAATATTGGAATTTATATCAGCTTGCTGAAAAACTTATCGATATTGAAGATTGGCTACAACAATGGCGTTTCCGTCATATGAAAACGGTAGAACGCATTATCGGACATAAAATGGGAACAGGTGGCTCTTCTGGTGTATCTTATTTAAAACGAGTACTTGATCAACGATTCTTCCCAGAGCTTTGGAATGTTCGCACGAAATTATAAAAACAAACCTGTCAGTTCATTACTGGCAGGTTTGTTTTTTATTTGAACCCAAGTATGTTTTAATGAAAGCTACAAGATATAATAAATTAGGTAATGATTTAATTGGAGGTAAAGTATTGGATTTCAAGCAGCTAAAAAATAAATTTGAAAAGAAAAAAGTAAATACATTTCTTGTTTATCAAAAAGGGGAATTAATAACCGAGTATTATAAAACACCCGAATGTACAAATAACTTATATAAAATAAATTCGATTACAAAAAGTGTCGTATCTTTATTAATTGGTATTGCAATTGATAAAGGCTATATAAATGATATACATACACCTATTACAGAGTGGATTGGAAATGTACCTGAGGGAAAACATGATTTGACGCTTTATCACTTATTAACAATGACTACTGGTGAGGAGTGGAAAGAGTTTGGAAATGGAGTAGTATTCCCGAATGACTTTGTAGAATCAGCGAACTGGGTGCAATATATATTAGAAAAACCAATGATTGAAGAACCGGCTACAAAAATGAATTATAACTCAGGCTCTTCGCATTTACTTAGTTACATTATCCAAAAAGCTACTGGAATGCCGACAGAACAGTTTGCGAAAAAATATGTATTTGATCCATTAGAAATTACCGAATATGAGTGGCAGCAAGATCCGCAAGGAATACATGTCGGCGGCTTCGGAATGAAAATGAAGTCTAAAGATTTATTAAAGATCGGTATATTATGTTTGCAGAATGGATATTGGCAGGGGAATGAAATCATATCATCAAAATGGTTAGAAGAATCAAGTACGGCTCTATTTGAAACGTATGAACATATCGGGGCATATGGATATCACTGGTGGGTATTGAATAACGAAAGATTTCACATACCGTACTGTATGTACTTTGCTATGGGATATGGCGGGCAATACATCGTTATCATTCCGCAGTTAGAGGTCATTGCTGTAATAAGTAGTCATATGCCTAAACGTGGGCTCGTTCCATTAAAGTTATTTATCGAGCATGTACAGGAGAATTATAAGTTTGTATGAGAAGAGGAGGGACTGTATGGGGGATGTAAAAACATTATCACTATTTAGACTATGTTTAAGCCTTCTAGCATTTAGTGCAATCATTACGCAATTTATAATACGGGCACAAGTGAAACCGTTCAATCCAGTTAACTTTTTTAGTTTCTTCACTATCGAAAGTAACATTTTAGTTGCATGTATTCTCCTTTTAAGTAGTATCGGAACAGCTACATTTGGTCGATCAGAACAGTTTGGTATACTTCGTGGTGCAGCAACTGTATACATACTTACGACTGGACTCATTTATTTTTTATTATTAAGAGGGTTAGAAGAATCACTTCAAACCGCAATACCATGGGTAAATACGGTGTTACATTATATCATGCCAATCGCAATGCTTTTAGATTGGATTTTAAATCCGCCTAGTAAGAAAATCACTTGGAAACAAGCCGCAAGTTGGCTCTTATTCCCGTTTTTTTATGTTTTATATAGCTTAATACGTGGTCCAATCGCGAATTGGTATCCTTATCCGTTTTTAGATCCGAGAATAGGTGGATATGGTAGAGTACTTTTATACAGTATAGGTATAGCAGTTGTAATTGGCGCTATTTGTATATTGGTAAAATTTTTAGGGAATCGAAATTTTAGAAATGAAAGAAACCCGGCTGTTTAAATTCATAACAGCCGGGTTTCTTTCATTTTATCTACTCGTTTTCTGAAACGACATTTTAATAAATTTCTCCGTCTTCGTTTCAAACTCTACATCAACAAAAATACCATATTCTTTTCCATCCTCGCGTAGCCATAATTTAAATTTTTCAACTGTTATTTGAACGGTTTTTGGTTTTCTACCTATATGAAGGTAATCAATAATCTCTGCTTTTGGGTATTGTTCTTTCGTCTTTTCTACAGCAAGTTTACCCCATTTCGCATACGGCGGCTGCGCATGAACAATTGATGAGCCTGTATATACATTTGAACATATTGTTAGGAACAGAATAACGAGTGCGACACGCTTTAACAATTTTTTCATAATGAACTCCTTTTACCTTTTTTTATATTGTTTACATACTTTTTCAACGATATTAGTTTGGATTTTTTTGTCTTCTTTACATAAAAGCGAGCCTTTTACAAAACATAACCAAGAAATCATTTCCGTAATTAAGGAGGGAAAATTATGCGCCAAAAAGCTGTTTTTAAAATAGCAGTTTTGCTTGCGTTCATAGGACTGTCTTTCATGGTCAGTAGTATACAACTAAAAAATGTAGAAGCCTTTTCTAATCAAGTCATTCAAAGAGGAGCATCTGGCGAAGATGTCATTGAACTGCAATCTCGTTTGAAATATAACGGATTTTATACAGGAAAAGTGGATGGTGTTTTCGGCTGGGGTACATACTGGGCACTTCGAAATTTTCAAGAGAAATTCGGTTTACCTGTTGATGGTTTAGCCGGAGCTAAAACGAAGCAAATGCTCGTGAAGGCAACGAAGTATGATAAGTCAATTGCTAATAAAGGAACGACAACGAATAAAGGAAATAGTGGTGGTACAGCACAAGAAAATAAACCACCTCAAAATAAAGGGACAAATGTTCCAAATGGTTATTCCCAAAACGACATTCAGCTTATGGCAAACGCAGTATATGGAGAATCTCGTGGTGAGCCGTACTTAGGACAAGTTGCAGTCGCTGCAGTTATTTTAAATCGTGTTACAAGTGCATCATTTCCAAATACTGTTTCGGGTGTGATTTTTGAGCCAAGAGCATTTACAGCGGTAGCAGACGGACAAATATATTTAACACCAAATGAAACAGCGAAAAAAGCTGTATTAGATGCAATTAATGGATGGGATCCAACAGGAAACGCATTGTATTATTTCAATCCAGATACTGCAACAAGTAAATGGATTTGGACTCGTCCACAAATTAAAAAGATCGGGAAACATATTTTCTGTAAATAGAGCGGAGGTGGAACTATGTTACGAGGTATTATAATCGTATTATTAACAATCGGTGTAGTCGGCACAGGGTACTGGGGCTATAAAGAGCATCAAGAGAAGAATGCAGTATTAATTCGGGCTGAAAATAGCTATCAACGTGCGTTTCACGATTTAGCGTACGAGGTAGATTTATTGCACGATAAAATTGGCACAACGCTTGCCATGAATTCACGTGCATCTTTATCACCTGCATTAGCAGATGTATGGAGATTAACATCTGAAGCTCGTTCAGATGTAGGGCAACTTCCTTTAACGTTAATGCCTTTTAATAAAACGGAAGAATTTTTAGCGAATATCGGTGATTTTAGTTACCGTGCAGCTATTCGTGATTTAGAAAAAGAGCCGTTAAATGATCAAGAATACAAAACGTTGCAAACTTTATACTCAAATGCCGGAAATATACAAGATGAACTAAGAAAAGTGCAACATCTTGTTTTGAAAAACAATTTACGCTGGATGGATGTTGAGATGGCACTCGCATCCAATCGTGATCCTGCCGACAATACAATTATTGACGGACTAAAGACAGTAGAAAAAAATGTAACATCGTATTCATCTACAAACTTCGGACCTACCTTTACAAGTGCACAAAAAAATAAAAAAGGTGGATTTGAAGCAGAAGGAAAAGCAATTTCAAAAGATGAAGCGGCGAAAATCGCAAAATCGTTCTTGAATTTAAAAGGAAATGAAAAAGTAGAAGTCGAGAAAAGTGGAAAAGGTGCGAAAGAATCTTTCTATAGTGTGAAAATTAAAGACGAGGCAACGAATAATGAGTTTTATATGGATATTACCGGAAAAGGCGGATATCCAATTTGGGTTATGAATAATCGAGAAATTAAAGAACAGAAAATTAGTTTAAACGATGCAGGAAGTAAAGGTTTGAAATTCTTAAAGGACCATAAGTTTCATAATATGGAGCTTTATGATAGCTCACAATATGATAATGTTGGAGTATTTACGTATGTAGTAAATGAGAATGGCGTACGAATTTATCCAGAGGCAATTCAAATGAAAATTGCTTTAGATGACGGTTCTATCGTCGGATTTTCGGCGAAAGAATATTTAGCATCACATCAAAAACGAACAATCCCTTCGGCAAAGCTAACTGCAGCAGAAGCAAGAAAGAAAATAAACCCTGATGTAAAGGTAATGGAAGAGCGAAAAGCAATGGTAGTAAATGATTTGCATAACGAAGTACTTTGTTATGAATTTGTAGGTACTTTAGGGAAAGATACGTACCAAATTTTCATTAATGCAAATAGCGGAGCAGAAGAAAAAGTGAAGAAAATGCAAGCTGTTGAAAAAATTTATGATTAAACTTTAATGGTAAAGTGGTGAGAATAATGAAAATCTTAATATATCTATTGATGGTTTGTTTTTTTATAACTGGATGCAGTATTGGAAAAAAAGATAGTCCAAACGAAAAGCCAGAGCAAAAAAATGTTTCGATGAAAAATGTTAATTATACGAACAAGTCAAATAAGCCAAATGAAAAAGCGGCGGACCATCTAGCATCTTTAGCAGCAAGTGTGCCAGGTGTGAATGATGCGACAGCGGTAGTAGTTGGGAAATATGCTATCGTAGGAATTGATGTAAAAGCGAAACTTGATCGAACTCGTGTTGAATCCATTAAATACTCTGTTGCAGAAAGTTTGAAAAACGATCCTGATGGTGCTAATGCAGTTGTTGTAGCAGATGTTGATACGTACGAACGACTGAAACAAATTGGAAAGCAAATTAAAAAAGGAAAAACAGGCGAAGGTATACTGGATGAGTTAGCAGCAATTGTTGGCCGTGTAATGCCACAAGTTCCAAATGACATGATTGAAAATAAAGAAACGAATCCAATTCAAGATAATGATAAACAATTACCAAAAGATGAAGAACAAGAACTAAGAAAAGAACAGAATGATCAATCAAATAATCATTTGAATAAATAAAGATAACCTTAACCCTGTACTAAATTGTGCAGGGTTTTTCAATATAATATTAAATATTCAGTTTATTTTTAAGGGAATATATGGTTTAATTATTATGGGAGGGACAACTGTTATGATGAAAAAAAGCACATTAATATTATGTAGTTTATGCTTAGGTTTCAGTATGACAGCGTGTGAACAGAAGAAAGAAGTAAAAAAGCACACAGCGACTTCTTCTACTGTAATGGAAAATCAGAAGAAAGAATCTATCAATATAAATCATTTTTTAAATATAAATGAAGGAATGACTTATAAAGAAGTAAAAGATTTAATTGGTTTTGAAGGGGATTTACTCATAGAAGAAGGTGTAGAACATTCTACACAAATTAAGCAAATTTTTGCTTGGAAGGGAAGCAATCCAACTGCATTAGTTGAAATTACCTTTTTAGATGGAAAAGTACATTCTAAAATGCAGCAAGGTTTAAGCTAATAAGTTGAAAATGGGAGAGTTTAGCATGGACATACATACAGGGGAGATTCAATTAGTTCCGTATAAAGAGGAATATAAAGAAGTTATAGAAACATTTACTTTACCAAGTGAACAAGTTCAATTTACGTCGGACCCAGCTGAATTATTGAAAAAAGCAAAAAATGATCGTACAAAAAATGTCATTGTTATTTTAGATTACAATGGGGTACCTGTTGGTCTTTTTGCATTGCAAACGGGAGATAGAGTACAGGAATTCACAGAAAATGAGAACGCTTTACTTTTAACTTCATTTTCTATAAATCACAATAGGCAAAGGAAAGGATATGCTAAAAAATCACTGGCATTATTACAAGAGTTTGTACAACGTTATTTTCCGATAAAAAATGAAGTTGTACTTGCTGTGAATGAAAAAAATATTCCAGCACAAAATTTATATGAAAAAGTTGGTTTCCAAGATAAAGGTTTTAGAAGAATGGGACCAATTGGTCAACAAATCATAATGCATTTACCTATCATAAAATAACGAGAAAAAACTTACTCTTGTACAAAAGTAGTAAGTTTTTTATTTAGAAAGATATATAATATAGAATATATAAATAAAAGAAATAGAAATGAAGGAAATACAAAATGAATCAAGTTAGAAAATGGAATATTATTGGTGGAAGGGTGATAAAAACAGGAATTGCGGTTTTTCTTACAGTTCTAGTTTGTGAATTTTTCAATATTCCAACTATATTTGCTGTTATCACCGCAATTGTAACGATTGAGCCAACTGCAACAGATTCTATAAAAAAAGGACTGGTTCGCTTTCCAGCTTCAACAATTGGATCAGCGTATGCAATGACTTTCACATTTTTCCTAGGTCATCAGGCGCTTTCTTATGCGTTAGCGGCAATGTTTACAATCGTTACATGTCAAAAACTAAGGCTACACGCTGGAACGTTAGTCGCAACTTTAACTGCTGTTGCAATGATTCCCATTACGGCAGATCATTATTTTACTGCATTTTTAATTCGATTAGCTACTACATCTACTGGTATTATAGTGTCTACTGTAGTCAATTTTTTTATTTTGCCACCACACTATGTTAAAACAATTTCGGGATGTACAGAGGAGCTATTTGTTAAAACGGCAAATGTTATGGAGGAATGGCTTACTGCGTTAATGGATGGGAAAGTTATAAAAAAGGAGACAACCTATACTCTTTCTAAATTAACTGTATTATTACATAAAGCAGTACAATTTGTTCAATATGAGCAAAAAGATTGGAAATACCATCGACATACAAAAAAAGAAATGAGAAGTTTTTTACTTGTACAAAAGCAACTTCATTTATTACAGCAAATTATTTATCATATAGATAATTTAGCTCGAGCACCAATTGAAACATGTGATTGGTCACAAAATGAAAAAGAAATTTTGCGACGAACAATTCATTCTATAATTTCTATATTAAGAAATCATTGTGAAAAAATAGATGAGGAACATTTTAAACTGATTGATGAATTAGATAAGCAATTTTGGACTAATAAAAATGATTTAGCACATTGTAAACCGAATCAATATCATCATCATTTTTCAAGCAAATCTATCATTTTATTTGAAGTATTATCTATACATGATATGTTAGAGGAATTAAAACAAATATCTGAGAAATATGAGGGTGAAAATCAACTCAATTGTTCAGTTCATTAAAATGTGGAGGATTGCTATGACAATTTATATTGCATTACTAAGAGGAATCAATGTAGGCGGGCATAAGATAATCAAAATGGCTGATTTAAAACAAGCGTTTGAATCAATAGGGTTGAAACAAGTGAAAACATATATTCAAAGTGGGAATATCGTATTCAAATCTGAGGAAGATATAACATTTCTAAAGGAACGAATACAGTCTGAAATTAAAAACGTTTTTGGTTTTGATGTTCCGGTTATGTTAAGAACACATGAGGAATTTATAAACATTACAAAAAGATGCCCCTATGAAGTCAATTCATTGCGAGAAGGCGAAAGTATACATATTGCCTTCTTAGCACATGAACTTTCTAAAACAGAAAAAGATCAGCTACTTATGCAAAAAAATGAGATTGAAGATTGTTGTATTCATGAAAAAGTTGTGTATTTATTTTTCAAAAATAGCATTCGAAACTCTAAATTAATGAACCAGTTTCAGAAGTTGCATACACCAGCTACAGTAAGAAATTGGCGGACTGTGAATAAATTAAAAGCGATAGTTGAGGGGATGTAAATATAAAAAGATGAGATTTTCTGTATAAAGAAAATCTCATCTTTTTATTTATATTGTTTTGCGACTATAAGTTCGACAATAGGGTAAATAAAGAATGAAGAGCACAGTGCAATAAAAAGAGGGAAGTTTTTAATCCCATTTAAATTAGCTCCCATAGAAAACCCTTCAGAGAAGAGTAATATAAGGAACATTACAACTATGAGCGTAAAATATGCAATTTTAGAGCTTTTATATGTAATTTGTTGTCCCATTTCATCCTGACTTTCTTCTGATACACCGTGGGAATCTCCCCATGTAATATGATTGATAAGGTAGCTAAGTATTAAAGCGCTTGTGAAAATTGTTCCACCTAAAATCGCACCTTCAGCGATGTATTTATAAGCCCCGTGTATAAGCACTCCAAGTAATGATAAAACGATTGTTATTAAAATGAATTTTTTGCGATTCATATGAAAAATGGCACCTCCACTGTTGTAAAAAACTCTTTACAACTATAGTATAAAATTGGAAAAGTTTAATGTCAAATACTTTTTACACATAGAGCCGAGAAAATAATATTTTGTATGTACGGTTAATAAAAAATTACATTACATTTGAATGTAAAAGAATGGGCTCGCATATATTTGGAAGGGATGTCAGATTAATTTAGGGGGTAGTTATGTCTATTCTTTTAAAAGCTGGTGCTGATGCAGGAAATAATGGTTTGAAGTTAATGGTGAAAGGGCAAGATCCTATTTTTATTCCGAGTATATATGCTTTATATATAGGAGAGCCTACAGGACTCTTAGATGAGGAAGATGTTTCATTATCTGAATTAGAAAATCACATTGACGTGACCATTAGTTCTCCATCGTTAATGTTAAATAATGTGCGGTATATCGTTGGAGAAAAAGTCATTCAAGATCAATTAAAAGGTACTGAGGTTGAGAAGAAATCGAATAAGTCAACTGATGAGTTAATGGTTATTACAATTCTATCTGGTTTAGCCGTAAGTGCTATGCGTCAAAGCCCAACTTCTAGCCATATTAACATTCGATATGATTTATCTGTTGCTCTCCCTATGCAGCTTATTACACAAGAAATAGCGGCGGAAAATGCAAAACGTTATATGGGGAATCATAAAGTTGTGTTCCATTATCCAAACGGACGTGATGTTACAATTAATATTTCAATCGAATATTGCAAATGTCTACCTGAGGGTGCTTCTGGGACGTGGGGCATTGTATATGATGAAGAAGGAAATGTTGTGAAACATAAAATAGAATGTGAACAAAATAAAGTTTCAGAAATTGATTTTGTTGATAAAACACTATTATCTTTTGATATTGGAGCAGGGACGACAGAAGAAGTCGTTTCATTAGGTGTTAATTTTAGACCACAATTAAGTAAGGGTTTATCATATGGTGTGAAAGAAACGTTACTACAAATTATTACGAGATGGAACCGGAAATATCCAACAAAGACAATTGATAGCATTACAGAATTCAATCAAATTTATTTAAATGATAAACACCCTAGAAATGCATTATTAGTTGAGGAATCACAACCAGCGTTATTAGGTTTAGCAGCGCGCGTTGCAACGGATATTATAAACAAAATTGATGATATGAAAGACGATCCATATGTATTTATTTATGGCGGAGGCGCAGTTATCATAAAAAATAGCCTGAAAATGATTTTAAAACAAAAAGGGCGTTTAACAAATGTAATTTTTGTAGATAATCCATTATTTACAAATGCACGTGGATTATTAGTCTACACTTGTTCACCGAAATATAGAGAGCATAAGCAAAAAGAGTTAGGATTTACAAACTTAACGATAAGTTAGTTGGTGGAAGTATGCGATCTAGGCGATATAAACGTGGTGATCGAGTGAAAATCAATATTCATAAATCAGTATCACCTGAAATGCTTGCATGGCTGAATAAACAATCAAACCCAACCAATTTCTTTTTCTTTGCTGCGCAGCAACTTTTTAAACAAGTAGGAGATATTGATGTGGCAAAAGCTATACCAAGTAGCCATGTTTTCTCATTATACGTGGAACCATCATCTTTATTAAAAGTCGAAGTAAATCCTTTTAAAAACGTACCACTAGATGCTAATAAATCCACCGAAAATATTAAAAAAAAATCATGGGAAGCTGTTGATCAATTAGATTGTCCGTTTTTTTAAACATAGAAAAATATAAGTATTGCCCATCACTATACATACGGATACAGTGATGGGCTTTTTTACATGTAAAGATAGGGGGGACACAAATTGCGGCGTGCCCCTCCTATTCATTATTTTTCTATTATTTTAGCTGTATGTTCAGTAACAGTATGAATGATGTCTTCCCAGTCATCAGGATGAATCTCATGTCCGGCGCCTTCAAGAGTTAATAGAGCTGAGTTAGGAATCTCATCAATAAGTGCAAGGCCATGTTCAAAAGGGAGTGCGGTATCGTCTGTTCCGTGAATGACTAATGTAGGTGCTTGTATGGAGTGAAGCACCCCTTCATATGCATCATCGCCTTGAAGTAAAGCGTGATTAAACATGCTTAATAAATTGTTAGCTCGTTCAATTTCTTGTTTTACTTGATTATAGACTCTTTTTTCATCAAATGTGCGTTTGGACCCGCATAATAGACGGGACCCTGAAACTAAATATTCTGCTACAATATTTTCATTTGTCCAATCTAAATGCTTGCCATTTGCGTGATGTGTTAAAATTCTTTCATCCATCGGTGGTAAATCGCGCGTGTTATTGTCAGAGCCTATTATACTTGTAGCTAGTAATGTTAACGTTAAAACTCTTTCGGGATGTTTTACAGCAGCGATTTGAGCAATCATACCACCTAATGACATACCAAATAGATGCGCCTTATCAATATGATAAGCATCTAATACCCCAATTGCATCTTCAGCCATATTTGTAACGGTATAATTGGAAGTTCCTGGTTCATATGCGACAGAGCGTCCGACATCACGGTTATCAAAACGAATAACAAATTTCCCCGTGTTAGCCAACTGTTCACAAAATTCTTCATCCCAATAAACCATTGAACACGTAGCACCCATAATTAATAAAATAGCTGGATTTTTAGGGTTTCCAAAGCTTTCTGTACATATATCAATCCCGTTTATTTTAAATATCTTTTCGGTCATAGAGTTCTCTCCATTTCTTTTGAATGTAATTAAACATAAAATTTTGAATGACTCTAAGTTGTGTGTTAGATTTGCTTTGTTTCTTGCATAATTACCCCCAAAAATAAGTTTATGATAATTTAAGGGGAAAAATTTGAGAAATAATTGTATGTTATTACAATAAACAGCAAGGAGATGAGGAATTGAAAGCAATTGTTATAGATCAATATGATAGTGTTGAAGAATGAAAAGAAAAACAAGTTTTAAAACCTGGTGGTGTTTCAGTTTCAATTGTTCATGAACCAATTCAAAAAGTAAAAGGGATAAAATCAGGTTTTTTATAGCATAAACTTTCGCATTGTATCATGTAATCTCTCTAATCCACTTATCATATCTTTTTCATTTAACATTGAATAGCTAATTCTTAAATGATTATTATTTGTTTCGGGATTTAATAGACAAGCTGTACCTGGTAAAAAAGACACATCTACTTCATTTGCTTTTTGTAATAAGGTAAAGGGATCTATCGAATCAGGAAGAGTAATCCATAAATTAAAGCCGCCATTTGGTATTTCAAAGTGCATTTCTTTAAGTGGTGATAACATATCAATCGTTATATCACGTCTAATTTGTAAAGCCGTACGTAATTTTTCTAAATGATGTTTCATACGTTCTGCACGTAAAAACGGTAGAAGTGCTTTTTGTGTTAATAAAGGACTACCGATATCCATTGAACCTTTTACAGCATATAACCATTCGAAAATAGGGCCATCAGCAATAAGCGATGCGATACGCAGTCCTGGTGCTAACGTTTTACTAAATCCTTTTATATATAGTACGTGGCCGTTTGTATCAAAATTTTTAATAGGAGGGGGGACAGTCGCACCCTCAAAATATATTTCACCGAAAGAATCATCTTCAATGATAAAAAACTCATATAGCTGTGCCAATTCTATAAGTTCCATTCTCCGTTCTTTACTCATTACGGTACCTGTTGGGTTCTGGAACGTTGGATTCGTATACAATAAAACGGGATTTTTACTTTGACAAATATCATCGATTAAATCGGATCGAACCCCGTGATTATCTAGAGAAACAGGTATAATTTGAGCCCCTTTATTGATGAAAATATCAAGTGCAGCACTATAACACGGACTTTCCACTAATACAATATCACCAGGTTTTAATAGTGTTTGAGCAATTAAATCAATTCCTTGTTGTGCGCCGCTTGTAATTAATAACTGGGATGGGTCTGTCACTAATTTTTGATGTTCATTTAAGTAATTTGCTATTTCAACTCGTAGTTCATAATCTCCTTGAACTGGCCCATATGTTGCTAGGATCATCTGGTCTTTATTAAGTATTTTATGCATTTCGTCTGCCAAGAATGGATTTGGCAATAGACGTGGATACAAAATCGCTTGTGAAAAATCGTAATATTTCCGGTGCTGATTCATTGCATATTGAGATCGCATAACATTAATCGTTTTCGTTTGTTGCCATTTATACGGAATTGGTTTGGAATCTTTCTTTACATGTTTATGTATATAAGCACCTTTACCTTGCTGGATGCGTATATATTCTTTCTTTTCTAGCTGTTTATACGCCTTACGAACAGTTAATAGGCTAATCTGTAAATCTTCCGCCATAGAGCGTAAAGATGGAAGTGAGTCACCATGCGAAAGCATGCCACTTTGTATTCTTTCAACGATTTGCATATATATTTGCTTGTAATACGGTATGTTGGATTCTTTACGCAGTACAATCTTCATGGTTTCACCTTTTTCGTTTTTATTTAATTTAAGCGAAAAATATAAAGAGAATCAACTATAATTTTAGGCAACTGTTATATACAAAGATACACTGTTATACACTATACCTTCTATACTCATGTTAAGAGTAAAAAGGAGGAAGAGTAATGGTCATTTTTAATTATATTTTAGTATGTATTATTTTCGGAACAACATTTTTAACGATAAAAATCGGAATTGAAGCAGGAGCGCCCCCATTATTTTCAGCGGGAATTCGTTTCTTTTTAGCAGGAGTAATCTTAATGATTATATTTAAGATAAAACGAAAAAAAATTATGCCACACATATTTTCAAGACGAATTATATATGCTGGTTTTTGCTTAACATTTATGACATTCGCAACATTATATTGGGCAGAACAATATATTTCTTCAGGGTTAGCTGCTGTGTTATCTGCTACGGGACCGATGATGATTTTGTTATTACAGGCAAAGAGAAATAAGACAAAATTACAAAAGGAGCAACTTCTTGCTTTAATTATTGCACTAATAGGTGTTGTTTTTGTTTCTTTACCTGGAATTCACCAAGAAATAAGTTTCATATGGAGTATTGCTTGTTTTGTATTAATAATAGGAGAGTTATTTTACGGAATAGGCTCAATTCGCTCAAAAGAAATACTTTCGGATTTACAAAGTGTATCGCCATTTCTCATAAATGGTATTCAAATGTTTTATGGAGGAGTGTTACTACTAATCGTCTCCATCATAGTAGAACAACCGAATGTAACTGTATTAGCTTCATGGAGTGTACAGTGGCCTATTTTATATCTCATATTTATCGGATCAATTGGTGGGCACGGATTATATTATTGGCTCTTATCAAAAACAAATCCTGTATTCCCGTCAACCTGGTTATATGTCTCACCATTAATTGCTATTATTGTAGGATATATCATATTAGGAGAACCTTTAAACCCTACAATGGGAATAGGTGCTTGTTTCATTTTGGTTGGTGTATTTTTAGCTAATCGATCCACACTCCGGTCTTATTTCAAACAAGGAAGATTATTTGAAAAAGAAATGTAGTTGTATAAAGTAGCAGCCCTGCATATAACAGGGCTGCTTTCATTTTATTCATGATACGGATTGACCTTATTTATTGGAAAGGCGTAATATTATTAAGCTATATGAAAGAAATCTGTAAGAAGAGGGGAGTTATTATGAAAATAAATTGGACTGAAGTAAAGGAAAAATTCGGCCGCAAATTTCAAAACCATCATATGAAACTTGGTTTACGAATACTACTGTTTATTTAGAGGATGATATATTAACAATTTATTGTCCAAATGAATTTGCACGTGACTGGTTAGAATCTCATTATAAAGAATTAGTATTTAATACATTAAGAGAAATGTTTAATACGACGTTTGAAATTCAGTTTGATCTATGTAATGGCGAGCCATCTAACTTGAAAGATGCTCAAAAAGAAAAGCTTAGTAGCTGGGATGAAGTAAAGAAAGCATTAAGACCTAAAATAGCAGAGAAAACATTTATGACATGGATTAGAAATACAAACGCTACGATAAAAGATAGTAAAGTAATAATCTTTTGTGAAGATGCGTTTCATCGTGATTTGCTTGAAGGGGAGTATAAAAATATAATTTCAAGTACCGTACAGAAAATTACTGATGAAGAATATTAAATTTGGTTCGAAATAGGATCAAGTGCTACTTCTAAAGCACAGATCCATCACGTGCAAAATAATCAACGTACTTCCGGACAAGAGGAATCAAAAACAATTTGGAATAAAATAAAAGATAAAATGCAATTAAAAATTTCGAGACCGTCATATGAAACTTGGGTCAAAGAAACGACAGCTAGAATAAATGAAGATTCATTGATCATTTATTTTGAAAACGAATTCCAACAAGAGTGGGTTAAAAAGTCTTATAAAGATTTAATTTCGCAAATAGCTAAAGAGTTAACTGGAAATACATATGAAATTCAATTTGAATTAAAATCAAATACAACCAGTAATAATGAAAAATCAACAATTGAAGATATCACTTCCGAATTAGGAGAGCAGTTCAAAGTCTCTAATAATAGTTTAAAATATAATGATGTAGATGAGAGCAATAAACGTATTCGAGCGTTAGAAGAAAAAATAATGAACTTGGAAAAGATCATTGGTACATTAGTAGAAAAATTGGATGCAGTAGAATTAAAAACACAGTTGGAAAAATAACCAACTGTGTTTTTTTACTTAATTCGCTTTTTTTATAAACCCTTTATAATGACGTTTTACAAGCTGACTTTCTAACGTTTTCATTGTTTCAAGTGCCACACCGACAATGATCAGTAAGCTTGTACCACCAATTTGTGCAGAAGGTGGTAATGTAGCAATCTTTGTGAATACAAGCGGTAAAATTGAAATTGCACCTAAGAAAATTGCACCGATAAATGTTAAACGGTATAAAATTTTCGTTACATATTGTTCTGTTGATTTACCAGGACGAATACCAGGTACATATCCATTTTGCTTTTTCAAATTCTCTGCCATTTGCTCAGGATTTACTTGAATGAATGCATAGAAGTATGTGAAAGCAACGATAAGACCGACATAAAGTGTCATTCCAATTGGATGTGCGAAATCAAGGTTTGCAACTAACCATTTTGATACGCTTGAATCAGGGAAGAGCTGCGCAATTGTACGCGGCGTCATTAAAAATGCGGAAGCAAAGATGACTGGAATTACACCAGCACTATTTACTTTTAGAGGTAAATGAGTGTTTTTTGCTCCTTGATATTGATTGTTTCCTGAAACAGCTTTTGCATATTGAATCGGTATTTTACGCACAGCTTGTTGAATGTAAATAACCCCAACAACTATCGCTAAAATTATAAGACCAATTAAGACCATTTTTATGATGTGCATGAATAATTGATCGCCTGCATTTTGAAATTGTTGTAAATAAATTTGATTCGCAACATTTGGAATCGCTGCTACAAGTCCTGCAAAGATAATCATTGAAATACCATTACCTACTCCATTAGCGGTAATTTGTTCGCCTAACCAAAGTAAAAATGCAGTACCTGCAGTTAAAACTGTCGCAATAAATAAGTATGTAGTCCAGCTTTGATCTGTTATTAATTGTCCACCTGCTATATTATTAAAGCCATAAGACATCCCAATGGCTTGTATGAATGCGAGAATGATTGTAAAGTATCGAGTGAATTGAGCTGATTTCTTACGGCCCATTTCTCCTTGCTTTGCCCATTCCGAAAATTTAGGTATAACGTCCATTTGTAGTAATTGTACTATGATGGAAGCTGTAATATATGGTGTAATACCTACAGCAAAGATTGAGAAGTGTTGTAGTGCTCCTCCTCCAAAGACGTTTAGCATACCTAAAACGTTAGCTTGATCTTGTACTTTTAATACCTCTGCGTTAGTATGAGGAACTGGAATAAACGTGCCAATTCGGAAAACAATTAACATCGCTAATGTAAAAAGGATTTTCCTTCTTATCTCAGCTACTCTCATGAAATTTGAAATCGTACGAAACATAATGTCGCCTCCTATATTTTTATCAGTTTAAAACTGATTATTATATTCCGATGAAGTAACCACAAACCTCCTTCCGCATTAAATTCATTTGACAAATGGAATTTTATACATTTTGTAGTTTTCATGGATATAAAAATATAAGGTGTTTTTTAGCGACCTATAAGCTTTTCGTAATCATTCAATACACATAATATATCGAATAAATTAACAAATGTACATACATACGCATGAAAAATGAGTGAATAGAGCCATTTTTTACATTTATTTAATGATAAATTAATAGGACATTATTATTAGGGATTGTTATACATGTTATAAAAATAAAGGTGAGACATTATGATTTATAGCTAATATTCATTCGAATGTGTCAGCTAATAGTTTCTCCCAATCTTTAAAGGATAATTTAGTAGTTATATGTTTTAGTGCATTAGGTACAATAATATGACAAATAAGTTCTAAGCTATTACCATCTGGATCAATAAAATAAACAGATGCATTACCTTGATGTGGACGGACAAAAGGTGCAATAGATTCATTACTATAGCTGTTAAAAAAGAATATAGAATCGAGTAAAAGTATGAAAGTACATACAACTTTAGTAGTAAATAATCTTATTTCAATTAAGATTTATGCAATTAAGAAATTTGTTTATTTAAAAGGGATTTATCAAATTGAAAGATAAATAAATTGAATAGATACTTAATAAGGGGATGATATAAATGAAAGTAGTTGTAAAAGAATTACGACCATTAGAAGTGGCATTCATAAGAAGAACTGGTAGTTACTTTGAACCACAAGATCATTGGGGGAAGTTATTGAACTGGTCTATTGAAAATAAACTTTATCCACCGGAGCAATCATTTATCGGAATCTCATTAGATAATCCTGAACTTGTTGCAAGCCATATGTGCCGACATGATGCTTGCGTGACCATACCTGAAAACTTTGAAAAAGAACAACATGAGGGTGTGCAATTTAAAAGTGTAGATGGAGGTCTATACGCTCTATACGAATTCTATGATGAACCTCATAAATTAAGTGTAGCGTATCAATACATGTACGCAGAGTGGCTACCAAATAGTGAGTATGATGCAGATTATGATAGAGATAATTTAGAGTTTTGCTTAAATAATGTTGCAGAAGATTTAGAAGGAAAGTTAAAGGTTGATTTATTTGTGCCAATTAAAAAAGTACCAATAAATATGAATGCAAATAAGTAGTATGTTTCTATCTAGCATTATCTTTACTATATTTTTTATTTGCTAATCAAACAGTAACGGAGGATACCGGCGTATTGGATGATATATTTTTAAAAGATTATTGGGTAGAGAAAACATTAAATAAACAATTAAATGAGACGAGCATATACTAATAAATGACACAATGCATAATTTATAATTGTATTTGAAGAGCACCTTAAAGTGCTCTTTTTTTATTGAAATTCATGCACTTATATAAGTTGTTCTTAATTTGAATCATCGTCCTTATATTATGTAATTTTGCATAATGTTACATAAATTGTGTATTTTCCCTTTTTTTCGACAAGAACAGCAAGTATACTTTGTACAAGCTTTCTATTTCAAAATTATACGAGGTGAAAAAATGAAAAACAAAAAGACGTTAACTAAGGTAGCATTAACAACAGGTTTAGCTTTAACAGCAGTAGCACCATACGGAGTAGGTCATGCAGAGGAAACAGATCAACTACAAGTTCAAATTCAGGAGGAATCATTCCGTTCAGGTGAACTTACACAACCGTCACAAAAGGCACCAGAGAATGTAGTAAAAGATGCTCTGAAGGAGAAAACAGAACAAGCTCTTTCTCCAAAGCAAGTCAATGGAGAAACAGGAGTAGATTATAAAGTTCTTCAAAAACGTGGTTCATATGATGGGACTACACTTGTACGTATACAGCAAACATATGAAGGAAAAGAAGTATATGGCCATCAATTAACTGCACACGTAGATCATAACGGTGTTATTAAAAGTGTTTCAGGCGATAGCGCGCAAAATTTAAAACAAGAAGAATTGAAAAAGCCTATCAATCTATCAAAAGATGAAGCGAAACAATATATTTATACGAAGTACGGGAACGATATCAATTTTATTTCGGAGCCAGAAGTTAAGGAAGTTATTTTTGTTGATGAAAATAATGGACAGGCTAGCAATGCATACCAGGTTACATTTGAAGCGGCAACACCAAAATATGTTTCCGGAACATATTTAGTAAATGCACAAAATGGTGATATGTTAAAAAATATGGTACAAGAGTCTAACTTGAAAGCAAGCGAAAAACTAGTTGGAGCCTTAAAGAAAAGTAAAAAAAGCAGTCTTACATCATTAACGGGCACTGGAAAAGATGATTTAGGGATCTCTCGTTCATTTGGTATTTCTAAACAAAGTAATGGCAAATATGCTCTTGCTGATTATACAAGAGGGCAAGGAATTGAAACATATGATGTGAATTACAGAGATATTACGAAAGAAGAAAGCTATTATCCTGGTACATTAGCAACTAGTACTTCGACAACCTTTAACGATCCAAAAGCAGTAAGTGCCCATTACTTAGCAACAAAAGTGTTTGATTTTTATAAAGATAAATACAATCGTAATAGCTTTGATAATAAGGGACAAAAGGTAGTTTCAGTTGTACACGCTTGGGATTCTGGAGATACGAATGATCCGAAAAATTGGCAGAATGCGTTAAGTGCTAATAATGGTAGTATGCTTGTATATGGAGATCCTATCGTCAAAGCATATGACGTAGCTGGGCATGAATTTACACATGCTGTTACTTCTAGTGAATCTAATCTTGAATATTACGGTGAATCTGGTGCGATTAATGAGGCACTATCTGATATTATGGGAACATCTATTGAGAAATATGTAAATAATGGAAGCTTTAACTGGACGATGGGAGAACAAACTGGATCTGTCTTCCGTGATATGGAAAACCCAGCTTCTGTTCCATCTTCACTTGGAGTACCTTATCCAGATGATTACAGTGAATTTAATGATTTTAATGGATGGGATCAAGGTGGCGTTCATTTTAATTCAAGCATTATTAATAAAGTTGCGTATCTCATCGCAAAAGGCGGAACTCATAACGGTGTAACTGTTAAAGGAATTGGTGAAGATAAAATGTTTGATATCTTCTATTACGCCAATACAGATGAGTTAAACATGACTTCTAATTTCAAAGAATTGAGATCAGCATGTATTCGAGTGGCGACTAATAAATATGGTGCGAATTCAGCTGAAGTTCAAGCGGTACAAAAGGCATTTGATGCAGCAAAAATTAAGTAAGTTAGAAATATAGTTCTTATTCATATATTATTACATTATGAAAAAACAGCTAATATCCTTAAAAGGACATTAGCTGTTTTTTTACGTAATTATGCATTAGTGAAAATATACTTACTTAGCAATAATTAGGGAGGATATCTTTAAAAGTTACGTCAAATATGTAAGGTTTATAGTATGTAAAAACAGAAAATTAATAATATATTGACCTCTTAACGGAAAGTGCTATAAAATGAAAGCGATAACAAACGGTTGCTTTAAAATAATTTCCCTGATCTTTTTGTATTTACAAATATATGAAGACACAAATAAACTATTTTTTTAACAATTAATGCAAACGTTTTCGTATCGAAAAGATCATTGAAATACATATGTGAAAATAACCAATACGGGGGTGAAGCAAAAGAGATTTCTAGATTAATTTAAATTGTGTAATGTAGTACGGGCATAATAAATCGTTCGTACTATTTAAAGAAAGGGTGTATGTGGTGCAAATGACAAAAAGATTAATTAACAAAACAGTTTTATTACTTACTTTAATCGTTATGTTATCATCTGTTTTCTCCTTTCAGAATGTGAAGGCAGTTTCAAATTCGAAAACAACTGAAGTTATCATTCATTACAAAGAGCAGTCTGGAAATACAAAAGACTGGAACCTTTGGATATGGGGAGAAAATTCAAATGGAAAATCATATGAATTTACTGGTGAAGATGAATTTGGAAAGTACGCAAAGATTAATATAGATGGTGACTATAACCGTGTAGGATTTATCATTCGTACAAATGAGTGGGAAAAAGATGGTGGCGATCGTTGGATTGAAAATATAAAGGACGGTCGTGCTGAAGTATGGGTTCTTTCTGGTGATGAAAAAGTATATAACGCTAAGCCTTCATCGGATCTCTCAATTCAAAAAGCAACTATTGATAGTTTCCATGAAATTACTGTAACGACGAATGTCCCGTTTCATATTAAGGAAAAGAAAATTGAAATGGAAGGCATTAAAATTAAGAGTATTAGTCCTTATGATATAAACAGTGGAGATATTACGAATAAGGTGAAAATAATTACGGAAAAGAAAATTGATTTAAAACAAACATACAAAGTTAAAATAGAAAACTTAGCTGATACGAATACTGAAATCGGTAAAGTAATTCGTACTGAGGAGTTTGACCATTTATTTTATTATGGTGGCAACGATTTAGGTAATATATATACACCACAACATACAAAGTTCCGTGTATGGGCTCCTACTGCGAGTGAAGCGAAGTTAGTTACATATAAAAAATGGAACGATAAAATAGGTACTGAAATAAACATGCAACAAGGTGAAAAGGGCACCTGGAAAGCAGAACTTAAAGGGAATCAAAAAGGTCTCTATTATACGTATAAGGTGAAAATTGGTGATAAATGGACAGAGGCCGTTGATCCTTATGCACGTGCTGCTTCTGTAAATGGAGATAAAGGTGCGGTTATTGATTTAGAAGAAACAAATCCGAAAAAATGGAACACTAACAAAAAGCCTAAATTAAAAAATCCGGAAGATGCTATTATTTATGAATTGCATGTACGTGATCTTTCTATTCAGCCCGAAAGTGGCATTAAACAGAAAGGAAAATATTTAGGTGTAACAGAAAAAGGAACAAGAGGGCCTGAAGATGTGAAAACAGGACTTGATCATATAAAAGATCTTGGTGTT
The DNA here is from genome assembly GCF_022662915.1 of Bacillus cereus group sp. BfR-BA-01453. Taxonomy (NCBI): domain Bacteria; kingdom Bacillati; phylum Bacillota; class Bacilli; order Caryophanales; family Bacillaceae; genus Bacillus; species Bacillus cereus group sp. BfR-BA-01453. The sequence continues at coordinate 337,559 of NZ_JAKUEN010000003.1, read as the reverse complement.
ACACACGTTCAGCTTTTGCCGATATTTGATTATGCTTCAGTAAATGAAGAGAATGTAAACGAACCACAATATAACTGGGGATATGATCCAAAAAACTTTAACGTACCAGAGGGGTCCTATTCTACAAATCCATACGAGCCAACTGTTCGAATCACTGAATTAAAACAAATGATTCAAACACTACATGATAATAATCTTCGTGTTGTTATGGATGTAGTTTATAACCATATGTATAATGCTGCTGAATCTAATTTCCATAAGTTGGTTCCAGGTTATTATTATCGTTACAATGAAGATGGAACATTTGCAAATGGAACAGGAGTAGGAAATGATACAGCTTCAGAACGAAAAATGATGCGAAAATTTATGGTGGATTCGGTCACATATTGGGCAAAAGAATATAACTTAGACGGATTCCGTTTTGATTTAATGGGTATTCATGATTATGAAACGATGAATGAAATACGTAAAGCTGTTAATCAAATCGATCCTTCTATTATATTGCATGGAGAGGGCTGGGATTTAAATACACCTCTTGCAGCAGAGTTGAAAGCAAATCAAAAAAATGCGGAGAAAATGAAAGGAATTGCTCATTTTAACGATAATATACGTGATGGATTAAAAGGTAGTGTATTTGAGGAGAAAGAAAATGGCTTTGTAAATGGAAAGGAAAACATGGAAGACCGTATTAAAAAAGGCATTACCGCAGGCATTGACTACGATATAAATTCGTCGACTTACCAAGATCCAGAGCAGGTGCTAACTTATGTGGAAGCGCATGATAATCATACATTATGGGATAAACTTGAGTTGACTAATTCAGGTGACAGTGAAGAAGTGCGAAAACAAATGCATAAATTATCTTCTTCGATTTTATTAACATCACAAGGTATTCCATTCTTACATGCGGGACAAGAGTTTATGCGCACGAAATATGGTGATCATAACAGTTACAAATCTCCGGATTCAATTAACCAGATGGACTGGTTGCGCCGTGCTGCGTTTAATAATGAAGTAGATTATATGAAGGGCTTAATAGAATTACGCAAAAAGTACCCATCCTTTAGAATGACATCTGCAGAACAAATAAAAAAACAAGTATCTTTTATTGATACTCCCAAAAATGTAGTAGCTTATTCAATAGATGGAAAGGGCAAAGGAAATAAAAATGAATACTTTATAGTGGCTCATAATGCAAATAGGGAATCCGTTGAAATCTCGCTTCCATCGAAAGGTCCTTGGAAAGTACTAGTAGATGGGAAGCAGGCGGGAAGTAAACCACTTTATGTTGTCCGTGATAATAAAATTAAAGTTCCTGCGTTAAGTTCTTTAGTTTTAAAAACAGAGAAACCGATTAAATAAATGCCAAAAGCGGAGTGAAGGGTATTTTTACTTCGCTTTTTAAATCAAAATGATATAATTTCACATACTGTAATTATATTACAAATTAATAAATAAAAAAGAGAAGAACTCACCAAGGTTCTTCTCTTTTTTATTTGTAATTATTCTTTCTGTGGTTGTGAATATAGCAAAAGGCTAGACGATGAATCTATTTTCAAAGTGACGAGAAAATGACAAAACTGTAAGAATGCATGAATGATTGTAAGAAAGTTCGATGTTTTCCTTTTTCTTTTTTTATTAAAGTGAAAAAGAAGAAAGCGGTGTCATAAGAGGTTGGTATTTTTAGATGGTGGACAATAACCAACACTATCCATGTAATAAAAGTATATGGCAATCAGTAAGACACCTTACTAATAAGGAGGGATTTGAAATGTCTTTTTCTCAATTCAATATCGATATTTTTCGAGCCATTAATGATTTAGGTAAACAATATTCATTCCTAAACCCGGCCATAGTATTTTTGGCAGAATATATGGTATATATGTTTGCTTTAATTATTTTAGCTTATTGGTTTACTAGGTCCAGAAAAAGTAGAATGATGGTTATTCAAGCGATGGTTGCTTTTGTAATTGCTGAGGTAATCGGGAAAATAGCAGGGAAATTCCATCTAAATTATCAACCATTTGTAGTATTGCCTCATGTTAATAAACTTGTCGACCATGCTGTAGATAATTCATTTCCTAGTGATCATACAATTCTCTTTTTTTCGATTTGTTTTTCGTTTTGGCTTGTTCGTAAAAAAACTGGATGGTTATGGCTTATACTTGCATTTTGTGTAGCGATCTCACGGATTTGGGTAGGGGTTCATTATCCTTTTGATGTTGCAGTAGGGGCTTTAATAGGATGTATTTCAGCGGTATTTTCGCATTGGTTAGTACCGAAATTATCTTTTATTAGGCAATTACTTACTCAATATGAAAGAGTAGAGAAACATGTTTTACCATCCAAAAACAAATCAAAAGGATTGTGAGTATAGACCTTTATCACCCTCATTACTATTCTCCACAAGTTGAATGTTAAATGCACTTATTTACATCCATGAAGACGAAAAGGAATAGGTAGTACGTCTAGGTAATAAAACAGTTTATTACCTACTATTTAGATAACAATGAAGGCCATATCGCAAAACATTTAGTTAGCACCGAAGTGTATTTTTATCGTTTTTGAGGTAACTTATTTTCTTCAGTTGATAGACATGTGGCGTGATCCCAATATATAAATTTGGAACGATGTTAATTTTCCATATAGGATACCGTCATATTGATATAAAGGCGTTATCCTTTCCTATGATTTCTCAGAAAGAATAACGCCTTTTTCTTTTTAGGGGAGATTTTGTCTTATTACCTTGATAGTGATGTGGTTCTCCCCCGTATAAAGGTTACAAAAATCTTTCGAATTGATCTAACTTGCACAATGCTTCCCGTTAATATAATACGCTGATTCTGTGAAAACCGTAAATACAACCTCAACTTCTGAAAGTCCAAAATTCATTACATATGTAGTAATGGCCTTGGCAAATCGATCACGAATTTCCTGTCCACGCTCGAACCATTTCACTTCAATAAGAGGAAACGCTTCTATTTCTTCTCCATTAAATACAAACGTAGAACTTGGTAGTTCCAACGTAAAATTATCCGTACCACACTCACAAATCTCTGCGAGCTCTTCTACTAATGGCTTGCTTATGTGTTTTAATTGTTCAGTAGTAATTCCACGAAACACAACATGCGGCATGTGAACCCCTCCGTTAAATAGCTTTTTATTTGTTCACATCATAGCACAATTTATTTTGCTGCACTAGAATCTATTGATACATTTCAATGACATTCTTCAGAATGGGGTCCCGTCCCGAAAAGGCGGATTGAATTTTGAAATGAGTCATAGGAGACATTCAAAAGCCTTATTCCACGTTATATTAGCCTTGTCTCAATAGGCTTTCCTCTATTGGAACGAACTAAAAAACATTGATACAAAAGACTTTTTATCTTTAACTTTGTAAAAGCGCAAAATCCTGACGCTATCCGATCACTATCAAGCTAAATTTTTTAGTACCTTCAGAACGAAATTTTGTGTTAACTTGTAACAAAAAGTGCATTTTTTTGTTTTGGGGTAATTCTGAATTCTTAAGTTGATGGATATGCGACGGTACCCTTATAAGGGCTAGTTTGTATCTTATGTGGTGAATTTTACAAATAGCGAAAAAGAGTCCTATATAAATGGGACTCTTTTTCTTCAAGTATTAACTTACTGGATATGCATTAGAACCTAGATAACGTTCTTTTATAATTTGTAGATGATGAAGCTCATGCCCAGCTATGATGTATGCTAATGCACGAACTGTAACTTCAGATTTGTTCGCATATCCTTTTTGTAACCAAGTGTCTTTATCTAAGCTTTTCAGTAAATGCAAGGTAGATTGGCGAACAACTATTAAATTCTCAAGAAGATCTTGCATAGATTGCTTATCAAAAGTAGCTTTGAGAACATACATATCATCGTTATAGCCTGGAAGTTCTGCTGTCTCGCCTCGAGCGATAGATAACAAGCGATACGCCATAACACGTTCTGTATCCGCAATATGGCCGATTACTTCTTTTATACTCCATTTAGTAGGAGCATATCGAAAAAGTCCCTCACTATCAGAAATCTCTTTTAATAAAAGATTCGTTTCCTCTATTTGTTGTGCTAAAATTTGTATGATATTTCCGTCTGATACTAAGTTAACATACGTTGCATAATAGGAGTTATATTCACTTGCCTTTGGTCTAATTTGCATACGAATCATCCTTTACATTTAATCTTTAAGTATAGCTTATCACAAAATAGTTTTTAATTAATCTGAAAGTTCTAAAATAAAATAAAAAACCCATCTACTACTTTAGTCGAAATCGTGTACTTTCACATCATTTAACAAACAGAAAAAGGGTTTTTGATTTAACTCTTAGAATATTGTTCTATTACAAGTAATTGGATATTAATTACTTTTTTGATTACTTTTGATTATAACTAGGAAATATAGAAAGGTTGTGAAGTTATTTGATGGGTTATAAAGCTATGCTGTTTGATTTAGATGATACGTTACTTAATAGGGATAAGGCAGTAGATAATCTGTTTTTATTACTTTTGGAAAAGTGTTATGAGGATGTTAGTGATACAATCAAAAACAATATGCTACAGAAATTCAAAGAATTTGATAAAAGAGAATATGGCATGAGTGATAAAACGATAGTATTAGAATCATTGTTTGATGAATTCCCGCCGAAGTATAGATTGCCACGCAATTATATCCAAGATTTTTGGAATGAAAACTTCCCAAAATGTTTTTCAATAGACCAGAATACTATCCATTTCTTAAATCATATAAAGAAGCACCTTGAAGTTGGAATTATAACAAATGGCTCAACGCAGAGGCAAAAGGCTAAAATAATTAACACAAATTTAAACAATTACTTTGATACGATCATTATTTCTGAAGAAGTGGGATTTAGTAAACCGGATAAACGTATATTCGAGTTAGCATTAAATAAGCTAAATGTACAGCCAGAAAATACTTTATTTGTTGGGGATGACTTAGAAAAGGATATTGCTGGTCCTCAAAATGCAAATATAAAAGGTGTGTGGTTTAACCCTCAGAAAATCAAGAATACTACCAAAATACAACCATATGCCGAGATTAACACTTTGGATAGCTTGTTAAGTTATGTTACGCCACAATATTTTTTTAACAAGTAAAATTAATTTCATTGACCGTATTAGTAATAAAAAATAGAGGCGATTTTAATAGCTGCGGCTAATTTAATCTATGATTCATACGAAGTTTTGTAAAACAATTTTACTTATACTGTGTAAATTATAAAAGGGTGAGACTATGGAAATAAAGAAAGTAGTAATCGATGGAATCAATATTGCGGTCATTAGAAATGATACGGTATTAATATCCGATGTTCAATCTGCATTAGATACTATGGCAACTGTTCAATATGAGGTAGATGCGAAGCATATTATTATCCATAAATCTTTAATAAGTGAAGATTTCTTTGATCTAAAAACACGTCTTGCGGGCGATATTCTTCAAAAGTTTATAAACTACAAGGTGAAATTTGCTATTGTTGGAGATTTCTCTATGTATACTAGTAAAAGCTTAAAGGATTTTATTTATGAATGTAATAAAGGTAAAGATATTTTTTACTTAGCAACTGAACAACAAGCAATTGAAAAACTAAGTACATTAAAGTAATAACAATACCCCAGTAAAATTACCCTCTTTTTCACATCGCTTATTATTTATAACATAGAAGAACTGACGTTTGTGTTAAACTAAAAAATGAATAAAGGGGGAGTTTTCTTGAACAATTTTAATGATACAATCCGACATTTAAACAATATAGTTTACAAACCTAACAATTTAATGATTACAAATCTAAAAGAAGAACAGCAAAACGCAGAATATGCAGGATGTTTATTTCACTTAAATCATAAAAGTATTCGTTTTAGAAAATCAAAAATTACTCCTAATAAAATTGGACAATTTGTTTCTTTTTGGGAGAAAGATGACAATATGCAAAATCAAGCATTCTCTTATGACGCTGCTCCTGACTTATTAATTATTACTTGTATAGATGATAACAAACTAGGACAATTTATTTTCCCTAAAGAGATTCTTCTTAAAGAAAAAATCTTGAGAACACAAAATCAAAAAGGCAAGATGGCCATGAGAATTTATCCTATATGGGATAACCCTGTCAGCAATCAAGCTAAAAAGAGTCAAATGTGGCAACTTCAGTATTTTGTGGATTTAAGCGATCATAATAATTTACCTATAGATAAACTATTACATTTGTATTCGTAGTTTCTTATCTTAAGTAATCTTGCGAGTTAGACTTTTTGTACCGGTACAGTTAAATGAAATGTACATTGTTTTAGTACCCCATCGAATTTACAATCAGCATATACTATTTTAACTTATATATTTTAAGGGGTGCTAACTATGACAAGTCTACAACATAAGCTGTTTACAAGATTGAATCTTGCAAATCGTACTGAGGTAAAGTTTGAAGAATTAAATACAATTCTCTTTGCATTTGCACACACTATACCATTTGAGAATTTAGATGTTATAGTAAATAACACAAATACAATTACTATGGAAAATTTGCAGAATAAAATTTTAAGTAGATCCCGCGGCGGACTTTGTTATGAATTAAATACGCTTTTTTATTACTTTTTAAAAGATTGTGGTTATGATGTACAACTCGCATTAGGTACCGTATATAAAAATGATATAAACGCATGGGCACTTGAGAATGGACATATAACGATTATTCTAAATTATGATAACGTACGATACGTAATTGATGTAGGTATTGCTTCATTAGTACCTCTAGTCCCTGTACCTTTTAATGGTGAGGCTGTTTCTTCTAAAAATGGTACGTATCGAGTGAGACGAAAAGATACGAGTAAAGGGAATTACGTTCTAGAAAGAAAAGATACGAACGGTGAGTGGAAAGTATGTCATGCTTTTTATAATCGTATCATTGATGAGGCAGTAGTGAATGATGTTCAAAAAAGAGTAGTAGAAGATGAGAAATCTATTTTTAATAAAGGACCAATTGCAGCCAAATTAACGGAATCTGGTCATGTCTCTTTAACCAATACTAGTTTCACTGAAATAGTTCATGGGGAAAAAACGAAACGTGAAATTACAGAAGAGCAATATAGAGAGCTTTTATATACTTTATTTGCTATTGAGTTATGATAAAACAAATAGCTAACCGATTCTTATGAAGAATCGGTTATTTTAATTTAAAACAATTATTAAAGTTTGATTTTCTTAATAGATATAATACACTAGAACAGTATAAAAAAGGATAAACAATGAATTTTAAATGTAAAGGAAGATTTTCATGTCAATAATTGATAAATTAAAGCTTAATAAGTATACAAATATGGTCGTAATTAATGAACCAAGTGATTATGACATTTTTACCGGGAAAGAAACTGCATTTTCAAAAGAACACGATGCTATTTTTATTTTTGTAGAAACACTAGATGAAATGGTAAAACAAACAAATTTTATTATTAGTAATGAAGAATTACTAATTGAAAAAGGATACATATTCTTCGCATATCCGAAAAAGGGTAATTCTCGTTACAGTACTTTTATTCACCGTGATGAGATGTTTCCAGCATTAAACGTTGGAGAAGATGGATATGTGGGCGAAAGCGAAATTAAATTTGCTCGAATGGTAAGTATGGATGACATCTTTACCGTTGTAGGTTTAAAGCGTGAGAAGAAAAAGGCGACGAAAACGCCCGCAATGAGCCAATGTGTAGCTGATTATGCAGATCGAATTCAAGATGTCGAAGCTTTATTAGCTAATCACCCAAATGAACTTAAGTTTTATCAAAGTTTAACACCTGGATATCAAAAAGATTGGGCACGTAATTTATTTTCTGTAAAACAAGAAAAAACACGTGAAAAACGTCTTGAGAAAATGATTGAAATTCTTTCACAAGGATATAAAACAATTGAATTATTTCGTAAAAAGAAAAAGTAAAACTAGGTAATTCACAATGATGCAACAATTAATTGAGCTTGGCACATTGTAAAAAGGATTCCTTTCAGTATACTAAAGTATGTTCTTATATTTAAATAATTAGCAAAAGAGAAAAGGTGTTTGAAATGAAATCGTATATTGTAGTTGGAGCGGGAATTTTAGGTGCGTCTACTGCTTATCATCTTGCTAAGGTTGGCGCGAACGTTACTATCGTGGATCGCCAACAAGTAGGTCAAGCAACAGATGCAGCAGCAGGTATTGTCTGTCCATGGCTTTCACAACGTCGTAATAAAGCATGGTATAAAATCGTTAAAGGCGGTGCACGTTACTATTCTTCGTTAATTCAGCAATTAGAAGAAGACGGTGAAACGGATACAGGTTATAACCGTGTAGGTGCAATTAGTTTACATACTGATGAGAAAAAACTAAATCAAATGGAAGAGCGAGCTTATAAGCGCCGTGAAGATGCACCAGAGATTGGTGAAATTACTCGTTTATCAGCTGAAGAAACGAAAAAATTATTCCCAGCATTATCAGAAGAATATAGTTCTGTTCATGTTAGTGGTGCTGCACGAGTAAATGGAAGGTTATTACGTAATGCATTAATAAGTGCTGCGAAAAAACATGGTGCAATTTTTATAAAAGGCAATGCAGTATTAGTCCGTGAAGGTAGTCAAATTACGGGAGTTAAAGTAAAAGATGAAACAATTTTAGCAGAGAAGGTTATTGTAACGGCAGGTGCATGGGCGAACGAAATCTTAAGCCCTTTAGGAATTAATTTCTTAGTTACGTTCCAAAAAGGACAAATTGTTCACTTGCAAATGGAAAATACAGCAACAGAAAATATGCCAGTTGTTATGCCGCCAAATGATCAATACATTTTAACATTTGACAATGGCCATGTCGTAATTGGTGCAACACATGAGAATGATACTGGTTTCGATCACCGTGTAACGGCTGGTGGTTTACATGAAGTATTCCATAAAGCATTAACAGTTGCACCTGGCTTAGAAGATGCTACTATGCTTGAGACGAGAGTTGGATTTAGACCGTTTACTCCAGGATTCTTACCTGTTATCGGACCACTTCCTAACTTCGACGGTATTCTCGTTGCGAACGGATTAGGAGCTTCAGGTTTAACTGCTGGTCCATATTTAGGATCAGAACTTGCTAAGTTAGCGCTGGGACAACCAATTGATTTAGATTTAAATGATTATGACGTTGCTGGCGCAATTGAATAACATCGGGTATGAAAAAATACACTAAGCAAATTCGATAGGAAATAAGTAGTTTTTTCTCCGTTAAGAGTAAGACTGTTTACGAAAAATAAAATTCTTTAAAAATAAAGAGCCGACACCATAAACTTGCATTATTAATGTAGAATTATGATGTCGGCTCTTTATTTCTATTTATTTAAAGCTTTTTTGGAGAGGAGGTTAAGCAATGAGAGCGCCATATCAAGTATTAATATTTCCTTATATAAAAATTGACAACTCTATTCAATATGCGATTTTCAACCGAAGTGATTATGGTTATTGGCAAGGAATAGCTGGTGGTGGAGAAGACGGTGAGATTCCTATTGAATCAGCAAAACGTGAAGCGTTTGAAGAGGCTGGTATTACAAGAGAATGTTCATATATACAATTAGATTCTGTGTCTTCACTACCAGTAGAGGATGTAGTTGGAGAATTCCTTTGGGGAGATGACGTTTATGTAATAAAAGAATTTTCGTTTGGAGTTAAAGTACCTACAAAAAACATCTCATTATCTAAAGAACACTTACATTATAAATGGTTATGCTTTGAGGAAGCCGTAACGTATTTGAAGTGGGATAGCAACAAAACAGCATTGTGGGAATTAAACAAAAGACTATTAAAATAGTAAAAGTATTAGCAAAGACGTTAGTGGAACAAGAATTGAACAATTAAAAAACTTACTATTCTTCATATGTAGCAAGTTTTTTTCTATACAGTTACCCCTGGAAAAATAAAAATAGTTAGAAATATTTTTTTATTGTATGGTTTTTGGCTCTGAATAGCGGAATACATATTAAGTATTCAACAGTTCAAATAAAACGAGTCATCTTTTTATTTGAAGAAGAAAGATGACCAGTTTTATGCTAAAATTCGCTTAGTGTATATTTTCGTTAAAATGTGGGCAGGCCCACTTTTAGCAAAACCGGAGTGGAAATGATGAGTATAAATTGTTTTGTGGGATTGATAAAGAATGAATTATTAAAAGAGATAAGCATAAGAAGCGAGGATGAATCCGAACCTGTAGTAGTTAAAGATATTCCTAGACTTTGGAAGTGTTTAGGGAAAGGTAATTATGCCGCAGTATTCATGCACAAAGAATACAAAGATTGGGTAGTGAAAGTTTACGCGCGAGAAGGAGAAGGCATTGAAAAAGAGTCAGAAGTATACCGCAGAATCGGAAATCATCCTTCTTATTCAAAGCTTATTTATAAAGGGGAAAATTTCATAGTATTGAAACGGTTAAAAGAAATTACCTTATACGATGCTGTTCATAAAGGGATTAAAATCCCTAAGCAGGTGATCCTTGATATCAATCAAGCTTTAGAGTATGCAAGAGAACAAGGATTAACCCCCTGCGATGTTCACGGGAAAAATGTGATGATGGAAAAAGGAAGGGGATATGTAGTCGATGTATCTGATTTCTTAAAAACAAAAGAAGATAGTAAGTGGAAAGATTTAGAAAAGGCATATTTTACATTTTATTTGCCTTTCATTTATAAATTGCCTTTCCCTGTTAAAATACCGTATTTTATGTTAAACATTGTTAGACGTTCGTATAGAAGATATAAGAAGCTTAAAAAGAAATTCAAATTGTAAAAGGATTACATACTAATAATTGAACCAATAGCAAACGAAAGGACCGTACATATTAGAGATGTACGGTCCTAATCTTTTTTATGTATACATATTTTTGCTAGTTATATCACTATCAATTCCAAAACGAGATATTTTGAATAAATGAAACTGTTAAAATAAATGTTGATGCGCAACCAGCAGTTAATAACATTATTATTTTTCGTCCATTCTGTTCTTTTGAAGGTTTTATCAGTTCTGTAATCAACACAATCCAAATTATTATAGATACTATCGAGATAATATTTATGGACATATGTAACACCTTCCTTTTTGTTTTCACATAAACATTTCTTATTTTGTAAAATGAAAGCAATTTAACTAGAAAATATGTACAGTATTACAAATCAGGTTTCTCCTGTTAAACCACCTTTTTTAAATAGAAATACGACTAATAAAACGATAATAACTGCCTTTAAACTGCCCCAATATGGATAAATAACATGATCTGTTAGATGAGCATGTTGAAAAATGTTCTCTAATCCATAAATTCCAATAATGACTGCTAAAAGAAAAGCGGCTTTTCCAATAGCTGTATTACGATAGAGGGTAAATAAATATAGTGCAACTATAAGTGGTAAGATGATTTGTAGCAATAGTGTCATAAGGTAGCCCCCTAATTTATTTATAATTATATTATATACAAAATTGTAATAAAAAGGAATGCGACTTATTTGATACTAATAAGATTACTCTAAACATATTCTTCTATTAAAAAGAATATAAAGGGGTGTAAAGTTAATTGACAAAAGTTAAAGTTCGTTTACGACCCATTGTTCATAACATAAATTTACCCACTGTAATAAAAACAGCAATTCTTCCAGGTGAATCGGCTGAAAAGCTATTTATCGCAACGCAATTAGGAGAGGTTTTTCACATAGGAGATGGCGTCATAAAAACATTTTTAAATATTCGTCAACGAATTATAAATTTAGGTACATCTGAAGAAGGCGTTTCTAGTAGTGGTTATGATGAACGAGGATTGCTTGGACTAGCATTTCATCCACAATTTTATCAAAACGGTTTATTTTATCTTCATTATTCTGTCGCTGGAACCCAAGGGCCAGGTGCACTTTCTGAACAATTTAAACCGAATCCTTGTGACCCAAAAACGTTAAACTTAAAGTGGACAAATAGAGATACGCAATATGATCATATCGATACAATCGAAGAATGGATTTTACAATCAAACGGTCAACCTCAAAAACGTAGAACATTACTTAATATAAAACGCCCATTTTTTAATCATAATGGAGTAAATACTTTAAACTTTTCTCCAGAGACGGGGAAACTTGTTTTTACAAATGGAGATGGTGGTTCGGGTTATGATCCGTTCAATTTAAGCCAAGATGATTTAGAAATAGCAGGTAAAATTATTGAAATCGATGTAAGTAAAAATACATTCATAAATAATCCTCCAGTCGTTACACGCTTTAATGAACTTCCTCTATCTATACAAGAAACACTTACAGTAATTGCGAAAGGTATTCGTAATATAACCGGTATTTCATTCCAAAGGTTTTATAATCAGTATATTAAATATGTAGGTAATGTCGGACAGGATATTGTAGAGTCTATTTTTTCATTTGTTCAATATAAACCAATACCGGTTACCGAACTTGTTCAAATACATGTAATGAGACTCACTTCAAATCAAGATGGATTTATTAATTTTGGTTGGAGAGGATGGGAAGGAGAATTGCCTACTTCTTTTATAAAACACTGTTCTGAAAATCCTACTTTGGATGAGAGAACAATGGCTTATTATAATGAAACAATAGAAACATCAACGAAGCGAATTCAGCCACTCATTAGTTATTTTCATAAGGATCCTAGACCAGATAAGTTTGGCGGGACTTCTCTAACAGGAGTTCAGCCATATATGGGAACTGCAATCCCGAATTTAAATGGTAGCGTTGTGTTTACCGACCTTGCTAGAAAAGAAGAATCTCCGCCGCCAGTTAAAGGTGTATTAGCATATACTAGAGCAGGTACAGATGGTAAACATACTGATTTTCATGTTATTGAAACTGATTATGATTTTGGTACGCAAGCAGCTTATTATATGAGTTTAGGAACAAATTTGGATCAAACTAGGTTATATTTAGGAGTTTACGGTTCTATGAAAGTAACTGATTTTAACAAAGGTACCATTTTTGAAATTATCCCTTAATACGATATACACTCGTAGTTTAATCATACAAGGAATTCCCTTTGTTTTAAAACGTACAAGTTCTCCCCCTAAAAGCCTTTTATTGTATAGTAACTCATAACAAGTAGAAAGCAGCTCATAAACCACTAGTGTATGAATAAGATAGAAAGTGATGAATGAGATATCTTTAGGGGGTATTTTGATGAATCGATTTGTACGTTATTGGTGTCAACTTATGATAGAGAATAATGGGGACTTTGTTCATAAAAGAAAATTATCCCTAGCAAATAAAGTAGTCATTACAGCTTTAATGAGTGCTTTGGCCACCATGTTTCAAGCAGCAGGTAACTTAATTCCTGGTATAGGGTTATTTATTAGCCCTTTTGCGACGTTACCAATTTTTTTGGCTATTTGCTACTCTATTCGTGAGGGAGTACTTTCTTATCTCCTTACTATCCTCCTATTATTTATTATTGAGCCAAGTGAACTAATTGTTTTTCCATTTACTACAGGCTTATTAGGTATAGCCTTAGGGCTTTCCTTTATACAATTCAAGAGGAGAATTTGGGTAATTTCCTTTTCTGCGATTTGTCTACTTATAGGAATTACGATTGTTCTAGATATTTTTCGCTTTCCCGTGCTTGGTCCTACTATTCATACAACTATGGATATAAAAATTATTTTATCAATATTTATACTGAGCTTTCTATACTGCTGGATCTATGCAGGGCTTTGTAGAATATTGTTGAATAGGTTATATAAAGTATTGTTTTAACAATTGCATAGAATGGAGATTTAAAACATGTATAACGTTGAAATTAGGAGACCGAATTCGGATGATTTAGAGGAACTTCACTCATTTTTTCGTATAGTTATTACGAATACCTTTAAAGACGAAGGTTTATCACAATTATCGGATGACATAGAAAATGAAATTAACACGAAAAAGCAATATTTAAAAACAGATTTTGATAGTAATGGAGAAAAACGTTACTTTTTATTAGCAATAGATACAAATAACGATAAAATCATTGGTACAATCGAAGTTGGTCCAGCAAGTACATTAATTAATAGTTGTACAGGCGGTGTACTTAAGGATTTGTATGAAATAGGAACTGTTTTTATACTGCCGGAGTATCAAAAAAAGGGTATCGGGAGTTTACTACTAAATGCAATATTTCTTACGTTACTTAGCAAAGGTATAACAGAGTACTGTTTAGATAGTGGATACAAAAAAGCGCAAAGTATATGGACGAAGAAGTTTGGAGAGCCTAGTTATGTACTGAAGGATTATTGGGGAGAATCAAGTGATCATATGATTTGGAAAAAGAGTTTACATGATGCCCCTATAATATTTAAATTATAAAATGAAAAATGCCTCTGAACGTAGCTTTTCTTACATATGTATGCTATTATTTACCTTTATAATAAAAGAGGACGTGAATGAACTTGATTAAAATTAGTATCCCTGAAGTTGATGTTACAATTACTGAACGTAAACAAGTTATTAGAGGAGACGAGCCAAGAATTACGCCAATCAATGGTTTTATCGATTTCCACTTGTTCCCACGAGATAAAGGCGGCATTTTTATGTTTTACAATATTAATGACGAACTTCTTTTCGTAGGTAAAGCTCGTAAAATTAGACAACGTATTAAGAAGCATTTCGAAGATAACGTTTCGCCAATTAAAAATCACCGTGACGAAGTATACCGCATTGATGCATGTATCGTAGAAGATCCAACAGAAAGAGAAATTTACGAAACATATATCATTAATGAATACAAAGCAAAATATAACGTTGATAAAGTATTCTATAAATAAGTAATAAAAAACAATCCTAGTACATATACTGGGATTGTTTTTTATTTAGAATTATTCCTCATATTTGCCTCCTTTTTTTAAATGATTAGCAGCAATAAAACAAACTACACCTATACATATAAGTACAATTCCAATTGTTTTATGTTTTCCAAAAAAGAAAGGAATATCAGAAATAACATTTGTCATACATAACCCTACAAATACGAGGATAGGTCCTATCCACAGTAATACATTGCCGAATTTTGTATGTTTCCACATAGTAAGCCTCCTCATCCCTTTTTACATATATATCCATGAATTAAAAGGAAATTCATAGAGAAATATAGTTTTTTTCATATCGAAAATTTAACCTTCATATATTGGTACAAGCAAACAAGAAAGGGGACCATCATGAATTGGTTAGAAGCTTTTATATTAGGGATCATACAAGGTTTAACAGAGTTTTTACCGATAAGTAGTACAGGTCATCTTTATTTAGGAAGGCATTTGTTTCAATTAGATGAAGCAGGCTTATTTTTAGATACGATGCTTCATATTGGAACTTTACTTGCGGTGTTTATTTATTACAAAAAAGAATTTATATATTTAATCAAAAATCCGTTTTCAAAACTAATGCTACTACTTATTGTCGGGACGATACCCGCAGTTGTAATCGGATTGTTATTTAAAGACTTTTTTGAGGATATTTCAAAAACAGGTATTACGATTGGTTGGGAGTTTTTAGTGACAGGATTCTTTCTCTACATGGCGGATAAACAAAAGGATGGTCGTAAAAAAATGGTCAACATTACATATAAAGATGCATTTATCATTGGTTCATTTCAAGCGGCTGCTATTTTTCCGGCAATTTCTCGTTCTGGAATGACAATCGTCGCTGCATTATGGAGAAAGTTAGACCGCGAAACTGCTGCTTACTTTTCTTTTTTATTATCAACACCAGCCATTGTCGGAGCTATTATTTTGCAATTTGCAGATGTTTTTCAAGGGAAAGCAGAATCTATTTCTAGTACATCTTTAATTGTTGGAACTTTATCAGCAGCATTTTTTGGTTACATAGCTGTTTCATGGATGATTCAATACTTAAAACGTCACTCTTTAAAAGTATTTGCGTATTACGTATGGGGATTAGGTATTTTAATTATAACGTTGCAATATACTCATGTGTTTTAATTATAATAGTAAAGAAATTAATTAGTTTAAGATCCTGTTTCATTCATAAAAGACAGGATCTCTTTTTATTAAGGAGGAAAATATGTTTAATAAAGCTATCGTTATTGGCGGAAGTATCGCAGGAAAGCTCGCAGCAAAAGCATTATCAACTGCTTTTAAAGAAGTAATCATTATAGAAGCCGGTGAAAGATGGGATGGAAAGTCTTCGAGAAAAAGAGTCCCACAAAGTAATCATCCTCATGTGTTATTAAAAGGTGGAGAAAAAGCCATTGAGGAATTGTTTCCTAATATTACGAATGAATTAATAGAAGCAGGTAGTGTCGTACATAACTTTACTCGTGATTTAAAATGGCATCAATTTGGTTTATGGAAACAACCATTCACAGGAGAAGTACATATGATTCAACAAAGTAGATTTTTGCTTGAATGGCATATTCAAAAACGAATAGATCAGGTTTCTAATATTACTATTAAATATGAGACAGTGATTGAAGGGTTATTAATAGATGGAAAACGTAATAAAGTATGTGGAGTAAAAGCGAAATGTTTAGAGACTGGTACACAAGAAGAAATTCAAGCAGATATAGTTGTTGATGCAAGTGGATTCGGTTCAAAAAGTATAGCATGGTTACGCGAATGTAATATCGAAGTGCAGGAAGAGAAAGCACGTATTGATTTATTTTACACAACTAGAATGTTTAAACTTAAAGAAAATGAGAAATTAGATTACTGTAATACGCTAATGTCTCCAAGTTTCCCTGACAATCCGTATGGCGTTCTTATTCAAACGATTGAGGATAATCGTTATTTTGTTACTTTCAGTGGATATGCAAATGAAAAAGCACCACAAACAGATGAAGAATTTTATAATTTTGCTGAAAACCTATCAATCTCTAATGTTACTGATTTTCTAAATAAAGCTGAAGCCATTTCACATACCAAAACGTACAAAATTCCATATCAAGTACGTAGGCGATTTGATTTAGTGGATAATCTACCCGAAAGATTGTTAGTAGTTGGAGATGCACACTGTCGTTTTGATCCTGTTTTCGGTCAAGGTGTTTCCGTTGCTGCTATGGAAGCTCACCAGTTGCAATTACTTCTGCAAGGTAGAAAACAACTTGATAAAGCATTTACACAACAATTTTATAAAAAGGCAGCTACTATAATAGAAACCCCTTGGGATATGACAACAACAGAAATATCACGTCACCCGGAGCTACAGACAGCATTAACTACAAAACAAAAATTTCAGCTATGGTATACAAAACAAATATATCGACTATCCGCAAATAATTCTGATGTTTATATTCGGTTAGTACGAGTGATGAATTTAATTCGTAGTCCATTTCACCTATTTCATCCAAAAGTACTACTTGCTGTGTTACTAAAACAAAAGAAATAGCAGGAAAGTAGTTGATTAAAAACGAATATATAGCAGTTAGTAGATATAGGAGGGGTAATCGAGATGAAAATATACATAGAACAATTAAAGAAACACGATGCTAAGGATTTATTTACGTTTGAACTTACGAATAAGTCTTTTTTTGAAACAATGGTACCTAATCGTGGCTCGCAATATTTTGATTTTGAATATTTCCAAAAACTACTAGATAATTTATTAATAGAACAGGCGGATGGAGAATCTTATTTTTATTTAATTCGTAACGAAGAAAATGAAATTGTAGGGAGAATAAATTTAGTAGATATAGATTCGGAGACTCGAATCAGTTCGTTAGGTTATCGGGTCGGAGAAAAATTTACTAAAAAAGGAGTTGCAACTGCAGCCGTAAAATTAATTTTAGACGTAGCAAAAAATAATGAAATTAATGAGGTTCATGCTAAAACAACTTCTAATAATCTTGCATCACAAATTGTACTAGAAAAAAGCGGGTTTTCTTCTTATCAAAACGAAGCAGATACAACATCTGTACAATTGAATGGGGAACAGGTGAATTTTGTACATTATATTTGGAGAAATACTTCGCGCTTATAAGAAGGGGGATTTATTCATGAATGATTTACGTTATCCAATTGGACAATTTACATACAAACGTCCTATAACGGAAGAAATGATAGATACATGGATTCAAGAAATTGAAGATTTACCTAATGAACTAACAAAGGCTATCAAAGATTTAGATCAGAAGCAGTTAGACACACCGTACCGCGTTGGTGGATGGACAGTTCGTCAAGTAGTCCATCACGTTGTTGACAGCCATATGAATAGCTACATACGTTTTAAATTAGCACTAACAGAAAAGAATCCAACGATTAAACCATATAAAGAAGAGAAGTGGGCAGAATTACCTGATTCTAAATTACCAGTAGATGTTTCACTAGTAATGTTAGAGTCATTACATAAAAGATGGGTTAACCTTTTATATTCTTTAGAACTTGAAGATTTAGAAAAGACATTTAACCATCCAGAGACTGGTGAAACAAAACTTGCTGCTGCAATTGGACTATATGCATGGCATGGTCGTCATCATACAGCTCATATAACTTCATTAAGAAAACGACTAAATTGGTAACATGGAGATGCATTTAGAGAAAGCGAAAGAAACCGACGCAGAAGTTATATTTCAGATGCAAATAGACTCATTTAGCCCTTTATTACATAAATATAAAGACTACGAAACAAACCCAGCAAATGAATCTATTGAAAAAACGATTTTGAGGATAAATAATCCCAGCAGTAACTATTATAAAATGATAATAGATTCTAACCTTGTTGGAGCGATATGTATATCCAAAAAAGAACTACCTTATAAATTTTGGATTAGTCCAATGTTTATTCATCCAGTCTATCAAGGGAAAGGAATTGCTCAGCAGGTACTTATTTTAATTGAAGAGATGTTTCCAGAAGCACGAAGCTTTGAACTTGCTACGATTTTAGAAGAAGAAAGAAATTGTTTTCTATACGAAAAGATGGGGTATAAAAGAACAGAAGTAATAAAGAAATTAAATGATAAAACTACACTTATTTATTACAAAAAAGAAAGGTAAAGCATTTAAAATACGCTTTACCTTTTTCTGTTATTTTAGATTAAATATACAAAATTGATGAATATTCTTCCAAAATAATCGGGTTAGTAATTTCAGAAATGAATAAACATACGGAAAGACGTTATTTTGTCGTATATGTTACTAACGCTTTTTGAATGCTTAAAACACTATCGTCACCTTTAAATTCTTTCGTAATTGGGGCGCTCAAACTAGATACCCAAATTTTAAGTTCAGCATCCAAATCAAAATGCCCAGCTGTTTCAATGCTGAATTGTGTAATGCTTTTATAAGGGATAGAATGGTATTCTGTTTTTTTACCTGATATTCCTTGTTTATCTACTAAAATAAGACGACGATTTGTAAATACGATTAAATCACGAATTAATTTATAAGCATGTTCAACTTTCTCATCGTCTAACATAATCTTCTCTAAATCACGTTCTACACTTTCTGTACTCGCATTTGATGCATTTCCTAAAATACCGCTAAATAAACCCATAGGAAATTCCTCCTCCATTATTTGTGGAATGTGTTACTTATATTGTACCATGCAACTCAGTGTGAAGTTATGATATTACATTAGTAGTTTCTGGCTATTGTTGTAATCCTTTTATATAACCTCGTCTTAATATCTTATGCTAATATAAAAGTAAGAAAAAAGAAGCAGAGGGATATAGCATGAAAAATATCGGTTTAGTATTAGAAGGCGGAGGAATGAAAGGTTTATATACGGCAGGCGTACTCGAATATTTTATGGAAAAGAACTTATTCTTTCCTTATGTAGTTGGCGTATCCGCTGGAGCTTGTATGGGAGCAACGTATTTGTCACGTCAAAAAGGGAGAAATAAAAAAGTAAATACAGAGTTAGTTGCAGATCACCGTTATATATCTTATCGAAATTTAATTCGAAAACGTGAATTATTCGGAATGGACTTTTTATTTGATGAAGTACCTAATAAAATTGTCCCATTTGATTTTCAAACTTTCTTAAACTCAAATGAACAGTTTGTTATAGGGACGACTGATTGCGAATCGGGACAAGCTATTTATTATAATAAAGCAGAACACGGAAATGATATTTTAAAAATCATTCGTGCATCTAGCTCAGTGCCGTTTATAGCGCCTGCTGTAGAATATGATAATCGAAAATTACTAGATGGAGGAATTATAGATCCTATACCAGTTTTAAAAGCTCAAACTGATGGTTATGAAAAGAACGTTGTAATTATGACAAAGCCAGAAGGATATGAGAAGCAGCGTAATAAGTTTTCTGGCCTAGCTAAAATTTTATATAGGAAATATCCGAATATCGCACAATCTTTAGTAGAACATTATCGTTTTTATAATGAGACGATATCTTATATGCATCAAATAAAACAAAAAGACAACTTTTATATTATTCAGCCTAGCGTACAGCTTCCAATAAGCGGAATAGAAAGAAGTAAAGAAAAGCTCGTTAATTTATATAATCTTGGTTATACAGATGCTCAATATCATTATGAAAACTTATTAAATTGGATAGAGAACTAAAGGGGTGGAAAGTTGAAGTTAGGAAAACAAATTATTTTTAAGGAATTGCAGAAAATGCATAGTCCACTGTATAAACCGTTTCCGAATTGTGACATTCGAAAAATACGAAAAGATTTTAATACTATGTTTACAGAAGATGATTGTATAAGCGCTGATTTAAATTATTATTGGATGCATACAGCAGGTACTTTAAGTTACGTGCTTAATAATAATGAACAGGAGATTGTGTTTAATCAAATAAAGTGGCTAAGGAAATCTTTTTTTGAATGGTTTCCACAATATCGTTTTCTAGAAACAGAAATTGTTAAGTATCCCATTTTGTATAGAGGTTTCATGAATTATGAAAAGACCCGAAAGCTATTACTTTATTACCTTACTGAATAAAAACGTACAAGTTATACTGCTTGTACGTTTTTTGTTCATAAAATATACAATATTAACAACTTGTCCATGTAGGTATTTTAACGAGAAAAAAGAAGTACATATAGAGAATGTGTGAGGGAGGAGATAGAAGTTTGTTAGTTGTTTCCCTTTAAATTCATGTCCAACTCAAATATTTCGAGTAAAATTCGCTTCTAAATGGTATTATCAAATATCAAGAAAACTAATTTAGAAACGAAGAAGGGACAGATTTAATATGGAAAACGTATCAAATGTAGATAAAGTAGAATCAATAAAGTCTTTACAGTCAACAATCCGCAAACTAGAAAATGCCTTATCACAGATGACTCAAAAAGGCTCAAACACTACTTTAGTGAAAAAAAGACTCAAAGCAGCTAGTATCGGCTTAGCTATGTTAGAAAGTATTTGGAATCAAGAAACCCATCATTACACGCAAGAGGATTTAGCAGACGCTCGAAATGTTCTAATTGGTTTGCTTCCATCAATTGAAAAGATTTATGTTAAGTCAAAGCTTGGGAGTCCTCAAAGAACACTTTTAGAAAGAAGAATAAAATCATTAGAACTGTCTATTCAGGCAATTGATTATTTTTCTAATAAATAACTTCGCTAAACAAATAACTTACGACTACTTTTATATAGGGATTCTAATGAAAAAAACTACATATAGAATACTACAAAGGAGAAAGAGAGGTGACTACAATAATCAGTCCTAAGTTAGAGAAGCTTAAAAATCAATTAAAGAATGGAAATGAAAAAGCTCTTTATACTTTTTTGCATGAAAATAAAGTCAAATCACACGCCACTAATAGAACAATGCCCTGCAGATAATCAGTATAAGCTTATAACGTATATATGGTTAGGGGATCAAAACACTGAAAACGTTTATGTATTCGGTAGTTTTCCTGGTTGGGATCTGTCTGTAAATCAATTACAACGATTGTTACAGACAGATATTTGGTATGTTACGTTTAGGACGAATAAGAGTTTTATTTCAACTTATTATTTTACAGTAAATGATTTTTTTGAAAACGATTGGATAAAGCGTAGTGAACAGTACCAACTAGACCAATTTAATGAAAATGTATTTGGAGAAGGTGCCAATAAAGCGTCTATGTTAAAAATAGGTATGGACGTGCAGTATAGCAATCGTTTTCCTTCAAATGATTATCCATCCGGAAAGATTGAAACATATTCTTTTTATAGTTCGATTTTAAATAACACACGCAAAATTCATATTTATACGCCTCATGATTATTCTCACACTTCATATCTTCAAGAACTTCTCATTGTATTTGATGGGAATTCATTCATTAATGACCTTTCAATCACAAAAACACTTAATTATTTAATTTACGAAAAAGAAATCCCATCTTGTATTGCTGTTGCTATAGATCCAGTTAATCGGCTAGAAGAGCTAACTTATAATGATAAAATGAATGCATTTTTAACAGAGGAATTACTTCCGTGGATTCAGGCGAAGTATCGTGTGCATCAAGAAGTAAAACATATAACAATTGCCGGTTTCAGTCTTGGTGGCCTAGCAGCTTGTTATGCAGCGCTTCAAAATCCACACATTTTCGGGAACGTGTTGTCTATGTCTGGATCTGTACATTGGAAAAAGAATGGATATGAAAATCAAATTCCTTGGATTGAAAATCAAATTTCATCTATAGATTCAAATGCGACACAGCCTCAATTTTATTTAGCAGCAGGCGAACTTGAAAACAAACCTCTTTTAACGGCTAATAGACGCCTATATAAAGCTTTAAAAGAAAAAGAATACCAAATTACTTGTGAAGAGTTTCAAGGCGGCCATGACGGTGTTTGGTGGCGAGAAAAGTTATTTGATGGGTTGAAAGCATTGAAACGTACAAAAACGCTACTATAAAATATAAAGAGGAGAGATTCTATGAATCAAGAAGAACTAGATAAAAAACTAAAAAAGCAAGAGATTTTAGTAAAAGATGAGAAAGTTTGGTCCTATACGTATGAGGATCATATTAGTTCTATCGTGAAGGAAGCAGAAAAGAAAGGGTCTTTTGATAATATGCCTGGTAAAGGCAAGCCTCTTAATTTAGATAACGACCTTTCGTACAATCCTGAAAAGCAACTTTATAGAACGTTAAAGAATAATCATGTTTTACCTAGGTGGATTGAGCTTTCAAAGGAAATTGATAATTTAAAAGAAAAGCTAAAAGAAAATACAAATACTGCAGAAGCAGCGGATTTAATTCGAACTATTAATAAAAAGGTTTTAGAACATAACCTACTTTGTCCACCAAGTGCGCAAAAAACGAGGGTGAAAACGGACTTTTAACAATTTTTAATAAAGCTATCTCTTGCTATATAATTAAGTAAGGCATTTTCAATTCATTATTAAAGGGAGGCAAACGTAATGAAAAATACGTATCAACTTCAAATTCCGAAAGAACTAGAACAGTATCGTACTATTTTAGAAGAAAGTGTGAAACCGTATATTAAAGTGTCTGGAACATTAGCAGAGACAACGCTTTTTGAGAGTAAGTTTGGTGGTTATCCGTATGTACCTATAGATCAAGAGCATCCTAAAGATTCAAATGGACAACCTATGATGTTACTTGCACAGCTAAACTTTGAAGAAATGCCACATGTTGAATATATGCCTCAAGAGGGAATGTTACAGTTTTTTGTAAGTGCTGATGATGAACTTTACGGAGCAGATTTTGACCATCCAACAACCCAAAAAGACTTTCGGATTATTTATCATTCTACAATTACAGAAGATTTGAATAAGGTTATTACTGATTTTAGTTATTTAAATACTTTAGAATTAGAGGACTTTATCATACCTGAAGCAGCTAAACTACGGTTTGAATTAAGTTATCAACCCATAACATCAAGTGATTATCGATTTGAAAAGATGTTTAGTGAGGAAATTGATTGGGAAGAAATTGTTGATGAAGAAAATAATACAGAATTAGGAGAACTGTATGACGATATATATGTTTGTCAAGGGCATAAAATAGGCGGTTATCCATTTTTCACACAGACAGATCCAAGAGAATGGGAAGAAAAATACCAGCAACATGACATGTTATTGCTGCAAATCGATACAGATGATTCATTAAATATTATGTGGGGAGATTCTGGTGTTGCTAATTTCTTTATTAAAAAAGAAGATTTGTTAAATCTAGATTTTTCCAATGTTATTTACAACTGGGATTGCTACTAAAAAGATATAAATGAAATACTAGCAAGCTAAAAAATCTTCCTGAAGGTGAGGGAGATTTTTTTATGTTAAAAATAAACGTTATGTTAACTAGAGTGTAAAATAATAGGAATAATAAAAGTCAAGCGTAAATAACAGAAATAACAAGAAATAATGTAAAGTTGTAAAACGTGTGTAAATAGCAATAAATTCATACAGTAAAACATAAAATATAATTATTAATTTATGTTTTGTTTAGAAATGATTTTTCTGTATAAAAATTTCTCGCTGATCAAAAATGATTTTAATTCGTTTAATCTGAATCGATTATTGATTCAGAGTTGTTGCGATTGATTGTATAGCAAAATAAACGGTAAAAACTGTAGAAATCCGTTTAGATAAGATTTTATGTAAATCTCACTAAAAATCTCCGTTTCGTCTCATTAAGTATAGTTTACTTGGTTTTTGATACCTGATATTGCTTTGTTTTTATAACTGCCTATAATATATATTATGTCAACTAGTAAAAAGTAATAAACTTATTATATGTTAGTTTCGTGTTTTACACTCCCCTTTTCTTTATTGATTATAGTGATTAGTTCATTATTTTTGAATTGGTGTGATTTGATAGCTGTGGAATTTGAAATTTATTTTCTTGTCTATAATGTAAATTAACAAAATTAAAAACAACTTGTTTAGAATTAATAATTAAACAAGTTGTTTTTAGATTGACCAAACTATATTTATAATTAGTTTGCTATAGCAATTACTTTGATTTCGATTAATACTTCATCGTGAATTTAAATTTTTTAATTGAACTTGCTCGCGTATTATTCGATTATCATTACAATTATTCTTTTTCTTGAAAAATATTGTATTTACGCTTTAAATACAAACCTTTATCTTTATAAATCCACCGTGAAAATTTATTAACATTATTTTTACCACTTAGATATATACGATATTGTTTTTCTTTGTCAACAAAACTCAATCGGAATTTATTATCCTCAAGGATACCTTTAAAAGAATTCATAAAATTATATGATCCTCCAACAAAGCTAACGAAATATTTATGGGAGTTCACATGACCGTCCCCATCAAAATACCCACGAACAAAATGATGTAAATATTCTTCTGGCACGTATGGAAATTCGATGTTAAAAGATTTACATGGATTAATTCCGTGTATGTTCATAAGGTCGTCTTTTATTGTTTTGCTATTAATATTTAGCATATATACGCCTGTTTTTTTATTTTGATACAGTGGCTGGCTGGTGTTTAGTTCTTGTTTTATATCTTCTAAAATGTAACTTTCTTTTTGAGATATACTCACACATTGATTTTCTTTTTGTATGACACCATCTGCTGCTATAAATCCTAATATATAAGCCATATTATTTGACCACGTTTTAAAATAATCTTCTGTTATGTCATACTTTCTCTTCCAGCTCCCTATAGCGCGCCTTGGCACGTTGCTGTCTGATAGAACCATACGAATATACCTTGCAGATACGTTAGCAAGCATAGCGATTTCTGAGGTACCCTTCCCTTCCGCATACAGATGAATGATTTCAGGTTTTGATAGTTTACATTTTGATTTCTTTTTTCTCTCTATTTGCACTTACATCCTCTCCTTCCCTTTAATAATTAGAGACATATTTTCTTCTATAACATATAACGAAACATATGTTCTTTGTTGCTTATAAGAAGAACTTTACTAAATTAAAACAATTTACATTTACTTCATATTCCTTTTATCTGCTGCTGTAGGATTTACATTTTATATACACAAATAATGAATTTGACAAATTTATGAAATGTACTGTATTTAAGGTGAAAGGTAAAATGATTTCGTTTAAACTGCAGATAGCTACAATAACAACATACGTATATTGTTAAACGTAAAAAGGAGAACGAATGAAAAAGAAATATATAAATCAAATTCATACTGATGTAAGTTTTAAACCGAAAGATATTATAGGTTTAATGACGGATTACTTTAAAATGAAAACTAAGCTGCGTCCTATAAAGAATTTACCTATTGTTTTATCGGATAAAAATAATGAGTCTTTAGAGAGTGTGACATGGTTTGGGCACTCTGCTTCACTATTAAAAATAGAAGGTAAAACATTGTTATTAGACCCAATGTTTGGAGATGCCTCTTCCCCATTTCCTCTGTTTAATAGTAAACGTTATAGCGGTGCTTTTTCTTTAGAACGTGAAGACCTTCAAGAAATTGATGCGATTATCATTTCTCATAATCACTACGACCATTTGAATTACAAGAGCATTATGCAGTTAAAAGATCGTGCAAAACACTTTTATGTTCCAACTGGAGTTGCGCAATATTTAATTAAATGGGGCGTTTCACCTAGTAAAATTAGTGAGCATAATTGGTGGGACGAAATTACGTTTGATACTATAAAATTAGTTTGTGCACCTGCAAGGCATTTCTCTGGACGGAGTATGATGGATAGAGATTGTTCGTTATGGTGTTCATGGCTTATTCTAGGGCAAGAGACTAAAGTTTTCTTTAGTGGTGATAGCGGTTATGCTCCTCACTTTAAGGAGATTGGTGATAAGTACGGTCCATTCAATCTTACGTTAATGGAATGTGGGCAATATGATCCGAGGTGGTCTGCGATTCATATGTTGCCTGAAGAAACGGTACAAGCTCATATGGATGTTAAAGGAGAACTCCTTCTTCCGATTCATTGGGGTGCTTTTACATTAGCATTACACGAATGGAGTGACCCAATAGAACGTGTTACGAAAGAAGCCAAACGTTTAGAAGTTAAAATTACAACGCCTCAAATTGGCGAATCTATTACGTTAAAATCTACAGATTATCCATCATCAGCTTGGTGGAGAGAAATTTAATTATAAATAAAAAAGAGCGAACTCTCTTATAAGGAATTCGCTCTTCTTCTGTATTTAAACTTATTTCACTATATTTGCTTTCCCGCTATCTAAAATTCTATTTGCTGGTACACTGGACATTTCAATCACTGTATTTATACTCTTATCAGTTAGTTCAACGAGTTCGTTTTCGTGATTGATTTTTTGTAAATCCCACACCATTCCATTGAACTCGTTATGCTGTCCACTTACCTTTGCAATACTTTTCGTTTTATTTGTAGGTTGTATTTGAAGGTTTGTAAATAGGTTACCACTAATTTCATTTGGCGTTGTTACATTACTATCCATATAAATCATATTTACACAATCTTCGAGAGAGAAGTTCATAAAACGGTTGGCATTTATCCATGCATGTCCAGATTGTGGTTTCTTTGCTACTAATTTCACCCCAGTTTCCATTCCTACAACTTTTATATTTTCAAAATTAATAAATGAAATTTCATTTTCCTTCCCACCAGAATACAAAGAAATGCCGGTACCTTTATTCGTTTCTGTCCAATTGATAATATTTATATCTTTTATTTTTGTTTTGTGCCAAGTGTTATAATACTTATTTTTTCCGTCTAAATATATAACTTCAGAATTAAATGTAGGATCGTCTATAGCTATATAAGCTCCTTCAATAGAAGCGTTTTTTTCTAATTCTAGAACTCTAAAATTACCTTCAACAACAAATTGTGTTCCATAACCAAATAATAACTTTACACCCTGTTTCACTACGATTGGTGACGTGATTTTATACTTCTTATCATCAAGCAATACTGTTTTAATTTTACTAGATTCTGCTTTATTAATAGCAGATTGTATTTTATTTGAATCATTTTTACCTTTAAAGTCTTCTACATACACCTTATCATTTTTAGCTAAACCTTCTTTTTTGTTGTATTGATAAAAAGCAATAGTAATTAGAACGATACCTATAAGTAAAGTACTTATTTTCTTCATCACACTCATCCTCATATAAATTTTCTCCTTAGCTACTCTTCGAATAATCTATGGCTTTTATATTTAGGTGATAATTATTTTGCTGTGTATGATAGATTAAGATTCTTACTTTTTATAATGGAATTATATTATCTATAGAGTTGTCCTGCTTAGCTAATTCTTTATTCCTATAATCTATTAATTTATGATTAGATAAAATAAAATTATGCTCTAATATTAATTCATTGTGGAGCACTTCAACTAAAAATTTAGGTATCATCTCTCCTACGCCGTAATTATAGTCACTAAGAATCCAAGAAACCTCTTTCCAATCTAAAATTCCTTCTGAGACTTTTTTTGGAGTGTGATATGTAAATTCATGAAGTAATTCTACTAGATAAACATACATACCGCCAGAATATGAAGAATCCTCCCATGTAATAATGCCTTTAAATTGAATTTGGTCATACGTAACTTTTATATTAGTCTCTTCCTTTATTTCACGAATCGCATTTTCTAAAGGTGTTTCGCCCTTTTCTATCTTTCCTCCTACACCATTCCATAATCCTTTTACCGGATCATATTCTCTATTTAACATAAGTATCTCTTCATTTCTTTTTATAAAACATAAAGTGTGCTTGTACATAACGTGATTCCTTCCTAAGTTTTTAATAAGCTCTTACTGGAGATATAAGATGGATTGCTGCAGAGTGTGTCCCTGCTTCAATTAATATTGGTCTCATAGAACCGCTGAAACTTAAAGTAACCGTTTCTTCTTTTATTGCCCTTAAAGCATCCAACATAAATCGTCCATCGAAAGATATATGTAATTGTTTTTTACCTTGAATTACATCTATCTGTTGAGTCTCAGATATTTTTCCAATCTGAGAAGCGTTAGAAGAAATTTGAATTGTAGATTCGTTTACAATTTCTAAGTTAACATTGTTATTTGCCCATTCACTTGCTAATAAGCTTGATCGATCTACCCCTTGAAACATTCTTTGTCTATCTATGTTAATGACTGTTTGAAATTCATTTGGAATTAAACTAGATATATTAGGATATTTCCCTTCAATTAATCTTGAATATAATGTAGTTGTACCGAATGTAAAAATAATGTGGCTTTCTGATAGATAAATAGAAACAAATTCTAAATTGCTGTTCATTAATTTTAAAAGTTCATTAATGGTTGCACTTGGTACAATACAATTCGCTTTCATATTAGTAGAAATTAGTGTTTCACGTATAGCTAGTCTATGAGAGTCAGTTGCAGCGCATATTAATTTGTTATAGTCTAACTCGATATGTACGCCAGTAAGAACGGGTCTAGATTCATTTTTCGCTACCGCAAAGACTGTTTGTTTAAACGCATCAATCAATTGTTTTGTTTCTATTTGTATTTCTGCATGATCGTCTATTTGTGGTACGTTAGGAAATTCATTCGCTGGAAAGCCATTTAAGTTTAATGTGATTTCTTCTGATTGTATGGTAATTGTTTGCTCATTCTTACTTTTTATTACTATATCGCTTGGCATTTTCTTTATAATTTCAATGAAGTATTTTGCAGGTACAACAATTGTTCCTACTTTTAAAATAGTCGTAATTTGTTCGTCATCTATGGAACTAGGGATAAATTTTTTGATGAAAATATTTGAATTACTTGCGATTAAAGTAATTCCAGATTGATCTGCAGTTATTTTTATACCGGATAGTATAGGAATTACAGCTTTCGTAGATATTGCTTTACTTACTTCTGAAAGTGCTTGAGTAAACTGTTTATGATTGACGATAAACTCCATTTTTTCCCCGCCTTACATGAAATGATAATTTTATGAAGATTGATGAATGATTGTTCCATTAAAAAAGTAAGGTACTGTTTCTTTCCTTTGTAATGTATTTAATAAGTGTACTGGTATACGTAAATGCGGTGCTGCTCTATGTAATTCCATCCAAGTAATCTCTTCAATTTCTTTTGGCCTTGTTATATTTGTTTCCCCGCCAATTATTTCACCTAAAAAATTAAAGAATATTGCATGGTGTCCTCTCTCCTCGAAAAAAGCTTCGCTAATGTAACAAATACCGTTTACAGTTATATGTAGACCGGTTTCTTCTTTCACTTCCCGAATGACTGCCTCTTCTAACGTTTCTCCCAATTTAACCGCGCCACCTGGTAGTGTGTAATAAGAACCATTCTTCCCTTTGTTTTTAACCATTAAGATCTTTTCGTTTGTTTTATCGTATAAAAGTGCATATGTAACATTTACTTTCTTCATCTAAGTCCACCTCTAATAACGGGAATTTTCTATCTTTGTTACATTCTACCATTTAATCGTTTTAAAATATAAAAAAATTAATAGAGTATTTCATTTATCTATCCTTAGTAAAGGTAATAATTGATCCCCCTTCATTTCTAAATAAAAAGAACGTATTTTGAAAGTAATTATTCAACGTACGCTCTTTATGGTTTGATTGATTTTGGGATTCTATATATTTTCTAACCTTTTTTCCAAATAGTATCGATTATGCCCTTTAGGGTGATCTTCACTTACTCCAATTACTTTATACCCATGTTTTTTATAAAAAGCAGGTGCCTGAAAGCTAAAAGTATCTAAATTGATTAGGCTACACTCTTTTTCAATTGCAAATTCTTCAATAAGTTTTATTAACTTGGTTCCATAACCTTCGTGTCTATATTCTTCAGAAACCCACAGAAAATCAACATGTACGTGATGCCAAAATGTAATTGCAGTTATTCCACCTACTATTTCTTCATCTTCATTTTTCACTATAAAACTAATTTTTTCTGAAGGCTTTTTCTCTTCATCTGAAATATGTTTTTGATTATATTCAATTACTTTTTCTCTTATGTAATCACTATCTTCTTGGACCCATTGTTTTACTATTTTCATTGTAATCATCACGCTCCTTTTAAAGTATCTATTCAATTTAATAATCGTAATATCCTGTCTAACTTAATAGTCGTAGTGCACTGTTTCATTTCACTAAAATTGTAAAAAGCCGTACTACATTTTATTTGTAGTACGGCTTTTTACCGCGTTTGATTCTTTTTAATTAAAACTTCCGTTAGTTTGAACGTATTAGTAAAATAATTCTATTGTATTACTGCGAAAAAGAATGAACATTCCTAAACCAATTAGAACGATTGGAACGATATTATGAGGACTCTTTTTAAAATTAAGCTACTTTCCGATATAAATGTTGTGTTTCTTTTTTCTTCTCTGCTTTAGGTGGACGAATTAATATCGAAATGATGAAGGAAATAACGCTTAAAACACCGATTATAATAAAGGTCGGTCGAAATCCACCAAGTAACGCTCCAATGAACGATCCTGCAAGTGCACCAAACCCGAAACCTTGATATACAATCCCGTAATTTGTACTATGGTTTTTTAATCCGAAGAAATCCCCGACAATTGCTGGGAATATAGTGATATTACCACCGAAACAAAAGGCGACACTTGCTACACAAGTAAAATAAATTCCATAATTTAGAGGAATGTAACTTAAAGTAAAGACTGACAATCCAATAATAATAAACGTTGCAGAAACGATTTTCATGCGGCCAATTTTATCTGATAACGTTCCAAGAACAATACGACCTACTGTATTAAAAATTGCAATCATTGCAACGGCGTTAGCAGCAGTTGCTGCACTAAGTCCAACGAGTTGTACCCCAATATCTTTTACCATACCGATTAAATACAGACCACCCATACACGATGTAAATAACATAAAAAACAAGAGATATACTTGTTTCGTTCTCATCATTTCACGCGGAGTATAGTCATTGTGTAATGTTTCAGTTACAGCATTACTTACAATTGCCTCGCGTAAGAAGAACGATCCAATTAATACTAAAAGCAAAACGATAATGCCCCAATATAAAAAGGCTTGTGATACACCAAGGCTGTCGATAAGATTTCCGTTTATATATCTAAAGATTAAGCTCCCCATTCCATATGCTGATACAGATATACCGGAAATAAGCCCTTTCCGATTCGGAAACCATTTAATTAAATTAGATAGTGATGTAATATAAGCAGTCCCATCTGCATAACCAACTACGACTCCGGCTAATAAATATAGTAATGGTAAGGAAGAAACTTGCGAACTAAGTATTAAACCGAGTCCCAGCACAATCCCTGCAGTAGCGATGAGTTTTCGAAGCCCTAATTTTTGCTGTAACTTTCCTGCAAATAATGTTGAAAATGATAAAGAGAAGCTTGTAATGGAGAAAGTTATAGCAACTGAATTAAGGTTCCATCCAAACTTACTTACAAGGGGCTGATTAAATAAACTCCATGTATAAATTGTTCCAAGGCCAATTTGAACAATGATTGTACCTAGAACAATTAGTAACGGATTTGTAGAAGTTTGTTTCATACTAACTGTCCCCTTCTTTTATCGTGACATGAAGTTTCACAGTTAGTATAACCATCATAAAAAGCAAGATACTGCATGAAAAATGGAAATTGAATTCATGTACACAAAAAGACACTCCATAATGAAGTGTCTTTCTGCAGGTTATATTAGATTTACTTAAAGAAAGCTTTGTTAAGATAAGACATTTTCAAATGCTTATGTATATAGAGTACCAAAATTTTTCAATCATGTGATGGGACTTAAGATGTATTTTTGATTCATCATATGGTCGGATAAACGAAAAATTAATATTCAATTTCATCAAAATCTTTCGGCTGCGGTACCGTTTGCATATTAGCTGCATCTTTTGGATCGCTATAGATCGCATTTTGCTCTGTATTTACAGCTTTTATATTTTGCTTTTTATTTTTGTTCACTTTATCTTTCACTTTCAATCACTCCTTTTTGTTATAGGAGTAATTATGCCCTATTACTGTTACGAAATGTATCAACGACTAAATTGCTAAATTCATGTAAATAATATAAATAATTGTCACCGCCGTAGTTGTATCTTTTATTGTACATTTTTGCAACTACTACATTATATGCAGGTATTACTAATATAGTTGGTCCCGTAATTCCTAATATTTGATACGAGCCTTTGGGTACACGTTCGCCTAGTTCACTTAATTGTGCAGGTTCATTTTGAACGAACCAAAACAATCCATTTTGCGGTAGCTCTTTATTTACATATGTTGGACTCTGCAAACTCGTAGCGATTTTTATAACTTCTTTTGGAACAATTTGTTTATCATCTATCATACCTTGATTTAAATGAAGGTTGCCCCACTGTGCAAATTCTCTAGCGGAGACAAATAGATTTTTTCAGTACCGTCATCTACTGTACCAATTTCACTAATTGCGTCTTTATTTGGATCATCAACAACTGCAACTAAATTGTCATCTTGCTGTATTCTCCATCCTGTTTCTTGGAAATTAGCAGGTTTAAACACACGCTCTTTTAACAATTCAGGAAAACTTTTGTTATATAGCTGATAAATAAGACGTGTCATCATTCTTACATTAATATCTCTATACGCCCATCCTTGCCCCGGTTCAAATTCACGAAAAATTATCCCGTCATTCGTTTCTTCTAATCCGTGCGAATGTGTTACTAAATGTCTTATCGTCGTTTTACTAAGCAATACAGGATCAAAGTCTTTAAAATATTTTATCGCTTCATCATCAATAGAGTTTATTTTCCCCTCGTAAAGCGCATACGCTATCATTAATCCTAAATAACTTTTTCTAGCAGAAGCAACGTTAAATTGTGAAGATGCTGTTACTCTCTTGTTTGTAGATGTATTTGAGTGATAACCACTATAATACTCTAGTACGATTTTATTATCTTTTATAATACAAAGTGCTGCTGCAGAGCTATGGTTTTGTTCTTTTATATTCTCTACCCAAGAAATCAACTTATCATATGTATACAAATAAATCCCCCTTAATACA
The DNA here is from genome assembly GCF_022662915.1 of Bacillus cereus group sp. BfR-BA-01453. NCBI lineage: Bacteria > Bacillati > Bacillota > Bacilli > Caryophanales > Bacillaceae > Bacillus > Bacillus cereus group sp. BfR-BA-01453. The sequence continues at coordinate 303,698 of NZ_JAKUEN010000003.1, read as the reverse complement.
CATAAAAACTACAGCTTGAAAGAAAAGTGCAAAATAGTTTTCACACCTTTCCTTCAAGCAAAATATCTTTGATGTTCTATACTTAAATGATCCACCAGTTCCAGCAGTTAAAACAACCGAAACATCCAGCGCATCCTATGCATCCGCCGCAACGACCTGCACAACCACCACATCTGCCGCCACATCCGCCACAGCGTCCACCACAACCTCCGCATCCACCGCAACGACGTGCATCGTCTTGAATGTAGTAGTATGGATATTGATTTTGTTGTTGATCCCAATACACAACATTACCAGTTTGATAATCATTAAGGTTCAATGATTGTAATTCTTGTTGAAACTGATTCATTATGAAACCCTCCATTTATAAATGTAAATTCCGCTCAAATATGAAAAGTAATATATTTTTGCAACCAAAGTAGAAACAAGGCTATAGACTAAATGCGTACATCAACAAAATATGAAATTACTCTAGGTGATGTACCTTGTTTTTTAGCCTATTTTCTTACTTTCCTTTTGGCAGACGGATTTACTATTGATAGAGGCGTTTAAAAATTGCTAATCCAACAGTTTAATAGTTCATCACTTAACTTTCTTTCTAGTAACTCTTTAACTGAAGGTGCGGGCATGATTTTATACGTATGTAAAGCTTCTTGATTATAATCTATCCAGTGAAACGCTAAATGGGATTCTTTAGATTTTGGTATGAAATCAATGTGTAACTCTTGTGAATCTATCTCAAAAATATGATTGATTTCATGGTGAAGAACTTCTTGATCTTGCCATTTGTTTTCTATGACTCCTAAAAATTGTTTTATACTACAATTTACTCCGATTTCTTCTCGTAGTTCTCTTATTAATGCATTCTCAGCCGATTCGCCAACTTCAACATGACCACCTGGTAAAAAATAATGATGGCCAATATATTCTGCCACTAACAATTTTTTATCCTTTACCATAACAGCTCGAACAATATGATGAAATTTATTTTCCAATTGTTATTCCTCCCATTCATTTACTTTATATTTGATTAAAATAGTCATTTAATATCGGGATAATATAAATCATAGGTGTTTCATACGGATGAATTTTATTGATAACTTCAAGAGCATTTTTTACAAGTTCTCGTTTACACTTTATTTCAATTTTACATTCTTGCCCTTCACAAATCTGACCAATTTCCCCGTTAAAAGGTGATGCACCTTTTAACGGTCTCCAGTATCCTTTCACAGAACTATAGGACAGACAATGATCATATTCTCCCGTTTTACAAGCACCAAGTTTATTTAACTCATTCCTCAGTATTTCAATGTATTCTTCAGGGATAAATACTTCAATTTTGACTTCAGTAAATTGCATAATTCATTTCACACCTTTGCTACATAATAATTAAACGAATAAGCGATATACTTGCTCGCCATCATAATCATGTCCCAATGACTGAAAACCGGAACTTTCATATAGTTTCTTTGCAGAGATATTATCTTTATGTACTGTTAATCTAATTTCTTTACACGCCTTAAACGTATTTTTTATTAAGTGTATACTTTCTTGTAATGCCGCTTTTCCATAACCGTTACCTTGCTGCTTTTGATCGATAATAAATCCATTTATCCAATACATATCTGCTGTCTCTTTTATAACAGCATGCATAACAAAACCGACCATTAGATCGCCGTTGTATATCGCAAATGGTATATATTCTACATTTTCACCATCTGGTTTTATATATACCTTAGCAAGTGAAACTGCTACAGATGGAACAAATTTCGTCTGATTATCTTTAACTTGCAGCTTTAAAGCATCTTCCCAATTCTCTCTCGTAACAACCTTTAACTGGATATTCAATATGGTAAGCTCCTTTATAAAAAGAATGTATTTATATATTCAACGCAGTAAAATAATTCCCTGTTTCTTAATTTTAAGAAATGTGTTGAATTATCACTTCTAAAAAATCTATCCAGTTATATCGCTGTACATTTCACTTCGAGTATCTTTCTTTAATGATACATGCGCTATTAAAACTCCAAGTATAGTAATTACTCCACCAACTACCGAAATAAAAGTAGGTACTTCACCTAACCATACCCAAGCTATAAAACACGCAATTACTGGCGTTAAATATAAAGAACTTGTTGCCTCGGAAGCGCCAGTATGAGATATAATATAGGCCAATGCAATATACGGGAGTACTGTTGGGAATAAACCTAAATATATAACGCTCAAATTCACTTCAAGAGGAGCTACTAGTATTTCTTGATACATTCCTGGTAAGAAAATAAGCATACATACCGTACTAGATAAAATTGTATATATGGTAAATGGTAAGAAGCCGTACTTTTTTAAGTAAGATGTTTGAAAAACGAAAAATAGGCTTTCTGAAACGGCTGCTAATAATATAAATAATCCCCCGCTATTAAATTGAATAGAACCCCCTTGACTAAATGATATGAAAGCAATTCCTATAAAGCTAATTACACCACCGATCCATCCATTTAATTTCATTTTTTCATTCAAAAAAACAAAAGCAAGAATTGCCGTTACTATAGGTGTGACGGAAACGATTAAACTTGCCGATCCAGCATTTACTGTTTTTTCACCATAGTTTAGTGCAATGTGATAAAAAGTAAATCCTAAAGCACCAAATAAAAAAATCGCTGGAATATCTTTTAGATCAGGTAATCGTAGTTTGTATATAAACGAAAACAAAAGAAGTATGAATGAAGCAATTAACAAACGAAGTAAAGTAAGATGTTCAGGTGTGTAAGATTCAAGACCCATACGAATTGCCGGAAAGGCCGTTCCCCAAATTAAAATTGTAAAAGAATGAGCACATATAATTCGATAATCCCATTTTTTATAATTCATGTTTTCTCTCCCCCTTCAAACCAACCACTTTATAATTACCAATTATTTCTTTTCATCATATGTAATAGTTGATACAATGTCTTCAACCAGTTTATTATCGTAAAAACCAACCACTTGGTATTTTTCAAGTGAACGAAGGAGTTTTTTGATGACAACTAGTAAAAAACTGCCTAAGTATCGGCAAATAGTAGATTATATGAAAGAAAAAATTGAAAATGGAGAATGGCCAATTGGAAGTAAGACCCCTAGTCAAAGGCAGTTAGCGAAATTATTTCAAGTAAATCGTAGTACTGTAATAACTGCACTAGATGAACTTATGGCTGATGGATTGATTCAAGGGAAAATTGGAGCAGGAACAATTGTAACGAATAATACATGGTCACTATTAGCGACGAATCCCCCGCCCGATTGGAGTGAATATGTAAAAGCCGGTATTCATAAACCAAGCAAGTTAATGGTACGAGAAATAAATGAAGCAGAAGCAAATAACAAACTTATCCATCTTAGTAAAGGCGAACTTGCTCCTCATCTTTTTCCGCTAGAAACGATGCAGTCCATTATGAAAAAAGTAAGTGAGGAATTAGATTATTTTGGATATGAGGAACAAAAAGGGTTTTATCCGTTACGTAAAGCAATAAGTAAATACGTAAAATCATTTGGAATACATGCATCACCGAGTTCTATATTAATCGTCTCGGGTGCATTACAAGCATTACAATTAATATCAATTGGTCTTTTACATAGAGAGTCCACCGTTTTACTTGAACAACCTTCTTACTTATATTCGCTTCATGTATTTCAATCAGCAAATATAAATTTATCTGGTATAGCTATGGATCATCACGGTGTTTTACCTAACGAATTATTAAAACGCATTAAATATAGTAAAAAGAAAAACATTTTATATTCTATCCCTAGTTTTCAAAACCCAACTGGGATATTAATGTCTCAAGAACGAAGAAAAGAAATAATAAAAATATGTGAAAAGGAACAGTTACCTATTATTGAAGATGATATTTACCGCGAGTTATGGATTGATGAACCACCTCCAGCTCCTTTAAAGTCGATAGATAAACATGGACATGTATTATATATTGGGAGCCTATCTAAAACACTTAGCCCAGGACTTAGAATTGGGTGGATTATTGGACCTGAACCAGTTATTGAAAGATTGTCAGATATAAAAATGCAAACAGACTATGGATCAAGCTCTTTATCCCAAAGAGTTGCTGCTGAATGGATAAAAAAAGGTTTTTATGAAGAACATGTAGCAAATGTAAGAATTCAATTAAAAGAACGAAGACAAATCATGATACAAGCTTTACATAAGTATTGTGCAGATATTGCCACCTGGGATATACCTAGTGGTGGATTTTTTATATGGCTAAAGGTAATACCTAGCATTCCGATGAAGAAATTATTTTCAGAGGCGCTATCAAAAGGAGTTCTTTTAAACCCGGGACGTATCTATGAAGAAGAATCAGATCGATACATTCGTTTATCATATGGATATGCTTCTCCAGAGCAAATGACTAACGGGGTTAAATTGTTGAGTGAATTAATTCGTAAGCTAACGGCATAACAAAAACTCCTCTTTTTCTATAGAGGAGTTTTTGTGTATTTTATTTACCACAACCGCATTTCCTGCCCCAACACAATAAGTCCTTCATAAGGATCCCCGTCAATGTTTAATACTTGAGCAAAAGCAGGTTCTGTTTTTAAACCGTTCTCTTTTAAGAGAAGAATTTCTTCCCTTATATGAGGATGCTGCATTAATAACATGTGCTCTACTATCATATGTCTATATGCATTTTGGTTACGAACTGGCTTAGGCTGAGCAAATAATTCAAATTCAAAACCTTCAAATTTAAAATTTACCTTTATCGATTCAGTATTTTTAATTTTTTTCTTTTTTATTTTGAACCCTTCATAAGAACCATATAAAGATCTCATTTCTTGTTCAAAAACATCAAAGTTATGTACTTCCATTACTATATCTAAGTCAGATTGAAGCGTATCAATTCTTATAGGGATTGTCCCACAAAGTACGGGACTATACAAAGCTAAATCCTCCATTATATTTAGTTTGTTCAAAACATCATACACTTTTTGTTGCTTGTCATTCCCTGATTGTAAATATGTAATAGATGTAAACATGGAAGTCTCTCCTTCATTTCACGTAATACGTGTTTCACTAAATTCAAGAAAATTTGTCCGTTTAAATTTGTTCTAAGAGTACCTTTATTTCAATATATTAAGACGAACAAACGATGTTTTTCAACTTTTCTCCTATACTGCAATACTATAAAAATAAAAAAGGAGGAATTATTATGAGCATTTTTAACATTCTTTTAACCATCCACATATTATTTGGAACAATATGCTTAATTACCGGTATTGTAGCGATGGTTGCTCAAAAGAAGAAAGGAAAACATACGGAATGGGGTGAAATATATCATGCATCCTATGTTGTGATCACCCTTACTGCAATTATACTATCCATTATAAACTGGGATAAAATCGCATATTTATTTTATGTAGCAATTTTCTCTTATGCTTTTGCGATTTATGGCTACCTTGCACGAAAAAAACGTTGGAAAAATTGGCTTCATCACCATATTAGAGGTATGTTAGGTTCTTATATTGGTGCCGTTACCGCGTTATTAGTAAACATCGGTATTCATATTCCAATTATTAATTTATTGCCGCCTATATGGTTTTGGTTTTTACCTACATTAATCGGTATTCCTCTCGTAGCCAGTGTATCAAAAAAATATAAAAAGCGTAGTTAAAATTCATTACATTTTCGTTACTTTCTGATGATTATTATAAAAAATTATACTCAATGTAATATTTTATTAATAAGTTCAAAATTGTACTGCTTTAAGTTAGTCACTTAGCGCTAAATAAAAAGAATCCAATACTTTTATTGGATTCTTTTTCGGATTTCATTTCAATGTCGGCTCTATGTATTCAATGATATTACCATCTGGATGACGAACTATCATTTTTATACCTGTGGGTACTTGTATTGGTTCAGTAATCATTACGCCGTTATAGTTTAAGATTAGTTTTCTTACTTCATTGAGATCATCAATTATAATCGTTGCAGCAACATGATTCTTAATTGTTTCATTTAATTCTTCAATTAAAAGTAAATTTGTAAATCTAATCACATGCGTTCCATTCATTTGAAATTCCTGTGGTTTTTCTTGCTTTAATAGTACTTTGTAAAATTCTAGATGAGTTTGTAAGTCTGAAACATAGAGGCGTGGAACAACAGCTAATATATTCATCCTACTTACACTCCTTTTTAGTTTAAATAGATTAATTTAATTATATATTACTCGAAAACCTCTATAAACTATTACGTTAAAAATAATATCTTTTAATTAAGACTTTAATAATGAATGTAAACGATCCGGATAATTCGTAAACATCCCGTCCACTCCCCATAAAATTAGCTTTTTCATGTCTGTTTCATTATCTACAGTAAATGGATGAATTTCTAATCCATGTTTCTTTATTTTCTTTACATAAGCTGCATCAATATATTTGTAGTTCATACCAAGACCGATGCAGTATGTTTTATACTTTTTTATCTCTGATTCAGTTAATTGAACTGCCTTTTTGTAAGATAGTAATTGGACTAGAGGTATATTAACATATAAACTATGTAGCTTTTGCAAACTTTCTTCACTAAATGATTGAATAATAAGTTTATCCTGTATTCCATAATGATTGATAATTTCTAATAACCTTTCTTCCATTCCTGGATATTCATCAGGTGATTTGGTTTCAATATAATAGTTCGCGTCATGCCCAAACACTTCAATTACTTCTTCTAGTGTTGGAACTTTAGCATTTTCATATTCTTTCTTTGCTAAAGTTGGATGTTTTTCATTAAAAAAAGAACCTGCATTTAATCTCTTTAATTCTTCTAATGTATGTTCCTTAACTAGCCCTGTACCGTTTGTAGTACGATTTACTGTTTCATCATGCATAGCTACTAAATGTCCATCTTTTGTCATTTGAAGATCTATTTCTATATAATCGCCTTTTAATTGTTGTCCCAATTTATACGCAGCAATTGTATGTTCCGGTGCATACGCCGAAGCCCCTCTATGTGCAATGTTTTTTATATAATTCGATTGATTAATAGCTTTTGTGTACTTAAGTTCATTTACTTTATGAAAAACAAAAGTACCTATTACTATAAAGATGCAAAGTATTGTAACGATATATATCTTTTTCATAATGATGTATTAACTCCTACATGAAAGCAATTTGGCTTGGGTAATTTATTCAAATAAATGTCGATTTTCAAATACAGTCATTTGTCCAACAGATTGAAAACCAGCCTTTTTATAAATAGTAATCCCATCAGGTGAAGCTTGCAATACGCATTGAGCAACGTTTAATTCCTTTGCTTCTTGCAGCAGGTAATTAAACATAGTAGAGCCAAATCCTTTCCCCCTCATTCTTTCTTTCGTTGCTATATCATAAATACCAATACTATCTAGTGTACATACTAATGAACCAACCGATACGACTTCATTTTTATAAAGTCCTAAGTACAGGTTCATATTCCCACTATTCCATAAGTCGAAAGACGCAGCTTGATTGTAGAATGCTTGTACATGTATACCTTCCTCTGATGAACCAAACAAATTAGCTAACGTTTCTCCAAACTTTTTAATTTGTTCTGGTGAAGATACTTTTTCTATTCTAAAACCTTCTGGCATGTTTATTGTCGGATGAATTGTATTTAATTCTGCGACCATTGCAATATTCTGTTCTGCTTCTTTTAAGTCCAGTTTTATTAATTCGCTTTTTATAGTCTGCTCGTACCTATCATCCCAAAACCAAACACTCATTGGATATTTCTTTTGATTATAGTATACTACCTCCTTATATAATTTCTCGATATTTTCCGTTACATTATTGTTTAGTAAAGTAATGATATTAAATGTATCTGCAGGTAAACCACAGTCGACAGCAATGTAACCCTTCGTTTCTTTTACATTCATTCCCTGTGCCTGCCGCGCAATATATGAAGTTTTATATGTAAAATTATCTATTAGTAACTTTTTAAAATTCATTCATTTTGCCCCTTTCATAAAAATTCAAATTCGAATCTTTCAGTATTAAATATAACATATAAGAAATATACCTATTTCTATAAAAATATCTCTATAAATCACACTTTGTCTTCTAAAAGAATTAAATATGATATAACGTTGTCGGAATGAAAAAAGTGGTATATAATAAATATTAACATTACTAGTAATTATTTTAGGTATTCCTAGAATAAAGGAGCGATACATATGAAAATTACTATTTATTTCGGAAGTCATGAAGATCAAGATGTTCGTACAATGGACTGTCATTTAGATGTAGAAGATACGGAAGAGATCGTTTCTGTATCATAATATAAATAGTTGGGATGAACCCTCTTCCCTACAACGTTTAAGGCACCTTTTATAGGTGTCTTTTTTGTTGTTTTTTCGTCAAAAACCCTTTACTTTAGAGCGTTTTAATAGTAAAATATAAATATACGAACAAACGTTCTTTTTTATTTTAATTGTACATGAAGGGATGATTTTTACAATGGCTCAAGCAAAGCGCAGAGGAAGAAAAAAGCAAACACCTATCATTTCAAATACAGGCTTTATCGGCTCTGTCTTTATTGATACATTGGAGTTACAAAAGAAATCCTATTATTTCGCTCGTAAAAAACTTCAAATTGTGCATCACGTACTAGATGGTCTCTCTGGAGCAACGAGTTCTCTATTTAAAGAACATAACATTTCAGCATATATGTCTTGTGTGTATTTACATAAACAAAAGAAAATCGGCTTTGTTCTTTCAACGAAGCCTTTTGAACAAAGTGACGGTGTTGCTTACTTTATAAATTATTTAATCGAAAAGAATTTTTACGGTAACGAGGAAGTAGAATATCAAGAAGTATATAATACAGGTTTTATTGGTGTAGTATTCGCTGATTTATGTAGTATAGATCGATTTAATTTCGAGTTTGAAATGGGTATGTTAACAAAATTAATGAAAGATATGATTATTCCGGTTAAAGAACTCTTTTTACGCCACAATGTACCGGCATACATTTCCACTTCTCATTTAGAGGAACAAAACAAATTAGGTTTCGTTCTATCTGTAAAACCATATGATGAACGTGCAGAAGCAGATTTATATTTTGAGGCGTATTTAAAAGAACGTGGGTTATTTATTGGTGATGAAGAAGATGATATTGATAAGATTGTGATAAGAAAAACAGCTGAATTACGATAGAAAAGCGCAGGATGATGATCCTGCGCTTTTTATAATTTATGAAACCGATTTACCAAATAAATTTTCGTTTTATAGTATTTGTTTTTCTTAGCTTGAAAGAAGTAGCAGTATCCATTCTAAAAATAATCTAAGAATCTATTAAGCACTATAATCTTTCGAATGAACCTCTAATATGAAACGATTTGATGAAACTTTAATTACTATTAAATATAAGAATCCCCCTACAATTGGAATGGTGTACGCTGGGATATAATTTAATAATAGACCGGATAGTGCCATTGCTATAGGGAGCATCATTTTACCTATACTTATTCCAATACTGAGAACCCTTCCCCTGTATTCATCGGGAATCTCATTTTGCATGAAATAAATTAAAGGAATATCAATTAGCGCTATAATAAACCCTAAAAAGATCATAACAAAACAATACGTAATAACGAATACTAAATCATTCACTTCAAAACTTTTGAATAAAACTGGAATTCCTAAAATAATCATAAAAACTGACAACATAGAACTTAGTTTTTTCAAAAGATAAGAGTAAGAAAAACGATCAGTTATCTTTTTTACTACAATTGCACCGATTATCATCCCTACTGGAAAAGTCCCTTGAATGATACCAAATTGCTTAGAACCAAGATTGAGTACTGTGTTAATAATATATGGCAATGGAACAGTTACAGCAAAGCCTAAGAAGAAATTAAACGAAATTAAAATATGAAACGTATTCTTTAAGCTTTCCTTTTCAAGTAAGTAAGAAAACCCCTCTTTTATATCTTTAATAAAATTAACTTCTCTTTTTGAATTTCGCTCATTTATGTTGTACTCGAACAGTCTAAAATGAATAAATAGTAATGCTATCCCTGAAAGAATAAAAGAAATACCGTTTATAATTATAAAAGTTTTAATATTAAATATTGAAAAAACGATACCACCTAACATAGGGCCAAGAATTAAAGATACAGAATCGATAATTTTACTTATAGAATTAATACTCATAAGCCTCTCTTTAGAGACGATATTCGGTTTCGCAGCTTCTAACCCTATTCCAAAAAAGGTTGTAAATACCGTCATAAGAAAGGTTGTAGTATAAATGATGAATAAGTTTAATCCATAGTGGCTGCTTACTACATAAACAGTTATTAATGAGCAGCCACTAAGTAGATCCATACAAACGACGAGTTTCTTTTTATCAACTTTATCAGCAATGACACCAGCAAATGGATTCAAAACAATCATAGGAATTGTTCCTAAAATGAGCGTAATCGCGAAATTCAACGCAGATCCGGTGATTTGTAAAACATATAATCCTAATGCGAAACTATAAATAGAGCTACCGAGTATTGATACTGTTTTCCCAATGGAATAGAGACAAATATTTTTTAGTTCTTGGTTGCTTTTTTTATTTTCTATATGTAATCGTAAACTTCTCATCACTTTTCCCCCTGCCTAACTATATGTTACGTACATTGTAAGTTCTTGGGTCAACCCAATAGCAATATGTACAATTTGAAAAGTTTTAAGGGAAAATAAATAAAAGATAGGGTTAACCCCATCTTTATCAACTAAAGATTTTTGTCGTTCTCTATGTTGGTAAAAATAAATAATAGGATTACGTGTACAAATACAAAATTTTTTATTGAAATATAGAATTTAATATGGTATCTTCTATTACATTGATTAATTACATATGAGAATCATGTATAACTCCAAGAATATGGCTTGGGGGTCTCTACCAGGAACCAATAACTCCTGACTACAAAATGCGTATTATAGCGTTTGTAGTCAGGAGTTTTTTTGTTCTACGGTAAATAATGACGAGAAGGGAATACATAAAATGAATTTCAAAGTATTTATATTAGCTCTAGCAACAATAGCAGTAGGACTTGTAGAGCTTATTGTTGGAGGAATATTGCCAGACATCGCTAAAGATTTTAATGTTTCATTAAGTTCCGCTGGGCAATTAATTACAATTTTCGCCTTTACTTATGCAATAGCAGGTCCTGCATTATTAATTTTCACAAGTAAAGTGGAAAGAAAAAAATTGTATGTTATTTCACTTTATATTTTTCTAATTGGTAATATACTTACGTATTTCAGTCCAAACTTTACTTTTATGATGATAGCAAGAATTTTAACTGCTATGAGTACAGCTTTAGTTGTAGTACTTTCCCTTACAATTGCAGCAAAGATTGTTCATCCCTCTTACCGAGCAAAAGCATTAGGATTAATTTATATGGGTATTAGCTCTTCACTTGTTCTAGGAGTACCACTAGGGATTTTAATTTCAAACACATTTGGCTGGAGAGTTATTTTTTTATGTATTGCTATTTTATCATTGGGATCCATCATCTTAATCTCAGTATTTTTAGAGAAAATACCTGGAGAGGAAAACCGAACTCCTCTATCTATTCAATTAAAGGCCGTGTGTAGTCCAAAACTAGGCGCTGCTCATCTAGCTACCATGTTTATGTTAGCGGGACACTATACTTTATATGCTTATTTTACTCCTTTTTTAGAAGATAAGTTTCACCTAAGCCCTTATTGGATTAGCATATTTTATTTAGTGTTTGGTATAGCTGCAGTAAGTGGTGGAGCGTTCGGTGGTGTTTTATCAGATAAAATAGGCGCTCCAAAAAGTATTGTGATAGTTATTACTTTATTTGCTCTAATCTTATTTATATTACCATTCACGGCAGTTTCTATTATCCTGTTTATTCCTGTTATGATAGTTTGGGCTGCTTTGAGTTGGGGGCTTGCACCACCTCAACAAAGTTATTTAATCCAAACTGCCCCAGATACGTCAGATATACAGCAAAGTTTTAATAATTCAGCCCTACAAATAGGAATTTCACTCGGCTCTGCAGTTGGAGGTATAGCTTTAAAACAAGTACATAATGTTGCCAACATGGCCTGGGTTGGTGGATCTCTAGTTCTATTGTCTTTAGCTTTGGCTATCTTTTCTCTTACTAGACATATACCGACAAGAGACTGTCATGTAAGTGCTAAATATGTAGATTAACATTCTCCTTTTCTTTTAATCAAAAAAAGTATAAATCAACATAAAAAGTCCGGTTTTATAGCCAGACTTTTTATGTTGAGGTTAATCTTATCTTTTTCCGAAAAATGAATATGTATAAATCTCTTCTCCTTGAACAATGAAATCCTCGTACTTTCCACCTCGTTTCAAATAATTTGAAGTACTTTCATCTATGAATTGAAACTGTAGATTTTGGATTTCTTTTGTTACTTTTGAACGTGTAAAATTTGCTCGAAAGTTATTTGTAATTTGGCTATTTAAGCTGAAATTTTTAAATAAAATAAATAAACTTAATAAATAACAATCAGATTTAAAAAGTGGGTTTAATTCGTGAAGTAAAAAATCCTCATGTTCAAAACTATAATTGCTCGTACCAGAGTGATCAATTACAATATCTACTGACCGATTTTGAATAGGGATGTTCAAAAAATCCGCACAGATAAAGAGAATATTTCTTCTCGGATTTTTTCTCGCTAATACGTCTTTTAAAAATAAAAGTTTATTGAAATCTCTATCTACTGCGATGTATAGGCAATCTTCGGGTAGTTCTTCATAAATATTTCTCAAAAAGAATCCGAGTCCTGATCCTATATCCAGTATTAATTTGTTATTTAAATCTAAACGTAGTAGTTTCTTTTTCGCCCATTCCCCTTCTCTATGCATATTTTCCAAATATGTATTATCAGTTTCATGAATATAATCTGAAATAGTATCTTCAAGTAAGGTCCGCTCATTTGCTTTAAATAATTCACCAGCAGTTATAATTCCTGATGTAATCATGTATTCTTCACCACAATTACAAATTAATTTTCCTTCAATAATTTGATTGTTAGTAATAATTCCATCTTGAAGAATTAATTTTTTGCTACACTTAGAACATGTCAGTAAATGTAGTACACTTAAATCTATCCCCATAATTGAATTAGAAGTTTCATTTGTTAATAATAAATCCTGTAACACTTCCTTTAATTTATCCCGTTTCTTCTCCAAAAGTTCTATTTCCTGTTCTATCTTGTCATATTTCAGTTTAAATAAAGATTGGTAAAAAGTATCTTTTTCGTAATTCATAGATTTCGCTAAATTTTTATAAAAAAATAGTTCTTTAATTTCATTCAAGCTAAACCCTAGGTCTTTGTAGTGTAAAATAAGTTCTAAATCTGTTTGACAATACTCATCAAAAAAATAGTGGCCTCCCTTTTTTTCAGGAATAATAAGACTGAGATCCATATAATGTCTAATCGTATCAATACTTATATTATTTACTTCTCCAAACTTACCGATTTTCATAATATCCCTACCATTTAAATATTTTTTTATATAGATTTCTATTTTTACCTTTAAAAATCCTTTCCCCTTTTTTATCAACATTATTTATGGAATGAAAAGAGGGTATTTTTTATATAGGTGTGCCTAATAATATAGTACCAAGCTTTAAAGCTTGGTCAATTCTTTCCGAGATAGGTTGATGAATTTCTTCACTCCAGTAATTTGTATGTGTAATAAATTACACCTATTTCCTTGAGAATTTTAAAGATTCTCATCCCCAATACCTTACGAGTTATTGCTACAGATCTTGGTTTTGTACACAAAATCTATAGAAACCAAGAAAAAGATTTTATATCTTTTTATGTTTAGAGGCGTTAAAAAATCACTACACCTCCTTCATATACGTGTAATATACAGGGATTTATAACTGGATATAGAACATAAAAAAGAGATGTTTATATTATTAATAAAATGATATACATAAGTGGAGGGTTAGAAAATGAAAATTGCAATAGTCTGTTTCGATAACTTTACCGATATAGATGTTTTTCTACCATGGGATTTATTAAATCGTGTACGTTTAGTCGGTGGTATTTCCGATTGGGATGTCCAGCTTTTAGGGACAGAACAATCTCATATATCTATGTCTGGCTTGCGTATTCCCATGACAGGAAGTATATCTGATATCCCTTTTGCCGATGCTGTAATATTTGCAAGCGGTAAAGGTGTAAAGGATTTATATAAAAATCAACAATATATTAATAGCATTCATGTAGATCCTCAAAGACAATTAATAGGATCTATGTGTTCTGGTTCACTACTATTAGGAGCTAAAAAATTACTAACTGGTAAAAAAGCTACTACATATCCCTCAGCAGTAGAACAGCTAAAAGAATTTGGTGTAGACGTTATTGAGAAAAGTTTCGTAAACGAAGGAAATATATCGACTGCTGCGGGTTGTTTTGCTGCTCAAGAACTATCGGCTTGGATTATAAGGACCCTACTTAATGAAGAAATGGTTGATATTGTACTAGAAACTGTTCAGCCAGTAGGAAAAGGTTTATATTTTTAATCTCAAATCAAGTCAAGAAATTGTGGTTCCTCCCCAAAAATGATAAAATAAGATTTTTGTTTCGAGTTAACACAAATTTCGTTCTAGAGTGCTATAAAACTTCAACTTGATGGTGGCGTGGTATGCACCATTTATAAATAAAAAAAACCCGCGAATCATTCACGGGTTTTCTTCTTAATAACTAATTGCTATTGTACCTTCACCTGCATGAACTGCAAATGAAATTGGTAATGGATATAGTTTGAAATCCATTTCAGGGAATGCTTGTCTAATATCTGCAATCCATTCTTCAGCTCCATCTTTATCGTTAGCATGGAACATGTGAAGTACTTTTGGCAATTCTTTTTCAAGTTCATTTTTAATGTATTCTCGGCATTTTTGGATTTTACGTACTTTCTTTTCAAGTAAAAGCTCTCCACCTTTTACTTCTAATATTAAGTTGACACTTAATAAACTTCCAAGTAAAAATTGAACTCCCTTTACACGTCCACTTGCATAAAGGCCTTTTAAACTTTTCGGGAATACATGGAAAGGTCTTCTTTTTTCATCTACTAATGTTTTGTGTATATCTTGTAAAGTCATACCATCATTGTATAACGATTTCGCTTTTCTAATTAGTTCGTCCATTGGATAACTTGTTGTTTCACTATCTAATACCGTTAATGGGAAACCTGCCATTTCTGCAGCTAACTTCATGTTTTGATAGGTTCCACTTACTTTTCCGCTAATAGCAACTGCAAATCCTTCTTCATATTCTTCTTTGCATTTCGAAAATAACTCTACCATTTCCCCTATGTTAGGTTGTGATGTAGTGACAGTTTTACCTTCGTTTAAAGCATTATAAACGCGCTCACGCACACCTTCTTCACAATCTTTGTACGACACACCATCAATAATAACTTCAATTGGGATAACAAAGTTATCTCCTTCTGTTGTAAAACTCGCAGTTGTACTATCAGTAATCCAAGCAACACGCTTCATGTTGTTCCTCCCTTAATTCAATTCCTCTTTTCTAATTTTTCTATATATTTATGTTATGAAAAGAGAATATCCCTGTAATAGTAACAGGACTTTATTGTTTTGGCTATAGTAGATAGATGATAAATGTGAATATTTCTTGTCTTTTTCACAAATTAAAAAGAAAATCAAGAAATTTGCTTGATTTTCCTTTTATCTTACGTTATTTAAAAGTTTCATTATCTAAAATCACAACATAATCATTTGTTAATCGTCCGGCTTCTTTCGTATAACTAACAAGTCTTTGTACATTATCACAGCTAAGTTTTGCACCCCATACGAGTAATGGTACACCAATAAAGTCGATGTGAAACCTTCTAGAAAACAGACCGCCAAAAGTCATTGGTAAAGGTACTGTTGGTGATGTATTAGAAAAAATAATCTTTTCATGACTTTGATAATGTTTTTGCAGAATCTCTCCTAAATGCTTCATCGCAGGTACAACGATTTTTGATGCGCCGCATCCAATCGTATAAACCGGGTTACCATTTTCATCTACTCCATGAAAAATAATTTTCCCCATATCTTCAGTTTTCAATTTATTAAAGTAATCCACATTTAATATTTCTTCTTTTGTTAGCTTACGATCCATTGGTAATTTATTTAAATGATAAGCTGCTGCAAGTGCAGTTGAATGCGTTCCACCGAAATCCGTGTAAATGAATATCATATTATCATCCCTTGTTATAAAAGTTCAATGTTATTTAGTATTACCGTTCACAGCATTGATAAACAAGGGGTGAATGTATTTATACTTTTTTATTAATGTATTATTCATTTCCGATTATACTATTGTCTATTTATTATGTTACACCATGTAATAGCCATAAGCTTATTTATAAAAGTAAAAAGACGTACTTTTGACTCGTACGTCTTTTATCATCTTTATTCAAAATAAATGTATACTTTAACACGTATGAATTGTTAGTTAAAATACTTTTCAAAACAAAAACAATCATGCACTCGTTTAAATTGTTTTCTTATGTCTTCTTTATTTTCACCTGTATAATGAGCAAATGTTTGAATTGGATATAACTGATCTATATTACTTTTCATTACACCTTTTATCTCATCTGTATGATTGGAATATACATGTAAATATGAATCTACGTTTACAAATCCGTTCTTTTCATACCATCCATGTACCCATAGATTGTCCCTAGTCCATGCTTCTAGGCGATTTAGGTTACGTTCATTCGCTAACTTCTCCGCTTCCTTTAATAGCTGATTACCAATTTTCATTCTACGGAAATCCGGATGAACTGCAATATGCCAAATCATGCCGCCAAGACCAGTTCCTCTTGAACAAACTGTACGTTCTTCTAATTCATATTCAATATCTATTAAACCTACAATTTGATTTTCATATACAGCTACTAGTTCAATAGCCGGATGTTCATATCTTTCCTTTTCTCTAAATACATTATCGTAATAAGCTGTATCTAAAAAAGATAACACACGGCAACGTACCCAACCGGTTTCATCCTCTTTTCTATACGCTCTAATTTCTATATCCATATAATTAAAAACCTCCTTCTATTTCTATCATTAATTTTTCGGGTCCTGCTCCTTTATTTGACGGAATAACTAATGTAATCCCTAAGTCTGGATATACGGCCGAGCGAAAACTGACGCCTGGATCATATCCCATTACATGATATTTGAATATCTTGTTTTCTCTTATTTCAATCCATATTCCATAGCCGTAAGATTGATAACTATTTACTTGGATGTGAGGAGTTAAAAGTATTTTTGTATATTCTTGGCTTATGATTTCATAGTTAAATAACGCTTCCCAAAACTTCATCATGTCTGGCGCAGTAATAAAAGCTCCACCATCAGAACCACCTTTTATCGGAATAGAGTAAGCATTTGTTCTCCATGTCTGGCTAATTTCATCTTTTATATATCCGAGAGCTGTCTGCTTTGGTAATCTATCTAAAGAAAAATAGCCAGAATCATTCATACCAATTAGTTTAAATATATTTGTTTCTATATACTCCGTAAATTTAAGTCCTGTCTGTTCTTCGATTATTAACCCGAGTATGATAAAACCAGCATTGTTGTAGTGAAACTTACTTCCAGGCGCAAACATCATATCTCTGTTTTGAAATAATGGTAAAAAGTCTTTTAAATTTTTTAATAGATACATAGGAGTTTCTTTCCAAAGATCCTCAAAGTTATCCAAAATACTTTCATCAAAATAATCCGGGATACCCGAACTATGTGTCAGAAGGTGATGTATTGTAATATCTTCATTGAAATTTGAAAATTTAATACTTAAACAATCTTTTAACTTTGTATGAAAAGTAATTACACCTCTTTCAACAAGTTGACAAATGCCAATTGCTGTGAATATTTTACAGCCGGAGGCAATTCCAAACCTAGTTTGTAGCGTATTGTTTATACACTCATTTCGATTTGCATAACCAAACGCTTCTTCATAAACTATGCCCTTTTTTTCTTTCACTAAAATTACCCCAGAGAAATCTATATGACGATATGTTTCTTTTACAATGTTATCTATTTGATTTTTTGTTTCCATTACAAAAATCACCCTCGTTTATCAATTTTGTTCTCCTTTTTTATATTTCCATATATAGGAGGGATAACCCTCCTATTGAACATCGTAAGATTCAAATCAAAACTAAGAGAATTATTTCGAATGTATTGACTCAGAAGAATGCACTTTAGAATGTGATGGCAATAAAGTAAACACACACAAGATGATAGTAATCAATAACATTACTAAAGAACCTACAATAACCACAAGTTGTATAGAAATAAATTGAGTGGCAACTCCAAACAAAATCGTAATTAAAATGGTGATACCTGCAATAAATAATCCATATATGCTCCCAATCCGTCCCATTATATGGACAGGGACATTATTTTGATAAAAGGTATTAAACCCTGTATTTGCATATGCCATAGAGAAAGATAAAATAAAAAATCCGATAGCAGCTATTAAAAACTCATTTGAAAAAGCATAAATTATATAACCGATTGCAATGAATAATGATCCTATCCCAATTAACAATGAAGGTATTAGTTTTTTTGATAAAATTGTATTTGTAATTGCTCCTAAAATAAATCCAGCTCCAGCAATACTAACTAAAAAACCATATTCACTATCTGTTAACAATAAAACTTCTTTCGCAAATGACAATTCAAGTGAATCATTTGCGGCAGCTAACACCATCATCCCTTGAAATAAGAAGTACACGAAAACGATATACAAAGATTTTTTACTGAAATTTAAAACGATGGTCCA
Organism: Bacillus cereus group sp. BfR-BA-01453; assembly: GCF_022662915.1. Classification (NCBI taxonomy): domain Bacteria; kingdom Bacillati; phylum Bacillota; class Bacilli; order Caryophanales; family Bacillaceae; genus Bacillus; species Bacillus cereus group sp. BfR-BA-01453. The sequence continues at coordinate 284,852 of NZ_JAKUEN010000003.1, read as the reverse complement.
ATCTTTTTTTAGTACAGCTAAAGACAACCTGTCATTTGATGTATGAATATCAGTTTTTTTATCAAGATTAGGTAGCAGCAATGTAATTACTCCTGATAAAAGAAATGCTATAGCATTCATATATATAGCAAACTCTGATGTACTTGCTATTAACAATGCTCCCGCTATCGATGGACCAATTACAGAGGCACCAGACCCTATTAAACTACGCAATGAGTTGAAACGTTGTCTTTGTTCAACTGGTATTAATTTCGTCATATACGTCATCGCAGTTGGCTCATAAATTGCATTTGCCATACTAATAAAGAATACAAATATATAAACGATCCAAAGTGATGGAAGTAATGGTAAAATAGCGATACATACCGCGCGATATATATCGAGGTGAATCATTAATTTCCGTTTATTTAAGCGATCAATCATACTTCCTGACCAAGCGTTTGTAAATAGAGTAGCTAATGGTTTAATTACATATAAAGTAGCAACAGCTAAGGCTGAGCCACCCATATGATAGACAAGTACATTCAGTGCTATTAAGTAAATCCATGCCCCTAAATTTGCAATACCAACCCCGGACAGTAGTAATAAAGGATATTTCCAATCTTTAAGTACGTTTTTCATTTTAGGCCCCCGCTTTCCAAAGTGTTTTAAACCAATAAAAAAATCCCACCCCCAAGACTTTTAGTCTTAGGGACGAGATTTATCATCGCGGTGCCACCCTAGTTTGTTAATATGTCACCATATTAACCTTATCTGGTACTGCATTCTAATTCATGCTTATACCATAGCTCTATAACGGGAGCTCCCGTCACACCACCCCCTAATTATAGGTTCCGATGCGCTGCTCAGAGGCTTGGTTCAATAAAGAATTTTTACTCCTTTTCAGCTAAATGGAGCTCTCTGTGAAAAATTCATTTTATTTACTCTTCTCTTCACTGCATTTGATTTTTTCCATATTATCACAGAAATATTTAACTGTAAATAAAAAATAATCAGAAATTTAATAACTTCTGTTAATTCTTTTATTTATTATTTTTTCTAAAAATTACGGTGCGTGAAATTACTTAAACCTATAAAATAAAGAGCCTATTGTATATAGACCCTTCACTTTGTCCGAATTAATTTGTATTCGCCTCTACTAACGGTTGTAAAGGTGGTTCTAAGTTCAGTTCTAATGCATCGCCTTCTTGTATATCTTGTCCCTTTTCAATACTTTGACTCGTTACATAGCCCGTACCTGTAGTTTTTAAATCTAATTTTAATAGCTTAGAGAAATACATAACATCACGCATGGACCACCCTTGTAAATTGGGCATTGTTCCGTTGTTTCCTAATAAAAATATACGATCACCTTCACTCATTACTTCACCAGACTGCGGATATTGTTTTTTTATTTTTCCTTCTCCTAAAATTATCGGCTGGAGTTTCTCTTTTTTCACCTTATTCTCTACCGTATCTATTGATTGATTCACATAGTTTTGCACTTTTAATTGGGATTTTTTCGTTGCATCGGCCATTTGTTGTTCTGTATATGGTTTCACCTTTAAATATTCAAGGCTATTTTTCACAACTGGTTTAAATATTTCAGCGAGTGGCTGAGCTCCATATTCATCTCCCTTTAACTTTGGCTGCTTAATAGCTAAGTATACAATTAACTCTGGGTCATCAATTGGAGCCATACCTAAAAATGAAAAAATATAATTTTCTTTCCCTTCCATATATCGTCCATTTTCAGGATTCGGAATTTGAGCTGTTCCTGTCTTACCTCCTATTGGGTAACCATCCACTTTATACATTGTACCAGTACCTTTTGAAGACGTAATAACACGTTCCATTAAGTCTCTTACCTTGTCCGCTGTCTCTTTTTTTATCGGATTCCCAATTTCTTTCGGTTGATTTTCCATAATAACTTGCTTATTTGTTGGATTTACAACTTTGTCAACGATATATGGTTGCATCATTTTCCCGTCATTTGCTATAGCCGTAGCAGCTTGGATTAATTGAATTGGAGTTACTGTAGAACCTTGTCCGAAAGAAGTTGTTACTTGTTGAATTTGTGTATTTAATAGTAAAGTATTTTTACTTTCACCAGGTAAATCTATTCCCGTTTTTTGGTTAAAACCAAATTTATTCATATATTGCTTAAATTTATTTGGTTTTAATAACTGATCTTCTAAAATAGAAAAAGCTACGTTTGATGACCTTTCAAAACCTTCATCAAATGTAATAGATCCCCATCCAAATCCACCATTATGATCTTTTATATCCGCTGAACCTACTGAATACTTGCCGGATTGAAAATATTCTTTCCCGTTATATACCCCTTCATTAATTGCTGCAGCTAACGTAAATACTTTCATTGTTGAACCTGGTTCATATGCATTGGCGATTGGATCATTTAAAAAGTATTCAATATCCCCTTTATTAGGGTTAAAACTAGGTTTACTAGACATGGCTAACACTTTCCCCGTCTTTGGATCCGCTATGATACCTAATAACATAGAAGGATCATAGTGATCTTGCGCCTTGTTCATCGCTTCTTCTAAAAAACTATTAATTTGTTTATCAAGCGTAAGATATACGTTATTTCCATGTTTAGCAGGTTCTATTTTTCCTATATCATTTGTAAGCGGGATACCTCCTCGTCCTCCCACATACTCTATATTCCCATTTGTCGAGCGCAAATATTTATCCAAACTTTTTTCAAGCCCAAATTTCCCTTCTGTATTTCCTTTATCGTCTGGTCTAGCAAAACCAAGTATATAAGATGCAAAATCTTCATTTGGATACACTCTTGCTTTCTCAGGCATAAAAGAAACACCTGGGATTTTCAATTTTTTTATTTGTTCTTTCTTTTCCCTAGACAAATTCCGGCCAACTTTTCCGATTTCAACTTGCGTACGCCCCTCATGGAAATTTTTTAATACGTCCTCTTTATCAATTTCAAGCGCATCAGCTAACTGCGCTGCGGTTTCATCTTTATTTTTCAATTTGCCATTACCTTTCAAATTCACAACAACACGATACGTTGTTGAATCTTGAACGAGCACTTTTCCAGTTTGATCATAAATCGTGCCACGATTCGCTTCCAAAACACCATTTTTATTATGTTGTTCATTTGCTAAATCCTTTACATTCACATTATGCACGACTCCTACTGCTTGAATATAGAAAAAACGCAAAAGCATAATAAGAAACAAAACAATAAAAGCAATCATAAAATACCGCGCGCCTTTATTCGTTTGAAGTTTATGCATATTTCGCTCCTTTCTTTTTATTGATACATGCAAGGATGTGCTTCAAAATATGTAATTTTTACTTTCAATACTATATGTTTCGAAGTTTTCGTATGAATTCCTTTAAAACAATGTGAAACTAGTTATAGTTATTGTCAGTTTATTTAAATACTTAAAATACAGTACGTGAAATTTAAGAATATTCATTCTTTTTCTGCATAAAACTCAAATTGTTATTGCAAGTAATCTATTCACTTGTATACAACAAAAAATCCTCCTCTGAATTTCCAAAGGGGGATTTTTTCCTAAGCTATAAAAGGCTAGTTATGAAATTTAAGCTACATGGTTATATTTCTCTAAAAAACGAATTCGTTTCGCTACGAATGCATACATTTTGAAAACAAGTTTTGCTATTGGTTCAAAAATACGTTTTTTCTGCAATAATAAACAGCTTGTTAAAATCGTTATGACAGCCGCACCCATTACATCTAAAGGAAAATGAACACCTACATACAAACGTGATATACAAACTAATACTGCCCACAAAAGTGCGATATATCTTAACTTTTCTCCTCTAAGAATAAACATGAATGCAATCGATAATACAAGTACAGAATGATCACTAACAAAGGATGAGTTTTCTGCGTGGGGTACTAATTGATTCACATCATATGATACAAAAGGACGTGGATGATAGTATACTAAATGAATAAAAACATTTACTAGCAATGCAATTATTACTGAAAGTGTCGTATACAACACTGTATATTGTTTTCTTATCGCATTCTCTTTCTTTCCGTTATGAAACCATAAGATAAGCATGAATAGAATAGCCACATATGCAGCACTATTTGTAATAGCAATCATTACCTTATCTAAGAGTACAGATGTACCTGCTAAATTGTTTATCCATTGAAATACTGCGTAATTCACATTACTCTCTCCTTATAATTTCTTATTTCACTTGAAATTAAGATACAAGTTTACTTGATTTACACAGTATACAACATTTACACACATTTAGATTTTCACTTTATTCATGTTACTATTTTTCATTTGACAATTATGTAACTATTTACACGCATTAAAAATATATATGATGGAAAAACCTTTAAAATCATATAACCCACTAACTAAAAGTGTATATATTACATAACATATACATATAAAAACATAGGTTATTAAATCATATTTTTATTCCATACGTAGAGCGATATTACCGAACTGTTCTCCCTGCTCCATACGTCTTAACGCTTGAATCGCTTCTTCCAACGAATAAACTTTATCCATAATTGGTTTGATCTTATATTTCTCTATAAACTTAATCATTTCATTAAATTCTTCACTGCTACCCATAGATGTCCCCATAATATCGATTTGATTATAAAATAACGCTCGTAAAGGTAATTCAATTTTATCTCCGGAGCTTGCACCAAAATTAACAATTCTCCCATTTGGTTTTAATACATCAAAGTATTTTAAGAATGTTGCTGGACCTATACTATCGATTATTAAATCTACTTTTTCTCCGCATAAACTCTCTTCCCAATTTCCGGAACTATTAAAAGAAAAATCTACGCCATATGTTTCGGCAAACTTTCTTTTGTTCTCTACCCTTGAAGTAACACTTACTTTTGCGCCAATTGCTTTCGCAAATAACATGGCAAATGTCGCTACACCGCCGCCTATCCCCGGAATTAAAACATGTTCTCCACACTTCAATCTACCCTTTGTAAAAAGCGCTCTATATGCAGTCAGTGCCGATAAAGCCAAAACGCCAGACTCTTCCCAAGTAAGATATGACGGTTTTCCTACTACATTTTCAGCGGGCACTATTACATATTCAGCAAACGTTCCATCTTTTGGTCCCCCTAACACCTCTGGTAATTCTGGTACTTCGGCAATATTCTCCCATCCAATACTAGGATTAATAATAACCTCGGCTTGTAATAAATCAGCTGAAACACCTTCTCCTATTTCTGTAACAATACCTGCACCATCTGACCCTATTACTAACGGTAGATCCATTTCTTTTCTATTGTTTATAATAAATAAATCCCTATGATTTAATCCTGCTGCTTTTAACTTTACTTTTACTTCACCGGCATTAGGATTTGTTTCAGATAAAAATTTATATTCTAACCCCTCTACCCCTTTTTTATATTGATGTACAATTGCTTTCATTGCTTCATTCCCCCTTAATATTTTCAATGTACTAGAAATATCGAAATAAATAAACTAATCTGTCTCCAATAATTAGATGTATATCGTTATGACAAAAGAAAAAATCCCTCCCTATAAATAACGTAGGAAGGGATTTTTTAAATTTTTTCAGATAAAAATCTGTAATGTTAATTCTTTTGAGTTTTAGCTAATTCTAATATCTTTTGAATAAATGGTGCTTTTACATTTGTATAAGAAACACGATCAAAAGGATATGTAGCTGCAAGTCTCTCTTTTAGTTCTCTATATTCTTTACGTGCCCATTCATGCTTTATTAGAAAGTCTCGAAATAAAAGATTGTTTTTCCATTCGTCACTATTATAAATATAGACATGTAAATGATGAGTACCCGCTCTCCATTTTCCCTTTCTAAAAAAACGCCAATTAGGTGTTTCTTTTGGAATATACTTATATCCAATTTTTAACAAATCTTCAATCCACTTTTTGATAATTTGCAAATCTGTTACGCCAATCATCATATCAATTAAAGGTTTCGTTCCTAACCCTTGTACAGATGTGCTCCCTATATGTTCAATAGCAATACAATCTTCCCCGAATAAAGAAATAAATTTCTCTTTTTCTATTAAATACTCTTCGTGCCACTCTTTTTCATATGGTTTAATAACGATTTGTTGTTCCATTTTATCCACCTTTTTATAATTATTTATTATTATATTTATATAAATTTCATGTGATTCACATAGGATTTTTACAAAATGTGTCGAATACTGAAATATATAACTTAATTATAATAAATGCGAGGTATAATATGAAAGATATTCCAGTTGAAATTCAGTTGAATCAAGTTACATTCCAGTTAAAAGAACATCATAATTTTGATTGGCTATTGAAATTAGGAACCGTATTTGCGGTTTTTGACCAACAAGATTCAGGTAATATAAGCTTTGGTGTAGAAAAAAATGGGCATAAGAAATTCATTAAATACGCAGGAGCACAAACAATTGCATACGAAGGAACAATAAACGACGCTATTGAACGTTTGAAAAATTCAGTTTTCCTATACGGAGAATTAAAACACAACTCGCTTATAAAACTAATTGAACACTTTCCAGTTCAATCTGGATATGTATTAATTTTCGATTGGTTTGATGGTGAATGTCTTCATTCGCACTGGAGTTTCCCGCCTCCTGAAAAATATAAAAATCCAAACTCTCCATTTTATAAATTTAAACATTTACCTGTTAGAAAACGAGTTCAATCCTTAAATTCCATTTTTTCTTTCCATACATATGTCGAAAAGAAAAACTATGTAGCGATAGATTTTTATGATGGTAGTATTATGTATAATTTTAATACAAATGAAACAAAAATTTGTGATATTGATTTATATTCTAAAAAACCATACGTAAATAAAATGGGAAGATTATGGGGTTCCTCACGTTTTATGTCTCCTGAAGAATTCGAGCTAAACGCTATAATTGATTCGAGAACAAATGTATTTAATATGGGGGCAATGGCTTTCGCGATTTTAGGTGGTGGAAAAGATCGCTCCTTTACAAAATGGGAAGCAAGTAGGGATTTATATGAAATAGCGTATCGCGCTGTAAATGAAAACCGAACCGAACGATATGCATCAGTTGAAGAATTTTATGAAGAGTGGGTAAACGTGTAAAATACTAAAAAGATATAAATCTATATTATTCAAACAAATATATAGTTTATACTATTATCATGATAATATATATGAAAAGGAAATTAAAAATAACGAGGCAAATATTATGAACTTTGTGTATATCAATCAACACGTGTTAAATAATCTTTTATACATTTTAAGTAGTATATTTATTTTTTATTTTATATATGATAGCGGGCGCTATGTGAAGAAATATAAAAAACTACTTATTATACTTTGTACAAGTATCCCTCTTATTTTATGTATGCGCTATCCTATCTATATGGATGAAAATTGTATTCATGATTTAAGACAAATACCGGTTATAGTAGGTACGCTTTATGGTGGCTTCCCTGTCGGTATAACATTGTTTGCTATTTTATTAATTACAAGATTTTCATTTTATGGATTTAGTATGTTAACAATAGTAGTGTATGGAACAATGTTTATCATTACAGCATTCGCATCCGCAAAATTTAATACGTATAATAGAAAAATTAAAGTAGCTTATGCAATGTTTTTAACATTTTTCTTAGCAATATTTACAACTGTAATTGTATTAACTTTATCAGATTTTGAAGTGAATAATTTGTACATCATTTATTTCATAATATTACCAACCGTTTTAATGTTGTTTGTAGTTTATTTTAATGAAGTTTTAAAAGATGCAGTATGCATGCGATCGAAGTTAATTAAAATGGAAAAAATGGAGATTGTTAGCCAACTCGCTGCTAGTATATCGCACGAAGTAAGAAATCCCTTAACTGTTGTAAAAGGATTTACACAACTTTTAAAAACACCAAATTTAACTCCAGAATCAAGAGACGAGTATATTAAGCATATACTGGAAGAATTACATCACGCCCAAGGAATTATTGATGATTATTTAACGTTTGCCAAACCTGCTTCAGAAAAATTAGATGAGATTTCAGTAGAACAAGAATTAAATCGAGTTATTAATATGATCTTACCTTTATGTAATATGAATACGATCCATATTACAAAAGATTTCTCTACGGCAACAATAGTTGGTAATAAACAGCACTTTCAGCAATGTTTTTTAAACTTATTAAAAAATGGTATTGAAGCAATGCCTAATGGCGGTACTTTAAATATCTCCTCTTCTATTAGTAATAATAAAGTTATCATACGAATTGAAGATAGCGGAATTGGTATGTCACAAGAGCAAATAAATCGATTTGGCGAACCGTATTTTAGTACAAAAACGAAAGGTACAGGTTTAGGTACAATGGTTGCTGTTAAGATCATTGAAACGATGCAAGGTAATTTGAAAATCCGAAGCGTTATAAATAAAGGTACTACTTTGACAATTACATTTCCGAAATGTAATACAAACGCATCTAACAATAAATAAAAAAGGAGCAATTATGCTCCTTTTTTATTTGTTTCGATACATAAGTATCTTCTATGTTTTTTAGTTTTACATTTGTGGAGACTAATTAAAAATTAGTAACCTCCGCCCCAGCAGCTGCATCCAACGATAATTAATAAAATAAATAACACAACTAATAAAGCGAAACCTCCACCAAAACCACAAGAACCACCGTAACTCATATTTTCTCCTCCTTTTGGTTTGAAAACTAATAGGTAGTTGATCATTTTAACTGGTTCGTATTATACATTATGTAAATATCCCTTTTTTGAGCATGTCTATATAAAAATAAGTAAAAGCACTCATTTGAGAGTGCTTTAAAATGGATACCAAAAATTTTGAAATACATGTAACTTTACATATACTGCAGCAATTAAAATAAAAACACCTACAAATAAAGCAATGAAATCCTGGCTTTTCGCTTTATTTGTATAGAACCACGTACGTGTATCCTTCTTTCCAAACCCTCTTAAATCCATTGCGTTTGAAACTGTATCGATTCTCTCTAAAGAATGAATAATTAAAGGCCAGAAAATTAAGACACGGTTTTGCATGCGAATCCATAAACTTGCTTCTCCTTTTTCAAAAGCTACTCCTCTCGCCTCTTGGGCATGTTTAATAACTTTATATTCGGACTGAATATCAGGTATATAACGTAATGCAATATTTATCGCATAAGTAATTTTATAATGAATTCGAAATTTACTTATGCTACTCACAAATTTGCTTGGATCAGTCGTATAAATAAAAATAAGTGTAAATGGTAATAACGTAAAATACTTTAACGAAAGTGTAGCTGCATAAAATAATGTTTCGTATGTAATTGTTGCATATCCAATATACATAAATGAAGTATACGATCCAATTAATTCAGATCCATGGGTTGGTGTAATAAATAAGATCATGACAGAATTTAATAAACTAAATGTAAATATAACAGTAAAAACAATAAAAATTTTACGAAATGGAATTTTAGCAACTACAAGTCCGATACACCCAATGAAAAATAAAAATAACAATACGCGAAAATCAAAAAATAAAAAAGTAAGTGTCATACAAAAAATAAATAATAACAATTTCACTGCTCCGTCCATGCGATGAAAATATGTACTATACACCTTCCTCCCTCCTAATAACATCAAAATAAAGTTCCATAAATCTTTCAGGATTTGCAATACCACTAAATTTAACGAGTTTAAATAAAGAACTCTCCTTTAAGTTCGCTCTTTTTAATGTTTCTGGATGCCCTAATACAGTAGACGCGGTATGATTCGCAATAATTTCCCCTTCATGTAGAACTATTGCTCTGTCCGCATATTCTAATGCGAGATTCATATCGTGTGTGATGAAAATAAAAGACATTCCCTTTGCAGCTAGTTTTCTAATAAACGTCATAAATTGTTTATAATGATAATAATCTTGTCCCGCTGTCGGTTCATCTAATATGATAAGTTTTGGATTTGTTGTTAGTACAGATGCAATCGTTAATCTCTTTTTTTGCCCATAACTTAATGCCTGAATTGGCCAATTTCGAAATGGAAACAAGCCACAAATTTTTAATGTTTCCTCTGCTCTAAGCTTAATTTCTTCCTTCGAAAATTTTTTTAATTGTAATGAAAATGAAATCTCTTCCATTACAGTAGCTTGTGTAATCATATGATTTGGATTTTGCATCACATAAGATATAACTTCACCGCGTTTACGAATAGACCAAGAATTGATATTTACTCCATCAATTAAAATCCTATCATTTTTTGTTTTATTTATCCCTATAAGACTATGAGCTAATGTTGATTTTCCAGCTCCATTATGGCCTAGAAGTGCTACTATTTCCCCTTTATATAGAGAGAAATTTATATTGTCTAATACTTTTTGTTTATTAGGATATGAGAATGACAAATCCTCTACTTTCAATAATTCTTTTTTTGTAGGAGTATCTTTACAAAAAGTTTGCTTCTCCATCCACTCATTTATTACTCCACTAACATTTTCCCTTTGAAGATTTTCAAGTGGGTATATTACGTCATTATTACTATCAAATTGCAATCTCTTTAATCCTTCTATGTACATAGGTTCTCTTAATCCGATTGAGGGTAATATATTTGACGCTAAAATCTCATCTGGTGTCCCTATCGCAACAATTTCCCCTTCATCAATTAAAATGATCTTATCTAAATCCAGATTTAACATTTCTTCTATTCGATGTTCAATAATTACAATTGTTTTATTATATTGCTTATGTATATTTTTAATAAGTTCAATTGTATGTAAGCTGCTAGCTGGATCTAAATTTGCTAACGGTTCATCGAACAATAATATAGGAGCATTTGTTGTTAACAAACCCGCTAAAGAAACAGTTTGTTTTTGCCCTCCTGATAATTCATGAGGACTTTGTTTATGAAAAGTATGCATCCCTACCTTTTTTAATGACTCCGAGACAATCTTTTTCATTTCATCCTGATTTACACATTCATTTTCTAAATAAAAGGCTACATCTTCTTCTACTGTAAGACCAATAAATTGTGCATCTTGATCTTGCAAAATTGTGCCTACATGTTTACTTAATTCAAAAACACTCTTTTTCCTCGGGTCTTTTCCAGCAATTAAAATATTACCAGTACTAGTCCCTTCATAAGAAAACGGGATTAGCCCATTGATACAATGAGCTAACGTTGATTTTCCTGAACCACTTCGTCCAGCAATTAGCACTTTTTCCCCGGGATATATATGAAATGTAACGTTTTTAACAGTAGGCTGCGCCGCATGCTTATATTGAAAGCTGAATTGTTCAAAAGAAATAATTGGTTGCATGTTAACATCCCTACTTTTCAATTTTTAATTGTGTATGTTTCTTATTCGATTTAGCTAGGCCTATTGTAATTGGCAATCCAAGAACTAAAAATACGATAACATCAGCAATTGTTGCACCTAATACTTGTATTACAATTTTGTCAAACGGTTCTCCCATGACAATAATATCGAATGCACCCGCAAATATAATAGCAATGACGATACCAATTAACCCAGTAATAGCTAAATAAGAAATATCGCCTTTATTATACGTCCCGTTTTTCACACTAAATCCGACTCTTTTTTGAATGAGTCCCATTGCAAAGCCGATAATGCCGGAACTAAAAACCCAGCCCCACCAAATACCCCAGCCAGCGATTGTGTCTGTTACGGTATGACCGATAAGTCCTATTAACAGTCCTGCCACTGGGCCAAATAACGCTCCAAAAATGGTTAAAATAGCTAACGCAGGTTTAATAAATGTATTTGGTGCAATAGAAAAGCCCCAAAGTCCTAATATCCCGTACAATGCTGCTCCAATTCCGATTGCTACTACTAACTTTGTTGATAATTTGTTCATTACAATTCTCCTCTCATATGAGTCAACTTTTATTACTCTATATTTATTTTGAAAATGAATTATGCATCGACACCCCCTTTCTATACAACAAAAAATGACCTCTTACATAAGAGGTCATTTTCTTTCACGTTCAAGAATCCTCTTATCTTTCAAAAAACACATCGTGTCCTCTGCGGAATTAGCACCTTCCTATACATTTACATAGGGGTTGCTGAGGTTTCATAGGGCCGTTCCCTCCACCTCTCTGGATAAGTATTAATTTGTAATTCGTATTATGGCATTAAGAAGTATAAATTTCAATACTTTTCTAATTATTTTTATTTTTTGTTCAACAGTACATTTAAATCATTGTATTCTTATCGGAATTATGGAATAATACATTTAACATAGTTACGGGAGGAATGTACGATGAAAGTAATCGGTTTAATTGGCGGACTAAGTTGGGAATCTACATCATTATATTATAAACATATTAATACACTTACACTCTCTCAATATGATCAAAATGCAAAGCTTGTTTTATATAGCATGGACTTTGGTGAAGTAACTACTTTATTACAAAATCATCAATATGAAGAAGTGAAAAATGCATTAGTCACAGTTGCAAAAAAGGTTGAAAAATCTGGAGCTGAATGTTTATTAATGTGTTCTAATACTGTCCATTTATTTGCTGAAGAAGTAGAAAATGCAATATCCATTCCACTTCTTCACATCGGTGATGTAAGTGCTAAAGAAATGGTAGAACAGAATATAAAGCGTATCGGATTATTGGGTACGAAACAAACGATGGAACAAGACTTCTATAAATCACGTCTAGCACACTATAACATTGAGACAATCATTCCAAATGAAGAGGAAAGAAATTTTATCCATCATGTTATTTTAAATGAATTAAGTAAAGGAATTATTTCAGAAACATCCAAAGAAAAACTATTACAAATTACAAAATCATTAATTCAAAATGGCGCAGAAGGTATACTGCTAGGTTGCACCGAAATACCGTTGCTCATTTCCCAAAACGACCTTACTGTTCCTGTTTTTGATACCGCTTTTTTACATGCAAATACTGCTGTGCAGTTTGCGGGATAATCATATAAAAGCATAAAGGTGCCGCCTCTATGCTTTTATATTACACACACTATTTATTTAAAAGAGATGTAATCACTGTGATTGCTTCATTCGAACCACCACAATCTAAAAAACTATCTTTCAGTTTTCGTATTCCATGCTTATACTTTTCATTTGAAAGAACATCGGTTACCGCTTCTTTTAACGTTTGCACATTAACATTCTCTTTCAATAACCGATGCGCTGCTTCAAGCTCAGTTAATCTTTGTGCTATCATTGGCTGGTCTTTATCGTGTGGAATGATGACAAATGGGACATTAAAATAAATAGCGTCGTGTACACTGTTCATGCCGCCATGTGTAATAAAAACATCTGCTTCATTTAATATTTCTGATTGAGGTACGTATGAAGTAATTATAAAATTGTTTGGCGCTTCCTTAATTTTAGAACGGTCATTTCTATCACCAATTGCCATTACAACTACCCCTTTAAAATCTGAGAAAGTATCAATACACATATTAAAGAATGATTCAAGTCCTTCAAGCAGCGTCCCCATTGAAATATAAATAACTTTCTTACCTTTAAGCAATTCAAGTGGAAACTCTACATTTGTTTTACGCTTTGAAATACTTGGTCCAATAAAAATGTTATTTTCTCCAAACAAATCGCTATTAGGTTGGAAGTAACGACTTGTGTACACAAGAGTAATATCTCCCTTGTTATGCATAAATTGAAGATTGTTTTTAGGCTTTACTCCAAATTCATGTTCCATTTGATATAGTAACTGTTCAGAAATTTCATCAGGTTGGAATGGTATTTCTGCATTAGGATGAAAAGGTAAAGTCTCCAAAAATTCAGTAGGAATTAAAAATATAGGAGAAGAAACTATGCCTGGAATTTGTAAATACTCCTTTACTAACTCTCCAGCACCAAATATATCATACATTACGAAATCAAAATGTATGCTGTCACATAATTGTTTCGTAATTTCTAATATATATAAAGAAGTTTGAACATGTACATGAAAGAAAGAGTTCAGTCCATATGAAGTTTCAGTATCAATAGAAATATCCTTTAATAAATCTGGATGGGTATATACAGTAGCTCCCAAATCTTCAATTCTGCCTTTAAAGTGTTCTGTTGTAATATAGTGTACGTGATCCCCCCGTTCAGTAAAGGATTTGACTAAACTTAATGTAGGATTTACATGTCCCTCTGCTGGAAAATTAATCATTAAAATATTTAGCACTTCTTTCTCACTCCTTACATTTCAACGCTCTTAATAATCATACTGTAATGATTACCGTCATCCTTCCCCTAATAGTCCTAATATACTTGCTACTTTAGATTGATAAATAATTATCAGTTATTTAATTAAAAAAAGCATCTACATAAGTAGATGCCAAACCGTGATAAGGAGTGTTCTGTGAGGTTAGAATAAGCTTTTCAGCTTGTCCTATGCTATCAATATATGATTTATTTTATAAAACGTGAACAATTGATAGAATGATTTTACCTTTCTATCACCCATTTTGAATCTATCCCTAAATTAAATGACTCTAGTTTCTATATTATTTCATATGTTTTAACCTTCTTGAGAGCTATCTATTTGTGAATTTTCTCCAGTCAATCTCTTGTTTTTCAATTCAAAATAAGCATCTAAAACTTCTTTTCCAATATCAGAGTTAATACCAGATTTATCATTCATAACCCACGGCACAACTACAGAGAATGCTACTTCTGGATTATCATATGGCGCATACCCTGCTAACGTTAAGTTATAACATTTTCTTCTTTCACCCTTTTCATTTCTTCCGATATCACTTTCTCCACCGTAAACTGTCTGTGCTGTCCCTGTTTTACCTGCTGGTTTATAAGAGGCTTTTTGGAACGCCCTTACTCCTGTTCCATCACCTTCTTGGAATACCCTTCTAAATCCTTCTTTTACTTGATTTATATATTCCTCTTTCATATCTATTTTATTTAGAACGATTGGCTCTACTGCATGTACCACTTTACCAATCTCATCTTTTTGCGACGTTTGCTCTCTTACCTCTTGAACAATTTGTGGCTTCATTCGATATCCACCGTTTGAGATTGTTGAAATATACTGTACGAGCTGGAGTGGTGTATATGTGTCATACTGGCCAATTGAGTAGTCTAATAAAAACCCAGGTTGATTATCTTTTTTACCAATTTGTCCAGCTGTTTCATTCGGTAAATCGATACCCGTTGGAACACCTAATCCGAATTGTCTGAAATAGTACCTCATTTTATTAAAGTATTCCTGTTTAATATTTAATGAACTATTTTTCACATAATCCACACCTGCAATTTTTAATGCTGTATGAAACATATAAACGTTTGAAGAGACTTGTAACGCTCTTAAATCATCAATGTTTCCAAACTCTTTCCAAGATTTCTTCTCCCTAGTACCTTTAAACTTCATAGGTGTATCATAAAAATAAGTACCTGGTGTTATAGCTTTCGTTTCAAATCCAGTTAAAACGGTGGCACCTTTAACTGTTGATCCCAGCTCATATGAACTAGTCATTGTACCTAATGCATAGTCTTCAATTTCTGTTTTCCCGTCTTTTTCTACAAGTCTTTTCCCAGCCATTGATAATACTTGTCCGTTTTTCGGATTCATCATTACAACGAAAGCACGGTCCAACATGGATTCTGATCCTTTATATGCTTTTAATATTTTTTCTATACTTTCTTCTACTTTTTTCTGTAATTCCATATCTATTGTTAAAGTTAAGTTCTTACCGCTCTTTCCCTCCGAAATTGTTTCCGTTCTAATTGTAGTACCTTGTTTATCTGCAACGCTTCTTACTTCTTTTTTTGTACCATGAAGTACATCTTCATATTGCTGCTCGATATAACTTTTTCCAACCCTATCATTTCGGCTATAATCACGTACTAAGTAATAATCTAATCGTTCACTTGGTAATCCTTCATCAGAATTAGAAACATTTCCAAGAACGGATCGGAATAATCCATCATTCACATACACTCTCTCCCAATCAACCGACACGTCTACACCTGGGAGATTTGCTAAACCTTCACTAATTATAGTAAATTCCTTTTCACTAACGTCTTTTTTAATAATTTGTGGAGCCATTTGATAACCAGAAGTCATTTTACTTTTAATAGCTAACACTTTTATATCTTTATCTGTTAAATCCTGAAGATTTTTATCTGTAACTCGTTTTCTTTTTAACTCTTCAATTTTTTTATCTAAATTTTTTCCGGTAATATCTTTATCTCTGAACTTATTTATTTCTTTTTTAGATACTAATTTTTCAGTTAGTTTCGGATTTAATTGCATCCAAAAATCTTTCTTATCCGTCTCAGTTAGCTTGTCTATATCTTCTTGTGGTATTTCAATTATGTCTGCAAGTTGTCTTGCTGTTTTTAATATTTCTTCTGATTTTACACCTTTCATCTTTGTATATGTAATTGTACGTAAAGACTTATTATCAACTACTGGATTCCCTTCTCGGTCAAATATTTTTCCTCGCGGCACAGAAAGGCTTACGGTTGCATTTTCTCTCTTCTCCACTTCATTTTTATACGTCTCACCATCGATAATTTGTACTTTACCTAATTGTATAATCATGGCAGAAAACAATATAAATACACATAAGAATAAAATGTTTAACCGCATCGGTACTGCTCTACCGCTTTTTTTCTCTTGTTTTTTCACCTTGTCATAATCTCCTCCTTACTGTATTTCTATTAATAATTGAATCTATATATTAAAAGTAATGCACATTTTCTATACATTACTTTGCACAAATACTAATATATTGATAAAAACTTAATAGAAATTAAAGCAAATCTAAAGAAAAGGTAAAGTTTTCTAAATTAAATACAAAAATACCCAATAACCAAAAGCTTAGCTTTTGGTTATTGGGTATTTAATAATTTAAGAGTTAATAATTGGACGTATCGATTCAAATCTATCATCATAATTTGATAAAGGCTTTTTACTCTGAAATTTTGGCAAATAAATCGTTACTGTTGTTCCGACGCCAACCTCACTCATAATACTTATATTCCCTTGATGACTTTCAATAATTTTATAACTTAACATCAATCCAATACCGGTACCTTTTTCTTTCGTACTATAAAAAGGTTCACCTAATCTTTTAATTCGTTCTTCAGGTATTCCTATTCCTTTATCAATTACACTAATAATGATACCATCTTTGCCTATTTCTTTTATGTGAATTGAAATTCTCCCACCATCTGGCATAGCTTCGATTGAATTTTGCAAAATGTTAATAAATACTTGTTTCAGTTGATTTTCTGAGCATTCAATGATTATATCTTTAGAATCTGTATATAATTCAACTTGAATATTTGTCATAATTGCTTTTGTATTTATTAACGAAACGACATTTTTAAATATTTGATAAAGATTTTTCTTTTCCGTGCTTAGTTCATCTGTTTTAGCAATCGACAAAAATTCTTGAAGAATCGCTTCTATTCTTTCAATTTCAGAAAGCATTAGATCAAAATATTTTTCTTGATCTTCTTTATTAATTTGAAATAGCTGTATAAAGCCTTTAATGACTGTTAATGGATTCCTAACTTCATGAGCAACACCAGCTGCTAATTGACCAATTGCTGCAAGTGTATCTGATTTATTTAGCAATTCTTCTGTCTTTTTTCGCTCTGTAATATCACGTACAATAATCATAATTTTATCATGCAATAACGGTAAACATCTAGCTTCGAAGAAATCGATACTTTCATTAATTGTAAGTGGATATTCCACAATTACATTTGTCCCTTTTTCTTTCACTTGACAAATTGCTTCTTGAAATTTTTTTGCTACTGTAGATGGTAATACTTCGTAAAACTTTTTTCCCATAAAAGCTTCTGCGGGTACGTAAAATTTTGTAGGGGATCCTGCTTTATAATCAATAATTGTTCCATCATCTTCCGTTAAGAAACATAAATCTGGTAAAGCCTGAAAAATTAATTCTAATTCAGACGTTTGTTGTTTTAATTTCTCTTCTATTGCTTTTAAATGTGTAATATCCACACCAACAGCCCAATAACTAAATCCACTTACAGGAAACTGTTCTGATATATTGGACCACATTATCGTTTTAATTTCACCATTTTTACAAGTTAAACGCATTTCCCAGTCTCTAAAGTTCTTTCCACGAGTCAAAAATTTCTTTTGTATCTCGTGACGATAATCATGATCCGGATACAGTAATCGAAGTGCGTTTGGATTTCCAATTACCTCTTCCGCAGTATAGCCTGTCACAATTTCACATTCGCGATTCCACAAAACAAAATCTCCATTATAATCAAGTGCATCAACCATAACAGGCATGTTTTGTAAGATTGTATGTAGTTCCTCCTCTTTTCGAGTAAGTAACGTTGTATTTTTATTTTGAAATCCTTTCATTACTCCATCTATAATTAAATTTGAAAGCATTTCAAAGTATTTTTGGCAATTGAAAATTTCGCTTTTCTGAGACCATACAACAAAAGATCCTAAATATTGATTGTATAAAAAAATGGGGATTTCAATTTTGGGAAGTTTACATATTTTCTTTTCATTTATTCCAAATGAAAATATACATTCTTTTTCAGCATCAAGAAGTTGATGTGATATGTTGGTTAATTGATAAAATTGTTCTGCCATGGTTTCTATTGTACTCACATCAATAAGTTCCATTAGCCGCGCATTCATTCCTTTTTCACCTCAATATGTAAAATTCATACAAATTTTAAATTCATACTTCTCCATTATACGAAGAATGTGCCTGTAGGTATATAGCTGAAGAATAATTATTCGAACAAATTTTATTTTTCAATTAAAAACAAAAAATATATCCGTGCAAAATTGAAACTCTAATTAGTAAGTTTTTTCATCTCCGATTAATTATTAGCTGTGCCAATCATGATCTTTTATGTTGCACAAACTCTCCTTAGGTCCTTACATTTGTTAAGTTTTGTCATGAATTCATACGCATTAGTTGTATTATAAAAATGGATTAAATGTAAAGTTCATAAATTTTTCACAATTACTATGAAAAATATAAACATTTATTCCAATATATTCTATATAATAAAATGTAATAAGGCTTCTATGAATCTCATAGAATACCTTACCCCTAATAAAAAGAAAAAAAGAATCTATTTAGATTCTTTTTTTCTTTTTATATTACATTACATATTTATATAAAGCATGTGCAACACCATGTTCTTCATTAGTCAAAGTTTCATATTGACACATCGCTTTTATTTCTTCGACTGCGTTCCCCATTGCAATTGATAGGTTTGCTTTTTCCATCATGGATACATCGTTTAGCCCATCACCTATCGCTACAGTATTTTCAACTGGAATATTTAAATGTTCCGCTAAAGTATATAGTCCATTTCCTTTTTGAGCGTCTCGATGATTAATCTCTAAATTATGCCAATAGGAAGATGTAATTGCTAAATCCGTATTATGCAGAAACGTTTCTTTTAACTTTTTTAATTTTTCCATGTCATAAGAAAATGGTAAAAGCTTATGAACATGTATATCTGTTTCTACAAT
Organism: Bacillus cereus group sp. BfR-BA-01453; assembly: GCF_022662915.1. Classification (NCBI taxonomy): domain Bacteria; kingdom Bacillati; phylum Bacillota; class Bacilli; order Caryophanales; family Bacillaceae; genus Bacillus; species Bacillus cereus group sp. BfR-BA-01453. Next base: position 265,355 of record NZ_JAKUEN010000003.1, on the reverse strand, counting down.
TGGTTTACAACTTTCTGCACTAAGAAATGCTGTATGTTCAAGGTATAATGCTGCGATCGTTTCCAACTCTTTCAAATCGATATTTTCATTTGAATTTTTCACATAATCGATTTCATTACGTACACTCTCTACTCCATATTCCGGTACGTACACACCTTTATTAGTATAAAGCTGATAATACAATCCATTTTCTTCAAGATAATTCACAATCTCGAGTGCCTGCATATTTTGAATTGGATATCTCTTCATCATTTTTTTATCATTATATATAAGCGCACCATTTTCGGCAATAATTGGACACTTCAAATTAACTTCTAACAACAATCGTTCAATATCGACAATAGAACGTCCTGTACAAATTGCTACAACATGGCCAGCTTCCTGACATTTTCGAATTGCTTCTGCATTCTCGTTACTAATCATTTTGTTCCCCGAAAGAAGAGTTCCATCTAAATCAATTGCGATTAATTTCATTATTTCTTCACCACTTTCTATATATACACGAGCTCAAATTAAATGAAAGGTATCGTTTTCATACTGATCTCGTAAAGTACTCCTTATTTATAATTTATGAAAAGCGTTTCAGGTCAAGAAATAATTATAAATAAAATCCAAAGCAAGAGCTTTGGATTTTAAACTATGAATTATAACAAATATATTTTGTCTCACACGTGTATACATTCTTTTCTTTAGTTGGGATATATACTTTAAACTTTTCTAAACGTTTTCCGTAAACGTGAATAGTTACAACGCTTTCATTTTTGGCTATTTCAAGGATATGACAATCAGCTGGTGGAATGACTTTATCTGTTTCTCCTTCTCCCAAATAAAGACTTCCTGTATGAGTTAAATAAACAAGTGAATTTTCAAGTTGCTTCGTTTTTATAAAGTTCTGCACCATTATTCTTCCTGTAAATACGCCTTCTACTCCCCATGTGCCATCATGATCATGCAAAGGAGTCGATTGTCCATCTTTCCATACAAGAGCTAATACTTCAAAACGATTTAAAGGATCTTCATATAATAAGTGTCGTGCATATTGAGCCGAATTCGCCTTCTGCTTTTCTAACGGAAGCCATGTTTTCTTTTCTAAAAGTTCTTCTAGTAATTTTTCAATCCCACAAACAATTTGATCTTCTAACAAATTACTATTTATTAAATCCGTTACAGCTTTAATAAATGTTTGGAACGTCTTACTTCCATTACACGTTAACATAAGCATCCTCCTCTACTCTTATTCACACACTTCCATACTAAATAACCAACTAAAATTTTACAATTGAGAAATAAAAAAACAAGGTACAGTAAATTTGCACCTTGCTGAGCGATTTACCTAGTTTTCAAAAGAATAGGTAAGTAATTTAACGTTTGTTCATTTTCCAATAGACATTTTTCTAAATTGAACGATGGAGATAACTCTATTTTTTCAAAGGCATTTATGAAAGTTCTTAATGCAATCTCAGCTTCTAAACGTGCAAGTGGTGCCCTAAGCAAAAGTGAGCACCTTTACCAAATGTTAAATGCTTTTCATTTCCTATATTTTCTTTATGAGTTATTAGAAAAATAATTGTCTATACAAGTCTTTATTTTTTCAAAATCCTTTTCCATAAATAAGATTGCTGGTACTTCAATTATTGGAAGATTATTTTCATTATCAAAAGGTGGACACGGTTTGGGAACTACCAAATAGTCAACTGAGTTTTTATCCCTAATATAATTAATTGAAACATCATAATACTTAGAAAAATATTCCTTCAAATCATCCTGATTCCTTAAAAATGGTAGCGAGAATATTGAACCATAATTTATACCAGCGTCGACAATTAATACAAAGCATATTTTTTTCATGATACACCCTCCTCGTATAATAAGTTTTAAGTTAATAACTGTTCCTTGAAAATTAAATAGTTTTTATCTTCAAGAGCTACATCAAAAAAATGATGTATGGGTTAAATTTAGTCTTGGATAAGGTAACACTGATAAAAACAGGTTTCCTTTTTCTTTATATTCAATTAAATTATACCATTATTTTACATGAATTGGAGGGATATATATGATAGATTATAGAATAATTTCAAGAAAAAACTATTCAAATAGGATTGGAGAGCTTGTAACAATGCTTGAACATACAAGAGATGTTACATTGAGCGAAATCTCCAATTTAAACCAAAGTGATTTAGATTTCTTACCAAACGGTAGTTCAAACACTATTGGTTCTCTCTTATCACATATTGCAGCGATGAAGTTTGTTCATCAAGTTATCTCGTTTGAAAAAAGAGATTTAACTGAAAGTGAATATCTAAAGTGGCGAATTTCTTTAGAACTTGGAGACAAAGCAAGGGAAGGAATAAAAAGCAATCTTTAGATTATTATTTGAATGAATTATCACAAGTTAGAGAAAATACACTAACATATCTGAAATCAAAACAAGATAGCTGGTTATTCGAGGAAAACAAGTGGGATAATGGTGTGCCTTATAATAATTACTACTTGTGGTTTCACGTTATGGAAGACGAAATTAATCATCGTGGACAAATAAGAACAATTAAGCGATTGATGGGAATGAATAAATAAATCTTATTCAACCAAAGGTTGCTTTACTTGAGAAAGTCACTAGAAGAGTCAAATGATAACTATGAACTGCCCCCAATTACATCACTTATGAAGAAAATATGAAAAAATTAAAAGAAAAGTTAAAAATAATGAATGAAAATGAGATTTATTATCAATACTATAATTAATAAAAGGGCAACCACGATTTGGCTACCCTTCAAAAATTTATACTTCTGGATCGAAAGTTTTGCAATCTGTTTCTTCCGTAGTAGATGCTTGTTTCCCTTTATGACTTACTACATAAATTGCATCTGCACTACATTTATTGCCGGTTGCCCAAAATTTACAGTTATTTACTTCACATAAAACGTCTTGTGCCATAGTATCACACCTCCTCGTTCTATTATCATTAACAAAATTCGGGGGTATGATACTCTTTGTTATGCATTTTTTATTCTCTTTTTAGCTCTCTTAAAGGTTCAATATCTCCTCGTACAATAGCATCTATATTTTCGGTTATTTTTTCAATGTCAAAATGCCACCATTGAATTTGCAATAATTCTTCTATTATTGTATTTGTAAATCGTTCCTTTATTTTATTTGCAGGGTTTCCACCAACAATTGTATATGGTGCAACATCTCTAGTCACAACAGATTTAGCTGCAATGATTGCACCATCTCCTATTTTTATTCCAGGCATAATCGTTGTATCCATACCAATCCAAACATCATTTCCTATAACTGTATCACCTTTGTAAGGCAAATCAGACAAATTAGGTGTATACTTCTCCCACCCATTTCTAAATATATTAAATGGATATGCCGAAAATCCATCCATCCGATGATTCGCTCCGTTCATAATAAAGGTAACTCCATTTGCAATACAACAAAACTTTCCAATGATAAGGCGATCTCCAAGAAATTCATAATGATGTAATACTCGATCTTCAAATGTTTCTCCATCTTTCGCATCATAATATGAATAATCTCCGGCGAGTATATTAGCTTTCGTTATTGTATTTTTTATAAAGTGAACATTTTTATTTCCTTCAATGGGATATTTAACATTTGGATTAGGATTCATGTTGCACAGCACTTCCTTTACTGTTTATTTCACTTTCTACCGCTATTACTGGCTTTAAATTGTATATAGGTAAAATAAATAATAATCCAATTATAAATAGTAAAGCTGTGCCTTCATACATCGTACTTAATGAGAACATTTCTTTTAATGAACCAGCAATACTCATTGTTACTACCATTGAACCGGTGAATAGCGGACTTAAAATGCCATTTACACGACCGATAAAATCAGTATCACTATTTTGAATAATGAGCGTATTAATACCTATTTGAATACAAGGAAGAGCTAAACCGCTAAAAAGTTGTGCTGTGAGTGTTACCCATAAATTGGTGGAATAACCTATAATACCGATGCCGATTGCCTGACCAAGCATACCGATAATTAACATCTTTTGCGGCGCAACGTTTTTTGCAAACACCATCGCTAAAGCACCGCCAACAATCATTCCTGCACCATTTACTGTTAGTAACCATTGTAAACTCTCTTTTGATAATCCTAACTGCTCAGTTACAATAAAAATACCTAACGGCTGAATTAAACCAATTCCTAGTCCTGCTGCCATAAAACAAAGCCCTAGCAAAGTTAATGCTTTTTTCTTTTTCACATATTTAATACCATCAAGCATTTCCTGTAATATAGTGATTTCTTTCTTCTCATTATCATTCTCAAGATCTTTCGGAAGAAATAACAACACAGCTGCTGCAAGTAAAAAAGCGATACCTGTAATAATGATTGAAATATAAATTCCAAAACTATGAAAAATAAATGTTCCAAGAATCGGTCCTAACACCATAAATATCGCAAATATTGTTTGATAAATAGACATTGCTAATTGAATTTGTTCTGCCGATAAATGCTGTTTAAACAATTTCATGCCAGATGGCTGAGAAAATTGCGAAAGGATTGCAGAAATAAGTGTGACAAAAAACACGATTTTCCACGTTCCAAACATTAGAGTAATTAATACTGCAAATACTGATAAAGAACTTAAAGTCTCACACCATATCATAGTCCTCTTCGGCTTCCACCTATCAGCAAACGTTCCACCAATAAAGGAAAAGATGAAAATTGGAGCAAACTCCGCCACTGAAATCATCGAAATAGCAAAAGCATCACCTTTTGTCATTTCCATTACGTAAAGTAATACCGCAAAGTTCCGAACCCATATTCCAATTTGTAAAAATAATGCTGATGCTAAAATCCCTTGAACAAACCGATTTTTTAATACTTGTGATACCCCATTATTTTGTTTCGTTTCTACATTTGTCGACATAAAAAAGCCCCCTATTTCATGTTCTGAACAGGAGGCAGCACAAATCATATGAAAAGACTATATTTTTCGCAAAGCGAAATACATCCCTTTTCTATAAATGTACAGACTAATCCTATTCAGAAGAATATTTCGTTTTTTAACGAAGATCTCTTACAAATAGAATTAGTTGATCATTGGGATGTTTTCACCCTTCCGTTTCGAATTTAAATAACACATACATACTCTATGTAAAGTATTTTCGATGTATGCATGTCTTACAATAAATATTCTAGAATGTTAATGGTAATTCCTCTAAAGAACGCATTAAATAATTACCTTGCCATTTAATTTCTTCACGACTTCCTTTTATTTGCAAATCAGGCATTCGATTAAACAAAGTAGTAATAGCAATCTTTGCTTCCAGCCTAGCAAGTGGAGCGCCTAAGCAGAAATGGCTCCCATGGCCAAATGCAATATGACGATTATTCTCCCGAGTAATATCAAATACTTCTGGATTCTCAAATACTGTTTCATCACGGTTCGCCGAAGCTAATGCAATGACAACCATATCCCCTTTTTCAATTGTTCGATCGTGAATTTGAAAAGGTTCATCTGCCCATCTTGAAGTTGTAACCTCAACTGGAGAATAATAGCGTAATCCTTCCTCAATAGCTACATCAATTAATTTTGGATTTTCTTTTAATAACTGTAATTGGTCCGGGTTTTCAAGAAGCGCTAATACCGTATTTGTAATTAAATTTACCGTTGTTTCGTGTCCCGCCACAATTAGTAACATTATCATTGAATATAGTTCCCGAGCGCTAAGTTTATGACCTTCACTTTCTGCAAGTATTAAAGCACTCACCAAGTCCTCTTTTGGTTCTTGTCTTTTAACATCAACTAAATATTGGAGATATGTAATAAATTCAGATAGTTGCTTTTCGGTTTCTTTTATTTCCTCTGGCGTTTCTGGGTAAGCAATGACCGCATGGGACCAAATTCTAAATTTCGCTTGATCTTCTTTTGGAATGCCAAGCATTTCACTTATTACAATAATCGGTAAAGGAAACGAGTAATCATCAACAAGATTTAATGAACCTTTGCGCTCAACTTCATTTAACAAATCATCTGCAATATCCCTTATTCTTCCTTCCAATTGCGTGATCATCTTCGGTGTAAAAGCTTTTTGTACGAGTGATCGTAAACGATTATGGTTAGGTGGATCTGAATTTAGCATGTGTGTCGTTAAATAATCACTATTGTCAACAGTAAGAAAGACATTCAATGTATCTTGAGAAAATACATTGGCCGGATCTTTTTTTAAGCGATTATCTTTTAATAGTGGTAAAGCATCTTCATATCTTGTAATAAGCCACTCTGCACCTAATTCAGTTTTATTCACAAATAAGATAGGTTGCATTTTTCGAGATTCTTTATAAATTTCATATGCATCTTCTTTAAACTGAGCTGAAGCTAAATTGATCCCATCCTCTATTCTTAGCCCAACTTTATTTTTCATTGACATCGTATTCCCTCACTCTCATTTGTTTTTGAAAACGAACCAACATATGCATTATACTCTAATAAAAACGTGAAAATTGTAAATTTTTAATCAAAATCTTACTTCATATATTGAAAAATAAAAAAGTGAGGGAGTAAAATCTTTCTACTCTCTCACTTTTCTTTATGCGAAGCACATAAAATTACTAATTTGTTGATAGCGGTAACTTACTTTACGACGACGACCACCTTGCCAAGTGTAACCTGATACTCCGTTTCTTCTCACTTCAGTCGGAAAGAACCATAAATCTCTCCCGAAAGGCCCTGGACGATGTAAACGTAAAAAGCCCCATCTTCCTAGACAGTTACACATCCATGATTTCATATTTCCTGGTTGTGCTGGAGAAGCAAATGTGGATGGTAAGGATGGAGCTTGAGATGGTGGTGGTGACGTTGGAGCATCTTCCGCATCATCTGGTCTATAATCTTCTTGTTCCATATCTCTCACTTCATTTACAGGTTCATACCCGTAGTTTTGTGGATTATAATACATCCCTTGATCATATGAATAATTTTGCTGGTTATACATATTAACAAATCACCTACTTTTCATTCACAGTACCTTTAACATTCATATGTGATAATTGCTCTATAGGAAGCTTATGTATAGCCTAAATTCAATAAAAAATAAAGCTCGTATTTAAAAATACGAGCTTCTTCATAAACGAAATAGATGTATTATTTTCTTAATTTCACACTATAGAAACGCATTTCATCTAATGAACCTTCAAATTCAAATACTTCTTGTTTAATTAATTCTTTTAAGCGATATTCTAAAAACGTATCGCCAACTAACTGCTCTACATGACCTAGCGCTTCACCAATTACTCTAGGGGCTTTTAGGAATTCTCGATCAGCACCTATACTTTTCGCGCATTCAATAATAAATTGATCAAAATAATCTTCTTGTACAGAACGCACTTCATTGTCTGTCCAAACTCTTAAAAATTCCGTACTTTTCGATAGACTATCCCACTCATTTTCAAACTGCGTACGATTCTCTACAGTTAAATACGGAGATTCTACAAAACTTTTTTGAATTAGAGCTAAACTTTCAGGTGCTAACTCTCCCGTTCCACGAATCGCATATTCTAGTTTTAATATTTCTTTACTTGTTTCAGATGTATTCATAACGCGAATATTTTTCTTATCTTTTAATTGCGCCATTACAAAACATAGACCTACATGTTCATGTGCGTTATCGGCTTTCCAAATTGTAATAGGCGTTTCACTAGGAATAGCGTATAGTTCTTCCATAGTTTCTAAAAACCTTGGTAAATACTCTTCTTCAAAATAATTTTCATAAGCAGTTAAGTTGTTTACTAACCATTCCTGTCTTGCTAGTTGCCCTTCATTCATATGTAACTTATTTATCGGCCCAATTGAAAAGAATTCAGAAAAAGCAACAACCATCTCTTCCAATCGTTCTTCTTGACCAAGCATATGCTTTAAACATCCAGCTGTTGAATCATCAAATGCAATATGTACGTGTGAGACTTCTTTTACATTTCTTTTATAAGATGTATTACTCGTTAGTTGCTTAGAAATATCCATCAAATTTTTAATAGTATCTTCACTATACTTTTCTTCTAATAAATTTAATTGGATTAGAATACTTTGAAGTAAATGTTTTGCTTCATCTTCGTGCATATCCTCTACAGCATTTTTAATTTTATCTATCATGTAAACCCCTCAATTCATTTCAAAAATAACGTGGATTATAGTGTATCATTTAAGTGTTACTCTTTAAAAGTTTTTTAGTCAAATCATGTATTAGAAAGATTGCTAAATAACCTTTTGTAAATCCTTTTATTTAAATGTATAATTATATAGAAAATAAAAAATATAGGAGCTATGTTTATGGAGAAAGTATTTCCTAATTATAAACATTATCTAAAAAATTGGAGATTTATATTTATTTGTATATTACCTACTATCGCCTTTTTATTTGCTTTTGATGTCATCTTTGAATTAATATTTCATCAAGATTTCTATTTATCTAACTTAATTTTTGCTATTATTTTATTTTTAATATTTATGAGCATCAAAGATATGTTTAAAATTAAAAGTTAAAGATCCGGATAAAGTGGGATAAAAAAAGAGAACCCTGCAATCAGATGCTCTCATGTGATAGAGGTTTTTCTGAGTATTAAGTAGGACACGAAGGTCTTGTCCCACTATCTAATATATGCTTGTACTTATTTTTTGTGCATGTACGAAGTATCACTATAAATTCTCCTCATAAATTCCTTGTACAATTAACATATTTATACATAAAAAAACATCCCCCATGGATGTTTTTTTATGTACCGATTTTTAAGCTTCCATAAACTTAGCCGGTACACCAATTTTTTCAACTACAGAAGATATATTAGTAGGATTAATCATTACATTTTCAATACTAACTAATTTATTTTCTAATAGTCCATTCTCTGTTGTAATAAGTTCTTCAAACCGTTCTAAAGTCATCGAGAATTTATGTTCACTTCCGCCATTCATACTGACTTTTACATACTTCATCGTGCACCCGCCTTTCATAATAATCTATAATTCGATAAAAAGGCGCTTACATCCTTTTTATTTAATACTAGATTTTACACTTGCCAATTTACGTTTATATTTAATATGAAAAAAGCTGATACTATTTTTTATTCACATTATAATTGCGAGTAAAAATGATAAAGATAGAAATGCACAAAGTGGTATAAATAAAACAGTATCCATTCTAGCAAAACGCGTATCTTTTTTTCGTTTGAAGATACCAAAATAATGAAATTCACCTATTACTCTTATAAAAAAAACAACCATACAAACCCAGGATCCCATTTGAACAATAATATTAGGAAATGCGAAATGAATAATATTTGTTTGTTGTAATAAAATTATTGCGGCCATACTTAGTAATAACGCAATGAACAAAGTCATCCCTGTACCTGGTGTAAATGCCTTTTCTCCAGCTTTTGTTGGAATGACACTATTTGTCGCCCACTTACCTCCAAAAGCCCAATAAACATGTAAAAAGCTAACTAAAAATAATATACAGACAGAAATATATGTAATAATAAGCATTTTGTCCTCCTATTATTTTATTTAAGCCCTCAACTTTAGAGTATGCTATAAATTTCACCTTAGCAATCTATTTTTAATAACATAAAACCCCTTAATGATTTTTCTTAAAATTGATTAAGGGGTTTTAACTTTATTATGCATTATACCGATTTCTACGACGTTCCATCCTCGTTTGTCCTTGAGCAGTCTCTTCTTTATATTGAGGTATTTGCTCTGTCATTTCATATGTTGCAACTGCAGTTGGTTCTTCGTAATTATGCTCACGTATTTTTTCAGGCGTTTTTTGTTTCGATACTTTTCCACCGAACTTAAATAATTTTAACTTAAATTTCGGTAATCTTGGGATCGGAATCTTAAATGATCGCTTTTTACGTTTCTTTTTTTGTTGAAATAAAGTTATATTTTCTTTATAATCCTCTTCTTTACGGTGTAATAACATAGCAATTAATCCACCTAATATAAGTCCACCAACTAAAAGCATAAGATATTTGAAATGACTTGTCATTAAACTCGACATACGTTCAAGTATGACTAACGACTGCACTTCTTTAATATCCCATAATAAAGCGGCCCATAATGCGAATAAACCGAAAGTAAGTCCATATGTACGAAAACGGAATAAACATGGAATTAAAGCGACACAAGCGGCAATTTTCGCGTTCGCTATAATTGAACTTGTTGAAATATCTTGATGCCAAATTACTAGCAGTAATGTTATAAATGGCGCATAAGCTATCCAACTACATATACGTGAATATATTTTTTTCGCAAAATAACTACCGAAACTGGTGAAAAATAAAAGGCCTCCAATATATAAAGATTGTTCAAGTGGGATTTGTTTCATAATTCCTGCAACTGGAAAGAGGCCGCTTAATAGCATGAATAGCACATCTAATTTCTTCACAATTCCTCATTCCTTTCAAATTTCTTTTGAGTCAATTCATATTGCTTTTCCACATGGTGTAGTTTTTCATTTCTAAAAAACATCTTAATCCTGTATGGAAATAAAGTAAATATGTAAAAGAGAAGATACATGACAAAAGATATCCTTATTTACATGAAAAAATGACAAATCCTGACCTATATAATGAACAGGATTTGTCTATTATTATTATTTAAAGTAGAATAATTGAATCTTTCTTTTCTATTTTTATAATATCTACATCCAATTCATCATCAAACTCTTTAAACTCTCTTGCATCTATATCCGTCATATAGCTCTTTATTACTTTCGCCATATGCATAGAATATGGCATGTGTATATTCTTTTCCAAAAGCATACTTGAATTACAGCACATGTAATGTACCATTTTGGCAATATAGTTCCTTTCAACAGCTTTTACACCTAGAGGTAATATTTCAAGTATATATCGATGCAATGTTTCACTATCATTACACAGATACTCACCAGTGCTATAATACATTCCCTTTTGATCTATATATAAACTCGTACTATCTAATACGTCATCACATTCTATCACACCGTATTTGGGTACATCAAAAGATGTATTTATTCTTACAGCATTTAAGTTTGGAACCTTTAGCACATCTGGAACAATGTCAGGGAAAGTATCTATATCAATTTTTTCATTTTGTAACTCTTTTATCCAATGTTTTCTTACATTCGCATCTATAATGAAGTATACTTGCTCATTTTGCTCTTTTGCAGGTTGTAAAATTTCCGCTAATGTTTCAGAAACGAATTGTTTAAATTGAATACCCATATCATTTCTTTTTGAAGGCTGCGGCAAAAAGGTGTTATGTTTATCTACATTTAATAATAAACGATCAATCGTTTGCCACTCTATATTCCCATATAATTTATATGAAATTTCTTTTCCTTTTATTTTTGAAAAAATGGGTAAGAAATCAAATTTCGAGATTCGTTCAATTGATAAATTAACATATGTACAAGGTAAATTTATCTTATTCCAACTACGTTTTAAAAATCCTTTTTGTTCTAATAAACTCAAAATACCATTTATAATCGTTTTACGAGACACACTTTGGCCTATAAATAAATTAATAAATGCTGAAATACGGTTTGTTCGTGCAAATCCTTCTCTAACAATTTGCTTTGGATCAATTTTTTCACGTCCATCACAATTTTTCATTGCAATTAACGCCAATGTCGCATCATTACGCTCACCTGCAGTAGCATAAACCGCTTTCATAACATCCTCTACTAAATTCGTTTTATACTTCTGGCAATATTGCATTTTATATGGATTTTGCAATACCTTTTCAATATTACATCTTACTATTTTTAACAACACTGGAGAATCTGCATTTAATATATATGATGACTCACTGATTTGAGCTAACACCATTTCACTTTCAAATAACGCTTGTTCTACTCCCAGAGATATTTTTTCAGACCATATTTCTAGCGTTATAGTCTCTAATCCTTTTGGTGCAATTAAAGGGAATACTTCTTTCTTATTGCCCATTTCCATCTTTTTACATTCCGGTAGTAATGTGAAATAAGAAAATTTTTGCTGAAACCCTTTAAATAGATACTCTCTTTCTTTTGCTTTTATACCAGATCTTATTTTAGTACCTTGAACTTTATATATTCTCTCATTGTATGGAAGAAGTACCCTAAGATTTGCTCCTAGCATATAATCTTTCGGATATTGAAGAATATGATCTAATTCAACTTCTCCACCTATACGAAAATCATCTTTTAAATTTCTAAATATCTTAATCCATTTGATGCCGTTTGTAGCCTGCTGAACTTTTAGTTTTACAAATCGTAATTTCTTATTATTCGATGCAAATTCTGGGGTAGAAATTAATATCATGCCCCGTTTTCGTCTTAATAGCAAAGGAATGTCTGGATGGTTATATTCTTGATAAAACCTCCGAATTCCTATTGAAACATTTAATAATGGAATGTTCTCTCCTCCGCGCGTTATATATTCGAACCGAAATACATAGGCGAAATAGTCTTGTGTTTTTTCATCTTTAATAGGCTCTGACATCGCCTCACAAATATTTTGTGATCTAAGAGGAGAAAAATATATATCTTCTTCATTTATATTTTCTAATTGTACAGGACGTTCACAAAAAATATGTGAAATTAAAGCGGGCACCCATTTAGAATATACTTCCTTATCATGTAGTACTGTTAAATTAGAAATTGAATCGTAATGCCATTCATATTTTGGCGATTCTATTAATTTATTAGGTTTCCAATCATGAATAATCTCATACCAACTTTGAAAAATATAATCAAGTTGTTCTTTTCTAATAGGTTCTTTACATACAATCCATGGTGTATTTTCATTTAGTACATATGGATTATGCTGAATAAATAATATATCAGAAAACATATCATATAATCTTTCATTCAATCGTTTCAACTTACTCGTTAATAAAAATGTCTTATAATGTATCTCTACAATATCGAGCCATTCAATAGGAAAATATATAAATGATACGCTTTCGTTTAAAAGAGGTTCTATTATATTTTCAAATGTTAACAGTCTTAGTTTGTTCATAAAATCATTACTTCCTTTCTTTATTTGTCTTGATTGTCAAAAAACTAGCACTTGCTCTAATCCATTTAAATCAAGTATTTAAAAGAAAAGTAAAAAACATTTCTCCGAATCATATATTATTGAAACAGCTCATTTTAAAATAAAAAGTAATTATCATATACAGCCCCCTTAAAACAATATTTCAATACATGCAAATTATACAATATAAATAACTTAATGTATTTATCATTTACAATAACTTTACAATAAAACTAAAAAAGAACACCTTAAGTCGGTGCTCTTCTTAAAAATATGAACCATTATGTAATTGAACATAAGGATAATATGAATCCTCCAAATGAAATTGCTCCTAGTAAACCTAATACAAATCCTGTTAAACAAATACAATCAGCAAGACAAATGGAAGACTGCGATAACGGAACAAATGACCTACTTGTATTCGATCCATATTGTTTTATTTTCTCATAATTCATATCTAACATGTAATGTAGACAGTTTACACCATCCTCAATAGTATGTAGAGATTCTTTTTCTAATCGTTCCAATAATTTACTATTACAAGCAACTGGAAGAGGATACAGCTTATCTAATTTCATATTTTGATAAATTAATTCTAAACGAGATAATATATTATCTTTCTTCTTTTCAGATGTTACAGTACTTTTCATGTAATTAAGTTCATTTAATAACATTGTCAATTCATCTCTTTTTCCGTATAAATCCTTAGCTATTTTTCTCTTTAGTTTGTAAGAATGGATAATAGATTTAAATTCAATCATTTTAATACACTTCCTAATTAAATATTATTTACCCATTATTCTATAGATAAACAGTACTTTTTAATCCTATTTAAAATACACTAAAGTATCTTAATTTACTATCGATAAACATTACATTAATCTTACACAATTGTAATCATTTCATGACCTACACACTAACTAAAAGAAATCACTCCTTAAATTAGACAGATATTTGATGGTAAAATCATAAGAAAAAAAACAATAATTAGATTTAAAATCTAGTCATTGCTTTATCTATCTCATCTTGATTTACACCTATATATCCATTAGCGATAGCTATATTCTTTGTCGGCATGTACATGTATAAAGCTAATGTTTTTTATTAAGAAATGTAGTCAATATTCATATATTACAATAGCATCAGAAGTACCATTAAAACAATTAGAGCAACTACCACAGCTGCCACAACCTCCACAACTAAAACAACCAAAACAACCGAAGCAACCAAAACAACGGAATCCACCAAAACAACGGAATCCACCACAGCGACCTGCACAACCGCCACAACGACCACAACCTCCACAGCGACGAGCAGCATCTTCAATATAGTAATATGGATATTGGTTTTGCTGATCCCAATACACAATATCTCCAGACCGGTAATCATTAAGGCTTAACGCTTGTAGTTCTTGTTGAAACTGATTCATTTTCATAACCTCCGTTTATAAAATAAAACCTCATCGATGCTTTCCTATATCTCTGTTCGTTAAATCTAAGTAGAAATAGCGCTATAAACTAAGTTCAATTCATACACCAACAAAGTATGACTTATCACTAGATGATGCACCTTGTTTATGTACCTATTTTTACTATGGGCTCATTTTTATAAATAGAAATTATAAAATTTGAATTCTAGTGTTATATCTTCATGCTTACTAAGTTCAATTCATTTCTCAATAACCATGATGCCGTACCCTTTATGTTCAAGGTAGAATTTCATTCCATTACGCTGTTCATCTGAAGTTGGAGCAGTAACGAAATATGTTAATCCGTTTGTTTGTAATATAAAGTGAAACTTTAATCAGTGGGGGGGGTCTTCATCCCCACTGATTATCAGCCCTCACCAATCGGACTTTTATGGGCAGTTGATCCCCGCCTAACTTCTTTGCTTTCGCTGAATTTTGCGGTGGGGGTCTTACTGCCCATTAAAGCGGGATAAATGTGGGAGAAGTTTAACCAGTTAATGCGCAAAAAATTAACTTAACTAACTTATCGATATGACATTTTGCCGTATCCGTAACACTATCAACTTTACGCAAATCTAGCAAGAAAAAATATATAGATAGGCATTATCCATACCTATCTATAATGTTACTTTCATTTTTATCCAATTACATCTTTTACGTTTGTATCCACTGGCCACTTTTCTAAAGTATAAGCCATTTCCCAAAATGAATATTCATATTGACTGCTAATAATAAAATGTTGTTTCATTCGTTTACGGTCTGCCTCTGTTACTTGTTCAGCGATAGTATCTAACCTTGTAATTTGCTCTTCAACTAATGTTCGGAACCAATCGGATCCATAAGCAGAAATCCATTCCTTATAAATTGGCTCTTCTGGCTTACACTCTTTTAAACGCTCACCAATTTCATAATACAACCAATAACAAGGTAAAATGGCTGCAATAACATCCCCTAAATGTCCTTCATACGCAGCACGATACATATGTGAAGTGTACGCATATGCAGTTGGAGCAGGGATAAAATTATCTTTTTCTTCTTGTGTTATCCCTAATTTCTTCGCAAAATTCTCATGTAAAGATAATTCCGCCTCATATGTATTTTGGGCATGGTGTGCCATACGAGCTGTCGTTTCTAATTCCAGTGCTTTTGCAGCTCCTAAAGTTTGTACTCTAGCAAAGTGACTTAAATAATATGAATCTTGAAGCACGTAATAGCGAAAATTAGCTAAATCTAACGTTCCTTCACCGAGTTTTTTTACAAAAGGATGATGAAAACTAGCTTCCCAAATTGAATCTACTTCTTTACGTAATGATTGTGAAAAAGTCATTTTATTTCCTCCAATAATTCATTTCATATAAGTATTTATCCACAGCAATTAACGCTTTATAATAAAAAAACTTTCTTTACAGGCGTAAAGAAAGTGAAATTGACAGTATTTATACATGAAACAGCAATGTCTTTCCCACTTCCCTACGCTGGCATTAACCAGATCAGGTACTAAGAGTCTCAAATTCCAATTTGATCTCAGCCTATAAAAGGCCCCCCTAGTGGATAAATATTTTATTTTCGTATCGTATTCATCATAACATACTTCTTGTTACTGTCAAAAATATTCATGATACCATTGCTTAAAACCCTTCTTCTTTTCTTACTCTCAATGAAGTTTCAATAATCATATCTAATAGTTTACTATATTCAATTCCCGCTGCAGCTGCACTTTTTGGTAGTAAACTCGCTTGCGTCATCCCTGGTAATGTATTAATCTCCATTACATATGGAATACCATCCTTCACCATCATATCCACCCTTGCATAAACGCTGCATTTCAATGCTTTATAGCAAGCCAGTGACGCTTTGTTTACACGTTCCTTAAGTTCAGCTGGAAGTTCAATAACTTCTTCAATTGTACTAGTATCATCATATTTCGCATTGTAATCAAAGAACTCAGCCGCATGTCGAATTGAAATGATAGGTAACTGTTTTCCATCAAAAATGGAACATGTAATCTCATCACCTTTAATGTACTTTTCTATTACTACTTCAGAATCCCATTCGAACACAGTTTCCAGCATTGAAATTAGTTCGTCTTTATCATAGACAATCTTTACCCCCACACTCGAACCACCAGAGTTTGGTTTTACCACTAATGGAAATCCTAACTTATCTAATTCATCAACATTTAGATCCTCCATTTTTGTAAGTTCAATCCAATCTGGTGTTTCTATTCCTTCATAACGTAAAATCTTTTTCGAAATATTTTTATCCATACATATACCGCTAGATAACATATTACTCCCGCTATAAGGAATACCTAAACTTTCAAGCGTTCCTTGAACAGTCCCATCTTCTCCGTATTTTCCGTGTAATGCGAGCAGCGCAAAATCAATGTCTTTCGCTTTTTCAATTAAATCCATTTTTTCATTTAACGTAATTGGTACTATTTCATATTTATTTTTATCTAAATTTGCAATCATTTCATTTCCAGTCATAATTGATACTTGTTTTTCAGAGGATACTCCTCCCATAATAACGCCAACTCTCATTTCCTCAACTCCAAATTTCATTTTTTATTGTATCACCAATTATTTTAATTCCACGAACTATTTCGTCTTCTTTCAAACGTGAAAATCCTAATCGAAACGTGTTCGCTCCTCTTCCATCAGAATAAAACACATCTCCAGGAGAAAAAGTAACCCCTTGCTCATAACATTTTTGTAAAAGTGTACGAGCATGAATTTTTTCTTCTAACTCTATAAATAAATGAAGTCCACCATCACCAGTCATTCTTTGAAACGGAATGTACTCGTTACACATCCCAACAGCTAACTCATATTTTTTCTTATAAACAGATCTTGCCTTTTTTAAATATTTTTCAAAATATCCTTCATGTAAATATTGAAACAGAACAGCTTGATCTAAAGTAGATGTGTGAATTGTTCTTGCTCTTTTTACACTTTCTAAATGATGGATCAATTCTTTATCTGCAATGATCCATCCGACACGTAAACCAGGGAAAAGTACCTTCGAAAAGCTACTAATATAAATCACATTATTACCAGCGCCAGCAAAAGTTAATAATGGGGCTAAATGTGAACCTGAATAACGTAGTTCCTCATTAAATCCATCTTCTATAATAGGAACCTTATATTTTGAAAATAATCTCATCAGTTCCGTTCTTTTCTCTGAACTCGTCACAATGCCGGTTGGATTATGATAGGAAGGAATTAAATATGCAAAATCAAACTCTTTTTCACGCAAGCTTTTTTCAACTTGATTCGTATCAATACCATCTTCATTCATATCAATACCATGAACTTCAAGGCCATGTAAGCGGAATAGCTTCAGCGCAGCATGGTGAGTTGGATTCTCACAAATAACTCGACCTGATTTCTTTGATAACGAGGATAGAACAATGTCTAACCCTTCAGTGAATCCATTTGTAATTAAAATATCTTTGTTCAAAATATCTACACCTTTCATTTCCATATAATGAAGTAGATATTTCATTAACGGTCTATAGCCTTTTGCGTATCCGTAATTTAATACGACATCACCTTCAATGGACATACGAGTAAGAAAAGCTCTTTTGAAATTTTCCACATCAAATAGCTTTTCGTCCGGAGCAATACTGTTAAAAACAATCATTCCTTTTTCCCAACGAACACCATGTTTCATTAAATCTAATTCATCCGCTAATAAAGTAACTGTATTAAGTTTATTTTTCCAATCTATTTCAACAGACGAAGTGTTCGATATATCAACCTTCGCAACAAAATTTCCTTTTCCTTTAACTGCATAAATGAGCCCTTCTTGCTCTAAATCTGCATAAGCAGCGAGTACAGTGTTTCTGCTTACACTAAGTAATTCACTTAGTTCCCTTGTTGAAGGAATTTTTTGATCCCCGAGCAAATGCCCTTTCATAATCATCTTCTTTAAATAATCTTTTAATTGAATATAAACGGGACGATCTTTCACAACTTTAAAATCTTTAAACAAATTCTTACCCCCTGCAATTATTTTTGCATAATTATTTCATTCTCAAAAGGTCCACTACATATGTATTTTTTATAAAGGGCGGTACGGTTTTATAAAATACAACTTTAATCAATTAGTAACTTTACTCCCCGTTAATACGTGACAAATCTTTACGATATAAATTAATTATATCTTTTAAAGCTGCTGCTGCGGCTCCGCGTGGATTTGATGCACCACCAATTGTAGTAACTTGGCCCATCGTATCTGTAAAGAACGTAATCCCTTTTTCTGTCCCATTTACATTTGCTAGCGGATGATCCTTATCTATTTCGTACGGTTCAACATTTAAATTCACATTGCCATCCTCATCTTTATATGCTGATGCAATTAATTTAATAAATTTATTTTGTTCCTTAGCATTTCGAATTTGTTGTTTTGTAACATGTTCAATTCCTTTTATATGTATATCTGTAAGCATATGCTCTGTTCCCATTAAACTGTTTGTCAAAAGTAACAATTTACACGCACTATCAGAACCACTTACATCTAATATTGGGTTCGTTTCAGCAATTCCTTTACGTTGCGCTTCTTTCAGTGCTTCTTCAAACGTAATATCTTCCTCATTCATTTTCGTAAGAATATAATTTGTTGTCCCGTTTAATATTCCTTCTATTTTTTCAACATGGCAACCAGCTAAACTAAATTGACCAATATCAAGTGTCGGTAATGCGGCCGCAGTTGCACCACTATATCGAATTCGTACATTCGCAATTTTTGCTGCTTCATTTATTTCTCTCCAGTTTGTAACAAGCGCACCTTTTGAAATAGCTACTATATCCATTTGTTTCTCAATCGCTTGTTTTATATATTGTTTCCCTGGATTTCCATCTTTAAGGTTTGTAACTGTTGATTCTACCAGCACTGTACCACTTATGTTATCTGTTGCACGTTCCTCCGGATGATATTCTATATACTTCTCAATTGCTGCGCTACTGCTACCATACGTTAATAAGTCCTGAATAGATAACCCATCCTCATTATGTATTGCAACATTTCTACCTAATACGCCACTTACAACTAACTCTATACCATATGTTTCATATATATATGAACATTTTTCATGTAGTAATTTTATAAACTCTCTTCCTACTGTTCCATATCCTGATAATACAACTTTAATTTTCATAATATCCCCCCATATTTTTCTACCAAATCCCTCTTTCAATATAATATAAAGCGCCCCCGAATTCCATCGAGAGCGCTTTATTATTACCTATTTCGGTAAACGTGATAGCTTTTCAGCAATTGTTCTATAAAACTCTTGAATGTTAGAAAAACCTAACGTGTCTGAAATACTTAATCCCACCATGTCGAGATGGTCCCAATTTGCTTTCATTTCGATATGATTCCATTTTCCAATCTGTAATGACTCATTATTATTTACAGTTGCATTAGATGATGGTGCAATCATAGAATTTGTATTTACTACACCATCATTTTGCCACCAAGAAGTATTAATTAATGGGCGGTTTTCTTCATATCTCGCATAAGAGCCTAAGAAAAATGCATTCCCCATTAACACTTTATTCATCGTTATATGAGGCAAATGTAAACCTGTTATAGGTGCCGCTTGTGATGCATGTCCACTATAGGATAAGTAATACACATTCGGTTGCGTCTTTACCCAAGTATTTAACTCCTTTGCACCATCAGTACTTAAATCCCATTGACTTATATCTTTTGTATTTTTCCAAATTGAACTATTTAAAATACGATCAGTATATTGTAAAGAGGACTCTCCAGCATTCTTCTTTAACCCCCATTGATCCAATTTGAAATCATATAATGATAAATTGCTGTTTCCTCCTAAACTTGCAGCTGTAATGAGTAAATCTTTAACGAACGGTAGTAGAAGACTACCATCCGCAAGTGTTGTACCGTTGTGAGGGGTTGCTAATGTTGTAACACTATGAACATATGATTTCTCGCCCTCAAATAGTGGTGATATTTTGTTGTTTGGGTGATTTTTCACATAATTTTTTTCTTCAAAACTGCCTTCTTTTAATAGCTGTACCAATGTTCTAATCGTTTGTCCACCCATGCTATGTCCGACTAAATGTACTTTATTTGTTTCACTCCAACTCGGCATGAAACCACTATAAGTTCTTCCAAAACGATTATGTCCATGTTTCTCAGCATGTGCGGCACCGTAGTCTACTGTTCCACCGTTAATTTGGGCATATAATTCACATGCACGATCCCAATTACTAGAAACTGGCCCAACGGCTGCGGTATGAACTGTATAACCATTGCGTTTCAAATCTTCCTGTATATCATGAACACCCCCCCAATATTTAACCCCTAGCATTTCTTCTCTACCCCATCCGGCAAATCCGTTTACTAAAATGATCGGATAATTATTTTGTTGACTCTCTTCAGCGTATATTACTTTCGTGGCGAATGAACATACAGTCATCAATGCAAAAAAACATATTTTTAAAAATAACTTCCCCATACTTCCTCCCCCTAATAAAACGTTTACATTTTTTAAATTTACAGCATGCTTTAATAACTTAAACATAATGTAAAGTATTTTATATACGTTGTATATATAGAAAACATATACAAATGTTGATAAATATTTACTTTTTACAATACAACTTGTAAATCTGTTTATTTGAATTTATAATTAGATATAGTTTCCTCATGTTAAAAAGATTTAATAACCATAAGAAAACTAATCTCATTGCTTGAAAAGGAGGAAAAATCATGCAAATCGGATCAAATATTCATACATTGTCTCAACCTACTAAAATAACTCCATCTAATCTTGAGCATAATACTATCTCTTCTACTAAACTTGAAAGTAAGAAAGTAAATGATCCTATCAAGTTCGATATTCGTTCATCCGAAAAAGAAATGAAACAGCCTGAGCATAAATTTAATGAATTAGATTTATGGAAGATGCTAAAAGATAAAGGTGTTCCTTTATGGATTATACTTGAAATGCTACAAAAGGCTCGTAAAGAAAAAGAAGCACAAAATAATTCAGTTCAAAATTCAAATGCGATTGAAGAAACAAGTGAGACTCGATTAAATGAAGTAATGTAATCTATGTTTTATGAATGCTCTAAAGTAAAAAGAGTTCGAGATTGATAAAATTTCTATCAACCTCGAACTCTTTTTTAAGATTTTTCTCCAATCGTTACAAACTGAAATGATACTTCCCCTTGATGATCTTTAATTAACTTTTCTACTTTTACTTTTTCATTTATTAATGTATTATCTGTTGACATTTTAGGTTTTTCATCACCTAAAGACTTGTTCAGGTGGAGAAGATGCATTTTCGTTTCATTTGCTTTTAATTCTTTATACACACTATCTTTTGCTACAATTACATACGCTTGTGTTGGATATTTACGAGTGTTACCTATCCAAGCATCACTACCGTATTTAACAGCAAACTCCTTTCCTTCTAATTGAATACTTTTTAAATTTTTTTCATCTTCTTGTGCCAACAAAATCGAGCCTTCTTTTGGTAACTTAGGTAACGTATCTATAGGTCTAAATTTGGATCCGTTCTCTCTTTCACGAAAAATCTTTGTTTTAATCAACGCTTGTGCTGTAGATTCATTTAAAATTAAAACTTGTCCATTTCCAAATGTACCCGTTTTCACAGAAAACACTTCATTTTCTTTCGTAATTTCCTGATAACGATTCATAATTGATAAAGTATTATTTTCATCTCCAATGATTAATACACCGTTAGCTGGAAATCTATTTTCATTTTTAGAGCATGCGCTTAAACTTATTAACAATAATATACTTAATATAAAAATAGATAATGTTTTTTTCATTACAGTTCCTTTCATAACTCAAATTGGTTTATACATGCTTTTCTGCAAGCTTACTTGCTTAAATTCTCTATTGTTCCATCGTTTTATAAAGCTTTTGTAAATAACGCCAACGAGTTATAAAGAAATATAAAACTTGTATACATATAAATGAAATTAAAATGACGATAGAGCTATTTAGAATAGAAAAATCGACTAATTGTTGTAATGCAGTATAAGCTACTACAGTATGTATTACTGCAATGATAATTGGTAAAAAGAACATTAATAATAACTGTCTCGTTACGACTTTCTTTAGCTCCCGTTTACTTAACCCCATTTTCGAAATCATTTTATACTGCTGTTGATCGCGGTCCAAATCAGTATATAATCGAAAATAAATAAAACTAGCAGCAAATGTGAAGAAAACAATTCCGACTAAAACACTAGCCATAAGTAATAATCCATTCGTTTGTTTTGCACTTAGTAACTCTATTGTTAGTGCTCTAAATTCAAAATGTATATCTCTAGGATCTTGATTAAATATATTATTTAATTGGTTTGAAACCTCTTTCGTTTTTATCCAATCTTCTACAACAAATCCGTATGTACGATATTGAATAATATCTTCATTATCTGGACCACTATTAAGTGGAATTCCGTCATATACATGATCTTGAATAGCAATATATATTCCTTCCGTATCATGAGGTAAAACTAAATTATCGACAGTTTTTTTCACATGAAATGTCTTTGTCCAATCGCCTTGAATGACTTCAATATCCTTCTTATAATCACCATTTTTAAATTCTTGTTTTTGTGATACCATTCCAGGAATTAATAACATTTCATCTTCTTTTTCAATCGTTTCTTGTTGATACCCTAGCGCTCTCGCAAGTTCGTTATATTCACTTAATTTCATTACATATACATTACTTTCCGTATATATATATGAAGATGAAGCCATTCGATACGGAATATTAGCATCAGCCAGATGTTTTTTTATAATAGAGAGATGCTTATCCGCTATTTTGTTGTTTTCAGGAGCCATGTATAGTAATGTATACGGATTCGTCATTCTTACTAAATCTTTATTTCCAAGAGCAGCTGTCGTGCCAATTGCTGTAAAAGCTACTGCTGAAATAATAGATACTATAAAAAACATCGTTGCATTATCTTTCATACGATAAATTAATTCTGAAAATGTTAGTATATTTGTTCTCTTTAAAAAGAAAGTTTCTCTCCTTTTAGCAAGATGCAATATATAAACGCTACACTGTGTATATAAAAAGTACGTTCCAATAATCACCAGGAATACTCCTATTCCTAGCAGAATAAAACTATGATTTGGGATAAAGCGAAATACTAACATATAGCCATACCCTATACTAAATAAAGAAAAAATTGATAATAAAATTGACGATTTTGGTTCAGGTTTTGGCTTTTCTCCTGCTTGAATCAGTTCCACTAGCTCTGTAACTTTTATCATTTTAAATGTTACTAGCGAAACAATTAAAAATAAGAACAGAAATGTAATGATTGTTAATAATACAGCCTGTACTGGTATATAAAAAGGCAAGCCGTTACTAATCATTAATACACTTGCGCTTATTAACAAAACTAGTTTAGAAAATATGAGTCCAATAAGAATACCTATACAAATGGAACCAAGTCCAATTAACATATTTTCAATTAACAATAACTTCTTAAGCTGTCTCATTGACATACCTTGCATCATTAAAATGCCAAATTCTTTCTTACGTGTTTTTAAAAACGAACTAACTGAATATAAAATAAAGAAAAATGAAAATACAAAAATCAAACCTTGCGAAATTATAAATCCCATCGTACCATATGCACTTATTGTTGCACTTGTTGATTTTAACTCCCCTTGTAAATCAGGATGAAATAATAAAAGGGCATATGTAAAGAAAATCATAATAGAAAATGTACTACTTAAAAAATGGGCAGCATATGTACGCTTATTACGAAAAATATTATTAAATGCGAACTGACGAAAAGTCATGCCTTTTCCCTCCTAACAAAGAAAGGACATCCATAATCTTTTGATAAAACGCTTGCCTGCTTTCACCGCAATAAATTTCGTTATATAGTTGACCATCTTTAATAAAGATTACTCGGCTGCAAAAACTCGCTGCATACGGATCATGAGTAACTAACATCATCGTTGCTTTTTCTTCTTTATTAAGAGTATCAAGCATCTCCATTACATCATTTGAAGATTTAGAGTCTAAATTCCCTGTTGGTTCGTCAGCAAGTAATAATTGTGGCTTATGAACAATCGCACGTGCGATTGCCGTTCTTTGAGCTTGTCCCCCTGATATTTCAAACGTTCTTTTACTTAATATTTCTGTAATGTTTAATTTCTCTGCAATTTCTTCCACTCTTTTGTTCATTTCTTTCACAGAAACACCATCTAAAGTCATTGGCAATACGATGTTTTCTTTTACAGTAAGTGTGCTAAGAA
This sequence comes from Bacillus cereus group sp. BfR-BA-01453, assembly GCF_022662915.1. NCBI lineage: Bacteria > Bacillati > Bacillota > Bacilli > Caryophanales > Bacillaceae > Bacillus > Bacillus cereus group sp. BfR-BA-01453. Next base: position 240,552 of record NZ_JAKUEN010000003.1, on the reverse strand, counting down.
GATTAAATGATTGAAAAACAAATCCTAATTGTTTTCTGCGGAATAACGCTAAATCTTCTGATGATAATTGGAAAGGATTTGTGCCATTTATTAAAATTTCTCCAGATGATGGAGAATCAATAGTAGATACCATATTTAATAACGTTGTTTTCCCACTACCAGATGGCCCCATAATCCCTACAAATTCACCTTCTTGAATTGATAAATCAATATCAACTAATGCCTTATAAGGTACTTTCCCTTTATATACTTTACTAATACTTTTTGCATGTAAAATTTCCATGTATATTCTCCCTTCATTTGCACGTCTCATAACAGAGTGTAAATGAATTGTCTTACAGCTCATATTGATTCTTCTTTCATTTATCTTACACGCTTGTAAGGTTTCTGAAAAAACTGATAATAAAACTAATTTCAAACTATAATCGATGTATAACTATTTTATAATATTTGCATAGTGGTTTGAAATACAATACTATTTTCTAATCTTTATTATAATAATAAAAGACCGATTGCTTTATCGGCCTTTTTACTTTCAAATATTATATTTTTAACTATTGTATTTAGTTGAAGCATATTTTAGGTACAAATAAAATACTATTTCACTTGATAATAGCCATTGCAAAAAACAGCGTTCTTCGGTTTAATTGCAATTAATATTGAATTGTAAATATCTGAAGCCGAAATGAATGTGTTTAACCAACATATAAATAACATGATTGATTTGATATTTCCTGATACAAAGAACGACATCACGGCAGGAACTACTGATAATACAACAATGGGTAGGCTCATAAAGATCCAAAATCTCATTTTAGATAAGATTGCATTTGTATTTAACCAAAAGAATATTCCACTAAATGTTAAGCTAACATCACCTTTTTTACTTATGACAAAAATATGTAGACATTCGTGAATGATGAAGACAAAGATACCTATTATGATAAGATAAAATATATTAATATGAGTGAAACCTGTTTCAAAAAAATAAGGTATCATAAAAATGATTATCTGAAGTAAATATACAAACTGCATATAATGTTTTCGGTACCAATTACTCTGTATAAAAGGCGTCCATTCTGAAAAATCCATACTTATCTGTGGTAAGTGGCGAAACCAAATAATGATATGCATCTCCTCCTTCATTTAGACTATTTCATAGATTAAACATTTTATCCCACTAGCACTCAACCGTAAGTTTTATATGCCCCTTTCTCACTAGACTTACCAATATATTTTTTGACTAAGATAGAATTCTTCCTTATACCATCCCACTCTTCCCTTGCATTCTTCTACTTGTGCTTAAAAAATTCACTTGCAGGATAATTAAAGTAAAAAATTGGTATTTCTATAGTTTTATGCATTCGACAAAACATTCCAATCCCCTTTTCGTAAATGATTTTTTTATGATTATCACATTTACAGCTTGATGCCACTGTTTTGGCGAAAAGCAATTCCATCGATAAGTCATCTCAATTGTAGCTTTCATATATTAACAGCTATAAAATGAATGTAAAAAAGCTTAGAGTTTTAACTCTAAGCTTTTTTATAATTTCGTTTCAATTCCTTTTACAGAGCACTATTTTTTATCCATTCGGATTTACTCAATACATAATGGTTATAAATTTGATTTTCTATCGTCTGTTGACCCAAATAAGTAAATCTACATTTTTCAATAACTTTATTTGATGCTATATTGTTAATTAAAGCAATTGCGTTAAGGAGATCTACATTCGTTTTTTCAAACAAATAGTTAATCAGTCCTTTCGTTGCTTTCGTTGCATAACCATTATTATGATATTCACTTGAAACTGCATACATAATTTCTCTGTTCGGTGCAGGGAGTTCATCTTTCATACCTGTGCAGCACCATCCAATAAATTCATTTGTGGTTTTCTTAAATATTCCTAGTTTTAATATGTGATCATCTATGTTAGCCGTAGTTCTCACTGCATGAAGAAACGCTTTATTTTCTGGTATTTCATAATTTACAACCCAATTAATCCTTTGTTCTTTTGTTGATTTCCAGTCTGGTAAAAATTTTTCTATTTCCGTTTGATTTGCTATTTTATAAATACTCTCTGCATCTTTGACCGTAAACTCTTGTAGGTATATATCTCTACAATCTATTTTAAATAATTTAGTGAATCTATCTTCTTCCATGTTAATCCCCCTTACTTACATTAAAGCTCCTTAATCTGCTTCGTAAGTTCCATAAACCGTTCATCCAGTGCTTTATATTCTTTGTCTTTAGAAGTTAAAAAGCTTAATTTACCTAATACTTCTTGCCTCTCTGTTTCTAGTGTTAAACGTAGCTCTTCAATTTCATCTCTTGTTTTCGTAGGTTCTTCTAGCTGCTTTTGTATCGTATTGTTTACAAACACAAGCTTTGTATTAGTTGTTTTCTCCAGAAAATATCGATCGTGAGAAACGATAACAAGCGTTCCATTATACTCAGCTAAAGTATTTTCAAGCTGTTCACGTGAAGGAAGATCCAGGTGATTCGTCGGTTCATCTAAAATAAGTACATCTTTTTCATCTAAAATATAAGACATTAGCTTACATTTCACTCGTTCACCCATACTCATATATCGAATCGGCTCTTTCCATTGGGAAGATTCAAACCCTAAATGTTTCATTAAATTTTGGACTTTTCCTCTTTCTTCAAATGTCTCTTTATAAAATAAATCTTCTGGTGTTTTATCAAGTGGTAAATCAAATACTTCTTGTGTTAAATAACCGATGTTTACTGATGGTGAAATCCATACTTCTCCTTCAGCAGTTTCCGCTCCCATAATCATCTTTAGTAATGTTGTTTTCCCGCTACCGTTTGGGCCAACAATCGCAATCTTCTCACCGTGCTGAATTGTAAAATTAACGTTTTCAAATAATATCCGATTATTAAATTCTTTCCGTAATTGTTTTACTTCTAAAAAACGTTTCCCTACTTTTTTATTCGCTTGAATAGAAAATTCAACCGAATAATCTTCTTTCACACGTTCAACTTTCGTTTTCTCAAGCTCTTTTTCAAGACGTTTTCGTTTCGATTTTACTTGCGCATCCATTCGCTTCGCCTTTACACGATAAAACTCTTTCACACCTTCTTGTTTTGTGGACTGCGCATGTGCCTTTTGTGACCATGAGCTTAATTCTTTTATATGAGTTTCTACTTGTTCTATCTTCTTTTGTTGTTTTTCATATTCACGCTGCTGCGTCATTCTTTTGTGCTCACGTGCTTTCATATAACTTGTATAATTACCGCTATGGTCAATTAATTTCTTATCCTCAATTGACCATATTCTAGTCGCGACAACATCTAAAAAATATCGATCATGTGATACGACGATAACTGTACCTTTCATATTTTTAATTTGCTTAATGAGAAATTCTGTACTCATCTCATCTAAATGATTTGTCGGTTCGTCTAATATTAAGACATTAGGATTTTCAGCAAATCCTTTTGCTAATCGTACTTTCAGCTTTTCACCACCACTTAAAGTATGAAAGTCATTCGTTGGCACGCCCCATTTCGCAAGCAGTTCTGCTTCTTTTGCAATTATATGCTTACTAACGAAAGATTCTTTTTCTTGTTCAACATATGCTGTTGTCATATTCATTTGCAGCCATTCAACAGTACCTTTTGAAGGTTCAATCTTCCCATTTATTAATTGAAGTAACGTTGATTTACCAGCACCGTTTTTACCAATTAATCCGATAACATCCCCTTGTTTTACTGTCACATTCATTTTCTCTAACAACATATTTTCTTTTATTTCAACATAAACATCATTTAATTTTAAAATTTCTTTCATAAATACCGATCCCTTTCATTAAGGGAGAATAAAAAAATCCTCCCAAATAAATTTGGCAGGATTAGTCGTTAAAATATTTATACCCAAATAAGCTATTGCGCAACATAAATAGCAATACCGTTGTATGGAAATTGGGCAGACTAATCCTATTTTTTAGAAATTGAAATGTATTGAATTTCAACATTTAAAAATAAGATTAGTTAATCATCGTCCACCCATCATTCCTTTCCGTCGTTAATAACCATATTGTACCATACTAGTACTGTATGAGTAAATGCAATTATTTGTGCTGTTAAAAAGATTGCTTTCTTTTAGGCTTATTTATCATTTTTCAACTTCATATTGAACAAGCACAAATTACATTGATTGTAATACGTCCTTTAGATTCCCCCTATAAAAAACTTCTAAACACTCTATTATATAAAAATAAAATGTTATTCGTTATCCAATAATAACTTATTGTTTTTCAATAAATTATTATTGATTACTCCTCTTTAATAAGCTATTATATAGTTGCAGAAAATATTAATGTAAGGATTGAATTTATGGACAGGACATTAGAAATCACAAAGTTAAATATGTTTGTAAGGATTTTTATCCTCCCGATTATAGTAGGGATACTTGTTGGTATACTAACGAAATTGGGGCAAGGTATACTTCCAGGAAATTGGCATTCATTAGCTAACTTAGGAAGCGTTTGGTTAGTTCCATCCTTTTTCGTGGCTAGCCTTAGTTATTCTAAGCGTACAGCTATGCTTTCTGGTATCCTTGCACTACTCGGTATGGTATTAGGCTATTATGGTTATGCAATAGTTATTAAAAATGTAGCTCACTCTATTTATTTTATATCTGTATGGATTGTATGTGCATGTATAGGAGGAACGATCTTTGGAATTGCAGGTTTTCTATGGAAAGATACTACAAATCCACTTCATAAATTCGGAAGCGCACTTTTAAGTGGAGTTTTTGTAACGGACGGACTTCACATTCTATTAAACTTTGAAGATTACAGTCACATGTTACCTGTTGGATATACGGAAGTAATAGTCGGAATTATCTTGATTCTTGTATTAGAACGCTCTAATGCTTATCGTGTGTCTTCTTTCTTAATGATGATTCCTATCACTATTTTAGGATTAATTGGGTATAAATTATTAAGTTTGTTTACTTAATTACAATACTGTATCATGAAAAAACAAAAGACTAATTGTATTATAGTCCACAAAACATATCACGTATTCGAACATTACACTTATACATAGGATAGATCCATGAAGCTATCTCTTTCAAAGGGGGTGGCTTTTTTCTTACAAAAATATTTATCAGCTTTTTATTAAATCCTTCAAATTTAACAATCGTATTTATTAGTGTGTCATTATACATACTAATATGACGTTTTACCATTTCATATAACCGCTATACAAAAAGGCTAAAAAACTTAACTCCAAAGTTCTTTAGCCTAGATTACTTATTTTTACACATTAAAAAATTTAATACGTACAACAGTACCTTTACCAACTTCTGAATGGATTTCTACATTATGTCCTAATTGCTTCGTAATTTCATATACGAGATATAGCCCCATTCCAGTTGATTCTTTAAAATCTCTACCATTTTCTCCTGTAAAGAAAGGTTTAAACACTCTTGGCAAATCTTGCTTCGGTATGCCTACACCGTTATCAGCAATTTCAAGTATAACATTATTACCTTCCTTACAAGCTTTCACTTTAATCTTCTCTCGACTACCAGATGAATATTTAATCGCATTTGATAGTATTTGTCCAATTAAAAATTGTAACCATTTCGCATCACTTTCTACTGTAATGTCCTTATCAATTTTAAGCTCTGGATATACAAAATTCCGGATAAAGAAGCGTTTATGTTCATGCACAGAATCATTCACTATTTTATGTAATTGTACTCTTTCCACATAAAAATCTTGTGTAAATGCTTCTAAACGTGCGACATACAGTGCCATCTCTAGCCCCTTTTTCAGCCTATCTGTTTCCTCATTTATACTTTCAAAACGTGGATCCACTTCATCCTGTGTAATTAATTCTATTACAGATAAAGGTGTTTTCATTTGATGAATCCACTGATTCATAAAAGTTAAATGATCATTATTTTTTCTCTCTTGTATGTGGAGTTGATTTTGATAATGGCGATATTGTACCTCAAGCAAGTCTTGAAGAGCAGCAGATATAGCTGCAAAATCAGATTTTTGAACCGATTCATCTAAAGATTGCATCGGGTTTGCTAATCGTTCATAGAAAGTACGATGAGTAAAGTAACGAAATACTAAATAGCCTACCATAAAAAAGGCACCTAAAAACATTGCATACAATGCCGTCGCGATATGCTTATGCCCATCAAACCAATATACGAGGAATATGGCTAGTAGTTGGATTGCTGTAAAGCAAATAAGTGGTATATGATCACGTATAAACAGCTTTATCATTTTTCCATACCAGTATCCCAAGTAATATGCAATCTATATCCAACACTACGAATCGTTTCAATCGCATCCTCAATATGTAACGTTTTTAACTTTTTTCGAACACGTGTCGTATTTACACTTAATGTATTATCATCAACATAGGATTCGCTATCCCATAATTTATTTAATAACACTTCTCTACTCACAACACGCGGATAATTTTTCATTAACATTTCTAATAAAATAGCTTCATTTCTCGTTACATCAATTTCTTGATTCTTAAGCTTCAATACAAGCCTTTCAGGATATAAACAAAGACCCTGTTGCTCAACCATCCGTTCTTCTACTTTCGGTGCATAATCTCCGTAAGCACGCCTTAAATGACTTCGAATTTTAGCCATTACAACTTCGTAATGGAATGGCTTTGAAATGAAATCATCGCCGCCGTTTTCTAGCGCCATGACTTGATCCATCGTACCTTCACGAGCTGAAATAAATAATATCGGACATGTAGAAACTCCGCGAATTTGACGACACCAATAGTACCCATCAAAACTCGGTAAATTAATATCTAATAAAACTAACTCTGGTTGTTCTGCTAAAAAAATATTTAATACATTATGAAAATCCGATACAATAATTCCTTCATACCCATATTTCGCAACATGTGTTGATAATAGTTCTGCAATTTTCATATCGTCTTCTACAATCATAATTTTAACCATGTGTTTACTCCTTTTTCGATCCACAATCTTATATGCAATTATATAAATAATACCTTTTTTTATTTAATCCGTAAATTTAAAAAGGATACTTTTATACAAAAGCACCCTTCTTCTATTATTCTTACTTAATATGAAATTTACTCAAATTAAAACCTAGCTTCTCCACATAGTCCATACTTAGTTCCATTCGTGCCGTTTTAAGCGGGTCCACAACTTGACAAACTTTTAAATCGCCGGCTGCTGATAATAAAAGCGTGGCATCAGCTTTAGACATTTCTAATTCTTCATGTAAAAATGTCACCATATTACGTACAGCTCGATTCGCTGCATCATCTAGCAATTTCTCTGAAGCAATCGTCATTACTTTTTCTTTTTGAATAGCCATTGGCAATGGTCATTTCTTTCCTTTTATAATCTGAACTGTTACCGTCACCTCACCAGCAACCTCTACTCCACTAATACCAATTTCACCGTCACCCATCGCTGCGTGTAAATCACCTAATGCTAATAAAGCACCAGGAACATTTACAGGTAATAATAATGTTGTCCCTTCTTTTATCTCTTTACAGTCCATATTCCCGCCGTGATCATGCGGTGTGCCACATGAAATACTCTCTTCTTTCGGTGCAGTACCAATTACACCGATCATTGGATTAATTGGGATTTGTAGTTCATTCGAAAACAATACATGTTTATTATGTATTGGGACAATTTTCACTGTATTTTCATGTAGCTCTTCACCCATTACACCAAGATTCGTACCTGTAGTTAAAACACCTTGCTCTTCAATTTTTATCTTTTCAATCGTTACAACTAATATGTCACCAGGTTCTGCACCATTAATATATACCGGACCAGTCGCTGGATTAATCCGGTTCCAATCTAATTCTTGGGACACAACATCTTCAGAATCAATTTGATTTTCAAAGCAATCATATGTTTCAAATATAAGGCGACTCCCAATTTCCACTTCCATACATGGTTTATTTTCGGGTGACATTGCGTAAATGATATGTTCTTTCTGAATTCGAAACATTTTATCTCTCCCCTTTTATATTGACCTACAATTACTAATTAGCTTTCTTCGTAAAAGCTCCTGTTAAAAATTAATAAATTTACATATAGAAAAGCACCTAGCTTATTTTCATACATACACTCTTTACTATAACAGGTAAAGAAAGGTGGTATCACTATGCCCCTTATTCCATATAACGAAAGCGATGTTGATTTACTAGCTCGTTTAATGCGTGCTGAAGCTGAAGGCGAAGGTCGACAAGGTGAACAACTTGTTGGCTGCGTAGTAGTAAATCGTGTATTTTGTGATTGTTTAGACTTTAAACAACTCCGTACCGTACGTGATGCAGTGTATCAAAGCCCAGGTGGATTTGAAGCTGTACAATACGGATATTTTTATCAACGTGCTCGTGAATCAGAAAAAGAAATCGCACGAAAAGTTTTACAAGGTGAGTGGCGCTGGCCAGCAAGATGGGCTCTTTGGTATTTCCGTCCAGTTGGAGCTTGTCCGCCCCAATGGTATAACCAGCCGTTTGTAGGACAGTTTAAAAGTCATTGTTTTTATGAACCTAGTGGCGACGAATGTCCGAAATTGTATTCACGGTAGTAAAATTTGCAACGCAAGTACTTAGAACTGTGGGTATTTGCGTTACTTTTAACTTTGTTTTAGCACTCTAATAATGCAATGGTTTTTTCTATACCTACCACATGTATTAATAATGGTATACGAGGACCATTTGATTGATTCATAATGAGTTTATATATAATAGTGAATAATTGTTTTTGATTTTCTTTCATTATTTTTTTATTTTCATGATGACAAATCGAATAAAATTGCTCCATTATGTTTGAATAATCTTTATTTGAACGCAGTATTTTACAAACTTCTACTAGCCATTTTTTTTGCCTTTCCTCTAATGTGTTATAAAACTCTGTATTTTTCTCCTGATTTACCGCCATTAATTTTTCAGGTTGAAAGTTTCTTATCCAATGCTCTGCACGATTACTTATCGCTCTCATTTCATCTAACGCATAGCTCCTATCTATTTTCTCTAATATCTCCTGTAAAATAAATGAGTCAAAATTTAATAACGGCAACGTTCCTGCTACTTGATTAAATTTCGGATATTCTTTAAATCCGCTATCAACTCTAGAAAGTTTAATTGCATCAAATAAATCTTCATTTTTGAGCGTTTTATTTTCATAACTATCTTTCAATCGTTCATACTCTGTATAATTGCGAATCACATCTTCATCAAGACCGATATGAAACGCTGCGTCTGGTCTATATTTTGCAAACATAAATAGAATCACTTCGGGCAAATACACTTTTAGCAACTCGCTAGGTGTAATACTATTCCCTGAGGAACTAGACATTTTTTCATGATGCCCTTTAATTCCAATAAAATCGTAAGCAATGTAATGAGGCGCTTCACGATTGAATATTTTTCTCGCAATTTCTTTTGATACATTATAACTACCCGTTTCTGATGAATGATCTCTTCCGCCCGGCTCAAAAACAACATCCTCTATCATCCATCTCATCGGCCAATCGATTTTCCAATTCAGTTTCATTTCATTTGTATTTAATACCGATAATTCAGTTTGATTTCCGCATTCACATTCATACCGAACTGTTTTTAATACTTCATCAAAATGTGTAATCGTTGTCGCATCTTTCCCGCATTTCTCACAATATAATGTAACCGGATAAAAGCCCTCTCGCTCTTCTTCACTACACTCTCCCGTTTTAAAACTCATTAAAATATCATATATTTCTTTTCTTTTATATAAAGCCTCCAATATGTTTTTGTTATATCTTCCACTTCTATATTCAGCATGTTGATATATGAATTCCACTTCAATCCCAAATACTTGAAGCGATTCCTCAAACTCTTTTTCAAAATGCTCGGCATATGAATTATGACATCCATACGGATCTGGTATATCACAGTATGGCATTCCGATATACTTTACAAAAGATGAATCAACATTTTTAGGGACTTTTCTAAATCTGTCGTAATCATCCCATGAAAATATAAAACGAGTCTTTTTCCCTAAATCTTGAAGCGCCCTTACAACAAAATAAGTCGTTACGATTTCACGAAAGTTCCCAATATGAACAGAACCAGATGGACTAATTCCAGATGCGCAAACAAAAGTTTCTTTGTTTGGATGTTTTCTAATTAATTCGTGTGCTACTTCATACGCCCAATGCATATACTACTCACCTCAATTATATTTTTGTTCTCACATTTTCATTTTTTTGCACTAAAAAAACTCCCACCCCCAAGATTATTCATCTTGAGGACGAGAGTTATTAGCTTCGTGGTACCACCTCAGTTTGTTAATATGTCGCCATATTAACCTCTTCAGGTACGGCAAAATATGCTTATACCCTATCTCTATAACGGGAGATCCCGTCGCACCATCCCTAAATAAATTAGTTCCTTGCGCAGCTCCAAGTCTTTTTTCATTAAGATGTATACTGCTCTTTCTCAGCTACCAGAGCTCTCTGTACGTATTCTTTCTTAACTACTCTTCTCTTCCATGCCATTTTACATATTAGTTTTTTCATATGATAATTTAAAAAAGTTTTATTGTCAAACTTTTCCGAATCAAAAACGTATACTTATCTAAAAAAATTCTTTATCGCCTCTAATTGAATTTTATGACTACACTCATCACAACAATATACCCCTTTTGGTTTCTCTTTAAATCGCTTATATTTTTCACTGCCTTCATAAACACGAAATATATTTTTACAAGAAAAACAAACAATTTCATAAAACATCATATGCATTTTCCTCTCCAGGTATATACATTTTTTTAATCACTTAAGAAAAGCAAATTTCTATAGTACAAATCTTAATATCCTCTGACTAAAAGGTTTATCTTCATTCTTATCGAATTATATAAATATCTTATAAAGCGAGGTGAACATCTTGGACAGTAATATAGAATTAGTTGTAGATGCGAAAGCAATTTTAGCCGAAGGACCATGTTGGGATGAAAAAAAGCAACTTTTATACTGGGTTGATATTGTGGAGAAACAATTATGCATATTTAGTCCTACCGCTAATACAAACCGAGTAATTGCTCTCGATCAACAAATTGGCTGTGTTGTTCCATATTTAGATGACGTACTACTCCTAGCTATGGAAAATGGCTTTTATTCTATTAATATCAAAACAGAAAAACTGACACATATTTTTGACCCTGAACCACATTTATTTAAAAATCGTTTTAATGATGGAAAATGTGATCCGGCAGGACGTTTTTGGGCAGGTACTACAGATACATACGGTATTAATGCTGCTGGCTCCTTGTATTGTTTAAATAATAATTGGAGCGTAGAGAAAAAAGTTTCACATGTAAATACATCAAATGGAATTGCTTGGTCACCTGACCATACATACCTTTACTATATCGATACACCTACTAAAAAAGTAGTTCGTTTTCATTATGATATAAGTACTGGAGAAATTTGCAATCCAAGCGATGTAATCCTTTTCTCTGAGAATGAAGGTTTACCTGATGGTATGACAATTGATGAAGAAGGTTGTTTATGGATTGCGCATTGGGGAGGTTCAAAAATTACTAGATGGAACCCTTCAACTGGTGAACAAATATTAATTATCCCGATTCCAGCGCTATATGTAACATCTTGTACATTTGGAGGGCCTAATTTAACCGACCTATATGTTACAACAGCCAGAACAAGAATGACGGATGACGAATTAAAGCAATATCCACATGCTGGTGGTATTTTTCGAATTCAAACAAATGTAAAAGGTTGTCCTACCCATTCATTTTGCAATAATAATATTGGAGCTGAAACACTATGAATCGTATCGATTACATTAGACAAGAAGAAAAGAAATATCATGACCTTTGCTATGAACAATATAAACTATTTGAAACTGGTTCTTGGCTGTATAAGCCGGTTAAAACAGTTATGGATTTGATGGATTATTTTGAAGGAAACAACAACTTGCAAGTACTTGATCTCGGCTCTGGCGTTGGAAGAAATAGTATTCCCATTGCCCAAAAGATTCAAAATGCGAGTGGTACTGTTACATGTGTGGATTTACTTGATTCTGCTTTAACAAAATTACAAACTTATAGTAAAGAATATGGTGTAATTAATAATATGAAAATAGAACAAGCAGCAATCGAAAACTACTATATCCAACCTAATACTTATGATTATATCGTTGCAGTATCCAGTTTAGAGCATGTTCAATCAGAAGAAGATTTAAAAAACGTGCTCCATTCTATGAAAGAAGGTACAAAAAGCGACGGTATGAATTGTTTAATTATTAATTCGAACATACAAGAAATTGACTTACATACAAATGAAGAATTAGATGCTTTAATTGAAATTAACTTTCCTACTGAAGATATGATACATCTATTAAAAACTATTTATAAGGAATGGAAAGAAATTAAAGTTGAAATAAAAGAATTAGTTTATAATATTGTTCGCGATGAAAGGCATATTCAATTAAAAACAAATGCTATTACGTTTGTTGTTCAGAAATAAAACTATAAAAGGTAAGGTTTTTCCCTCATATATTCAGAGAAACACCCTTACCTTTCAATTATAAATTCTTCAAAAAATTGCTTCGTTATTACTTCATCTAAAACATTATTTTTATTAGAAATACTATTCAGCTAGTAATTGAATTCATTCATTTATTAATAATTGCTTGTCGAGCTTTTTCTTTATCATCAAAATGAATAGTTGAATCTTTTAAAATTTGATACGTTTCATGCCCTTTCCCTGCAATCAAAACAATATCATTAGAAGATGCCATGTTTATTGCGTGATTTATTGCAAGTTCACGATTTACTTCTACTTTATAATTCAAATCATTTTGAATCAACTTTCACTCCGTTATTCCCCATGAGCCCCGTATGATATCCATAATCACTTAAAATTTTTTCAAGTAAATAGGAAGTAGTTGTTTTTCCATTTGTACCTGTAATTCCAATTAGCTTCATTTTATTAGATGGATAACCATAGAAGTGTGACGCAATAACTGCCATAGCATACCTAGCATCTTTAACAATTATTTTAGGTATCTCAATATTTACATCCCTTTCTACAATTAACGCTACAGCACCATTCTTCACTGCATCTTCAACAAATTGATGTCGATCTTCAAGAAAACCATCGATACCTGATACACATATAAATAGATCTCCATCAGTTATCTTTCTAGAATCCATTTCTAACCCTGTAATTTCTACATCCATATTGCCAATAGTTTCTTTAATCAATAACAAATTCGCCAGCTCTTTTAGTTTCAAATCTCCCGCCCCCTTAAACATTTCCCCTATTTATTTTACCACTTTATATAAAATAATGGCTTAAAATCCCATACGGGTTTAAAGAAATTTATTCATCTTAAATAAACAAAAAATAAAAGAGCACTTGTTTCCGCAAGTGCTCTTTTGGGGATTTTGAGATACCCTATTAACGAAAGTTAAGGTTACTTAAAGTTAAAAGGTATTTATATTATATGCTTGTCCTTTTTATTTGTGCACAATCAATATCTAAGAATTTATATTAACACTAAATAATTTTATTAATTACTGTTTTAGAATAAAGGTTATTCAACTCATTGCAAATAGCCTAAAAAAGATAAGCCAAAACTATTTTTAAAATATAAAATTATATGCAAACAATCAAAATTAACCTAAAATATATAAAGGGTATACCATTCTAACAGTTAAATGCTTAGATTTGTCCTTTTCCATAATTAACAAGGATAGAGTAACATGAAAATAGAGAACTAGTACCGTTACTAATCACATGAAGGTTCTATGAAAATTACATTTTCATACTATAAACATAAATAAAAGGGGTACATATGAAATGAATGGTTTAATGGAAAATAATTCAAGAACTTTGTTCCTTCTCTTTGTAAGTATAATTGTCCTAGTATTTCAAATTATTGTTTTTGTAAGAATAGTAAGAAACTGGTTCAAAACCAAAAATATAGATAAATTAAAAGAAGATACACAGTATATTAAGAAGCTAACTATAATATACATAGGAATTATGGTAATAGGCGCTATTACAAACTTACCTTTATTCGGATTTATATTGTTAGGTTTTATGTCTAATACTATTATATTAATGTCTTTAAAGATAGAATTGTCTAATACAAAATCAAATCAGTTGAAAACTGTGAAGAACTCAAAGCTCATGTTATGGTTTGTAATGAACACTGTACACTTAGTACTTTTCTTTGTTGAGGGGATAAAACTCATTAAAAGTATTTAAAGCGATACTTTGAGATAACGATACATCACTTAATTGCATTACATTGACAAATTTATAGAAGCGATCGTATCTTTTAAAAGAAACAGTCGCTTCTATAAACATATATGTATTAAGATTTATATTTTTTTACTGTACAAGGAATAGTTACGATATACAAATCTATAGCATAGATTGTAACCCAAATCCCTTTCCCTTCAGCTTTTAACTTTTTATTTAGTTGAGATAAATGCTCTGAAACTTTTCTTTTCCCCCACCTTCTAGGAAACCATTGAAAAACTTTAGGGACATTATGTTTCTTATTATACCAAGCATTCAATCTCCAGAAAGCGAAAAAAAACAAGACAATACTTATAATACAAAAAATATCAAAATATGAAATCCCTAAAATCATATTTTCTCCTCTTCTTCTTTTTCTGACATTAAAACTCCACAAAAAATATTTAAACACATTTTGTTTCTAATTTTATCACTGTATTTCCCCGTATTTTAAGCGCTATCTAATCTTGTTTCTCTAGATTTATCTTTATTCAGACTTCTAGTTCATTTATAATTCCTAGTATGTTTGCCTTTATTATTTATGCAGAATATACAATTAATATATACTAATTTTTCACAGGTCTTTTCTACATTTTATCATTAAGAAATTAATTGCAGGTTTATTTGCCATGTTTTTATTTGGTTCATCAATTTCCGAAACTTGTACTAATCCATATTTTTCAAAACCTTGTTTTATAGATTCAGAATCATAGAAGAACATTTTTACACCTTCCATTATCTCATAATAATCTTTATCCAACTGTTTTCCTTTGCCATACATTGGAGCCTTTTTAGAAACAGTTGTAAAAACCATATATCCACCAGGTTTTAACTGATTATAACAATCTTTAATAAATTTCTCTCTTTCCTGTTCATTCAACAAATGAAGAAGAGCATGACTAAATATCCCATCATAAGATTTATTATCAAAAGGCATTTCGTTTACCGAGCCGTGATATATACTAATATCTTCTAATCCGTTTTGTTTCGCTAAATCAATAGCTCTTTTTGAAATTTCAATCCCTGTTACATTTATATCATTATCGATAAACACCTTTGCGTTTCTGCCATATCCAATACCCGGAATTAATATATCCTTAACATTCTTTTCTAGAAAAAAATCTTTTGTCAAAATTGTAGATTCTGTAGGTTCAAAACCCCACATCGTTTGTTTCTCAATAAAACTTGATTCCCAAAATTCCATTATGATTCTATCTCCTTGTTCTAATCCTATTTTTAGTATCACATTAAAAACTTATAAATTTTAGTGCTGCGGTTACCTATGCCAAATTAATTTTTCACCACATTCACTATAGGTTCATTGAATATAGCATAATAATAAGCCTATATCTAATTTTAAGATTGGCTTATTATTTCCCCTATATTAGTGTGTAAAAAAATAGAAAAACCAATACTTCCGTTGTAGTATTGATTTTTCTTAAGATAAATTATCTTTTTATATTGTACTGATCTATTACTTTTTCTAACACTTCTAAAGTGATTGGCTGAGCTTTCTCTATTAATTGGTAACCAATCCGCCCATTTGGTTCAGCTGTAACTTGCTGTAAACTTTTTAAATCATGAATCCCTTTTTCTCTTAGTTGCATATATAGTTGTTGTTCAGACATTTTTGCCTTCATCAAGTTCGCTTTAATAATCTCTCCATTTTCAACAATTACAAAACTACTGCCATTTAGGAATCGTTCCACCTTCCTTGATTTCAATTCAAAGAAATGAATGATAAGAAGTATGCTTGCAAATATTACAGCCGCAAATATAGATGGGACTACTTTCCTACTTAATACAGGCTCTACAATAATACGTCCAATCGATACTACTATAATAATTTCAGCTCTTGTCATTTGGCTAACAGATGTACTACCAGTCATTTTTAATGCTATCATTCCAGTGAAAATTAATATAATGCTTTCCAAAATAATATTCATTATGGCCCAATCCTTTAATTGTGAATATTATTAGCATTCCCATTTCATATAGCATTCTAAATGAATTTCAATTAAATTTTTTTGTAAAAATCAAACAATCTATTTTGATTTACCTTTTTTCAATAAAGATTTAATACTACATTGTCCAAAAAATAAAAAGCACCCAAATGGATACAAAGATTAAACTTATTCATTATTACTTTCTTCACTTTTATCATCAACTGATTTCAAGTCTAACATGCTGCCTATATCAGGCGGTAAAGCTAACTCTATTCCAGCTACTGGTTGATTATCTTCATTAAACCATTGTTTCTTAAATTTAATCAATTCTTCATTTTTCTTTTTTTCATCCATATTACCCCGCCTTTTATGTACATGATATGAAACATTTTACTTAATATGTACATTAAGAAAGATAATATACTATATATACTATTTGTACATATTGGAAAAGCAAAACCTCTTCTTTGTTTACACAACTCGTTGTACCTGGTCATTTATCGATCTGTTTTGTGTTTGACATAATTATGAACGTATTCCCCGCTCTTTTTGTAAAGACGTTATAAGTGATATTGTAATCGATTTAGATAACGACTATATTTATTTACCTAATAGATAAGCCTATCCTTGTCCTTTGCCTTTATTTATTGTACATTTCTGCCCAGCATTTAATAAAACAATTAACCATACATTACGATTACTATTCTGATAACATTTTCAAAAAAGTTGTTGCCGCCCAAATGAAATACGCAAGTTGCGTCACGATATACATCGTAATTTCAAAACCTGTAAGTTTTCTTTCCCTTTTTATTTTCTTTAAATATCTATAAAAACAAAATGAACATAAGATTAGTAAAACAATAGACATTTGATATAGATTTTCCACTAAAAGAACTGCCATTCATTTCATCACCTTTCCAATAAAAAAGTATATAGTTCAAGCATATCATGTTAACGGAATTAATTACCATAATTTTCAAATCAAATGATTTTCCTAAGTAAAAGAAGTCACTTTTTTTAAATGTTTCAATACAATATTATGTAATTCACTACGCTCTATATACTTTTTCTTTTAATGTACATGCTTAGGAGGAAGTTTTACATGCAATTGATTCATAACATAAAAAAAGCGTTTCATAACTTATTTGACTACGATACGGCAAATCTAATATCCGCTATTCAATCATTAAATATTACACTTCATAAAATATCTCCTTTTATTACTTCACCACTTAACCTTGAATACGGAAGAAATGTTATCTATAAGTCTGAATTTGTGGAGATTTTAGTATTAAATTTCCCTAGCAAAGCAAAGACTCTTATTCATGATCATGGAATATCTATAGGATGTATATTAATAGTCAATGGTACGCTACAAAATATTACGTACGAAAAAAATAGCGAACGGATTGAAGAGTTTACAGAGGGAAATATTTTCACCGTAAAAAAAGATACTGTGCATAAAATGTATAATGGTACAGATTCAACAGCAATAACATTCCACGTATATTCACCACCATTAAAAGATGTACAAATATATGAGTAGTCTTTAAAAGGAGGAAATATGCAAAATTTAAAGGATCACTATATAAAGAGCTTACAAGATGGTCGAAATGTTTGGCTCTATGGAAAAAAAGTAGATGTAACTACAGACAACAATTTTGCGGGGACACTATGTACCATTTCTAATTTATTTTCGTTATTTGATGATCCCAAACAGAGAGATTCTATTGGATATGTGAGCCCAAAAACGAAAGACTTTGTTCATAAATCATTTTTAGTTCCCAATTCCTATAATGAATTATTAATGAGAAGAACTGCATTTGAAACATGGAGTTATGCTACAGACGGTGTAATGAGTAGACTATCTGATTACGCAAGATCAAGACTTACTGGCTGGTACGTATCAAGAGATTTTTATAAAAAGTTCGATGCACAGTTTCCAAATAAAATCGCATCTTATTACGAAAAAGCTAGGGATAATCACTTGTTTTTAAGTGTAGTCCAACGTGATCCACAAATAAATCGCTCAACAGAATCAATGTTAAATGCAAATGACTTAGGGTTGCTAAGAGTTACAAAGGAAACTTCTGATGGAATTTATTTAAGTGGTGCGAAAATGATAGGAACTGCTTCTCCTTATTCAAATGATTTATTAATCTACCCATTAACAAAACTGACTGACGCTCAAAAAGATTTAGCTCACTTTCTTATCGTGGCAGCCAATTCTCCAGGATTACATATGGTTTGTAGAGAACCGTATGCGAATACAACTTCAAGCACAGTTGATTCCCCCATTAGCTCACAGTACGATGAAATGGATGCACTATTGATCTTTGATAATGTATTTGTCCCTTGGGAACGTGTTTTACTTTATAATAATCCAGAAGCAATATGGGCTATAAAATCAGATACAGCCTCTAGTAGTTTAGCTTATCATCAAGCTATAGTACGATTACTAATAAAGCTAGAATTTATAACTGCGATTGCTTTTGAAATTGCTGAAGCAATTGGAGCTCACACTTATTTGCATGTTCAAGAAAAACTCGGAGAATTAATTATGCAAATCGAAACAATTCGCGCACTTTTAATTGCTGCAGAAGTTGAAGGTACTACAAATGAAACAAAAACTTATTTACCAAACTTTAAATATATCGAGACTGCAAGGAATCTTGGTTCTAAATACTATCCCCGTGCAATAGAAATTTTACAATTAATTGGAGCAGGTGGCTTCATTCAACTTCCTTCAAGCTCGATTGATTTCCAGAGTCCAATAGCTGATTTATTAAAAAAGCACTTTAAAGGAACAAATATAGATGCCGAACAACGCACAAAATTATTTAAGTTAGCCTGGGATATTATTGGAAGCCCATTAGGATCAAGACACGAATTATACGAAAGATTTTACGCGGGAGATCCCATACGAAATACAGCTACACAATATGTAAATTATGATAAAAATCACTTTAAAAAGATGCTAAGTAAATATTTATGATGAAAAAGAGCACCCTTTGCTAAGAGTGCTCTTAAAAAATATATAATTATCCAGTTATATATATAATTGCTCCGGCCACAACTGCTACTTTTCTCCGTAATGGTTTCATCTTATTCACCTTTATGTTTCTAATTAAGCTTTAAACTTTTGGTATATGCTTCCTATCATATTTCTTCGTATAGGTTTCTCCATCTGGAGTAACGAATTGTAATACAATCTCACCACAAACTCCATCTAGTATTTCAAATTCACCTACTGCATTTGAAATACTGCGTTCCTTACCTTTAATAGAACCTTCATAAATTTTCACATTAAATATAGGTTCGTTATTTTGACCTATGATAATACCTCTTGAATACTTACCAACGGCAATGCATTTCTTTTTTATAATAATTAGTCACAACTATAGCTCAAATTATTACAACGGTACACACAAACAAGAGAATTATTTTACGCCTCACAACAAACCTCCTTATTCACTTTATTCTTTTTTAAATTGAAAATTTAGACGTTCCACTTGATTGATTTCCTCCATTACTTTACGAATTCCTTCCTCAATCCTATCTTCCTTTACATTCGATACGTTCAACTTTAATAGTCTTTGTTTCGGAAAACCTTTCAAATAATTTTTATCAATCGTATCAACACTGATTTGCATTTCACTTAGTCTTTGTATCAACATTTCCGAAATACTTGTTTTATGTACTTCTAAACAAGTATGGATTCCAATTGTATTTTGCTTTTTATATGTGAATAAAAGCGGGTTTTCACTCTGCATTCTTTCTAATGCTTCTGCTAGTTTTTTTGATCTATTATTATAGGAAGATTTAATTTTATTTTTATGGCGTTCGAACATGCCACTCTTTATATAAATTTCTAAAGCAGCTTGGGATATCATTGGGCTATCTATATCTAAAATTTTTTTATATGTATGGAAAGCACTCGAAATAATCGGTGGAATAACTGCTACACCAACTCGTAAACCCGGAAAAATAATTTTAGAATAACTTTTCAAATATATGACATGATTACTATGATCCAAGCTATATAACGGATCGGCTTTTGAATCTGTTTCTAGATCTGCTAAATAATCATCTTCTACTATAAATACATTGTATTTCTTAGCCAATAGTACAATTTTTTCTTTCTCATCTTTAGAATAAGAGGTTCCAAGTGGATGATGATATCTCGGTATTGTATAAAAGAATTTTATTTTACCAGTTCGAAAAATACGCTCCAATTCATTTAAATCAATACCTTCATTCGTACGTTTAATACCGATTACAGGAACTTTATTTATTTCTAGATATTCTATATATAAATGATACGTTGGCTGTTCAACTAATATTGTTTCATTTTCATTTGAAAATGGTATAGAAGTTAATATTGCAAGTGCCTGCTGCACACCTGACGTTATAAAAATATTGTCTTCTTTCGTGAACACTTGATAATTTGCCAACTGTTTTTGAATGACTGGAATTAAAGATGGTAACCCTTTCGGTGTTCCGTATACGAACAAATCATTTTTATAAGTATCGATTGCCTTATTCATACAATGCTGAAAATCTAAATACGGGAAAACATCAGGATCTGGTGCTGAAGAAGCGAAATCAATTATCTCTTTATTTTCTATAGTACTCCCAGATTTCTTAACAACGTAGTATCCACTTTGAGGGACAGAATATATAATGTGACGCTTTTCTAATTCATGAAGCGCACGTATAACTGTTGCCTTATTGCATTCATATTGCGCTACGAGTGACCGTATTGATGGTAATTTCTGTCCTTCTTTTATCTCTCCATGTTGAATCATGTTTTCTATATCATTAAAAATACGTAAATACTTATACATTTTACACCTCCTTCAGCAATTTTATATTTAATTACATCGATTTTTCATCCATATAGCATTCATTCCTCAATTAATTAATTTTTCGATTATCTATATCGTAAATCCCAATAGCATATGAATCATTTTCAATCCATTTCTTTACTGCTTCTGTTTTAAGTACACCTTCAATCTCTTTTTCTATTTTCTGCCCAAGTTCCCTCGTTCTTACTTCATCATCGCTAATCTTAGTTTTTATATCAATGGCAACAGGTTGATTCTTTTTATAATTTATTTGCTGAATCCCAAACCCTTCATATCCATTTTTTCTGAATACGTCATCAAATATCTGTCCAAAAACTAACTCCCATCTATGTTCTGCATTTACAATCTCCTTGTTTCTTTGAGATATATTTACTTTATAAGACATAATGCCTTGAATTTGCAATCTTTTATTAATTTCTTTTTTTATTTCATTAGCATTTTCGCTATCAGCAATCTCTAAATCTACTATTCTTGCTTTTTCATCCCATTTAACAGCACTAAAAAAAGATTCCTTCTTTACCGCTGCTGTAGCAATATCCATAACTATAGAATCTTCACTTTTGGATTCTTCCATTTCAGGCTCACAAGCACACAATAAAGCAATTGAAAATAAAAATACAATCAACTTCTTTCCTCTGTTCATTGCACTTCCCTCCGTAAATTTTCATTTACGATAACCTTTTACTTTCACATATAAATACCTTCTATAATTTTTAAATTTAACATTATTTCACATTTTCTCCTCTTAAAAAGGAAATTACAATTAATAAATAGAATATCTCCATGAATAAATAAAAAGTGAGGGATATGTCATGCAGCACTTAAATACGATTGATATTAGTAATGTACTAGAATTAGAAAATGCTCTTTCTACTTTATTAAATGAAGAGATTTCTTCAAAACTAGAGCTTGAAAACTGGTTAAAAAAGCAATCTACAGTCATTTGGGAAATTGAAGAACAATTAAGATCGCACTATATCGCCTTTCAATGTAATACGGATAATAAAAAAATAAAAGATACTTTTGAATATGATCAGCAATTTGTAAGACCTCTTTTGAAACGTTATCAAAATTCATTTGATAATAAATATTTAGAGTCTCCTTTTCGAATGGAACTTGATCCAAAAACGTATAGCTTACTAGATAAAAAAATTAAGAATGCGCAAACATTATTTTGTGAAAAGAACATTGATTTAGAAATAAGCGAAGACAAATTAGTAACCGAATACTTCGAAATTACAGGTGGTTTAACTGCATTATGGGACGGTGAAGAGAAAACAATTACTGAACTACAGTCTTACTTACAAGATCCGGATCGTCATATACGAAAAAAGGCAAAAACGCTTATTTCCGAAAAGTTTTTATCTGTTGAAAATAAATTACAACATATATTAAATGAATTAATTGCAATCCGTCACCAAAAGGCGAAAAACATTCAATTAGATAATTATCGTGATTATATGTTTAAAAAACATGAACGATTTGATTATACGCCTGAAGATTGCTATGAGCTTGCCGAATCTATTCGTAAATACGTAGTACCACTTATCGATAAAATATATAATAAGAAAAAATCTGAACTTCAAGTAGAAAGTCTTCGTCCATGGGATTTAAAAGCAACCGCACCAAATCAAAAAGTATTAAAACCTATTGAAAAAGCGAGTGATTTAATCGAAAAAAGTTCTCATATTTTACACAAACTTGACCATGAATTTTCCGCATTACTGGAACGTATGCATAAAAATAATTGCTTAGATTTAGAAAGTCGTAAAGGAAAAGGACCAGGAGGATTTTGCGAATATTTACCTGCTTCTCAATTATCTTTTATTTTCATGAATCTCAATCATACACATTATGATGTTACTACTTTCCTCCATGAAATGGGCCATAGTATTCATAATGATTGTATGAAGCAGTTAGAACTTCAAAAGTATTTAGAAATCCCTTCAGAATCAGCTGAACTAGCTAGTATGACAATGGAATTGTTTTCGATGGAGTATTGGGATACTTTTTATGAAAATAAAGAAGAATTTATAGAAGTAAAATTAGAGTTCTTTAAAGATATTGTTAAATATTTGCCACAAATGCTTATAGTTGATCAATTCCAACATTGGATGTATGAAAATCCTAATCATACAGCTAAAGAAAGAAATGAAAAATATTTAGAATTACATAACACTTACCAATCGAATGTAGTAAATATTGAGGGGTATGAAAATTGGGTTGCAACTGGCTGGTTACCTGTGCTACATATATTCGAAATACCATTCTATTACATCGAATATGCAATTGCACAATTTGGTGCGCTGCAAATGTATAAACAATATAAAGAAAATCCTAAACAAGCACTTGAAAATTATAAAAAAGCCTTATCATTAGGTAGCTCTAAATCTTTAACGGAAGTATATGAAGCAGCTGGAATTCGTTTTGATTTTTCTGGCGAAATAATTAAAGAACTAATGTTATTTGTAGAGGGAGAATTAGAGTTACTTGAACAATTGTAAAAAGAAAGCTGTTCCTATATTTTAGGTTCAGCTTTCTTCTTTATTTTATTAATCAGCTCTATGTACTGAGAATCCCCATATCCGATTGTTGGAAATAGCTGAAACAACTTTGTTAATAATTCTTGAGTTGATAAATCTTTATTTTTAGAGAGAAATTTCATTACAGTATTATCTTCTGTTAGCATTTCTAAATATAAATCTATAGCCTGATACATTACAGGTGGTACCTTATAGAAAGTCTTTTTATGATTTACTAATACTTCATTGTATACCGAAGAATAATTTCCTAATTCAAGTTCAATTTGATTTACTTTAAATTCATCTTCTCTGAAGCTATTTAAGTATACCTTCCCTTCATAAAACGACTGTTCAAGATAAGTAAGTATGGTAAGTAAGTTCATTTGGCAAAACATATCTTCACCAAACCATAAAACAATACATTTATACTTTTTCGTAAAAAGTTTTTCTAACGGATCTATAACCTTTTTTGTATAACTTTCTACGGAACTGTTGTGTCCTTCCGCTCTTGTTTTAATAAAATCGTCATCAAAAACTTTTATAGTAGCGGGGTTCACACACATCGCCTCATTAAATGGTGCATAATCAGAATCACCCATTAACTTTTCGTTTTTAAATTCTTCATACATAACTTGACCATTTAATATGTTAAGTACTTCTTTATCAAATAGCTCACTCTTCCTATTTCGTAACTGTTCAACCTCTAATTTTCTAGAAATATTCATATTAAACGCCCCTTCATTATTTAAATTGAGTTTAACAAATGATTGAATAGGCATTTTGCTAAGTTGGTATTCTTTGGGATTCATTCCAAAAACATTTTTGAAAGCTCTACTATAAGCTTCTTGGGAAGAGTAATCGTAATCCAATGCGATCTCAATTATTTTCCTACCAGTCTTTAAATCTTCTGTAGATAAATACAACCTTCTAAGAAGAATATAACGTCTAATACTGAAACCCGTTACTTGATGAAATTTAAAAGAGCAATAATAAGGAGAATACCCAATATAACGAGATAATTCATCTAATGAAAATCCCTTTTTCAAATTGCGCTCAATCCAATCAATCATCTGCTGTATATGTTCATTCATTTCCTTCACTCCTTATATAAAAGTATAAGAGAAGTGCGTTTCATTCTTTTGATATTTCTTGTGTTTTAAAACATGAGCCATTCTATAAAATCTATATATGAGTATTAGTTTTATATTTTTTACCTATCTTATTTTGACATACCTTCTATTCATTTTTCAATTTAGTGTTAATTCGTATGCTGGCAAGACCTAACTAATTATTAAAGGTCAATTTACATCATATTTCATTTTAAAGGATTTCAAAAATGAAACTAGAATTTTGTAAAATAAGATTCTTTTAATTCTCTAATTAAAAAATAAAAGTTTAGAAAGGACGTTACAATGAACAAACTAGAAAAAGAAAAACTTCAATTCATAAATGAACTATATCCGTTGAATTTTATTAACATTACACCAATAACAAATGAAATGTATAAATGTCTTACAGAACAAGGAACATACTTCATTAGAATTACAAACTACAAAACATATGAAGAACAATTAGAAGAAGTTACATATACGAATTTTTTATACGAAAACGGTTTAGATGTTCCACCAATACTCCCTTCTTTACAAGGGAATCTTGTAGAAAAATTAACATTAGACAAGGAGCTTTTTACAGTATTATATAAAGCTGCTCCTGGTATACATTTACCAAGGTGCGAATGGAATTCTACTATATTTAAAAAACTTGGTCAACAAATCGGAAAATTGCATCGTATATCTAAAATCTTTGAAAAAGCTAAACCGGTTAAATATATTAACGACTGGTATGAGAATGAGGAATATAATTTCCTTGAGTATATTCCTCAAGAAGAAACTACTATTAGGGAAATTGCATCTAAAGTTTTAAATTCTATAAAAGAGCTACAAAAATCCACTTCAAATTACGGCTTAATTCACGGAGATTTATGGCTAGAAAATATTTTAGTTGAAAACAATTCAACCATAACAATGATTGATTTTCAAGATTGCGAAAAACATTTTTACCTATTCGATTTAGCTGTTCCTATTTATAGTGCTTTAGAATATTCATTTGCTGGAAATGGGAATATCATTGACTATGAGCATTCTATTACAAAAGCTCTATTTGAAGGGTATCAAGAGGAAAATGAACTACCTAAAGAGATGATCGAGAAGTTTCCATTGTTTATTAAATTAAAGGAGATTTTTGAATATAGCTTAATGCACATGTATTGGGATAAGGAAGAATTAACTGAGGAACAAGTACGGATAATGAATCTTTATAGGATGAAGATTGAAACTAAATATACCTATTGTTTAAAAACGCTGTTGTTTAACTAAAGTTCCCTTGTAGTTAAACAACAGTATTTATTAATTAGCTACTAGACAACTTTTGTTGTATTACTTATAAATACTGATTCAATAATTTGTTTAAATCCACTTCATTTTGCGGAGATACCTTCTCAGAAAATCTAGCTGCAGTTATAATAGGAGCCCATTGAAAGATCTCCCCTCTTGTTAGGTCGGTATTACGGCAATATATTTGTAAATACATTTCTGCTAATTCTATATGAGACTGCGCATATAATAAATATGTACGAAACACATCTGCACGAATATCACCTGAACAAGCATCTACCCAGTCTATAATACTTACATTCTTTTCACTTAAAATTAGATTAAATGGATGGAAATCGCCATGGCATAATCTAGAATCAAATTTGATTGAATGTAACTTATTCAATATATTTTCCTTTTGTTTTTCATCCAATTTATGTACAGATTTAATTTGACGCTCTAACCTTTCCTCCATTGCTTCCATTTCACCCGTATTCACACGTATAGCGTGAATCTTTTTTTGTTCATTCACACAAATATTTATATAATACTCTGCCTCATTTAGATTATTAAGCAGGAGATCACCTATACTGTCCCCTTTTACGTATTCCATAATAATTGCCTGTCTATTTTGTATCTTAGTCACTTCAAATACGTTTGGAACTGATAGCCCGCATGAATACGCATATTTTTGTTTTTTTGCTTCATTCATAGACTCTGTATTTGGGAGGTAATCTTTAAATAATTTTACAATCTTATTGTCATATAGATAAATTTCTGCTGTATTTCCTTTTGCAATCAGATTATCTAGATTCATTTCGTTTACCTCCATAAAATAAATTTGAATAGTGCCTTTTCCCTTTCTTTACATTCACTGTAAACATAACAAAAACCTTCTTCACGAAGATACAAAAAATCTACCACTTTCCATCCTTAAATAGAAAGCGGTAAATTTAATTTACTTGGAATATCAGCATGGAGATTTGGTGTATGCAAGATAGTAAATGAATATCCTTGCTGAATAAATGATACTTCATTATGTTTACATTCATATGGAACACTATTCTTCTTCAAGTTATTTTGTATGCGTTGTAAAAATGCTTGATCTGGTGTTCCAAAAGAAACATGTACTTTCGGTGGTAAAGCTTTCATCGCAATCGGAATCCATGGTCTCTGCCACCAAGTTGCAACAATATATGCAGTGCCACCTATAACAAAGTTAAAAATATCCCCATCTTCCATCGTTTTCATATCTAGATTTGATTTTAACCATTTCGTAAAAACAGGTACACTTTGAACGGGAAGACCGATTTCTCTTACATATAAAACGTTTAATGGTGAATGCGGTATTAGTACATCTTCTTTAACATAACTATGTGCGATAATTTCGAGTAGATTTCCATCACCATCTCTGAAATATAAGTTGAATCGGCCGCTCTCTTCATCAATTGTATGACCATCTTTCCATTTCACAATGAGTAATCCAGACTTTTCAAGCCATCTTGCAGTTTCATGAAATTTTGAATATGGAATCTCAAAAGCAAAGTGCGCAGGTGCGATTGGTTCGTATACTTCTTGAAAACTAATTGTTGTGTATGGTGTTACTTCAAATTGAATAAAAGATGCCGTTTCTTTTTTTATTGGAAAAGATAATATGTCCTTATATACTTGTTTTACCCCTTCTATGGAAACCGTTTGTAATTTTATATCTGATATATGTGTAATCACGTTACATTCCCCCTTGTTTCTTATTATCTATTCGTATTGTATTACAATTATAAATAGATAAAATCAAACGGAAGGATGGATTTTTCATATGAAAACTACAACTTTAGTATGAATATGTTAGCTTCAAAAGTCTTTTTATTTGATACACACCATCAATAAAGGTATATTTTTAAGTTTTTTCTAATTTAGAAACTGCTGAAGTAATACAGGATCCTCTTTTAAAAGTTCTGATAAAAACATAAGTTGTGGAAAAGATTGTAAAATTAACTCTTTATCCATTGTTTCTTTCAATATAGCAACTCCGCCTTGATTGATATAATCATTTAATGTTATTTTCCCCGTGCAAATTAATTCAATATCACTCAATGAAAGTAATAGTAGTCCATTCGTTTCAGAAGATGGTTTAGGTGGAATCTTTGAATAGGCGACATACATGATAGATAAACTTTCATCTAGACTATCAATAATTAATATTGGATTGACTTCATTTTCTACTTTTATTTTCTTTGATTGTGCATTCCAATTCTCTTTATAATATGTAGTTGGTGAATTTAATATAGTAATATCGATAGAAGCTTCTTCTTTCACTTCTCTTTTCGCAGTTTCTACTGCTGTTTCATCCGCCTCTTTATGTCCTCCAAGTCTTACTACACCTAATGTATCACCTTCACTCGTTGGTCCCACTTGAAAAACAAATGAATTCTTATACATTACATACGCACCAGATGTTCGTACATTCTTATCTATATGTATCAATATTTCCCCTCCTAAATTAACCATCTCACAAACCAGTTTACTATAATTTTGTTATGTTCTTAAATAAGCTTCAACCCAAAAAACTGCCTTTATTTTTATTTCCTCCTTAAAATACATCTAAAAAGTAGGATTCACAAAATAATCCTAGAATTCTATACATAACAAATATTGGACGAATTATTTTCAAATTTCTCTATAATAAAGGTGGTATAAACAGTGTGAAACTTATGCAAGAACGTAGCCTTACCGTAAAGACAACTTTTACTAAAGAATACAAGATTTTCATTTTTGGTTTACTCATTTCACGAATTGGGGACTCACTATATACTTTTGCGTTACCTTGGATTGCCTATCAATTAACCGGTTCAGCTGTAATTATGAGTTCTTTATTTGCTATTAACATATTGCCAATCGTTTTATTTGGCCCTTTAGTTGGTGTAATAATTGATCGTTATGATCGAAAAAAGTTACTTTTGGTAGCGGATATTACTAATATTATTTTAGTAAGTCTTGTTCCAATACTACATTCATTACATCTATTAGAAATCTGGCATTTATACATAATTACTTTTATGTTAGCAGTTATGTCCATGCTTTTTGATGTAACAACTGTTACAGTCATTCCGCAAATTGCTGGAGCATCCTTAACGAAAGCCAATTCTTTCTATCAAATGGTCAATCAATTAGCTAGTTTATTTGGTCCAATGATAGCTGGAGTTTTCATTTCTTTTATTGGCGGCTTTCAGTTGCTTTGGATTAATGTTCTTTCATTTATTGCAACATTAGTTGCTGTGATGTTATTACCGTCTATAAAAACCACAAATAAAAAATGTGAAGATAAAAATACACTTCAAAATGTACTATCTGATTTGGTTAATGGATTTAAATGGCTCAAAAATGACCGCTTAAATTTAGCTTTATCTTTTCAAGCTATGATAGGAAACTTTGGAGCAAGTGCAGTTTTAGGTGTATTCATGTATTATTTATTATCCACATTACATCTTACCCCAGAACAAAGTGGGGTTAATTATTCATTAATTGGAATAGGTGGTCTTTTAGGAAGCTTGATTGCAGTTTCTTTAGAAAAGAGGTTGCAGCGCGGTATACTATTTCCTTTACTCCTATTTGTTGGAGCAATTGGCTTAACTTTTGCGCTTTGGAGCACATATTGGCTCGCTCCCGGAATTGCTTTCGGTATCGCAATGACTTGCAATATTGCATGGAATACAATTGTAGCCACCGTTCGCCAGGAAACAGTTCCATCAAATATGCAAGGAAGAGTTTTAGGATTTTCACGTGTACTTACACGATTAGCTATGCCACTCGGGGCATTAGTAGGAGGTATTATTTCAGCCTATAATCCAGTGTTTATATTTGCTTTAGCTGCTTTTACTAAATTAATTGAAGTCTTTATTGCTTTATATAGTCCGATACGAAAACTATAATAGAAGGACAGATAACTATGATTGGTTAATTGCAATTACGGATAAGTTTATAAAGAAAAAAGGCATATTATAATGCCTTTTTTCTTTATCATCATTTAACTGGATAACAAACTTCTGTAACCCACTTATTAGGATCTGATTCCATTGCTGGGCTCACATGATAAATATTAAACATCGGGCCTGCTAATTCGTAACCTTCTGTCTCAATCCATTTTGCCGCAGCTTCATTTACAGCTGTCATCTGTTCATAACTTCCATTAACTGTTATAGAAGCTACATTAGCTGATTCCACATTTTTAAATGTAACGTCTTTTGTATTTTCGTGCTTTCCTAGAATACTTAGCTGTATTTCTATATCTACATCATTTTCTTTGTATTCACGATCATGGAAAACCGCAATATTATAACTCGGATGGTCAATACTAATATTCTCCATTTGAATTTCTTGCATTAATATACTCCATAAATCACCTTCGCAATTATACGATGGAATAATCTTTCTAACACTAGCTACAGTTCTTTCTGGAATTTCTTTTATTGAAACATGATAATTCATCTCAACAACATCCTCTCTCATCGTTTTCATTGAGTCTTCGAGGAGACGTAATTGTTTTTTGAGGTTAGTCATGTCTTTTTTAATTTGAGCACTACGATTTAAAAACTGCTCCTTAATACCATCTATATTATCGCATTCTATTATTTCTTTAATGGTAGCGATATTAAACCCCATATTTTTTAACGTTTGAATTTGATTTACTTTCTTTAATTGGGCTGCTGAATAGTATCGGTATCCACTCTGCTCATCAACTTTTATTGGTTGTAATAATTCAACTTTATCGTAGTGTCTCAACATACGTATACTAATGGAAGATAGTTTCGAAAAATCCCCTATTTTAAACATGATTTCCTCCTATAAGTTACATCTACTTTGAAGCTCAACTTTATCTTAAACAATGACATTGTGTGAGAGTCAACTGTTTATAACACTTGAATTATATTTCTTTAATTATTTATCCTTAAAACAGACAATAAAACAAAAAATTAACAAAAACAACAAATACCACTTACCAACCATTTTTAATCTTAATAATCACTTTTATAATATAATAATTACATAATTAATATAACCTTTAACGTTATTATCCTCTTAATTCAAGAACCTTATCTTTATATATTTCAAACCGTTGTTGCCATTCATCTTTAGAAAATTCTTTTTCTTCTCCTTCTAGAACGGCAGAAAAAAGATCTAAACAAATATGCCAACCAGCTATATCTTTCGGTGTATGATCAGTTAATTCGTGAATATATTCTTTGAGAAGTAAAAGGGTACCATTATCCTCTTTATGTATTTCAAATCGGACCCGATCTTTATTCCAAGTAAATTCAAGCACTGAATTTACTTGACACTCTATAATATCAATATTTATAAATGAACCATCCATCATGTCGAACTTTATTACACCATTTGTTTTAAGGCTTTCAATCTGCAAATTGGACATCCATTTTTTTAACTTACTGTTTTCTGTTAAAACTGACCAAACTTCTTCTATTGAATATGAAAAATGACGATCAAATTGTACTACGTATTCATTATCTTGTTTATCTATTACAGCTAACATTATTAATTATCCCCCTTCAAATACGAATGTACGTTCCATTTTACACGATTTTATAAAAAAAAGAAATATCTATTCACTCACTTAGTTTAATTAGTTTTTGTTATATTCATAATTGATTGACTTATTGTATATGCAAGTTCTAATCTGGTTGACCATGCTTTTATTGGATCAGTAATATTATCTTGATTAAGACTATTGACGTATTTTAAACCATCTACTGCAATATACTCGATTTTAAAATCGGTAAATTCTTTTATAATCATCGGCCATTCACCATCAGTCATTCTGCATTTAGAATATTTTATTATGTAATCAGCTGCTTGTTTTGAAATCCCACATGACCCTGCTGTAATATCTACTTGTTTCCCTAATTGTAATGACATAATTTTATTTGATACTGTTTCTGTAACTTGCCATTCTTCAGGATGTGTCTGAAAAGCTCGATCCGTTCTGCCGATGATTAAGTAATCTACATCCGCTATATTCTGAATGAACGAATTAAGCTCAGCTGGATATTCTTTCATCCAAGTTAGCAAACGATCAAAATCACAATAGTGATAGTAATCATGATTATAGTTACTAACATACTTCAAACAGTCCCTACGTGCGTTCCCTACCCCTGATTTTTCTACTATATTTATATGGAAGTTACATTCCTCTAGTTCTTTTACAATTTCTTTAAGTGTTACATTACTAATTGTTATATATTTTTTATGATAATTTAAATGTATTAATTTCTCTTTTAGCTCTTTTATTGTAGATAATAAGCTCCCTGTTGGATCATGAGTAATACATGTTAATGCCACTTGTTTTATAGGTTGCATATTATATTCGTTCCCTTTGCAAAATAAAAAGCAGAAAGACTACTTTCTGCCAATTTTATAATTAGTATTATATTTCTTATGCTCAATTTAATTCATATTATGTAGCTTTAAGGAATTCCCCTTATGTTGCGTTCTCATTTTCATCGAACATAGAATTACAGCATATAAAGAAACGCTATGACTCATGCAATTATTATGCTAAATCTACTTACTTGAAAAACTTATCGTTTAATCGCATCAACAATTAACGATGGAAAACCAAGTTTATCACCTTTATTTCTAGAATCATACCTTTTCGAACGGAAAATAACACCGTCGTTTGCATCCCATTCATTGTAATAAAACTGACCATTTTCATCACAATATTCAAGCAAAACTACCTCAAATCCAGCAGTTTCAAACATTTTCGTTAAAGTTTTATAATTATGAACAATTTTATGACTTGCTGCTGGGTGATCTTTCGGACCAGGGCCACCTATTTGAACTATGTTTTGGTACACCTCATCCCGAAAAAATGCATCAGGGACGCCGCACCGAATATGCCCTGTTGGCTTTAAAAATTCATAACAAATCCTAGCTGCTCTTACACCTTCTTCAAACGTAAGATGTTCCCATACATGTTCAGCTAAAATAGCTGAAATAGAGTTGTATTCAAATCTTTCTTCCCAAGTAGCTTTATCTAGTAAGTTAAGTTCATTTTCTTGCGTTTGTATCCATCCAGGATTATTATTAAACACCCCTGCTCCGACTACTACTTTAATTTCGTCTTGTTTTATTGCCATCACCTTCACTTCGTAAACATTTTAATTATTAATATATTCTATGTTTACTATTATTCTACCTTCTAAAATAAATTAAGAAAAAATGGTGATTGCTTTAACAAAAATGAGTTATGGAAACAATTCATGATGCACAATTATTTTTGTACTCTATTCTTCAAACGAATAAGCTGTACTATCTACTTTTATATTTTTCTAAATTTGCGAACTAAAGTGAACACTATACCTGCAAAAACCATCCATAAGCCCATTGTTGTACTATTAGTTGTACTGCCCCCCGTGTTTGGAAGCTCTTTATATGTAGATTCTTTTTTATTGGAATTACTGTTGTTTTGGATATTATCGTTATTACTGTTATTAGTACTACCTTTAGCTTTGCTAGCGTCTGTATCCTTCACTAATACTTTTTGTATTGCATGTACCTTATTACCTACAGAATCTGTGACACTATATATTATTTCAAAAGTACCAACTTTAGTGGTATCTCCAATATCTTTATATACTACTTTAGAAGTAAGATCACCGTCTTCTTTATCCGTAGCTGATACACCTACCATTGGATTGAATTCATCTCCCTTAGTAATTGTAGTTGTAGCAGGTACTTTTAGTATTGGTATGTCATTCTTAACTTCTTCTCTACCTGTGACTGTTACAGTTTGTTTCGCAATTTCTTCATGGCCTTTAGAATTTATAACTGTATACGTTACTATGTAAGTACCGACTTTAGAGGTATCTACTTCCCCCTCAACTTTTACTTTAGAAGTAAGATCGCCGTCTTCTTTATCAATAGCTTTTACTTTTGCCATCGGATCGAATGATTCTCCTACAGTAATTGTCGTTGCAATAGGAACTGTCAATGTAGGTTTTAGATCTGATGTTTCTCCATCTCCCTCTACAATTACAGTCCGTGTTACCGTTGCTTTCCCACCTTGAGAATCAACGACAGTGTACTCCACAATGCATTTGCCTGGTTTAGAAGTGTCTACATCACCTTTATGTTCTACTCGATTTGTTAAATCACCATCTTCTTTATCAATAGCTTTTACATTGCTCATCGGGTCAAACGTATCACCTACACGTAGTGTAATTGTTGGCGGTACTGTTAGCTCTGGGACTTGGTTTGCCTCAGTTTTTTCGTTTTCTTTCACTGTTCCTTTAATTTTTGCTGCATCAAAAGCTTTTTGGACCGTTTCAACCTCAATGGAATTTGCCCCATATTTATTTGTTGCAACTTTAAGACACGCTAATCTTAATTCAGAGAAATTAGAAGTCATATTCAATTCATCAGTATTTGCATAATAGAAAATATCAAACATTTTATCTTCACCAATACCATTTACAGTTACACCGTTATGAGTGCCACCTTGTGCAATTAAATACGCGACTTTATTAATAATACTTGAGTTGAAATGAACGCCCTCATTATCCTCTCCGTTTAAATCACTGTATTTGCTATAATCATCTGGATACGGTACTCCATTAAAGAATTTGACTGAAGATGGATTTTTCATATTACGGAGAACTGATCCACTTTGTTCTCCTATTGTCCAATTAAATTCCCCATTATTTATATATTTCTCAATAGCCGTTCCCATAATATCAGATAACGCCTCGTTAATTGCTCCAGATTCTCCAAAAAATTCAAGATTAGATTCACTAGATGTAACCGCATGTGTAAATTCATGACCCGCTATGTCAAACGATCTAACCATTGGATCACCATATATAAGCATACTAACATTGTTAATATTAGCGCTAAATGCATTCCCCCAATTTTTAGGATCATTTGTTTCTCCAGAATCCCATGCATGTACAACTGAAACTACTTTTTTCCCTTTATTATCAAAACTATTACGCTTATATTTGTCTTTATAAAAATCATATACGTTTGTCGCTAAGAAATGAGCACTTACCGCTTTTGGGTCATTAAATGTTGTTGATGTGCTAGTTGTTAATATACCAGGATAATATTTTTCTTCAAAAGTAATATCTCTATAATTTACATCATACGTCTCAATTCCTTGCCCTCTTGTATAATCAGCAAGCGCATATTTCCCGTTACTTTGTTCAGAAATACCGAATGTACGAGTTATTCCTAAATCATCTTTTCCAGTCCCGGTTAATGATTTAAAATTACTTTTTTTACTCTCCTGAATAGCTTCAACACGCTCTTCATTTACTTTTAAATCTGACTCTTGCACCATATTTTTCAACATATCACCACTATGAGCATCCACTAAATAAGTTCCAGATACATAGTTTGGTGTGGCAGCTGCAAATGTAACTTGATATGCATTTGTAGCTTGCCCACGATTTTCATCAACAAAAATAACTTCCTTAACTTCTGCCTCAGAAATAAATTGAATATCATTTCCGTACTTCGTATAAATATATTGTTTTGCTTCTTCTTTTGATAAATTAATAGGATTCTTTAAATCTTCTTTTTCTAAGTTTTGTGCACTTTCCCCTGAAACACTTTTAATAATACCCTTTTTATCTACATGAGCAGTCAATTGGTGTCCGTATACTTCTTTACCTTCATATATTTGTTGCAAACGCAAAAGTGTAGTCCCATCATATGAACCGCGTTTTTGAAGAACCTTGTAATCTACCCCTTTGTCTCCACTCACTTGTTTTGGAGACAAAGCATGCTCCGTCTTTTCCTTAAGTGCATCTTTCACTACATTCTCTGGCGTTTTTTGTGATGGTTGTGTCAGTTCTCCTGTGCGGAACGAATCTTCTTGAATATCAACTTGCATTTGCCCCGTTTCCTCTGCATAACCTACTCCATATGGCGTTACACTTGTTAAAACCAATCCTGTTGTTAATGCAACTATAGCTATTTCTTTTTTATTTTTCATGTTATTCCCCTCGTATGATTTCCTAAAATATGAAATTACTAAAATTTATACAATCTATCTCTTACATAAAAAGATGACTTTTGTAATCAACAAAAGTCATCTCTTCAATATGTAATATACCTAATATGTTTTTAATATATAATTTCTATATAAAACAGAAAAAGCATTCATTAACGAGCATTTTGCATTACTTTTATTAGGTCATTTATATTTTCAACTTTCTGCTGAAACTGATCAAATCTACTATGTAACAATGAAGGATTCTTATCTTCAGTTGAAATAACTTTTTTTAACTCCTGTTCTAATATATCATATGTATTAAAGAAATTATCAAATTCTACACTTACAAGCTCTTTATTTTCACGATAAAATCTTTTTGTTTCTATATAAGTCATGTATGATTTATTTAAAAAACCTAATGAAATTAAATATTTAGAAGTGTTTTCTTGATAAATAGCAATATCACATGCTATTTTCATATCAGAATAAGTTCTTTGAACGAAAGAATGCAATTCAAAAATCTTAAACTTTAATCCATTATTCATTTCATCCCCTCCCATCCTATCTATTCTACATAAAAAAAGAATATTATACAAAGTAAAATATCAATATAGTACAAAAATAAAAAGCGAAAGAATAACTCCTTCCACTTTTTACAGCAATACATACATTTCATATTGTGCTAACGAATTCTTTTCAAATCCAGTTTTCTTTAAAAATCCTTCTAGTAAATTGTTGTTTGGAAACCCAATTGATAAACTTGATACATTTAAGTTTTCTCTTGCCAGTTGTAATAATCTTGATCCAATACCATGATTTCTATAGTCTTTGTCTACAAAAAGAAAACTAATTTTACCTTGTTCATTCATACATATAGAACCTTTTAAATCATTATCGACATATGCACCATAAAATGTATGATTTGTTTTTTCGATATAATCCATATCATTTTGCCAGTTTATATGGAAGTGTAACCATTTCTGAATTTCAACTTTAAAAGCTGCAAATTCTAATTGTTTTACTTCAATTCCTTTACATTCTTTAAGCATTATTTTAGTCATATCTTTTAAATTATAATAAGATAGATCGTACACTTTTTCATAGCCTAATTTATTATAAAAACGAATCGCCCGGTCATTACCTACAATGACTTCAAGAAAAAGTTGCTTACACCCGTTTTGAATCGCTTCATCTTTATGCAGTTCAAATAACTTTTGACTCACACCAATACCACGGTAATTGGGATGAACTGCTAATGTTCCGCAGCGCATTGTTTTTATGTTTTCATAATCCTTTATCCCACCAAGTATTACACCAACAGATTTGTTATCGTCTAAAGCAAGAAAGGAATGTTGTAGTGAATTCCCTTCTGGCCCAAAGAATCTTTTTATAAAATCTTCTTTTGAAACTTCCATTTTAATAATATAATCTGAAAATCCATCTTTAAAAGCTTCATACACTAAATCTATACTTACTTCACTGCATCTTTTATATTGAATCATATAAAATTATCCCCCACTTACTCGTGTTAAACTTAACGTTCAAATACATAAGATCTACTAATCACATCATACTTTAATTTTGAATTCTACTGCTTAATTTGAAATGAACGGACACTTCCCTACATATCTATCACTATTAATTTGTTTTATAACAAACGGTGCAATATCGCCATTTTGTATTTTAATTCCTGGCATATCTACTAAACTCTCGTTTATACGTCCAATACCATTTCCCTCTATAACAAATGGTAATCTAACAATTGTCCAATCTACTTTACTACTTTGGATAATTTGTAATTCTTTATATTTATCTTGCATCATTTTTGATAAAAAAACTTTAAATAAGGTAGCTCCAATTTTATTTACAATTCCCTTTTGATCTCCTGTAACATTTAAAGAGCCTCCGGAAATTACAATATATCTTTTTATTTCAAACTCCTTCATTGCTTCTAAAATATGCTTCGTTACTGTGCTAAAAATATAAGATTCATTTTTCGGTTGACCTACTGCATTAATTACAGCTCCACACCCTTTAAGTAATTTGCGTATTGAAGCAAAATCACGTGCATCTCCATTAATGATCTCTATATTTTCATTTGTTATTTTGATATTATTAGAATTTCTTGTTAATATTTTTACTTGATACCCCTTATCTAGCGCTTCTTTTACAAGGAATTTCCCGGCTTTTCCGTTTGCACCCAAAATAGCTATTTTATTTGTACTTTCCAATATTAAGCCCCTCTTACTATCTATGATTTACTACATTGATCTCATACACACGTAAAAAAGCAATTAAATGCTCACAAGCTCGTTCACATGCTAACATTTTAAATATTTTTTGTTCCTCTTTCGTTTTATCATTTGCTTGATCTGAAGCAGCTTTTAAACATAAAAAAGGCTTCTTATTGATTTGACATACATAAGCAAAAGCTGCGACCTCTTGATCAACCGCCAATGCTCCATATACAGTATGGAGTAAATATCTCATTTCTGAACTACGGATACGTTGATCTCCAGATAAAAATGTACCGAAATGAATCGGATCATAAGATCGTATTTTTTTTATTCTTCTTACAAGCGATTTTGTTGTTTCGATAGGTGCTGTTCTACCATTATATAAGTTAAAAACATCTTCACCCGAACCAGCAGCAGTGACATCGTGTTGTATTGCGCTCAGTGCCACTACAATATGACCATTTTTCACCTTATGTGATAAACTCCCGCATATCCCTGTCATAAACAACTCATCCGGCTGAAACTCACTAATTAATAATT
Organism: Bacillus cereus group sp. BfR-BA-01453; assembly: GCF_022662915.1. Taxonomy (NCBI): domain Bacteria; kingdom Bacillati; phylum Bacillota; class Bacilli; order Caryophanales; family Bacillaceae; genus Bacillus; species Bacillus cereus group sp. BfR-BA-01453. The sequence continues at coordinate 201,736 of NZ_JAKUEN010000003.1, read as the reverse complement.
GTACACAACTAGCACAGCTTACTTTGCCAACTCCAGTTACAACGGAGATAACTTCCAAATTGTTCATATAATGAAAATGAAATTCCCAAGCTGCTCGTTTTTCAATACGTTCACTTGGATAATATTGATGTAAATACGTGAGTTCTGGTTCCCATGCAGATACGATTGCAATACGTTTCATAACACGCTTCACTTCCCCTATTGTTATCATGTAAATACTTTATCTATACTTTCTCGTTCATAATCTGGAATCCAATCTTTATATTTCTCATATAAATTTCGTATTGTTTCTTTATTCTTCGAAATTACTTCACTTCCTCTATCATCATACATAAACATGATAATATCTTTTGTTGCATTTATGAGAAATACATCTGGATAAGAAATTTCTTTTTTGCGTCCTAAACTAGGATAAAGACCTGGTAAATCTTCATGATTCGCTGCTTTAATAAATCTTTTATACTTTATATCACCAGCGAAATATTTTAATGAAAATTGATATGTACAATACAAGGTAGTTTCTTCATCTTCAAATAAAAAAGTATTGTTTTTTGTCTTGTATGATACTTTAAATATCTTTTTTGAATAAATCGACTATATATTTATTTTCTGTGAATTTTTTACATTTCCCTTTTTAAGCCAATAAACATTTACTATTAAAAACACTTTATCTTCTTTTGAAAATATATCTTCAAATAAGTGTTTATTATATGTATGGTACTAATGTAACCCCAGTAAATATTTCATTCATATATTCTTTTAACTGTATTTTATATTCTTTCTACTCTACAATTTCTTTTAACTGCCAATATGCATCTTCTAGCCAAGGATGTATAACTTTCAACGTGTCTTTTCTATCCCACACATATGAAATATATGCAAAAACTGCATGTTCTAAAGATTTTTCTAACCCCTTTTTTACTTCTACTAAGTATGGTGGTGTCCCATTTTGATCCCATTCTAGTTTATCAGCAACAAATAACACTAAATCCATCTTCGTTGCATGTTTACGCAGTGTGGTATGGCAACAAATTGCATTTAAAGTCTCTTCATCATGCACTTTAAATATCTCTTTTGCGATTACTCTCGAAAGTTTTTGATGAATAATCATTGGGAATTTTCGTTCTTCTTCTAATATCTCTATTCCAAATTCTTCAGCAACTACAATCCGTACTTCATTTGGAAAAATTGCACTAATATCATGTAAATATCCCGCAATCGCTGCTTTTTCTTCATCTTCATAAAACATTTTTGCAATTTTCCTCGCCTCATTTGCTACACGAATTGAATGTTTATATGTAGGCTTCTGATTATATTTTAATAAAAAATCTTTAATATCATTTTCTATTTTTCCAGTTGGAGAAAATGAATATATCTCCTTATATAACATAGTAAATCCTCCTTAAAACTAACTTTCAATATAATATATAATCTTAATATCCTTGTGTTTTGTATTCGTTATAAATGTTGTAATCCCTTTTTTAATACGTTACATGAAATTTTATACAGAATCATCGCTACAAGTACATAAATGTTTGATATTATAGTAATGTTAATGATTTGTAAGGAAAGGAACTACATAATGAATAAAAATATATTAATTATTGATGATGATAAAGAAATTGTTGAATTACTTGCTGTTTATTTGCGAAATGAAGGCTATAACATTTATAAAGCATATGATGGCGATGAAGCATTAAAAATGATTTCTACATATGAAGTTGACCTTATGATTTTGGATATTATGATGCCAAAACGAAATGGATTAGAAGTTTGCCAAGAAGTTCGTGAAAATAATACTGTACCTATTCTTATGCTGAGTGCAAAAGCAGAAGATATGGATAAAATATTAGGACTTATGACAGGCGCTGATGATTATATGATTAAACCATTTAATCCATTAGAATTAGTAGCTAGAGTGAAAGCTTTGCTACGACGATCATCTTTCCAAAATGCCACTTCCCAAAAGAATGAAGATAGTATGATTCGCATTCGTTCTGCTGAAATACACAAACATAATCATACCGTTAAAGTAAATGGCGAATATATTAAGCTTACATCTATTGAATTTGATATTTTATATTTACTTGCGAGTAATACAGGAAGAGTATTTAGTTCTGAAGAAATATTTGAACGTGTTTGGAATGAAGATGGTTATGGTTCAAATAAAACTGTAATGGTCCACATTAGTAATTTACGGGATAAGCTTGAAACAGGAATGAATGGAGAAAAATTTATTCATACTGTTTGGGGAGTAGGCTATAAAATTGAGAAATGAAGCATTTGATATATTAAAAGATATCCCGAAATGGAAACTTATTTTTTGGCTCTTATTAGCTATTACACTCACTCCTATTACTGAATTAATTATATATCGCCTCGTTACGAGTGTAATTGAGAGTTCGCTTACGTTAAGCGAACTTGGCAAAGAATTCATTAGAATTTTTGGTTATGAAAAATATAAAGGAATAAAAGAATCTCTATGGATGATGATTGTCTCTTATTTATTTTTATTTTCTATTTTCTCATCCTACCTATACATTTTTTATCGTCATGAAAGAAAGCTTTACTATGAAACTTGTATAAAAAAAATGATAGAAGAGATTCGCTATATTGCAAATGGAAACTTCAATCATAAAGTTTCTATCGTAAACCATAATTATCTAGAAGAGTTAGCAAGCGGGGTTAATCAAATTGTTGAACAATTGAAAGTCTCGATTGATGAAGAAAGACAGGCAGAACAAGCAAAAAGTGAGCTTATTACAAATGTATCGCACGATTTACGCACTCCTCTTACCTCTATAGTTGGATACGTGAATTTAATCCACCATGATAATTATAGAGATGAAGTAGAATTACGTCATTATATACAAGTCATTTACGATAAAGTAACTCGTCTTAACGCATTAATGAATGATTTGTTTGAATATACACGTGTTCAAAATAAAGAATTAAGTTTATATTCTGTCCCTATTGATATTGTGGAGCTTCTTGGACAATTAACAGTTCAATTTCGAATACAGCTGCAAGAGGCTAATATTGATTGTCGCCCCTTTTTCCCATCAAAGAAGCTAATGGTATTAGCTGATGGAGACAAATTAGTACGCGTATTTGAAAATCTAATTATTAATGCTATCGCTTACGGTAACGATGGTGATTATATTGATATTACTGCTTATGAAAGTAATAATATGATCGCAATCGATATAACCAATTACGGCCAACCTATTCCAAGTACCGATTTACCTCATATTTTTGAACGTTTTTATCGCGTTGAGAAATCGCGTTCTACAAACACTGGTGGATCTGGACTCGGATTGGCAATTGCAAAAAGTATTGTAGAGTTGCATAAAGGAACAATTGAAGTGTATAGTGATGACAAAAAAACAACATTCACTGTAAAACTACAACCATATAAATGTTAATACAGCTTAATTTTAGGTCCAATTTCTTACGATATAAGAAATTGGACCTTTTATTTTCCAGTAACATCCAAAATTTAATAATCCTTTATAATTCTTTAGAAATTCTTTACCTTTTCTTTCTTCCTAATTAAGCATTCCTTTTTACAATATTATTATCGATGTCATAATAGGAGGATCGCTTATGCAATTCTTAAAAAAATTCACAATTTTATTATTATCTTTTGTTATTACTGCACTTATCGTTTTATATTTTTATCTTTATGTAAATGGCCCAATTATTCAAGCTAAATCAGCTATTTTAATAGATGCTCATTCAGGTGAAGTTGTTTATACAAAAAATGAAGAAACTCCTATACAATCGGCTACTTTATCTAAATTAATGACTGAATATATCACACTGGAACAACTAAATGAAGGAACTATACAGTTAGATGAAGTAGTAAAAATAAGTAACGAAGTTTTCCGAGCAGAAACGAGTCCTATACAAGTAACTTCGAAAGATAAAACGACGGTTCGTGATTTACTTCATACACTGTTATTGACAGGAAATAATCGTTCCGCACTTGCTCTTGCAGAACATATCGCTGGAAACGAAGATAATTTCACACAGTTAATGAATGAAAAAGCAAAACAACTAAAGTTATCACAACCATCTCCGTTTCTAAACGCTACTGGAATGAATAACGATACAAATAAACTTTCAACTACAACAGCAATTGAAGTTGCTAAACTAGCAACACAATTAGTAACAGACTTTCCAGATGTACTGAACGTTACAAAACTAACCTCTTACCAGTTCACCTTCAAAGATACGAAAGTTTTCAACACCAATAAAATGATATATTCCCTTAATAAAAACATTAAACACCAAGGTGTTGATGGCTTACAAACTAGTTTTTCAACTAATGGTAATTATAGTTTTGTCAGTACAGCAAAACGAGGAGATACTAGACTTATTTCAGTAATATTAGACGCCGAAAATGAAAACAGTACTTTTATTGAAACAAAAAAGTTACTTCAGTACGGCTTTGATCCTTCTTCATACTCTGCACTCCAAGCATTTAAAGATGCTGTTACATCTTGGACAGTTTTGCTTCAGTTTAAAAATTTAATCATACAAACATTATTGATTTTCTTCATTATTACAATTTTAATGTTTTTACATATACGTCAGAAAAAATCCGAGGATTTCAATTAGGAAATCTTCTTATATATATAAAACGGCTTGCATTTACAGTACAAGCCGTTTTTTTAACTATAGTTCTCTTCCAATTAAATTCGCTGAAACAGGCTGAAGATTTAGTTCTCTCGCCCATATAGATAGCTGACCAATGTGATGAATTTCATGTACAATTACATGTCTTAACACTTCACCGTATGTATATGTTTTATCTGTCCACGAAGCTTTTAATATTTTACATTCTAGACTAGATGACCACAACTGCAAAAAATCATCTAATTCTCGTTTATATAAATCAGATAACGCTCTCACTTTCTGGATTGATTGATACTCTTTAAACTGCGGTGCCCGATCTTCTTTTTCTTGAAGCGCATTAATCCAGCTATACTCAACATCAACAATATGAAATAATGTTTCTAAAATACTTCCAACACCACCAACAAGTTTGCGGAGTAATTCTTCCTCTGAAAGTTGCTCACACCACTTAAACCAATCATCTCTTACTTGCCAATTGTATCGAAATAAAGTGTACACATTTATCTCTCCCCTACCTCGATTATCCACTTTACAGCATCTATTATATATTGCGGCTCATCTTTTTGAATACTTGAATACATTTTAAAATCATCAACTTGTACATATCCCTCTATACATTTAACCATGGACGATCACTTCTCTCCGATAAAGTTCTTCTTCAATTTGATTAATTATTTCATCTATAGATAAAGCTCCGTCCAAAACAATATCTGAATTTGGCTTTACAGTATGAAGCGCCTCCAAATAGCCTTTTCTAGCATATGTTATATAATGCTTTAAATCATTATGTATTTCACTCATTGTTTCTTCCTTAAAATCTCGCAAAATTCTTCTAGCCATTGCAATATCTAAAGGCGTATCGATAAATATAGTTACATCAATGAACTGTCGCATTTCACTATTTAAGTATGCAAAAGGATAATCTACAATAATATAATCTACCTTACTATCTCGTATAAGATGCTGAATATCCTTAATTAATGGTGTGAGTACCCATTCATCATAATTGGCTCCATCATCAATCCATTTACAAATATCAGTAGGACAGTTTTCAAAGTGATAGCTATCAAAATATAGTGCTTTTGAATTTGTTAGCTTTTCAGTTAATTTTTCTGTAACTGTCGTTTTACCTCCTCCTGATACAGCTGCAATTGTAATGATTTTCGTCTTTTTATTCATCATTTTCCCCCAATCCCCTTTTAATTAACATAACATAATTATAGAAAACAATTATATTTTAGCTCTCCATTCATATTCTAACATACTCATTTCCCATAAATTCCAATATGTTTCCCCTACTTTTTTCGACTCTCTTAGTAAACCTTCTTTTACAAATCCTATTTTTTCATAACATGAAATAGCCAATGTATTAAAATCATAAACACCAAGCGTTACTCTATGTAGTTTTAATTCATCGAATGCAATATGAAGTACTGCTTTCATCATATGCTTTCCAATAGAACGTCCTCTCATTTTCGTATCACCAACTAGTACTTTACCAATCCTTGTAGATTTATTTATATTGTCTATTTGCCCAAGTGAAACATGACCAACTACTTCTTGAGTCTCTTCATCTATTACTTTGAATGCAAGTGTATTTTCACTTTCTATATATTTTTCTAATTGTTCTTCATTTAGGGGATATGTAAATGCATTTCCTGACCACTGTATTAAAAATTCTTCGGAATCAATCCAGTTTATTAATTGTTTGAAATCGGATCGTTTAAAAGGTTCTAATTTAATCAACTTCATTCTCCTTTCATACACCATTCTATATATCCTCAAACTTATTTCTATATATAGAATATATTCTCCTTTTATACGAAATGAAAATAAAGCCATTCATAAGAATGGCTTCACAAAAAACATAGCCTAATTATGCTACGTTTCCTATGTTAACAATGGTTCAATTGCTTCAATTTTACAAACTGAAATAATTACTGTAACTACGCCAGCACTATTAGCAAGCTTTACAACATCACAAGTGACGGAAGAAACAGTTCCTGCATAATTATTAGTTCCTGTTGTAATGCGCACTGATCTGTTTACTAACTTTCTCAGCTCATCTCTAATTCCTTGTACACAGCAACAGTCACATGCCTTATTTTGCTCTTCATGTTCTTTTTTACACTCTTCAAAAACGTCCCAACAGTCATCCTGTTTACATGAACATTTCTTTCTAGAATTACTATAACGATATCCCATAATCTCACCCCCTAATCATTTCTATTAATATAGTATGTCCACTAACTTTAAAGTGTACGAGGCAAAAACATAGAAAGGAAAAAACAAACACATGTACTAAATTATCCTATATATATAAAAACTGACCTCTAACAATTTAGAGGTCAGTACACATTATACATGCTTTAATTTTATAATTTACTAGACTGCAACCCCTGAATAAACGGAACTACCTCAGGATTTACAAGTGACGATAAATCGCCTAATTCTTTTCCTAAATAAGCGGCTTTAATGACGCGTCGCATTACTTTAGAATTACGTGTTTTCGGTAAATCTTCTACAACGTGAATATCTTTTGGACATAATGCTTTTCCAATATGAGAGTTTACTAAACTCATTAATTCTTTCTTTAATTCACCTGAGAATGTTACATTGTCTCTTAATACTACAAAACAATGACAAACTTCACCTTTTACATCATCTGGTACACCAATCGCAGCAGCTTCTATGACATCATTATGCTTCACAAGAATAGATTCATATTCAGCAGGTCCAATGCGTTTTCCAGCAATGTTTAGCGTATCATCTGAGCGTCCTGTAATAATATATTGTTCACCATCATAAACAACCCAGTCACCATGAACCCATTTATTTTCAAAACGTGACCAATATGTGTTCACATAACGTTCATCGTCTTCCCAGAAACTTTTCGTCATACCAACCCAAGGTTTCTCTAAACATAATTCTCCAACTTCATCACGAATCGGATTGCCCTGATCATCGAGCACAACCGCTGCCATTCCTGGTAAAGAAGCGTTAAAGCTAATCGGTGCAATTGGTTTAATAAGGACGTTTCCGAAAATTCCACCAGAAATTTCAGTCCCGCCTGAATAGTTACAAATTGGTACATTACTTTTTCCAACCGTTTCAAATAGCCACATCCAAGGATCTGGATTCCAAGGCTCGCCTGTTGAGGCGAATACTTCTAAACTCTTAAGCGAATGTTTATTTACATACTCATCACCTTTTGCCATTAACGCACGAATTAATGTTGGTGATATACCGAGATGTGTAATTTCATATTTATCAACTGTCTCCCATAAACGATCTGCTTCTGGGAAGTCCGGAACACCTTCATACATAACCATCGTTGCTCCATTAATGAGAGAGCCAAATAGTAAAAATGGTCCCATCATCCAGCCCATATCAGTTACCCATAATACGCGGTCACCTTGTTTAATATTCATTCCGAACCCCGCATCAAAAGCTGCTTTCAAAGGGAAACCAGCATGAGTGTGTACGGTCCCTTTCGGTTTTCCAGTAGTACCTGATGTATAAATGAGCATTAATGGATCATCACTATGCATTTCTTCAGCATGTACAAATGGCTTTTCTTTTTCTAACGTACTCCATGAGAAATCATAATTATGTGGTGTAAAATCATTTCCTGCATGACGCACGATAACAACTTTTTCAACAGTTGGGCAATGTTCACAAGCTTTATCTACTTCATCTTTTAATGAAACAACTTTACCTCGGCGTGAAAAACCATCTGCAGTAATAATCATTTTAGATCCTGCCGCTTGCACACGTGTCATGACTGCATCAGACGCAAATCCTGAGAATATTGGTGAAATAATTGCTCCAATTTTCATAACCGCTAGCATCGCAACAACTGTTTCTGGAATCATCGGCATATAAATTGTGACACGGTCACCTTTTTCAATACCTGCATGTTTCAAACCGTTTGCAACGCGACTTACCCAGCTATCAAGCTCTTCATATGTAAATGATTTTGAAGTTCCATTTTCCCCTTCATACTGAAGTGCTGGTTGTGTTCTTGTTTCATCGTCTGCAAGCCAGCGTGATAAAACCGATTCTACAACATTACATGTTCCGCCATTATACCACTGTGCAAACGGCGTACCATTTTCTAAATCTAGTACTTCTGTATATGGTTTCATCCATTGATAGCCAACTGCTTTCTCAGCTTCTCCCCAAAACCAAGCTGTCTCTTCGATTGACTTTTTATAAAACGTTTCATAATCTTCATAGCCCAATGATTTCATCCAACCATATAAACGCGTTTTTTCTTTATACTCTTCTGTTGGAAACCAAACTGCTTGTTTCAATGTTTTCCCCTCCTTGACTTTTTGAGCAAGAAAGCCCTAAATAGGGCTTTTAAACTGGATAAACCGGATGTTTACGATCCGTAAATACTTGATATTTACTCATATACATTTCGAATCGTCCTTTTAACTCTTCTCTTAAATTGTTTGGATGAACAATACCATCAATGACCATCTCTGATGCTAAATGGTAAATATCAATATCCTTCTTATACTCTTCGCGTTTTTCAGCAATGAAGCTATCACGCTCTTCTTCTGGTAAAGCTGCAATCTTATTTGCATATACAGCATTGACCGCGGCTTCTGGACCCATTACCGCAATAGAAGCTGTCGGTAATGCTAGGCAGCAATCTGGTTCAAAGGCTGGACCCGCCATCGCATATAAACCAGCACCATATGCTTTACGAACAACGATAGAAATTTTCGGTACAGTTGCTTCACTCATTGCGGAAATCATTTTTGCACCGTGACGAATAATACCAGCACGTTCTACTTTTGTACCAATCATAAATCCAGGTACATCTGCAAGGAATAATAATGGAATATGATATGCATCGCATAAATTAATAAACTTCGCTGCTTTATCAGCTGAATCGTGGAATAATACGCCGCCTTTCATTCGCGGTTGATTTGCAATAATACCAACTGGCTTACCATCAATACGTGCTAAACCTGTTATTAGTTCTTGAGCAAATAATTTTTTTACTTCATAGAAAGAACCTTCATCAATAACTCTATTAATGAGATCTTTCATATTGAAAGGAGCATTTTGATTTTCTGGAATGATTTCTTCTAACGTTTTATCGAATTGTTTCGGTTCTTGAGGTGTAACCAATGGAGTCTTTTCTAAGTAGTTATTTGGAAAATATGAAATGTATTGTCTTGCTTGTGTAATCGCATCTTCTTCTGTCTTACATAAAACATCTCCGCATCCTGATACAGAGCAATGCATACGAGCTCCGCCCATCTCTTCTAAAGTTACCTTCTCACCGATAACCATCTCAGCCATACGAGGAGATCCTAAATACATAGATGCATTTCCCTCTACCATCATTACAACGTCACAAAAGGCTGGAATATAAGCACCACCAGCTGCAGAAGGTCCAAATAATAAACATACTTGCGGAACTTTACCTGATAATTTCACTTGATTATAGAAGATTCTTCCTGCACCGCGGCGCCCTGGGAACATTTCAACTTGATCAGTAATACGCGCTCCAGCAGAGTCAACTAAATAAAATAATGGAACACGTAATTTTTCTGCCGTTTCTTGAATACGTAAAATCTTTTCAACTGTACGTGCGCCCCATGATCCAGCCTTTACTGTTGAATCATTTGCCATTACGCATGCCGTACGACCATGTATTTTACCTGTTGCTGTTACAACACCATCAGCAGGTAATCCTGTTTGTTCACAATTTGCAAATAATGCATCTTCTACATATTCACCATTATCAAATAAAAGAGCTAAGCGATCTCGCACGAATAGTTTACCTTTCGCTTTGTTTTGTTCATGATATTTTGGTGCGCCACCTTGTTTAATCGTTTCAACTCGTTCTTCAAATGTATTTGATTGTTCTTTTTGATCTATCATATTTACTCCCCCTTATACATTGGTGTGCGTTTTTCCTTGAATGCCTGTAATCCTTCTAATCTATCTTTCGTATGGATTACACCTTCATACGCTTGTTTTTCCATTTGTAATCCGGTATGTAAATCAACTTGAATACCGTTTGAAATTGCTTTTTTTGCTAATCGAACGGCAATAGGACCGTTACTCGCAATTTTCTCTGCTATTTCAACGGCTTTCTCCTCAAGTAAATGCGCTGGTACAACAAATTCTACTAGACCATATTCTTTCGCTTCTTGTGCTGAAATACGTCTGCCTGTATAAATTAATTCTTTCGCTCTGCCAACACCAATTAATCTTGGTAAACGCTGCGTACCACCTGCTCCTGGTATAATTGCAAGAGTCGTTTCAGTAAGACCAAGACTTGCAGTGTCTGAAGCAATTCTAAAATCACAAGCTAAACTTAATTCCGTACCACCACCAAGTGCGATTCCATTTATAGCAGCAATAACTGGCTGTGGTAATTGTTCAACCATTTCCATAGTAGTGCGAATCATACTAACAGCATGACGAACTTGTTCTTCATTCATGCCAGCACGTTCTTTTAAATCAGCACCAGCACAAAACGCTTTGTCACCAGCACCTGTTAGAATAACTACACGAGTATTTGACTCTTCATTTATTTGAGTTAAAATGTTTTGTAACTCTTCTAATAAAGCTAAAGATAATGAGTTGGCTTGTCTTTCACGATCTAAGGAAATCTTTACAACGTGAGGTGTTACATAATCAACTGAAATGTTTTGTAATTGTAGCATCTTCTCACCTACTTATCGTTTTATGTTGAAGCGCTCTATACACATGACTCGGTAATTGGATATTTAATTTACTCTGAATAAATTGACTCGCTCTCAATAACTTCTCTTCATCAATATTCGTTTGGACACCTAACTTATGGAGCATATGAACTAAGTCATCAGTTGCAACATTACCTGATGCTCCTGGTGCATATGGACATCCCCCAAGGCCACCACAAGAACTATCAAATGTTGTAATACCATATTCTAAAGACTTTACTACATTCGCAAGAGCCATTCCGTACGTATTATGGAAGTGCATTGCAAACTGCGAAGCATCATATTTCTTTAATAAATGCTCTAAAACTTGCTCTACTTGTAGTGGATTTGCTACTCCGATTGTGTCGCCAAGAGATACTTCATAAATACCGTATGAAAATAGTTGATTACATAATTCGTCAACTGCTACGAGACTTATATCCCCTTCATAAGGACATCCAAATACAGTAGAAACATAGCCTCTTACTTTTTTCCCTTCGAATAATGCCTGTTTTGTTATATCTTCAATTACAACTAATGCTTCTTTAATTGATTTATTAATATTACTTTTATTATGAGATTCACTTGCTGATAAAAAAACATTCACCTCATCTACATTTTGCAAAAAAGCTCGTTCCAAACCATTTTGATTTGGAACAAGCGCTGCATATGTAACATTGGGATCCCTTTTCAGCTCAGAAAACACATCATTTGCATCTGCTAATGCAGGGACCCATTTAGGGTGAACGAATGAGGAAACTTCAACGTACGATAATCCAGCCTCTGTAAGTAGTTGAATCCATTTTACTTTATCTTTTGTGCCAACAATCTTTTTTTCATTTTGTAAGCCATCACGTGGCCCGACTTCTTTAATGACAGCAAAATTAGGTAGTTTCAATTCGCTTCCCCCTATATCTCCCTATTCAATTTCTAGTAATACATCTCCTTCATTTACAAAATCGCCTTCTTGCACATTAATTTTCATAACTGTGCCAGCTTCTTCTGAAACGATTGGAATTTCCATTTTCATAGATTCCAAAATGACGACATCTTGCTCTTCCTCTACTGTATCTCCTACTCCTACAACAATCTTCCATACATTTCCTGCCATCGATGCATATACTTTCGTCATCATTTTTTCCCCCTTAGTATTGTTAAATCTTATTTTTTAACAAGTTGTTTCGTTACAAAACCCGTTGTATAAATACCACTTTTGAACACATCATCTTCCAATACTTGAAGCAGCATTGGCGTGTTCGTTTTAATACCTTCTACTTTTAATTCTTCTAGAGCATCATGTAATTTCGAAATTGCTTCTTCACGCGTTTCACCATGAGCAATGACTTTCGCAATCATTGGATCATAGAAAGGTGTAATCGTTACTTGATTCTCCAAAAAGTGATCGATACGTACATTTGTTGGAAGCGTTAAATTTGTAATTTTCCCAGGTGATGGGAAGAAAGTTTTCGGATCTTCTGCATAAATACGTGCCTCAATGGCATGACCACTACGTTTTACATCATCTTGTGTAAACGATAATTTTTCACCACATGCAATTAGAAGTTGTTGTTCTACAAGATCTAAGCCTGTAATTTCTTCTGTAACTGGATGCTCTACTTGTAATCTCGTATTCATCTCTAAGAAATAGAAGTTCTTCTGATCATCTACTAGAAACTCAACTGTACCAGCATTTGTATACCCTAGAGCTTTGGCAGCTTGTACAGCAACTTCACCCATCGCTTTTCGTGTACCTTCATCTAAAAATGGTGAAGGTGCTTCTTCAATTACTTTCTGATTTCGGCGCTGTACTGAACATTCACGCTCCCATAAATACACTGTGTTACCATGTGTATCTGCTAAAAGCTGAATTTCAATATGATGCGCGTCTGCTATATAGCGCTCTAAATACATTTCTCCGTTACCGAAGAAGTTTTGTGCTCTCGTTTTGTTGCTTTCAAATGCTTTGGTGAGCGTTTGCTCAGTTTCCATCAACTGCATTCCAATGCCTCCGCCGCCTGCGGATGCCTTCAACATTAATGGGTAACCAATTTGTTTAGCAATTTCAATTGCTTCTTCAGCAGTTTCAATATTTGTAGTAATACCCGGAACTACTGGCACATCTGCAGCTTGCATCGCAATACGTGATTCAATTTTACTTCCCATCTTCGTAATGATTTCTTCTGACGGTCCGATAAATACAATTCCTTCTTCTTTACAGCGAACCGGAAAAGACGGATTCTCAGATAATAATCCATATCCCGGATGGATTGCTTCAGCATTTGTCTTCTTAGCTATTTCAATAATTTTTTCAAGGTTTAAATAGCTTTCTTGGACACGCGGCCCACCTACTAAGTAAGCTTCATTTGCCATTTTTACATGCAAGGCGTTTTCATCAGCCCCAGAATAAATAGCAACAGTGCGAATGCCAAGTTTTTGACAAGTTTTCATAATACGAACTGCGATTTCCCCGCGATTAGCAATTAATATTTTTTGAAACATAGTGATTCCTCCTTTTTATCTACATCCTAAATGTCTAGCAATTACGAGACGTTGAATTTCAGAAGTTCCTTCACCAATTTCTAATAGTTTTGCATCACGAATATGTCGTTCTACTTCATATTCACGCATATAGCCATATCCACCGTGAATTTGCACTGCTTGATTTGCAATACGGCTTGCTGCTTCAGATGCGAAAAGTTTTGCCATAGCCGCTTCTTTACCGAAAGGTTTATCGTTATCTTTTAACCAAGCTGCTTTATGTACTAAATTACGCGCTAGCTCTACTTCAGTTGCCATATCAGCTAATTTAAATTGAATCGCTTGGAAATTAGAAATTGATTTTCCAAATTGTTGACGTTCTTTCGCATATTGCAGTGCACGTTCAAATGCAGATTGTGCAATACCAACAGCTAATGCTGCGATTGAAATACGTCCTCCATCAAGTGTATATAAGAATTGTTTAAACCCTTTATTTACATCACCAAGTATATTTTCTTTCGGCACACGTACACCATCAAGTACGATTTCACATGTATTAGAAGCACGTACGCCCATCTTATCGTAAGGGCTTGAAATCGTTAACCCTTCACTAGTAGTCGGTACGATAAATGCAGAAATACGTTTTCTACCATTCTCTTCAACACCGTTGACAGCGGTTACAATAATTGTATTTGCATACTCTGCATTTGTAATCCAACACTTCTCACCACTAATAACATACTCGTCTCCGTCTAATATAGCTTTCGTTTGTGTGCCACCTGCATCAGATCCAGCATTCGGCTCAGTTAATCCGAAAGCACCTAACGTTTTACCTGATGCCATTGGAACTAAATATTTCTGTTTTTGTTCTTCTGTACCGAAATAATAAATTGGAGAAGCACCTAATGAAATTGTTGCAGCGTAACTTAATCCTGTCCCACCACAAGCACGACCAATTTCTTCAACTGCTAACGCGTACGATACTGTATCGCCACCTGAACCTCCATACTCTTCTGGGAATGGGATGCCTAATAATCCTAGTTCGCCCATTTTTTGAAATGTTTCATATGGAAACTCTGCAGTTTTGTCATAATACACAGCTTTCGGTGCGATTTCCTTTTCAGCAAAGTCACGTACCATTTCTTTAATCATTTGTTTTTCGCGAGTTAGAGTAAATTCCATTCCGCTACACACCCCTTATCGAATATTGAGTTTCGACAGCGTGCGAGTTTCTACTACAAACATTACGAATGAAAAGACAAGAACATTAGTTAGATAATTGTTATAATTCTGTCATAATTCAATTTTAAAACAGATTCTGTACTAATGCACAAAAAAATTCCTACATTGTTCTACAACAACATAGGAGTTTTCTTGTCGAATTATGTAATTTTATGTTTAATAATCTCTACCTTTACCTGAATCTGAAATCTCTACTAAAGCTTCAGGATATGGTTCGAAATATGTTTGTCGTAATAAATACTTTTCATCAAATCGAAGCGCCCATGATTTTAAAATTGCAAGTAAGCTACTAAGCGGAATTTTCTTTTCTATATACTTTTGTATTAAATTTAAAAAATGATCTTTTTCTTGTTTTTTCAGCTTTGTTTTAAAGTATCCAAAAATATGCTCACATACATTTACATTTGATGTATAGCGGGGTGTGCGCATAAATAATTCATATAAAGTCTTCTCATAATTTTCAAATACAACTTCAATCTTTTCATTTTTGTGATTTGCAATTATACGCCCTAATTCCTTTTGTTTCACCTGATTATATGCCATAAATAAATATTTATTATCCGACTGAAACGATACAAGATCTTTCATATTTTTATTATGTTTAATCATCTTGTAATATGCGATTGTAAATAGCCTTGTAAAGAAATGCTCTCTAATAATAAAATTCGACAATCTGCCTTCCTCTTCAATAGGAAGATGCGAAAATTTTTTTATTACTGCTCCGCCAAATAAGCCTGGTCCCTTTCCTTTTGCTGGCGCTTTTTCAAAACTAGAATAAATTTTCACATCACGCGTACCACAACTTGGTGAACGATTCTTTAAAATAAAACCATCCACATCCGATATCATTTGTAAAAAGTCATTTGAAAACTGCTCCATTTTTTCAGTTACATCTTCTCGTGTTGACGGTTGCACAAGTCTATTCTCACCATTTTCTTCTACAATTCGTATCGTTTCACGAGGAGTCCCTAATCCAATCTCGACTTCTGGACAAACAGGTATAAATGTAACAAATGGCTGCAAATTTCGTATTGTTACATCCGGAATCATCTCTCCATTATAACGACAAGCATCAAACTCTAAACATTTACTTACAACAATTTTCGGTTTAGCAAATTGCCGCATTTCATTACCTCCTTTGTGCTAGTCCTTACCATATAAATTGTACTAAGTTTAGTATCATAATCAAAGTTTGTTTTATTTATATTTTAACAAACATTTCCAATGACATTTTAACAGTTATTTAACTCTACGACGTAAAGATGTTCACTTTATAAATATGGTTTGATACTGTCATATGAATAATGCACAAAAGAGTTGGAGAATTTAATACGTAAGAAAGGAGGGGAATTTATGAAGAAAAAATTATCATCTATTTTAAGTGTTTTAGCACTATCTATTATGTTTTTAGGTACATCTGCACAAGCTGAATACGATGGAACTAATATGAATAGAGTTAATAACACTGACATTTCAACTCGAGTGAATGACAATAACTTAGACAGAGTTAATAATGATGTGAGAACTCGAAATGTAAATACGACAAATGATTTAAATGATAATCGTGATAGAAATAATAATTGGGCTTGGCTCGGTTTATTAGGACTAGCAGGATTATTAGGTCTTAGAAGAAGAGACAAAGAAGTACGTTAATCTAGAATGTTTTTCGTAAACAAGTACTTATTTATCAAAAATATAACAAATATAAATCGCCTTTTTAAAGGCGATTTATTATTTTACTTAAATGTAACATATGTAATTCATACTTCGACGATTAATTTCGTGGCGTTAATCCGTACAATATAAACTGAATCGTATTTTCAATTTCAGTTTTATCATCCCATTTTTCTTCAGGCAATAATAAAAACCGTGTTAATAATAAACCTAATACAGCTGATAAAGTAAGTCGTAAAACAGTAGCTGGGGGCATTTCAATAATTTCCCCTTTTTCTTGAAAATTTGCAATCAACTTTTTAAAATGTGTAAGTAACTCTGTTTCTACTAATTGTTGTATTTCATTTTTCAGTTCTGGCTGAAATGGCACTTCTTGAATTAATATTTTTATCATTGGAAAATGCTTTTTTGCAAATTCAAATCTATTATGAATAACAACTCTTAGAAGCCCTTCATATGATTCATACTCCGATTTAAATATTTCCTTTGCGAATGTTTGTACGAAAAATGGTGCAGCAAACTTCGTTAATGTCGGCATGACTACTGCTAACAATAAATCTTTTTTTGTTTTATAGTAGCGGAAGATTGTTCCTTCCGCTACACCAGCCCGTTTTGCAATTTCACTTGTTGAAGTTGAAGCGTATCCTTTTTCTCCAAACATATCAACAGCCGCCTCTAATATACGCATTTGACGTTCATTTCGTTTGTCTGTATTTGTTGCGGCAATTAATTCTTCCAGCCAATCCTTCTTCATCTATAATGCCCCTTTGTATCATCATTATATTTTTCGATGTTTCTTTAATGCAAATACATTCCCTATTGCAAATAATATTGAAAAAAGTAATAATACGGTAAGATCTAATGCAATCTCTGTAAATCCTTGATTTCGAATCATCACCTGTCTCATTGCGTCAGCGCCGTATGTGAGCGGAAATAATTTCCCTAACATTTGGAGCCACTTATTCATCGATTCAATTGGAAACAAACCAGAAAAGAATATTTGTGGCACAATGACAA
Organism: Bacillus cereus group sp. BfR-BA-01453; assembly: GCF_022662915.1. Classification (NCBI taxonomy): domain Bacteria; kingdom Bacillati; phylum Bacillota; class Bacilli; order Caryophanales; family Bacillaceae; genus Bacillus; species Bacillus cereus group sp. BfR-BA-01453. The sequence goes on along the minus strand of NZ_JAKUEN010000003.1, from coordinate 183,968 downwards.
GCGGTATAAACTGAATCATTTGAAATTCATTATTTGCGTATGCTGATAAAAATGTCCCTAAAGTTAATGCCGTTAAAGAAAGCATACATGTAATAAGTAGCGTTAGCCATATAGAGCCAGCTACATACAAGTCTAAAATATAAACTGAAAAACTTACAATTATAATGGATTGTATAAATGCAAAGATCCCAAAACCAATAATATATCCTACAACTATTTCCCATCTTTTAATTGGAGTTGATAATAACCTTTCTAACGTACCGCTTAAACGTTCTCTTACGAAAGACACCCCTGATAAAATAAATACAAAGAAAAATGTAAAGAAACCGATCAATACAGGGCCAAGCCCATCAAACATTGTAAAGTCTTTAGAGCCATGTAAATAATTCACTTCAGGTTTCATTATTGATATATCGTTCTTCTCTGTACTTTTTTGTAATATTTGAAGTACAGCACGATTTTTTGACGAATCACTACCTTCTAATACAATATTCATTTTTCCATTTTCTAAACGAATGACTGCATCTACCTTTTGATTTTCTAGCTCAGACATTGCCTTTTCTGTATTATATTCATAAATTGACGCTTCCTGACTTTTCATCACTTTTACTAACTGAGCGGGCATATCAACAACAGCAATATGCGGTACATAGTCCTTTTGTGTAAACACTAGCGACAATAACCAAAGTAATAACATAGGTGCCCCAAACATCATCGCTAACGAACGTTTATCTCGAAAAAATTGGCGAATAATACGAATGATTACACCGGTAACTCTCATAATTCAGCCACCTCTTCCAACAAAAAGACATCTTCAATCCTTCCTGATGATACCCGCTTTTTCAATTCTTCAGTTGTACCAGTCGCAACTAGCTTTCCTTCTCTAATTAACCCTAGGCGTTCACAAAATTCAGCTTCGTCCATAATGTGTGTTGTTACAATAATGGTAGTGCCTTTCTTTTTCAAATCATAAAATTTTTCCCAAATCGTTTTTCTAAGAAGCGGATCTATCCCCACTGTTGGCTCATCTAAAATTAATATTTCTGGTTCATGAAGGAGTGCTATTGCTAATGATAAACGCTTCTTCATCCCGCCTGAAAAATGCTGCACTTGCTTTTTCATATGTTGTGATAATTGAACAAGATCAAAAACCTTTTCAATTCTTTCTTTTTTATGCTTTCCCTTTAATCCGTACATCGTTGCCATAAAATCTGCATTTTCATATGCTGACAATTCTTCGTATAATGCATCCGCCTGAGCCATATAACCAATTCTTTTCATTTCATTTAAATTAGGCATATTAGTATTATTAACAAGCACTTCACCTTTCGTTGCCTCATTAATACCTGCAATCATTTTAATGAGCGTTGTTTTCCCCGAGCCAGAAGGTCCAACAAAACCAAAAATTTCTGCTTTTTCAACTTGCAATGAAAGATTGTGTAACACTTCTTTTTTTCCAAAACTTTTTGATACAGTCCGTAAAATAATTGAAGGTTGTTGCACGTTTCATCCTCCTTTTCCAATAAAATGAGTGAGTACTCACTTTTATTTTACTCTTGCTTAATTATATGTCAAACTTCATTGATTAGTATGTATGTTCAATCAACGATATGAAACAATGAAACAGAGTCGACATTAGAATTTTATTTCCTAAAATCGACTCTGTTTCATTTAAACTATAAATTTTACTTTACGTTTTTAAATTCATATACTTCCTAATTCTAGCAACATCTAAAGAATATTCAATAACTAATTGCTGTAACGGTAATATAACTGTGTCGGGATATAAATGTGCATATTGTAATGTTTCTGCATATTTTTCTAATCTTTTTTCTAAATACTTTATAATTTGATCAGGATGAGTTACTAATAAACATTTACAATAATAATGTATTTGTTCCTCAATCGCCGTATACTCTTCAATTTCGTATTCTTTATGCATGTGTACACCCCTTTAAGTTTTTTACATGAATTACTTATCACACTTTTCACTCGACAAATTTTAAGTTTTTTGATTATTTACACTATAACAAACAATCAGGGTCAAATTTTGTTACTTTATGTAACGTAGAAAATTTTTAACAAAATTGTAATGTTAACTTGTATAAAATGCATATAACCTAATTTTTCTGCACAAAAAAGTCGTACAGTTCAATTTAACTGTACGACTACAAGTTCTGGCCTATTAAAAATTCTTTGCGGAATGATACTATTGCCTAATCCTCTACTCACTACCATAGACGTATTTTGTTTTTCATATAACCTGGCTGTATATGTAGGTAAAACGCCTTGATTTGGAGCCACTAATTTGCTGATAACTAGTAACCTAAATTGCCCACCATGAGCGTGTTCTGATAAAACTATATCTATTTGCTCATCAGCACAATTCTGAATGAATTTAGGTCTATAGAATAAATCATCTATTTCTCCTATTTTAATGTGGTGCTCCTATATATAGATATACTCCTATTCCTATGTAATCCGCAATTTTCCTTATCGGATAAATTAATAAAAAACATTTCCCTACACATTGAAACTACAAGTTATATAAGGAAGCTCTTCTTTTTTCCATGCAAGGAATCCTCCCTTTAGATTCACCACTTCCTTTATACCAGCTCTTTGTAAAATACTAGCTGCTATCGCGGAACGCAATCCGGTTCGACATTGTAAAACGATTGGGCAATCTTTTGGTATACAATCTAGCTGCTTCAATAGATTTCCTAAAGGGATATGTATTGCATCATGAAGATGTCCTTCGTCCCACTCTTTTTTACTACGTACATCAATTACCTTAACCCTACCATCCTTTATATGCGGATATAATTCAATTGATGTTTTTTCTTTATAACTTTCAAATCTATCGAGTCTTTGTATTACTTGTAAGGGTGCAAAAGCAATAATATTATCTAGACCAATAGATTCAAAGTCTCTAATAACCTCCTCCACTCTAACCTTTTCCTCATCTAGAATGATTAAAGTTTCTGTTTTATAATCTAGTAACCATCCACACCAGGTTGTGAAGGAATTGTTATACGGTATGTTAATTGATTTCTCGATGTGACCAGAAGCAAAACTCTCTACATCCCTTATATCAACTATTTGCTGAACACTCCTCATAATTTCTTGAAGTTCCTCTACTGTTTTAATAGCAAAAACTTCTCTCTTCTTACGAATTGGTGGACCGTACTTATTTAAATCCTTCATTAATGAAAAATATTTTGGCGGCTCTGGCTGTCCCGTCAATAAAGTCGATACAAAATCACTTTCTTCATTACACTGAAATGCCCAATTGAACATCTTTTCATAGCCTAAGGTAGAAGTTGGAATTGCTCCTAATGCTTTTCCACATGCGCTTCCTGCACCATGTGATGGCCATATCTGCAAATAATCAGGGAGTATTTTTATTTTTTGTATAGAATTAAATAATTGTTTCGCTCCTATTTTTGCAGTATCTTTCATACCTATAGCGGTTTCTAATAAGTCCGGCCTTCCTATATCTCCTACAAAAATAAAATCACCTGTGAATATTCCTATCGGCTTATCATTCGTATAATTATTTTGACTTGTATCAGTTACTAAAAAAGAAATACTTTCAGGCGTATGCCCTGGTGTGTGCATTACATTAAATTTTATATGACCTACTTTAAACTCTGAGCCCTCTCTAACTAATTTGTATCGACTTTCGTTAAGATATTGATATTTCCAATCACAATCCCCTTCATCAGATACATATAAATTGGCATGATAAAGAGTAGAAAGTTCTCTAGACCCAGAAAGAAAATCTGCATGAATGTGAGTTTCAGCCGCAGCTATTACTTCCATCCCCTCTTTCTTAGCAAATTCTATATATTGTTCTATATAGCGACCTGGATCAATTACAATTGCTACACCTTCCTTCTGACAACCGACTAAATAGGAAGCATGTGCTAATTTTTCATCATAAAAATATTTTAAAAGCATAGCTATTCCCTCCAATTAGTTATTTCAAATTGCTTTTCAATTTTAATTTTTATAACCACTTTCTCTTTTCTCTTATAGGATCCCTTTCAACATAAAATTCCAATACATATAGGGCAACATATATCTTTTAAGTAAAAACATACTATACCGTTCTTTCGCTTGATTAAATGGAAACGTTTCTTGAGGCTCATGTTTATAGTTAAATTCAGCGAGTATAAGACTTTTATAACCTGTAACAATGGGGCACGATGTATATCCATCATATTTAGCATGCAAGTCTCTGCCGTTAAGTACGTCCATAATATTTTGTTTTAAGATAGGTATTTGTTTTCGAATTGCCGCTCCAGTTTTAGAGGTTGGTAAATTGGTACAATCTCCAAGTCCGAAAATATTCTTATACTGCACATGTTGTAAAGTATAAGGGTTTATATCTACCCACCCCTGAGAATCACTTATTTCACTCTCTTTAATAAAATTAGGTGGCCCCATTGGTGGAACAACATGGATCATACTGTATGGTACAGTTTCTCTTTTCGGTGTTTGCGTATCTTCAAAAATTGCTTCTCTCTTTTCGGCAATAATTTCTACTAAGTTTTTATTATAATTCGTTATAATTTGCTTTCTTTCTAGTACTTGTTCCAATGTATTAGCATAACGTGGAACCTGAAATATGTTAGTGTTCGCAGTATAAAACATTACTTCACTTTTGTTTCTTATACCGCTATTAGAAAAATACTCTTCTGCTAAATACATAATCTTTTGTGGGGCACCACCGCATTTAATAGGAGTATTGGGGTGGGTAAAAACCGCATTTCCTCCTTTAAATTTTTTAATTTCTTTCCAAGTAGAATCAACATATCTATAAGAGTAATTGCTACAAACCCCATTAGTCCCAATAGACTCTTTTAAACCTTTAATACCGTCCCAATTTATTTGTATACCGGCTGCTACAATAAGAATTTCATACTCAAGCAGCAGTCCATCATCTAAAAGTAACTTATTTTCATCCGGAAACAACTTAATAACACTTTTAGGGATCCATGTTGCCCCTTTTGGAATAAGCAATTCTTGATCACGCATCGTAATTTCCTTTGAAACAATTCCTCCCCCCACTAAACTCCATAGTGGTTGAAAGTAATGTTTTTTTGACGGATCAATAATTGCAATACTTTCTTTCAATAGGGGTACATTTCGTAACAAATGTGCAGTAGAAGATATTCCAGCAGTCCCAGCACCAATCACAATAATTTTATAACTATCTCTGGTCTTCATTATCCTCTTCCTATCTAAAATTGATTTTTAAAATAACTATTAGTAGCCTTATTTTCATCGTAATAACATTATTATAATTTAAAAACACCATGTATTTATTTGATTCAAATGAAAATTTTGTTAATTTAATCTTCAATATTACTTTATGCGTAAATCCCCTATGTTACTTCCCTCTTTATATATTTCTCAATGCTATTCTTTTTCCTATCTTACTTTAATTACAATTTCTCTCTACGCTCAAATATATCTTTATCTCTTTTTCCAAGAAAGCGCTTCTTCTAGACCTTCTTCACCATTCACTTCATAGCTTATTTTCCAAGCTCTAATCGTTCCAGAATTAATAGAAAACTTTGCCGTAATGTCAGCTATCGCATGATAACCATCTTATAAAATAGTTCCATTCATCCAAAAAACACCCCTGATTTCTATTATTCATAGGAAATCAGGGGTGTTTATCAGTATATAAACCTTTTAAATTATTAATAAGTCTTCCTTTAAAATATAAATGGTTAAACAGATAAAAAAACTTCCACTGTTATATTATCCCTTATTTCTTAAATACAGGTGCTATTTTATCAATGCGATTTGTCCAAATTCCACCTGTATAATCGTTAGGAAGGCGTTTTATATCTTCAGATGAGTCAAATCCACTTGAAAACCCAAACCCATTTCCTCCTACAATGATAACTCGAGTATCTGCTTTATCCATTCGATTAAGAAAACGATTTGGCCATCCCCAAAGCCAAGGAGCTACTTTGTCTGGTATATGTAATTCTCCATGCTTCAGGCTTGAAGGTATGTAGCCAGTCCATCCTAATGCCATATAAGTAATAAGATCTTTTTTCATGGTCGCTTTTGACATTGTTCTTAAACTAGGGATGCGCTCTTTTATCACAGCAATTGGTTTATCGCCACCATATACAGTTAGTTGATCAAGGCGTTTCGCTGGTAATTTCTTCAGGTGAGTAGCCAATTGGATTCCTTCATTTTCATCATTGCTTTTAATATGAATAAGAAAAGAACGATCTGGAAAATGGGTAAGTACTTCATCAAGTGTTGGCATAAGATTAATCCCTTTGCCACGAAATGGGAATGTTTTGCCTCCATCAGCTGTATAACCGTAACCAATATCAAGTGCTTGTAATTCTTTTGTTGTAAAATCTCTTGTAACACCTTTACCATTAGTACGGCAATCAAGCGTCCAATCATGAAAAATAACAAAATTATTATCTTTAGTTGGTTGAACATCAAACTCTACTAGATCAGCTCCAGCTTTAAATGCAGCTTCCATAGATGGAATTGTATTTTCTAAATAAGAGTGTTCAGGTTTATTTATACGTTCTGCTGTACATGTATCACTCTCAATCTCTTCCATGCTAAATGTTTGCGAAAGTCCTCGGTGAGCAAGAAGAAGAGGTGTTCCATCTTCCCTCTTAGCAAAAAAAGAACTGTTATTTACATAAACAAATACGAATAGGATAAGAATTATCCAAGTCGCTTTACGTTTCAATAACCTTTTTAGTTTGTTCATTGTATGCTCCTCTTAAATTTGGTTGAAAAATGCCTTAAACAATTTTCGGCATTTAAATACTGGTAAATATTACAGTCTATCTTACCTTTTCGCAATGGATATAATTGTTAATTAAAGGCTGGTACTTTGATACAAAACGGTAGCAATTGAAATCAATCCAATAACCACTCAACCTTCAGTAAGAATAATTTTGAAAGATTTCTATGAGAATTTAATATAAATGGATATATGTAATATCCCATTATTTAAGAATCAATTTACTATATGTATAATTATCTGACAGCATCTTAATCACCTTATTGAAGGATTAGAGGCCGTCTAAATAAAACTGGATAATAAATTAACATCATACCTACAAATGAGCAAACTAAATAAAAAATAGCCTCGTATTTTATTACTAGAGAAATATTATTATCAACCTTTTTTTCATCTCTTTTATATATCATTTTGAATAATACTCTATATAATAAATACCCAATAATTGCTCCCAGGGTGTTCATAGATAAATCATCAATATCTGTAATTCTATTATCTAGCAATTGACCTAACTCAATAGCCAATGAAAAACCGAATCCAGCATAGGCAGTACTTTTCATTCTTCTAAACTGCGGCCAAATAGTCGGCAATAAAAAACCTAATGGCATAAACAGTAAAATGTTTAAGCCATAAGTAGTCATACCTTTAGAAGCAAATGGAATCAAGTTAATTTGATTTGCACGAATTAATGTTTCGTATCTGCCTATGTCCCATATAGTCCCTATCTGCGTCACTTTATATACTAGTGAAAGGTAGAATAAAAAAACATACACCCATAGAAAATGCTGAATAGATATATTTTTTTTCGTTTTAAAATAAAATCCAATTTGAAACATTATACAAAAAATAATAGTAAAAAAATAAGTATATAAATAATTAATCAAAACTCCTGAATGCATTTAAAATCTCCTAACTTTACATTGTAATCTATAACTTTTTCATTTTAGAATATAATTCAAGAATGGGTGGTCACAATCGTCACATCCATATCTTCCCAGATATTTCATAAAAATTCGTTCACTGGTATTTCAACGTCAATTGTCTTGTTTTGAAAAAGGGATAATATAAAATCGTATATTTTTCCCCTGAATATTTACTGAAATGCTCTCGTCTTCTTTTAAATAATCCAGATATTCTTCCAAGGCTAAATTCATTTTGGCATAATCGTACTGTAAGGCAAACCGACATAGCGAATATGACAAGGTTCATATTGAATACCTGTAACATCCGTTTTATCCAAGGGATAGCGTAAGATAAAGCATTATTTCCAAGCATTTTTTCTATCCACTTCCCTTCAGGTGCTCGGTCCGTTTTCGTTAAGCCGATTCCTACATCAAGTGATAAACCTGAATTATGTTCACTATAACCTGCTGGTAAGGCATAATCAGACCTCATCTCATGGTAAAGTCCACTTTGCTCATCAAAGTCACGATAGCCACTATTAATTAAAAATTGATTAACGCCTTCCTTTATAACATTATTAATCATCTCTGAAAATTTTTTTGCTATTTCTTTTGATAAATAAACATTTGTATTAAGCAACCCGTATCCATTTATCAATTCATTATGTTTAGATAAATTTACGATATCTGATTTCACACTCTCTTGGCGAATAGGGTATGTACTGTTAATTAAGAGCAGATTCCCTTGATAGATGTGTTCTTTTACAATCTCTTTCTTTTGAATAATTGAGGTAGTCCCTGTATTATCTATGTTATCTTTGTGATTTTGATCATATTTTTGAACCTCTACTTTACTCTGAAAAAACAGCGCTTTATTCATGTAAGCTATTTTAATCCACGCATAAGTTATCATATCTTTCTTTGACGAAATAAAAAAAACTCGTTCTTATGGTTTAAATCTACCGCATAAGAACGAGCTATTTATTAATATTAAATTGTTAATTCCCTAAGAAAAAGTAGAGATAACCTTAAGAATTTCTTAAGAAACAATGATTATTTTCTAAGAACTCCCTTTATTAACCGAGTCTTGGAAGACTGGAAGTTCTACCGTGAAAATCGTAGAGTTATCATTACTTTCCGCGTAAATCTGTCCGCCATGTTGAACAATGATTTCTTTTGCAATCGCCAATCCAAGTCCCGCGCCGCCCGTATCAGAAGAACGGGCATCATCCAATCTGTAAAACTGTTCAAATATGGTAGCAAGTTTATCTTTCGGGATGTTTCCGTCGTTCTCGAAAACGATGGATACCACATCTTCGGATAGGTTCGCCGTAATGTCAATAACGCTGTCGTCCTTGCTGTATGCAGTGGCGTTTTTCAAAATATTGTTAAAGACCCTCGCTAGCTTATCAGCGTCACCAAATACGGTCAAATCTTCAGAAGCATGGAGTACCACCTGTTTTCCCTTCGCAGCTAGCTGGGGATAAAATTCATCAGTCATTTGCACCAGCATATAGTATAGGTCTATGTACTTTTTCGTGAGCGTAATTGTTTGAAGGTTATATCGCGTAATCTCAAAAAACTCGTCGATTAGCTGTTCCAGACGATACGCTTTGTCTAACGTGATATGCACGTACTTTGCCTTTTGCTCTCTTGGCATGTCTGGTGCCTCGTCAAACAGGATCAGATAACCGATAACTGATGTAAGAGGCGTTTTAATATCATGTGCCAAGTACATAACAACTTCATTTTTTCTTTGTTCGGCCAGCTTTGCATCATGCTCTCGCTTTTCAAGGGTTCGCTTTAATGTGTTGAGTTTCTGTTCCATGAACTCCAATTCTGCAGAAAGCTCAATTTGTTTATCTTCGTTCTGAATAAGTATATCAATACCGGTATTTATCTCTTCAAAGTATTTTACAAATTTTAAAAGCATAACTCGGCATAGAATAAGAATACTAATGGCAACCGCCACATAAATAAAAATTTCTATATTGTTCCGTATAGTATACTGATATATTATCATTGCGTCCCAACGCTCTAAATGATAACTGTTTTCCAAAAAACGTACAATCCACTCCCCAAGTGTCCCTTGGATAAATAGACGCAAAAACAGCACAAATACAACTGCTGCCATGACAATTGTAAGGATATATTGGTAGAGTTTCCGTTTTAATTTTGAATAATCGATTTTTTTATTCTTATTTTTATTTTTCAATTTTATAGCCGATCCCCCATACCGTTTTTATATACTTCGGATTATCAACCGTATCGTTCATCTTTTCTCGCAGATGTCGGATATGCACGGTGATAGTGTTATTACTCTTGCTGAAATATTCGTCACCCCATATCTCATGAAACAGCTGCTCAGAGCTAACCACATTCCCCTTGTTCTCACAGAGGATACGCAGGATTGAAAACTCGGTGGGAGTAAGAGATAACGGCTTCTCGTTCAGAGAACACTCATGCGTGCTTATATTAATGACAAGACCAGAGTGTACGATAACATTCTCGTTCTGTGCCGTTACTCCATTGTATTTTTTATATCGGCGTAACTGCGCCTTGACTCTCGCAATTAACTCTAGTGGGCGAAAGGGTTTTGTAATATAATCGTCCGCACCAATTGTTAGCCCTGTAATTTTATCTATTTCTGTATCTTTCGCCGTCAACATGATAATTGGATAGTTGTGCTTGTCCCTTATTTTTTGACAGATAGTGAGACCACTTACGTCGGGAAGCATGATATCCAATATTGCAAGATCAAGCACATTCTTATCTATACATTCCAATGCTTCTTTAGCGGTATAGTATTTGAAAACCGTATAATTCTCATTTTTCAAGTAAAGCTCAACCAAATCGGCAATTTCGCGTTCATCTTCCACAATAAGTACTTTATCACTCATGGTTACCAATCCTCCTCTATGGATGTACTTTTTTTCAATAGGAATCTTTTCCGAATAACGAGCCTATCATACCTATTACTCCAAGTAAAGTCCATTGTTGTATATAGACAGAGTCGGTTACACCAAATAGATTTTCAAATTTACCCATTTATTAAGATTTAATTTTATGTCAAGAATAAAAGATTTATCTGACTCAAAATTATTTACAATAGATAAAGCAATATACTCTCCCTTTAGAAAAAGGAAACAATTCCACCTTAAATTGACTTTGTATAATCTTAACTTGATAGCAATGTCCACATTAGCCAAAATACAAAAATCTCCTTCAAAAAAAGAAAACCAGTAACTAATGTATTACTGTGAACTAGTTTTACCCAACTTGAATTGAATCCCCTTGTTGTAGATTTTTATTTTATTATTAATAATTACGGTACATGAAATTATTAATAATAAAATAAAAAAGCTCCCCTGAAAGGAGCTCCTTACATTACAAAACACTTAAGAAATTCTTCTAATAACAGCTCTACTTAAGATTTGGAGTATGGTTATAACTCATCCCTCCCTGTTTGTTACGATAAATCATTGGCCGAAGACTATTCTTTTTCTATATATTATTTCAAATTCTTTAGATTTTTTCTTTTTGTGAAATTCACCTCAAAACAAATTAACTAGATAACAAAACGTAAAATAACAATGCTGCTGCCTCTTGTCGTTTCATACTTTGTTTTGATAGATAATCTGCTGATCCATCTTCATTATATATAACTTCAGGCCCTACTAAACGATGACCTACAATGTTTTTCACGGATTCTATTGCCCAATCATCAGTTTCTCCCTCTAATGTTGCATCTGCAGATGGCGCTCCTAACATTTTTAAATACTGCCAGGTAACCCATGCTGCTTCTTGTCTAGTAATTGCACGGTCTGGATGGAATTGTTCCCCTTCTTTTTCATATAAAATACCAATTTCATATAACTTTTGAATATGTGGTGCATACGGATGATTTTTCACATCAGAAAACACAGGTTCTTTTTTTGAAGGTGGCGTAAAGTAGGCAATTTGAGATAACCAATATGCAAATTCTGCTCGTGTAAGAGAAGATTCTGGAGTAAAATTCCCCTCCTTATTTGCTTGTAATACCTCGTATTGATGTAAAGGATTTATAAACTTAGCATATGGATGATTTTCATCTACGTCTTTAAATCTCTCAGGCTCACTTAACTTCATTGCTGAACTGCCCGAGTTCCAATGTATCATTTCTTTCACGGTACCATTTTTGTGAAGTTTAAACGCCATATAATTTCCTTTTTCATCCTCAAATAGTAAAGGGTCTATTTGTTTTAGCTCCTGTTTACCATATGCTTTATCACTTACATATAACTTTCCTTCACTTATGTTTACATGTGACATTAGGTTTTTTAATCTCAAATCACGGTAAACCCCTTCAAATTTCTTTAATTCTTCTTCATTAGGTTTTAAATATTCAGGCTTTGTCTTATCTGGGAAATATTGATTCATAAAATCATCAAATACTTCAACAGGTAGTGCTGAACTATCTTTATTTGTAACCACAAAAACTCCAATTTTATGTTCTGGAATTAACCACATTAAAGATGAAAAACCTGGTATATTTCCACCTTTACCAAACACATATTGTCCATTATGACTTTGCGGTGAAAAGAACTCAAATCCGTATGTCATATTAGGGTATTTGGGATGTAAAGCAAATTTTGTTTTTTGCATATCTTCTACAGTTTCTTTTTGTAGTATTTGGTTATTTTTAAATTTACCATCATTCAATTGAGCAATCATGAAATTGGCTACATCACTCCCTGTAGAAAACATACTCCCTTGTGGCATATCTGTTGGTCTAGTTTGATAAAATGGGATAACATTACCTTTAGCATCATATCCTGTTGCAAGCTTTTCTTTAATAAAATTAGTCATAACAAAACTACTATTATGCATTTCTAGAGGGTAAAAAATATTTTTGGCCATATATTTGTAAAAAGGTGTGTTTGTCAGATTTTGAACAATATACCCTTGAAGCATAGAGGCAAAATTATCATATGTATATGTATCTCCGGGCTTTCTCACTACAGTGGGCATATTATCTTCTACATAATCTTTAAGCATTGTATAATCATTTTCTTGATAATGGATGTCCTCGGGTCTAGGATCTACGTAATCAAACCCTGTTGTATGGGTAAGTAAATGCTCCATTGTAACTGGTTCACCCATGTTATTTTGGTACTTTAATCCCCCCATATAATTTACTATATCTTTATTTATATCAATTTTTCCTTGTTCAACTAACTGCATGACAGCACTAGCAGTAAAAACTTTTGATATTGACGCTAATCGAAAAACTGTTTTTTTAGGATCGATGGGAGTATTCTTTTCTTTATCGGAAAATCCGAATCCCTTTTGAAATAGAATTTGATTATCCTTTACAACGACAAGAGCTACACCCACTGCGTTTTCTTTTTTCATTTTCTCTGGAATTACTTTATTGGTGAATGCTTCTACATCTTTAGGATTTAATGTTATAGGTGCAACAGTTTCGGCTTTTGAATAATTGCTCCCCAGAAAAAATAACAAAAAACAAACACTTACAGCTATTAACCTTTCAAAATAAATTTTCATTCTTTTATTCCTATTACCCAAATTAATTCCCCCTTTAATACTAGATTTATTGATTAATCAGCTACAGGTTAATCAACCATATTCTACCATTACATGGTTATTTTTTCTAATCTTTCTTCTATTCCGTCATTTGTTAACTGTTTGTCTGAGGAATTAGTCTATATATAATTAGTTCTTATTTATAGAAAATGATTTAGCATACAAAAATCCTAGACAGTCTTTAATATAGATTTTTGTTGGGAAGTTTCCCCTAATATGCTATATACTGAAAACACCCATCCTTTATCATTAATAAAATTGGATGGGTGTTTTGTAACGCTTTAATTATTCTATTCTTACTGAGTATTAGGATATCTAAATGGATCAATTATTACAGTTGAAAAATCGTTCAAAAGCTTACTCTAATTGATTAGGCTATCCCCGCATCCCTTGCGGTTTGAAGCCTTATCGCTTCATTCTTTAAAATAAAAAATGTGAAATTTTATATCCTTATGTAAGACATTTAATATCAAATATATTACATTCACTATGAAATTAGTTTATTTATAGGATTTCTATAGATAAACAAGGCACTAAATTGACTCTTAAGAAGTCATAACATTATATTTATCTAAAAATTGAAAAATATGTGTAGATATATATCATCTTAAATACATATATAATTAATTTCGCAAATTCCATCCGAACCTAGTCCTTTATCTGGACAAAAAAATCGTTCTAGTCAAAACTTTAAATGTGATTTACTCCCATCTTACTTTTGTTAAACTCATATATGTAATAATACATATTTTCTTGATTGGATATTATGATATACTCTCATAGTGAGCTGATACATAATTTCTTTAGATTGGAAAACTAAAATCTCGTTTACCCAATTCGGGGGCGCCTTATGGCGTCTTTTTTTTGCTGTTGAAGTAACAAAACAGGACCTGAATATCATTGTTTAAAAAAATTGCATACTTTAACAAGAATTCCACCTATTAACCCTTATTTTATCCGGCTATTTATTTGTTTCAACATAATAATTTTTCATCTCGTATATGCAATAGACAATGATAGCTAAACTCCAACTGACACCATAGTAATCATGTGTGTAGAAGTCATAACCTGCCTTAATACCTTTCTCCATTACAACTAACGTAAATCCTAACGCCACCCACTTGTTAATTTTCATCTTAATATACGTTATCGCTATAATTATTAAAAATAAAATATTTGTAAGGTAGTTTATCATTAGCTCATATTTTTGAATGTATACTGCCATTATACAAGCAACGATATTAGTCGCAATGCCCAAGGCAACCACGGCTCCCCAAATCCTGTCCGAAATTCCCACCCCTGATTCAGTCCCTTCCTTAATTCATTCCTAAACCTTATTCAAGGTATGCTGTATTATCCTTGTCTGATGAATATTCCATTATCTTTTCATATAGAGCAAACAAAATTTCCACTCATAATTTTTTCTTTCTTAGGCAAACTAAGTTTAAGCCGTTTGAACTAGCGGCTTCACTCTTCTGGTAATGGGGTAGTAAATTTATAGTAATTGACTAACTCATTCAGTCCATTGGCGCTGGCAGGCGACAAAATTGTTGTCTGCCATTTTCATGTACACTTTTTCTGATTCCATTCCAAACCATATGTTTGCTGTACTGCTTTTGAAAACAACTGTATTTGATTTTTGAATAAGTAAAAAAGATACAGCTCAACCCACTTTTGGAATAGGACTTTTTCTTTATACATATACTATTTTTGAGCCTTTTTACCAATACGTGTCCTATTGGTGTCTTGAATTCCTCCTAAAGGGGCGGCAGATACAACTGCATGCCCTTTTTATTTATATCGCTGTTCTATATCCGATATAGTAATTGAAGACTAAAAATGCACTATTACATATTTTTTTCAATCCAGATTATGCTAAAATTTCTTAAGTTGTTTATTTCACAGTTGAATTATGGTTTCATATCTAATTCAGCAATATGTGAGCTGTACCCCAAAAGAAAAGACACTCAAAAGGTGTCTTTTGTTCTTTTAATTTAAAAACATTTTTCTTTTTCAGGAAGATTCAACTATTTCACTAACCTAAACCTCTTATTTAAAGACAATTTGATCATGGTGCTCGAGATTTTCCGTCTATATCAACATGTAAATTGTTCATTTCCGAATCATATTCCCACCACTATATTTGCTTTCTCAAAGATCTTCTGTTTTGTTCTTAATTTTGTCAAAATCCTCATATAGCTATACAAAAAATATATGCTATTATGTTTTTACAAAACTATGCGTTCCCTTAACCCTGTATCCGATCCTGTATTTTGTTACAGGGTCTTTGTTTATTTTATTTACTTTCATTAGCTTATAAGAGTTAATACACCCCATTTCAATTAAAACCGTTTAAATGTTAGTGAGAATTTGAAATGATAAATCTATTAGCTTTTTGACAATTGTAAGCTAATACTAGATTTCTAAATGTATACTACGCTAAACATCAGTTAACACTATAAACATAGTGTTAACTATCTTAATTGAATATTAGTAATAGTAAGTATAAAGATTATCAATTTACTATATCTTACATTTATATAAAAATAGATGTATGTTAAGCTTTTCAAAATCTTTCCCCTAATAAAGATTTGAAGTAGCATTTCATGATTCTCCTTACTGTTAATATGCCTTGAAAAAGAACCCAATAGGGTTCTTTTTCTTCTGATTACATCCTCAGTAATTACTTATTTAACATACAAAAAGGACTGACAATTACTTGCAGTCCTTTTTGCACCTTAATATACACTTGTATTAAGTACTTAACTCTTTATTTAGCATACATTATTATTTATATATAAAGCACTTCAAAATTTAGAAATACACAATAACAAATCTTTCCCAGCTTCCAGCTACATAACTATTAGCTGTTAATTCTCTACCGCCATTTGCTGATATGAATCTACCATTGCTTAGCGCTTGTAATACATATATCCTATTGTCTCCACCATTATATAAGATAAATTTTTCCCATGCCCCAATTGATGTACGATCTGCTACTACTTTACCATTTGGCTCAAACGAAACGTACTTTCCATTACTTTTCGCTTTTAAAGCAAACGTATATAATTCCCCAGTCGGAATTAATTCAAATTTCTCCCATTCATTAACTGCATTACGATTTGCTACTACATTGCCCGATGGCTCAGCAGACACATATTGTAAATTTGCAGCTTGTATAGCAACAGTCCAGCTTCCATTAAATAGACTCACACCTTTTAGTGAACCGGTATTTGATTGGACGGCTGCCAATGCACCATTCGATGGGGTTATCATCATTATCATTAGAACCATTGGCAACACCATTAAAACTAACTTTTTAAAGATCTTATCACCATTTGCATGAGTTATGAACCTCTTCATTCCCATTCCTCCCTTAATACATAGTACTTATATACATCATACCAAATATGTAAATTTTTGTAACAAAAGAGAGTCTTTATCAACAAATACCTTATTATTCTGTTTCTTTTTTATCAAATTTATCATTTTCTAAAAAAAAAGAATCCTTTGCGGATTCCTTTTTGCCTTGCACTCTTTTTCAAATAGTGCGTTTTTGCACCTACTTTTAACTTATAATTCCTATAAAATAAATAAGATTAAATGAAATTTACTGTTATATTTTCATAAAACATCATATTCCCTTATAATTTTACAAATAAAATTTCCCTTTTTGATAACATCATACAACGAGAAAAAGAAATAAAGCTAATGAAAGTAACAGAAACACATTGTTAGGCGGACACAAAGCATGAACAACGCTAATATGCCAAAAGGAAGAGGAATGGTATTAACAATAGTATAATATATGAGTAGAGATAACGTATACAACGATAGGTAGTTCTCTTTTTTTGTCTCTTTGTAGAAGCTATAATAATAGTAAAAAGAGATAGTATTTATAGTATAGATAGATTGAACAGTTGGAGGTGGAAAAATGTTTAAAGTACAAAGTATTATTACATCGTTTGGGGAAGAACGTTGGATGGTTTTACATAACAATGGTGAACCAGTTATTCCAATCATGAAATTTATAAAACATAAGGATTCTTTAGGAAAAGCACCTAATACACTTAAAACGTACTGTTATCATTTGAAAATATTCTGGTGTTTTCTAAACGAAAAGAATAAAGATTACAGAGAAGTGGATATAAGTTTATTAACAGAATTTATTCATTGGTTAAGAAAATCAACAGATGATATAAATACTATCTATTTAAATGACACAAAGAAGTTAGCGCACACTAAAAGAACTGAATCTTCCGTTAACTTAATCACTAATTGTGTTATCGAATTTTTGGACTACCAATGGCGTAGTGGTCAAATCTTATTTAATGTAAAATCCAAAGTTACAAAAGAAGTCCATAATACAAGGCGGAAGTATCGTAAATTTTTAGATCATATAACACATACCCCAACAACCAAAATTAATATTTTAAAACTTAAGGAACCTAAAAGAAAAATAAAAACCATTACTACTAAGCAGGCGGAATTGATTCATATAGCATGTAATAACATGAGAGACGAGTTAATAATTCGTATTTTATATGAAGGAGGATTAAGAGCTTCTGAGTTATTAAGTTTATGGATAGAGGACTTCAATATCAATGATGGTAGTATCACTGTTAGAGAATCTAAAACACAAGCTGGAGAAAAAAGAAAAGTATATGTATCAAATGAAACAATGAATTTATTCCAAGATTATATTATCGATTACCATACTAATGATGTAGATTCTAACTATGTGTTTATTAATTTAAAAGGGAAAAATAAAGGGCAACCAATGCAATATTGGGCTTTGCAAGCTGTTATACGAATACTGTCTAAAAAAACGAAAATAGACTTTACCGCTCATACACTTAGACATACATGTGCAACACATCTTTATGATTTAGGTATGGACGCTGGTATCATTCAAAAATTATTAGGACATGCCCAGGTACAAACTACTTTAAACATGTATATTCATCCATCAGAAGAAACTATAAGAAAGCACTGGGATGAAGCCCAGCGGCATAGGAGAATGAGAAAATGAGTATAGTATCTATTAATTCCAATAAAATACAACGTAAAGCTACGAGTGAACTTAAAGGTTATTGGGCTCTAGATGAATGGACTGTTGAAGCGTTTCCTATACCAGATAGAAGGGGGAAAATTAAAGACAATATAAAATCTGTTGATTTCAGTAAAATTAGCAACGAATTTATTAAAATGGAGATAAAGTACTACTCTTTTTATTCTTTAACCAATGAAATTTGGCATTTATCCAGCTTTATCCACATGCATTTTAGTAAAATGTACTTTCTTTCAAAATTTTTAAGCGGAAAATTTCCTCAAGTCACATCGATAATTGATATTCCTTACACTACATTATTAGATGAGTACAAATTATATCTAGCTGAAAATAATAAGCCGTTAAAACAATCCCATCATCGTGGAGGAGAATTTATTTCACCTTATCTTGGAGTATGTAAAAGTTTATACGATTTTTTCTCTAATTATTATGACGAACGACCTGAACATCAAAAAGATAAATGGAATGTAAAAAGATTAGGAATTCCATATAATATGTCTCGAAGAGACAGATTTCTTAATTTCACCAGTATAAAACTTCCCTTTCGGGAGTTAGTTAAAAAATATGTATATCAAACATTACTTGTCCATCAACAAATTACCTTTGCTACAGCCCAAAATATTTTAAAGAAAATGTATTTGTTTTTTGATTTCATTGTAGAAACTCACCCACAGTGGATAGATTTACAGAATCTTCAAAGGCAGGACATTGAAAATTTTTTATTCTATGTTAGAAATCGTAAGATGGGAGGAAAGAGTTATACGAAAAATCGTGTTCCTAGTAATCGTCATGTATTAGATTGCCTTTCAAATGTCAGAAGAATAATTGAATATATGCAAGGTTTTGAATGGAAAGAAGCACCTAAAACCCCTGTTAACAGATTAATATTTTCCGAAGACTTTCCTCGAAGAGAAAAGAAAAACTATCACGAACATATTAAACATGTACCAGATTTTATATGGGAGCAAGTGTTGGAAAATCTACATAATTTAGATTCTGAAATTGCACGATTAATAGTCATTATGGAAGCAACAGGATTTAGAGTCTCAGATGTATGTCAGTTACAATTAAATTGTCTAGCATATAAGCAAGATGGTTGGTGGTTGGTAGGAGATCAACGAAAAGTAAATGTAAAAGAACATATTGTTCCTATTTCAGAAGAAATTGTGGAAATCGTTAAAATACAACAAGAATATATTAACAATCATGAAAAGAAGCATAACAACTTAAATCAATTTTTGTTCCCTGTTCTTACTGGAAAAAATAGAGGGATGGCCTTTTCACAAAAATCGGTTACCTATGCATTAAATCAACTAGCCGAAAAATATAAAATCCTTGATAAAAATGGAGAAATATTTCTATTTAAGAACCATGCTTTTCGACATAGATATGGGGTCAATCTAATTAATAATGGTATGAATATTCTTCATGTACAAAAGTTAATGGCACATACTAGTCCTGAAATGACATTAACTTATGCAAAAATTTCAGATAACACTCTTCGTAGAGAATGGGAAAAAGTTCAAAACTCAGTGCGTATTGACATAACTGGAGAATTAATACAAGCCAGTCTCCCCGAGCAGGCAGAAGAAAACGGTTTGGAACTAGAATGGATTCGCCATAACATGGACTCTATTCGTTTAGATCATGGATTATGTATAAAAAGTCCTAAGGTTAGCTGTGAATTCTTAGATTATTCGTTAGAAACCCCTTGTATTAAAAATAATTGTAGAAGTTTTCATGTAGATACAACATTTTTAGATTACTATAATGCGCAGATATCAAAGATGGAAGAAGATATTATAAAGTATCAAACTAGCGGTCGTATTCGTTCTATTGAATTGATTCAACCAAAACTTAATAAGTATAAGGAAATTAGAGATTCATTGAAAAATGAAATTGGAATTTTCGGTATGCCGAAACATAAACGAGAATTTATAGGAGAGGAAAGAAAAATTGATGGCTAACAAACATCCGAATACAACGGGGTTATTGAATCATGCCTCTAAAAAAAAGAGGGAAACACAATATAGAGTGAATGAAGTAATACAGTTAATGGTTAAAGAAGGACAAAAAATTAATTTTAATTCAGTTTCAGAAAAAGCACAGGTTTCAAAAGCATATTTATATAGAGAACCCTTAATCAGAAAAACGATTGAAGATTTACGTCAACAGCAAGAAGGCATACATGATTTTAAGAATGTAAAAAGAAGGACATCGTATGCCTCCAAGGATGTAATCATAGAAACTTTAAAGAATAAGATCAACCTTTTAAAACATAAGAACAAACTATTAGAAAGTGAAAATGAGCACTTAAAAACACAACTAAAAAAAGATTTAGGAAAGGTTTATGAAAATTTATAAATATGTGATATCGTCCTATCAGTTTTTAAAATAACACCCTTAATAAAGCAGACTTTGAACATTTTTATTTTAAGAAATAGAATTTAAATCATAATGATACATATTAAAATCTTTTGCAAATACCTCTTGAACCAAATGAATTGTCTCTGCGTCATAAAAACTATTATAAGTAGGTAATCGTGGAAAAACAGGGGTTGTAATATCAGCGTCTGCATAAACTCCTTTGTAAATCATCTTACTTCCTTGATAATGCCAAGATTTTGATAATAGATCTAATGGTGATTTTTTCAATTTATATTCCTCTTCTAGTTTTGAAATCTCTGTGTTGAAATTTTCTAGATAAATATAGTTTGTAACAAACTCCTCTTCCCCTTGTATGTATTGTTGGGTAAAGTGAGGATCTATTTGATCTAATTGGGTCATGTGTGCTTTTAAATAATACAGAAATAGCTTAAATGAAATCGGCTTATTGCAGGTTTCGTCACCATACAGGAATAAGCGAATGGGCTTCCATGCAGGATTCTCAATATTTGGTGGTGGAATTAGAGCAATAAAAGAACTTACTGCTCTTTTATAAGGATTTCTTACTAGTTTATACGTATTTTTCTCCTTAGTTTGTAATCCATTAGCTAATCGTATTAAATAATGTGTAGAGTCCTTATATACTTCTTGCTCATAGTTATGAATGAATGAGTTGTATTTTATCGCTTCTTTAAATAAATTAATTTGATAAAAAACCAGTGCGCTAGCGAGGTACAACCACTTTTTTGGCTCCAAAATAAGATTAGGGGAAAATCTTTATGAAAATGAGGTACACGCCCTTGCTTGAGTATAAAATTAGATAGTTCTGTATAATTCATTTTGAACCTCCATTCTTATATAGCAAAAACATAAAATATTTTTAGTAAGGGATAACTAACTTTAGTCCACTAACACCAATAATGATAGCTAAAAATACTTGAAGAGGTTTAACAGGGATTTTAGTGGAGAATTTACTACCAAGTATGACACCTGGGATAGAACCAATGAGTAAGTGAATTAATAAGAGATAATCTACGTTTCCTAAATTTATATTTAGTATGCTTGCAACCGTCACTAATAAAAACGCATGTGTAATATCCGTGCCTACTAATTCGGATGGTTTCAGTCGATATAAATATATCATTGCAATAGCGAATAAAGAGCCTGATCCCACTGAAGTAAGTCCCACGATAAAACCGAGTATTGCACCAATAATAATTGTTAGGCTCTTTTTTTGTGTCATAGTCTGTTTTTGAAAATAATTTTGTGTAGATTCATTATAGAAAAATGCTTTTATAAAAATAGAGATTGCCGCAATAATTAAAACATAACCTAATATATATTTTATAATTCCCTCTCGATTATAATGAAAAATTGGTAAGAAATGAATTGTTACCACTGCGATAACCGCACTGGGTATACTTCCAACAGCTAGATATTTTACTAATCTAAAATTGATGGTCTTCTGTTTCCAGTGTTGTGATATGCCAAACATTTTAGTGATAGAATTATATACTAGATCCGTTCCAACAGCCACAGAAGGACTTATACCTAATGTTAGAAGAAATGGAGTCAGTAATGCAGCTCCGCCTATCCCTGTTACTCCAACCAATCCCCCTATAATGAAACCCATCATTATAATAGAAATACTCATTATAATTCCCCTTCCATACCAATGGCTTTTCATAGTGGTTATAGTTTTTAAAGAGACTCTATACATAGTGGGGTGATAGGTATATTAGTTAAAAATTAATTTCATTCTTCTTATATCCATATGCTTCAAAATCGTCAGTAAATATTTCTGAAACAAGGTTTAGAGCTTCTTCATCATAAAAACTTCGATAGGTTGGTAATGAAGGGAAGTGTGGGTTTGTAATATCATCATCTGCATAGTTTCCTTTATGAATCATTTGATGTGTCCTATGGTGATTGGAGTTTGTAAGGAGTGATATATCAGAAGAAAGTAATCCATATTCTTTCTCCAACTTTGGAATTATTGTATTAAAATTCTCTAGTTTTATATTTTGTTTGATGACCTTTTCTTCCCCCTCAATATATTGTTGTGAAAAATGTTGATCTAACTGATTAGACTTAGGGCCCATATCTTTTACATAATATAAAAATTGCTTAAATGAAATTCCTTTCGAATCATTTTTATCATTATAAAAATATTTTCTAATCTGTTCCCACTGTTTCAAGGCGTAAGGGTTGTCATAAAGTATTAAAAATGAGCTTACAGCTCTTTTATAAGGGTTGCGTACAAGTTTTATGGTATCCTTACTTAGTTTCAAGAGCTGCATTTCTAAATCTTTGTAGTAATCAATTTTATTTTTGTATATTTCAGATTCATAGTAATGAATGAACGGTGCATATTTCATTGCTTCCTCATATAACCCAATTTGGAAGAAAAACCAATTCGCCAGAGAAGTGCAACCACTTCTGTGACTCCAAAATAAAATTATAGGGAAATCCTTATGGTAGTGTGGAATACGTTCGCCATATTCAATCAATTCTTTAATATTGTCTTTCATAGCAAAGACTCCTTCGTTATTCATGGTATTTCGTACTGATATGAAAACCAAAATTCTACAGAACGCTAAAATACAATGGTAACCATTCATACCATTGTATTTAAATAGCAATGTAAAGGTACTTAAATTTGCATATAAAATCCCAGTGTCTTAAAAATTACCTATATATGTATCTGAATTTTCTGGGCATATCGAAACGTAATAATCGCTTATCAAATTTTAAAATATAGAAATGTGTTATAAGAAGAATTATGTATGAAGATATGTGTACAAAGATAGAGATATTAATATCTCTATAAGAACAAAAAAAATGTCTTGATAAGATGATAAAATGGACGCCATTTGCAGCAATGCCAGAACAATTCGTCGGAATACGTGAAATGGTCAAAGAGAAAAATAAAGTAGCACGTCCCATTTTAACCTCTAAAGAGAAAGAACTGATTGAGAACATGTTATTATGTTCGTTTCTATCTGAAGAAGAGATATTAATTACATATTATGAAGATGGTTATTTACTCACCAACTATACGACCGTTATCGATATAAATCCATTACATAGCTCTATCATCTGTACTGATGCTTTCTATAATAAGATGACAATACAATTTTCAAATATAATAGACGTAAAATAGATTTAGGTGATTATCTTTGGAGTAGTATAAAGGAGAATATAAAATGCAAGGGAATCAGATAAGAAAGAATACAGCGAGAACAATTACTCATAATGATATAAATAACTACCCCTATTTAAATATACCTATGATTATCAATGAGAAAGATGGAATAACTTACGAGGTTTTAAGCGCTGGTTTTCATAATAATGATGCAGTAGCGATGATAACAACAGATGGTTTCGCTACAACTAGGGTAAATACACCGATCGTAACAGTAAAAAACAATGATGGTAGTATCCAAGCATTCCGCTTACCTTTAGAATTGGAATATTGGGTACTTTCATGTATGTGTGCTGCTTCAACAGGGAGAAATCCGTTCCCATGTAAAGTTGCTTTTGGAATCATTGATACTAAATTCCATGTAGAATTCAAGTAAAAAAGGAGCAAATTAAATTGCTCCTTTTATCATTATAAGATTTTTAACTTCTATCCTTAAACACACTATCTAGGATTCTATCTTAGGATCTGAACTTATATCTTAAATCCACCAATTAATTCTTGAAGTTCTTCGGCCATCTGTGCTAATTGTACTGCTGAAGAATTTATCTCTTCCATAGAAGCATGTTGCTCCTCAGATGAGCCGGCTATCGTTTGCATACTTGAAGAATTCTCCTTCACAGCCATAGATATTTGATTAATTGATGTATCGACTTTCATTGCATCACTTGACATTTTATTTGATAATTCTACCATACCATGTACTTTTGACACGATATCATTTGCAGATTTTGAAATTTCATAAAAACTTTGTTTTGTATCATTTGCAACCTGAATTCCCGACTGCACTTCAACTCCTACTTCATTCATAGCTTTTACAGTCTCATGTACATCTGCTTGAATTTCATTAATTAAGCTTCCAATTTCCATTGAAGATTGGGATGATTGCTCCGCTAACTTCCTGACTTCATCGGCAACAATGGCAAATCCACGCCCCTGTTCTCCTGCCCTTGCCGCTTCAATCGCTGCATTCAATGCTAATAAATTTGTTTGTTCTGCAATAGTTTGAATTGCTTCTAATATACTTCCAATTTGCTGCGATTTCTTATCTAATAATTTAATTACATTATCGGATTGAGAAACAGAATGATGTATAGACTGCATTTGCGTTACCGTTTGTTCTACTAATTGTTCACCCTCATTGGCTTTTTGTTTTGTGTATAAGGATGAGGCCGATACTTCAGAAGCATTATCTGCCACGCATTGAATGTTTCGTGTTACCTCACCAATTAATTTCGCTCCCGACGCAACTTCATTATTTTGAACTTCTGCACTATTTGATATTTCTTCCATTTCTTTTGTGATTTGTTCTGTCGCAACACTTGCTTGCTCTACGCTAGCGGTTAGTTCCTCAGATGAAGCTGCCACATGTCCTGCAGATGTATTAATTCGAGAAATTATATTACGTAACGACTCTGCCATTGTGTTGAAACTACCACCTAATTGACCCAGTTCATCCTTTGAACGAATATCTATTTTCTCAGTTAAATCTCCCTGACTAATTCTTTGAGCTGAAATAACTAATTGTCTTAATGGATTAATAATAGATTTAAGAATGAAGAAAATTACAATTCCACCTAACAACAATGAAGCCCCTATTATAGTGAGCGTTTTATAAAAAATAGGATTGGTAGCCTCTTCAATTTCTTTCGTAGGCATTACGCCAGCTATTTTCCAACCTGTTTTTTTGTTTGTCTTAAAGCTTATGTTTCGATCCTCGCCATTAAGAGTATAAGTAATTACTCCATCTTCTTTCTTGTATAGTTCATCTGCTAATGATTTCTCTAATTTCTCACCTGGCTTAAGTGTAGGATGAACAACTATAGTCTTATCTTGACTTACTATAGATACAAAGCCTTGTTTTCCTATTTTTATCATTTTAGAAGTTTTTACGATATCATCAATATTCAAGTCCACACCAATGACACCACTTTTATCAGCATTTTGCTTTGCAATTGCTATTACCATATTTCCTGTAGCCTTTGATTTATAGGGAGACGAAACAATAATCTCTCCATTAGCTTTTACTGCATCCTTATACCAACTACTTTCTAACGGATTAAATCCTTCTGGTACTTTTCCAACGGGGGCATGAATAAATTGATTATTACTAGATGTAGTATAAATTGTTTCTATCTCTGGATGTAACTGTATGTATTGATCAAATTTACTTTGTACATTTTGCAATTGGTCAGCATTATAATCAGCTTGAGTAAGTATCTTTGCAAAATGAGTTACATCTCCATATTTATTTTCTAATTCATCATCAACTATCTTATTTAAAATACTTACATTATCTTTCGCAGTTTGTAGAATTGTTTCATTAAGATCTGTTTTTGCTTTATCATAAGATGATAATCCTACGATAAGACTTGGTATAATTAATATTGCAATAAATGCCATAGACAACTTCGTTTTAAGCTTCATTTGTTCCAATCTTTCTTTTATTTTAAACACTCTCTACTTCTCCCTTTCATTCTTATAACTGATATAGTTTATTTAATTGTTTGCTCCTTTATTTTTTCTACATTCATTTATGGTATTATTCGAAATGAGATTGCCGTTACATCCTTTTACTTACATCTTCTTATATAGCGATTCATTTTTACAAGTGAAGTTGTATCTATCCCCCCTTTCGAATATGTTATTTTTCTATATTAAGCAATGTTAAGACTATGAATTTTCCCCAATAAAATAGATGAAACGTAACCTTCATTTAACAGCTATTATTTGACCGTTATTGGATAAAAAGTTTAATTTAGGGCTATTCAAATCGGATGAAATCCTTACCGTAATAAATTCTCTAAAACGTAACTACGTAAATTTATTCTTTGCCTGATTATGTTTACCAGCCTTTGAACCATTCTAAATGCATCACTTTATGTATGAATCATTTAATGCGGCCGATTTTGTTGTAAGGAATAACTAAACCATAAATTCTAAATAGGAGAATAAAATAAATTGGAGAACTTCATTGTAACACGTATATATAAGTTACAGATATAAAATTTAATAATATATTATTTTTATAATGAATTAATAATTTAATATGGATTTTATTTTACTTCTGCAGAAGAATCTTCCCCTATATGCAATATTACATATACTCTACCTTACGTAGTTTGTTATACTATGCTTGTGGATTTTTCATCCAAAATTCCACCCAAATGCATATTGATGAATATGCCACCCTAATTGCTGAAAGAGGCTGTCCCAAAAGGTGCTTTTTAGCCAAAATGGAATAAAAAGTGAAAGGAAGAAACGTTGATTTTATAACATTTCTGCCTTTTCAATTTCATGTGATCTTACTTCGAAAGAGACTTATGAGACAGCCCTTTTTTTATTTAGGATCTGTTAATATTGATTATTAATAAAAAGTATTAAATAAGGGAAGACACCTTAGAGTTGGTGCTTCCCTTATTTGTTGATTATTCACATTCAAATCTAAAATAGGTATTTTCTAAGCCTATCCTTTGCTTTAATGTTTTGCCCAAAGCATAATTATTTGGTAATTCTTTTTCAATGACACAAATAATATAACCTGCTTTTCCTGTTGTTAAATTAGTTAGTTGTAAGTAGTTATTGTTGTCGTAGATATAAGAAATAATATATTCATAGAAATCATTTTCTTTGTCTTCTCTATTCCTACCAACATTGTACAACCTAACTCTTGCTCCTGCCCAAATTTCCTCCTCATCATCAACATTACTTAAAGGCATCCATTTCGAGTTATTCAATATTTCACCCTTTTCTTAATTCATTCGTTTATACACTAAATGTTGCTAGACACAAACTATCATAATTTCACATTAGAATCCAACTACCAATTGTATTAACATCACTATCATTCATATGTAATCCTAACAAATCGTTTAGTTCTCTAATACGTACTTTATCTTCTACGACAACAAGATTATTATTCATTTACTGAATTGGTGAAAATTCATCTCCATCATAGCCAGCACGGATTTCGCCTCCAATTACTGGGCGCATATACGAGGAAATAGGATTAATTTTTTTGATTCTAATAATACCATGGAGGTTTATAACATGAAAAACATAAAAACAATTGATGGAATTATTACATGAATGGTATGAAGAAATTCGTTTATATCATGTAGTAGAAGCAAAACAAACATATCTAAAAGTAAAAGAAAGTTTAAAAGAAATAGAAACAGACCAATATGTATCATTCTATTATTCCCTGCTGAATTTTAGATATAAAGTTTTGGTAGATGGAATGAGTATTACAAAAGATTCTTTTAATCAAATAGAAAAACTACCTCATATTAAAGATGAATTTTCATTTTTAGCTTACTATTATTATTTCTTTAAGGCAATCCACTCTACAATTATAGCAAATTATACTGAGGCAAAAACATACTATGAAAAGGCGGAAGGACTTTTAAAAGATATACCTGACGAAATAGAAAAAGCTGAGTTTGAGTATAGATTTTCAACATACTGTTATCAATCTTATCAACCATTTGAAGCGATTCAACATGCAGTAAAAGCCAAAGAAATATATTTGAATCATGTAGGCTATAAAATTAATATTGCTTTATGCGACAAGGTATATGGACTGGCTTGTATAGATCTAAGAGAATTTGAAAGAGTGGAAGAATGTCTCAATATGGTTATTGATATTTTTAAGAAGTATGATGAAGAACAATTATTATTACGAGTACGATCCAATTTAGGCTGGTTATATAATATTCAAGATTTATATCCATTGGCGATTAGACAGAGTTCTGAAAT
This sequence comes from Bacillus cereus group sp. BfR-BA-01453, assembly GCF_022662915.1. Classification (NCBI taxonomy): domain Bacteria; kingdom Bacillati; phylum Bacillota; class Bacilli; order Caryophanales; family Bacillaceae; genus Bacillus; species Bacillus cereus group sp. BfR-BA-01453. The sequence goes on along the minus strand of NZ_JAKUEN010000003.1, from coordinate 155,265 downwards.
TATAAATACCATACCGAACCATTTTAAAGCATTATTTGTCTTAGCAAGAGCATATTATAAGTTAGAAGGCATTGAAACAGCAAGAGCATATATCGAGCAAGGAATGAAATATACAAATGAATCAGGAAATGAGGAATATAAACACCGTTTCGCAGTTTTAAATGAACTAATTACAGAACTGCCTAGAATTAAACTAGAAAAAGTAGTTACTGATGCCATTTCTTATTTTGAAAAAGAGGAAATGTGGGATTGTGTAAAAGAATATGCAGAGATTTTAGCACTACAATTTTACGAGGCAAATAATCATGTTAAAGCGAGCAAGTATTTCTATATTAGCAATAATGCTGATAAGAAACATTTAAGAAAAGGAGCGTTAAAGTAATGAAAAAAATAAAAAAAGTGTTATTCAGTACGATAATAGTAAGTACATTAGCATGTAGCATGATTAGTTTAAATGTATCACAACACTCTTCATTTAATGGTGGAGATACGCCAGCACCAACAAAACTGAGTGTCTCTGGTGGAGTATCTATTAATTAACGTAATCCAGTTTTCTTACTTAAAAAGACAGAAAATTCATACTACAAATACAAAAAAAGTTGAATAAAGTGGATAAAATATTGAACCCCCAGTCCGAAACAGGTTTGTTTCGGACTATTCACGTTACTATAATTGTGCGTAGGGTGATAGACTAAAAGTAGACAAGATTTTCTTGAAGTGACCCCTAAAAGTTAGACACGGTTATTTCATTAGGCAGCTTGATAAAAGTGAGTCCGGTATTGTACTGGGCTCATTTTTAATTTTGCCTTAATCCGTTTCGTATTATAATAATCTATATATTTTTCTAATTCTATTTTAAAGTGCTCTACATTTTCAAATTCTTTTATGTAGAGGAACTCCGACTTCATAATCCCAAAGAAATTTTCTATTACTGCGTTGTCGTAACAGTTGCCTTTTCGAGACATACTCTGGACGATAGCTCTTGATTCAAGTGTACGGACGTATTGTCTCATTTGATAATGCCATCCTTGATCCGAATGCATTAATAGTTGATGGTTTTCAGGTAAACGTTTTAATGCATTCTCTAACATCTCTGAAACAAGTGAATATGTCGGTCTAGAACCAATTGTATAGGTAATAATTTCACCATTATACAAGTCTAATACAGGTGATACATACAGTTTCTCTCCAAACAATTTAAACTCTGTGATATCGGTTACCCATTTTTGATTTGGGGCATCTGTGTAAAAATTACGCTCTAAAATATTAGGTGCAATTCTACCGACTTTTCCTTTATAGGATTTATATTTCTTCATACGCACAACACACTTTAATCCAAGTTCTTTCATAATGCGTTGAACCTTCTTGTGGTTCACTTTCTGGCCACGATTCGTTAATTCATCACGAATGCGTCGGTAACCATAACGACCTTCATTTTCCTCATAAATCGCTTTAATCTCAGCTTTCAAATCGGCATCTACATCTGGACGATTCATTTTCTTTACTAAATCATAATACGTGCTTCGAGGAATAGTAGCTAGCTCCACGAGTGCCTTCACCGAATATTTATGCCTTAATTCATAGACTACTTGCGCTTTGTCTCGTTTCGTGATTTTTCCTTGTTTTGAACTAAGGCATTCAACTTTTTTAAGTACTCATTTTCCATTTCAAGCTGTTGAATACGTGCTTCAAGTGCTTCGACTGACCCGTCAGCTAAAGTTTGTTTTACTTGTTTATTTGAATCTTTTTTCATGGATGGACGCCCCTTTTTTTAGATTGAAGGGCATCAATTCCTTGTGTTTCGAGCTGTTTTTTCCAAACAGAAATCGTTGAAGGGGCAGGAATGTTAAAGATAGCTGCCGTCTCAAATAAGGACATACCGTTTTCAATCATAAAGTTTAGTACGTCTAGTTTAAATTGTTGTGTGTAATTTGTACATCGTTTTAGAAAAGCTTCCATACCATTCTGTTTATATTGGTTTACCCAATTCAAAATAATTGTGTCACTTATACCAATCGATTTACCCATTTCTCGATAACTTTCATTTCCGTTCAAATAACGTAGAACGATTTGTATTTTTTCATCAGCTGTAAATTTAGCCATAGAAAAACTGCACCTCCAATTGTTAGACTGTGTCTAACAATTGGGGTGCAGTTCAGTATAGGAGTGCTCTTTTTTGCGTATATATTTAAATTTCTAGTTATAACTTTTTTGCACTAGAGTCATGTTTCTTATATTTTTTTTACAATTCTACTAAGTTTTTTGTAAAATTCACCTTTCGTTTTTATGTGCTTAAACTGATTTGGATTAATATTTGCTTTTTGTGAGATTGCTACAATCTCTTCTTTTGTAATTGAATCTTTAGTATTTATAGATGCTATGTTTGTATATTTTCCATCTTCAGTTTTTGGAATTTCTAAAATCCCTTTATTCACAAGATCCACTACAGCCTTATGCTCTGAAGAATGTGTATTCACGCCAGTAATTTTCCAATTATGCATAACTTTTGGTGTGTAAACACCGTTCTTCACCTCTTTTAAATATGTAATAGCAAGGTTACGAATGGTTCCACCAGTTTCCCCGAATGCATTCTCTTGTTTAGATGACCAAATTTGTTCAAACTTACGCCCCTCTAAAGCTCCACCTTTCGCCTGAAGAGCCTCCATTCTATACGCATTCATTCCCAGCGTCATAACATCATTCGTTTTGATTGGTTTATTTGTACGAATAGAACGTAAATTTGTTATTCTACTTCCATATGGTTTTGTTAAGTCAATTTCGTATTTTACGCCTCCAAAGAAATCATTCGTACTGTATTTAGACGCACGACGGGTTTTATCAAAGCTAACTGTTACATCTCCAGGACGAGATGAATTAAAGTACCCTGCTGCCCATTCCATATAGTCTTTTAAGTCTTTCCCAGTTACCTTATATACCGTTATTTCACCCAAAGCATATTGATAATTATATGCAATATCTTTTTTCTTAATAGGACCTACATCCAAACGGGCATTATCGTTATCAATTTGATGGGCGACTACATCTGCTTTGCTGTAGTAAAGCATGACTTCATGAAAGAAATCTGATAAAGGTGTCTCTTGAATCTGCACACTTGGAATACCTTTTATTTCATTTTCAGGAACAAGGTTTCTACCCTTTAATTGAGCGACTACAACATTTGCATCTCCCCTCGCATACTCGTGAAAAGGTGTAAGTGTGTCTTCAAGTGTAGGATCAGATACTACTATTGTTCCATCTGTATTTTTTACAGGTATAGCGGTAGCAGTTTTATCTTTTAAAACCAGCTTTCCATCTTGCTTTGTAAAAGTCAGGTCAATACGTGAGATATGCGTTCCATATTTATCTGGTTCTGTAATAATAACGCCATTTACAATTTCTTTTTTAACAAGCTTATGCATATGAGCCGCAAAAATAGCGCTTAGTTCCGGACAAGCATTCGCAATATCTTGAACACCAGTACCCGGGATTCCATTCTCATTTTCTAGTCCCATATGCATAACGCCTACCATTACATCTACTTTACCTTCTAACTCTTTAATGGCCTTCTTTGTCTCTTCTACTGGATTTTTCACCACTAAACCATCCAAATGATCTGTCCCTTTTTCAAAATCACTAATCATTGGTGTATTCATACCAATAATCCCGACTTTAATTCCACCTTTTTCAACAATTGTATATGCAGGAAGAAAACGCTCTCCATTTTCCTTATAAATATTTCCTGCTAATGTCTTGCCCTTATATTGCTCACTAACTTTTTTCAATGTATCTAATCCAAAGTTAAATTCATGATTTCCAAATGCCCAAGCATCATATCCCATGGCATTCATCGCTACCATCATTGGCGATTGTGGCTGATCATTGAATAACTCTACTGAGTTTCCTTGAATAGTATCCCCAGCATCTACTAATATAGTATTTGGATTTTCTTGACGTACCTTCTTTATAACCGTATAGAGTTGCGTTAAACTTCCACTCGTATTTGCACCATCAAGCGCATAATCCCAAGGCATAAATCTACCATGAATATCTGCAGTACCTAACAAAGTAATATTAACATCAGATTCCTCAGCTTTTGAGATAGATGGTTTGACTGTTACTGCTGTTCCAAGAAGTATTAGAATAAAAAAATAACATAAATAGTTCTTCCATTTCATTTTTTGCATAATAACAATATTTCTCCCCTTTTGTACTGTCATATAGTTGCTTGAACCTTAAAAATGTAACTTATTATTCAGAAAACTTCAACTACAAAAAGTAATTTTGCGGGTGATTCTGCATGAAAAACAAAAAATGATATAGAAAAAGCACTGCCGAATTGTTCAGCAATACTTTTCTATTAAACGTACTATAACAATGAGTGTCTATTTTCTTTTATTCATGAGTACTATAGGTTCATATATGTTCACTTTAATTTCAAGATACGTTCTATTTCCTCTACACTCAACTTACTTGCTTTTGCAATAGTTTCAAGTGGTACACCAATTTCATGCATTCCTCGGATCATTTGCATCTTACCTTGTTCAATGCCTTTTTCCATGCCCTCCTGTTCTGCATGTGCTAGCTTAGCTTGTTCATCTAAAAGCAATTTCTCGCGAGCTTCATATGCTGTTCGGAAAGAAGAATCATGGCTCATATTTTCCCATTTATTAATTGCTTTTTGTAAAATTGGATCTTGATTCATCGCAATCTCCTCCAATGCAATGTTTGAGTTAAATGTTCACCTTCATGCGCTGGTAGTAATAACATCCAACGAACAAATGTATTTTCCCAAGGGTTTACTTTTTCTTCACACCATTGTTTTACCAATTTTGGTATCTCTACAAAATGGATTTCAATGTCGCCACTTAATAGTTTTTGCATTTTTGTATTCCATAATTGTCTAATGGTATGAAATGCATCATTCTGAGAAATTGAACTACCCTCACTTTCACTTCGTTTATTTTAATAAGTAGGATCAATAAAAAAGTAGTGAATTTACACTACTTCGTTGTATATAAATTATTTGAATTCTTTTCTATATAATTTAAATAGAATACATTTCTCTCAAAATAGACAATGATATTTACTTTCCAACTTCACAAAGTAATTTTATCTCCTTAATTTGTTCTATGTGGCGCTGTTCATGTAAATAGATCAGTTCTATCCACTGCTCAAGAAGTAATTCTCCAAGAGCTAGATGCATCACTGATTTTTTCGCTAATATAGATTCATCTTCTATTGTACTTAGGAAACGCATTAATTCTTTTCTCGATTTGTTTAACAAATCGACCATTTGCTGTACTTCAAATGTCTCTATGCTTGGTTCAATCATTTCTGGTGCTATAAATTTTATTGATCTATCTAATAATATAGATTGAATTTCTTTACGCTCATTTTGTGTACTATCCATCTTTTTTAATCCAGATGAAATGACCTTTATAACCCTTTCATCTAATAACATTAAGTGATGACATACTTGTGCTATACTCCATTTATCCTTATCTGGTTTCTTATTAAATTGAGTATCACTTAACAAAGTAATTTCCTCAAATAAATGATTTCGCGTATCATAAAACTTGTCATTAACAAATGTATTCATGTTAATTCCCCTTTCATCAAAAGCAAAATAGATTAATTCCTACTCTTGCATTATTCTCTATGAAAAAATATTATCCTTCACTACCTATTGGTTATCATATCTGTTGTTGCTTGTGACAATTTAACAGCAAAACTTGTACCGAAACGAAATTTAAACCAAAACAAGAAACGAATAAAAGCAATCTTTGCAATATAAGTTTGTATATAATTCCATTCAAAGGCTTAAAATATCGAAGTGTCTATTCATAAATCCATTGTTTTTAATCTCATCTCAAAAAGGAGCTGTATTATATGGATAAAGAAAAGCTAGTAAGCGAACAGATTGCTCGCGTCCCATCGGATGCCCTAAATACCCCTAGTAAGGAACAAGAACAAATGCTAGAAACATCACCTCAAGTGGAACATAATCCAAACAATAACAATAAAGATAATAACCAAGACCTATACGGCACAGACTTCCCCATTTCAAATGTAGATAGAACAACAAACAAAAAGTAAATAACTAACAAGTCAGAAACACAGGCCAAAATAAAAGATTTTTTTTACATAATCTCTGAAAGAATTCTCTTACTTTAAATGTTCGCAGGACAATAATCTGGCGATAACAGTATGAGAAATTTTTCTTTCTGCCTACAAATAGCAAAACGAGCACCTTATCACTATGAATAGGATTGCTCGTTTTTATTTTCGTCTATTCCTTTGCTGGCCAAATTTTCGCGTTTGGTTCTAATAGCCACTTGTGGTCTTCCTCCATGATACGATCATTCCAAGGATTATTCTCAAGATGTCGAATCATCCAACAAAAATACATGGCATATCCAGGCGCCGTTGCTTGTGGATGGTCTAGCTCACCCGGAATTGTAATAAAGCTATTATGTACAACGCGATATGCATCCTCACCAACCATTGCACATCCAAATCCCTGTGGTTTGTTAAAGCGATAATAATATACCTCCGGTTGATCATGGTGATGTGGCGGATAACTAGACCATCTCCCTGGATAAGAAATAACCTCGCCTACTACCATATTAGAATATACTGCATTGTTATAGTCAAAAATCGTACGAATAACACGCTGCGCCGTTCCCTCCCATACTCCATCTCCCGCTACAACACTTTGACACTCATTTGGAGTATATAACTTAGACGCAAATTCTTGATCATTATCTGTTTTTTGAACAAGCACTTCACTATCTGAAAGAGCAGTAATTGTAACCTTCACATTTTTAGATACATGTAAACACCAAGGGTTTTCTTCAAACACAGAATGTCTTTGAATAACTTGTTCCATTCCTTCCCACTCTAAACGTATTGCCCCTTCCAGTAAAAGAACCGCTGTTTCATTCTTATTATCAAATAGCAACTCTTCTTTCCCATTAGACATCTTATATATGCCTATATCCATTAACATATCACTGCATTGACCGTTCATTTCTGTTAATACATTATATCCTTCAGTTAATTCACCTAATTTTCCTAACATGGCTTTCTCCCCCTTTTATTTAATGGCTACTCAATCATTCTCTACTTTTTTCAGTTCACTACATTCCGAGTTTCGTCTAACTATTACTGAAGAAAGCTTTTCTATTTATACTCTGTTTTCACTTCCGAATATTTGCATATGAATTTTAACATTTTCGTATGCAGCCTCAATAACATCCTGGTGGTACGTAAAGTAATCTGAATACGGATTATTTAGGACGGCAGTGTTAACAGCAGTAATTACATTCTGAAATGTGGCTGTTGCTACATTTATTTTTCGAACACCATGTTGAATACATCGCTTGAAATCCTCTGGACTAATGCCAGAGCCGCCATGTAAAACGAGCGGGATATGGACTACTTCATTAATCTCTTGTAGGCGGTCTAATCGTAAATTAGGATCGCCATTGTACATACCATGCGCATTTCCAATTGCAACCGCTAACGCATCAACGTCTGTTTCTTCAGCAAATCGTTTTGCTTCTGTAGTGCTTGTCAGCAACATTTCAATATCTTCTGATCCGTCCTCACTACCACCAACTCTACCAATCTCAGCTTCTACCGTCGCTCCATACTGTTTCGCAAGTTCTACAATTTCTTTTGTCTTTTGGATATTCTCTTCTAACGGATAGTGAGAGCCATCAAACATAACCGAACTAAAACCAATTTCTAACGTCTCTTGAATCTTATTAAATGTCATACCGTGATCAAAGTGAACTGCTACTGGAACAGTTGCTTGTTTCGCTGCAGCTACCATCAATGGACCAATCATATGAATTGGTGAATGATTCAAACGAACTTCCGCAATTTGTAGAATAAGCGGCGAACTTAACTCTTCAGCTGCTTTAATAGCTCCCATTACCATTTCCATATTCGCGACACTAAAAGCTCCAACTCCATAATTCTCTTGATATGCTTTCATTAAAATATCTTTCATTTGAACTAATGGCATTACATACTCCCCTATTTCAATATTATTTATTACATGTAAAACCAACCTTCACGTCTTTTTACCCCTTTTGTAAGGAGACATGTTGATTACCATACCATTTACTTATGGATAATCTTAAAATGCTTAAATTACAGACCGGCTTTTTCTCGTATAAATTCCCGGGCTTTTAATGCGTATTCAAAAGGATTCGCTAAAGCTGGGTCTTGCTCTGCTTCTACCACAAACCACCCTTGATAATCAGAGTTTGCAAGGATAGTAAACACTTCATCAAATTCAATTACGCCATCCCCTGGAACTGTAAATGCCCCATTCTTCACTGCCTGTAAGAAGCTCAATTCGTTTTCCTTTACAATATCTACTACTTCTTGACGAATATCTTTTAAATGTACGTGTTTAATACGAGGTAAATATTTCTTCAAAATATAAAGTGGCTCTTCTCCTGAAAAAACAAGATGACCTGTATCAAAAAGCAGAGATACAAGCGCTGAATCAGTTATATCCATTAACTTTTTAATTTCTGCCGTTGTTTGAACACCCGTACCCATATGGTGATGGTATACAATATGCAGCCCCTTTTCCTGAGCTAATTTACCGAGGTGATGTAATCCATCCGCAAGCTTATCCCACTCTTCTTCTGTAAAAACAGGCTTATTTTTAAATAGTGGTACATCCATTAAACCTTGAATACTATGCCCTTGCTCTGAAACAACGATAACTTTTGCACCCATGTCGTGTAAGAAATCCCTATGCTTAATAAATTCTTCTACCGTCTCTTCAAGCGGCTTCGTTGTTAAAAACGTACTAAACCATGCACTTGCAATCTCCAAGTTTCGTAATTCCAAAGATTTTTTTAATACAACCGTATTTCTCGGATATTTATTCCCTACTTCACTTCCATTAAATCCAGCTAGTGCCATCTCACTAATACATTGTTCAAACGTATTTTCTGCCCCTAACTCCGGCATATCATCATTTGTCCAAGCAATTGGTGCAATTCCAAGCTTAATTGTATTTTCTTTAAACATCCCCTTGTCTCTCCTCTTATTAAAATGTGATAGAATTTCGCCAACTTCTCTTATCTATTCTTTAAAAAGAGAGCTTCTTAAACCATATGCATGTAGATAAAAAGCTCTCTTTGTACCCTAATCTAATAAGACCTTGCCTGTTGCAAGTTACTTACTTTACTCTCGTACGCAGCTTGTACCCTTTGACTTTTAGATACTTCTGCAATACCTACATGCCACCATGACTCGTATCCATTTGTCATTGTTTTTGGCAGTACTTTAATATCAATTAATGTAGAAACTGTTTGTTTTTTCGCATCTATAAGTGCTTCCTGTAATTGTTCTAGTGATGTAACATGATATGTTTTCACACCATATCCAGCTGCGCTAGCTGCAAAATCAATTTTCATAATTGTCCCGTCTAATTTACGAGTTTCCTGGTTTCGATAGCGAAACTCTGTTCCAAAGCTCCCCATTCCATTGCCCATTTGTAAGTTATTAATGCAACCAAATCCGGAATTATCAAACAATAAGACGTTAATTTTTTTGTTTTCTTGAAGACTTGTGACAAGCTCAGAATGAAGCATCTGGTAACTACCATCCCCTACCATTGCATATACTTCCTTCGATGGTTCAGCTAGCTTTGCACCTAGTGCGCCCGCAACCTCATAGCCCATGCAAGAGTATCCATACTCCATGTGATATGTATTTGGTTTTCTTGATGCCCACATTCTTTGTAAATCACCTGGAAGACTTCCTGCCGCTCCAACGATAATTGCATCTTCATCAAGTAATGTATTGATTTGTCCAATGACTGCAGTCTGTGTTAATTGTGAACCAAGTGCGTCTACATACTCATTTAAATTTTCATCGAAATGACCTTCGACTTCTGGTGTGAAATCTTGACCTGTAAAGCAAATATTATGTAGACGTGATAATTCTGTTTCCCAAGCCTCTTTTGCATCAGCAATTTCTACTGTATAACTAGATCGATAATCCATTACTTGCAGTTCATCTATTAGAACAAGAAGCGCTTCTTTCGCATCCGCTATAACCTTTAATGCATCCAGCTTATTCGCATGGAATTCTGAAATATTGATGTTTAAAAACTCAACTTCCTCATTTTGAAATAATTGTTTCGATGCCGTTGTAAAATCAGTAAATCTCGTCCCGATTCCAATAACAAGATCCGCTTCCTTTGCAATTGTATTAGCTGCTATATTTCCTGTTACCCCAATGCCGCCTAGATTATATGGATGACTACTTTCAATTGCACTTTTTCCAGCTTGTGTTTCTCCAAATGGAATGTGGAATGTTTCAGCAAACTGTTTTAGCTCTTCTGCCGCTTCTGCGTATCTTACACCACCACCACAAATCATAACTGGCTTTTTCTTTCTCTTAATCATTTCCACTGCATCCGCTAAGCTGGCTTTTGTAGGTAGACGACGTTCAATACGGTGAACACGCTTTTGGAAGAAGTAATCTGGAAAATCCCATGCTTCCCCCTGGACATCTTGTGGTAAACAAATTGTTACAGCCCCTGTATCTGCCGGATTCGTTAAAACACGCATCGCTTGAATCATAGCTGTCATCAATTGTTCAGGACGATTTATCCTGTCCCAGTACTTACTTACTGCCCGGAAAGCATCATTTGTAGAAATAGATAAGTCATGTGTTTGTTCAATTTGTTGAAGAACAGGATCGGGTTGTCTCGTTGCAAATACATCTCCTGGAAGTAATAAAACGGGAATATTATTTGCAGAAGCTGTTGCTGCAGAGGTAATCATATTTGCTGATCCAGGACCAACAGAAGAAGTACATGCCATAATTTGTTTTCTATGTTTTTGTTTTGCAAAAGCCATCGCAGCATTTGCCATTCCTTGTTCATTTCTCCCTTGATATACTTCTAATTCCCCTGCATCTTCTTCTAAAGCTTGACCTAGGCCTACTACATTCCCATGACCAAAAATCGTAAAGATTCCCTTAATAAACTTTTGTTGCTTTCCATCAAACTCTACGTATTGCTGATTCAAAAATTTCACCAATGCTTGCGCCGTCGTCATTCTAACAGTTTGCATATGATTTGCTCCTTTCTATCTCTAACCGTCATTCTGCATATGAAAAAGGAGTATTAGGAATTTGATAGACTCCTAATACTTCCTTCTTATGCTTTACTACTTTCCTTACTTTTGCTTACAAGCAACTAAACAGATTCTACTTCTCTCTTAAAGATTACTTTTCCCAACGAGATGTAAGCATTTTCTTTCTAGTATAAAACTCAACGCCGTCAGTACCGTTCGCATGAAGATCACCATAGAAAGAGTCTTTCCAGCCAGAGAACGGGAAGAATGCCATTGGCGCCGGAACCCCAACATTCACACCTAACATACCTGATTCAATAGTTTCACGGAATTGACGTACACTTGCCCCACTATCTGTATAAATACAAGCTCCATTTGCAAAGCGAGACTCATTTGCAATTTCAATCGCTTCATCTAATGATTTCACACGAACAATCGATAAAACAGGAGCAAAAATCTCATCTTGCCAGATTTTCATTTCTTTTGTAACATGGTCAAAAATTGTTGGACCAACGAAGTAACCAGCTCCTTTTACAGCTGTATCTTCGCGTCCATCACGAACTAATGTAGCGCCCTGTTCTACACCTGAATCGATGTAACCAATTGTGCGCTCTTTATGGTTATCACGAATAACTGGTCCTAAAAATACATCTTCATCAAGACCATTGCCGATGACGATTTTATTTGCTTCTTCTACGAGTCTTTCAACTAATTGATCTGCAATTTCTTCTTCTACTGTTACAACAGAAGCAGCCATACAACGCTCACCTGCTGAACCGAATGCGGCACTAATAATTTGCTTTGTTGCTAGTTCAAGATTTGCATCATTTAATACAATGGAATGGTTTTTCGCACCTGCTAATGCTTGAACGCGTTTTAAGTTTTCTGTTCCTTTTTTGTATACATATTCTGCGACAGGCTGAGAACCTACAAATGAAATTGCCTTCACTAATTTATGTTCAAGAAGTCCGTTTACTACATCGTGAGCACCATTTACGATATTTAATACACCTTTTGGTATGCCTGCTTCTGCAGCTAATTCTGCTAACTTTGCTGCTAGAAGTGGTGTACGCTCTGAAGGTTTTAATACAAATGTATTACCACAAGCAATTGCAAGTGGGAACATCCAGCATGGAACCATCATTGGGAAGTTAAAAGGTGTAATTCCTCCTATAACACCAATTGGGTAACGATACATACCAGACTCAATACCTGTTGCAATATCAGGTAACTGTTTTCCCATCATTAATGTAGGAGCACCCGCAGCAAACTCCACGCACTCAATACCACGAAGAACTTCACCGTAAGCCTCGTTATAGCTTTTTCCGTTTTCAATCGTAATTAGTTTCGCTAACTCTTCCCAGTTATCTACTAGTAACTGTTGATATTTAAATAGAATACGAGCGCGTTTTGGTACAGCCGTTTTAGACCAAGATTTGAACGCTTCATTTGCTGCTAATACAGCTTGTTCAACATCTACTTTTGTTGAAAGTGGTACTTGAGCGATTACTTCTCCTGTTGCAGGATTATATACAGCTTCCATCTTAGTTGAAATGGATTCTACCCATTCGCCGCCAATGTAGTTTTTTACAATTTGTGCTGTTTGTACTGTCATATTCATTCTCTCCCTTTTATGTAATGTAGAAGCGTCCAAGAGGATACGCCCTTACTTGATTATTGATTCATGACGTTTCTATACCAATTCCTCAGCCGTTTCCATGAATGCAGAAATCTCTGCCCTTGTTGGCATTGCATCAGAACAGCTATGTTTAGAAATAACAATTGAAGCAGAAGCGCCACCTAATCGCATCGCTTGAGGAACTTCAAGCCCTTGCATGAGGCCATAAATAAACGCAGAAGCATACGAGTCACCAGCGCCAAACGTCTTTAACACCTTTGTTTTAAAGATACCGCCACGGTGAGATTGACCATCTCTCGTATAAGCGATTGAACCATCTCCGCCGTGTTTAATTACAACGATTTTCGCATGATGAGAAAACCATCTTTCAGCTGTAACTTGGTCATTAGATTGTTCATAGTTTAATAGTTTTTCCATCATATCGAACTCTTCACGCGTCCCAATAATGACATCAGATTTTTCAGCCGCTAGATTGTAATACACAGCCGTTTCAGCCTCTGATTGCCATGTATACGGGCGGTAATCAACATCAAAAAATACGACTACATCATGTTTACGCGCATATTCTAGCACTAAAAATACCGCCTCGCGAGAAGGGCTTTTTGCTAAAGCTGTACCTGAAATTAAGAGTGCTTTAGACTGTTTAATATAGTCCTCAGATACCTCTGTTGGATCAAGATTTAAGTCTGCGACATTGTCGCGGTACATTAAAATACTGCAATCTTCAGGGCTTTTAATTTCTGTAAATGCTAGACCTGTTACTGCACCTGTACGGTCGATACATATCTGATCTGTATTAATCTTATTGTCCTGTAGATACCTTGTAATAAAGCGGCCCATTTGATCGTCAGACACTTTACCGATAAATCCTGTCTGTAAGCCGAGACGCGCCGCACCAATCGCAATGTTGGCAGGAGAACCGCCCACATACTTAGTAAACGTTCTTGTTTCTTCCATAGGACGTTGTGTTTCATTGGCATTTAAATCAACGCATAAACGTCCAATTGCAATTAGTTCTAATGGACGATTTTCTTTAAAAATAAGTGGATTCATTGTTACTACCTCCCATGCTTTATCGTTTTCCGACAAATTACTCTTTATCTATCTAGAAGTAAGCGCTCTCTTTATTGATTTAATGCAGGCTGTTTATGTTCAATTTGTACAGGTTTTCCTGTTAGTAAGGATTCCTTCGCAGCCTTCGCAATTCGCTCTGCTTGTAATCCATCATTACCACTGCAAATAACAGTTTGCCCTTCTATAATTGACTTTGTAAATTGTGTTACTTCCTCAATGTAAGCTTGCGTGTAGCGCTCTAAGAAGAAATAAAGCGGCTTATCTTTTACAATACCTTCTGTTTTTGACACTTGTACTGTTGTCGGGCAGCAATTATCCGCAGCAACCGCACCTTTTTCACCAAACACTTCAACACGCTGGTCATATCCATAAACAGCTTGGCGGCTATTATCAATTACTCCTAAAGCTCCATTTGCAAATTTTAATGTGACAATTGCTGTATCTACATCATTTACTTCCTGAATGGATGGATCAATTAATGTTGTTCCATATGCAAATACTTCAACGACTTCACTATTCATCACATAGCGAGCCATATCGAAATCATGAATCATCATATCCATAAACAATCCGCCTGAAGAGCGAACGTATTCTATACTTGGCGGTTGTGGATCGCGTGACGTAATTTTTAAGATATGCGGCTGTCCCACTTCACCTTGTTGAATCAGATCGTAAACTTTCCTGAAGTTCGGATCAAAACGACGATTAAATCCTACTTGAAGAGATACTCCCTGTTCTTTTACCACTTCTAATGCTTCTAATGTTTCTTCTACTGAGAAACTAACAGGTTTTTCACAGAAAATATGTTTTTTCGCAAGAGCTGCTTCTTTAATAATTTGCGCATGTGTATTTGTTGGTGAACAAATAAAGACAGCATCAATTTCTGGATCTGCTAATAAATCCTGATAATTTGTAGTCAGAGTGGAAATCCCTTTATCTTGAGCCCACTTTTCTAGATGACTAATTACTACATCTGAGACCGCTTTAATTTTCACCTGTGGCATAAGCTGCAAATTATCAACATGTAGTTTCCCAATTCGCCCAGCACCAATAATCCCAATCTTTAAAATGTTCATATGATTTCTCCCTCTATATTAAAATTTAAGAAACGAAATGAAAGTCTATAGGGTTTAGCGTATCAAGTTAGTTAAGCGCTTTCCCTATTTTTCTTCATTATACACATTCGATTCTAAATTGAAAACATTTTTATTTTTTTGAATACTCCTCTTTTCATCCGAATTTTGCATTCCCTCAATATACGTATTACATAAAAATAAAAAATAAGAATTAGAAATAAACACTCTAAAAAGCTACAAATATACTCTTTTAAAATACTGATATAACAAAGATAACGAAGCCTTTTAAATAGTAATCCCCCATCTATAAGGTATTTCTTTCTTTTCATACGCACTATTATTTTATTGTCCAATAAGTAAATAGAAAGACTCTATAAAAGAAAGTTGTAAATTGTCAAAAAATTTAATTGACGACCTCTTAATGTAAGCGTATACTTTTTTTATCAAAAAGAATTAAGCGCTTAACCAAAATAACTTATCGGTGGTGGGAGAATGAACGCTATTAGTTCAAACAAAACATTTATGGACAGGATAGGGATCCCTTCTAATTTAACTTGGGGATACATAGGGATTATTGTTTTTATGATTGGGGATGGTTTAGAACAGGGATGGTTATCCCCTTATCTCGTTGAAAAAGGATTGACGCTAGAACACGCTGCATTTTTGTTTACTATTTACGGTATTACTGTATCTGCTTCTTCTTGGTTTTCAGGGGTATTTGTACAAATGTGGGGTCCAAGAAAAGTAATGACATTTGGTTTAGTATCATTTATTTTAGGATCAATCGGTTTCATCGGTATAGGAATTCAACATATGAATTATCCAGTAATATTAATTTGTTATGCCCTACGAGGGTTTGGTTATCCTTTATTTGCTTATTCCTTCCTAGTTTGGGTATCATACAGTACCCCTCAACAAATGCTTTCAAGAGCAGTTGGCTGGTTCTGGTTCGTATTCCAGCTGGGGCTTAGTGTGATAGGAGCCTTTTATTCTAGTTATATGGTTCCGAAAATCGGAGAAATTGCTACATTATGGAGCGCTTTACTTTTTGTTGTCGTCGGGGGATTATTCTCAATTGTTGTAAATAAGGACAGATTTAAAGCACAAATCGTAAGCGCTAACAAATCAAGCGAATTGCTAAAAGGCATTACCATTGCATTTGAAAATCCTAAAGTTGGGATAGGCGGTATTGTAAAAATTATAAACTCGGCTGCTCAGTTTGGATTTGTTGTTTTCCTACCTACTTATATGATGAAATATAATTTTACGATGACTGAATGGCTTCAAATTTGGGGTACTCTATTCTTTGTAAATATGGTGTTTAATATTATTTTTGGTATTGTTGGAGACAAGTTTGGTTGGGTAAATACAATTAAATGGTTCGGAGGAGTCGGTTGCGGAATTGTAACTCTTGCACTCTATTATGTACCACAAATGGTAGGACATAATTATTGGGCTATATTATTTGTTGCTTGTTGCTATGGAGCAACACTTGCGGGTTATGTACCTCTTACCGCATTAGTCCCATCTTTATCTCCTGAAAATAAAGGAGCGGCAATGTCTGTCTTAAATCTAGGTTCAGGATTATCAGCATTTGTTGGACCATTAGTAGTAACTGCCTTCATCGGGCCATTAGGTGTTGGTGGCGTGATGTGGATCTTTGCTGGTTTGTATTTCTTTGGTGCATTTTTAACTCATTTCCTTACTATTCCAAAAGAAAATGAGATGGAGCAGGATTTAAATGCGAAAAGCGGTGAGCAATTCTCTGTATAAATCCTAAATTAAAAGAAGGTCATCCTAACTATACTTAGTTACGATGACCTTCTTTTGTTACATTCAAATAGACTTATAAAAACCCTATCATGTAATATCCTTTACTGAGGAACGCTCTACTAACTGAGGAATAATTGTAATTTTTTGCTTAGCATGCTCCTTCATTTCCATCGTTTTTAGCAGTTGTTCAAACGTACAGGCTGCCATTTGTTTAATTGGCTGCTCAATTGTTGTTAACCCTGGATCTGCAATCTCAGCATAGATTGTATTATCAAATCCGATTATTGATAAATCTTCCGGAATTGAAAGTCCTTGTTTTCTTGCTTCATTCATAAGGCATATAGCAATCAAATCTGTACAAGCAAAAACCGCTGTAGGCCTGTTAGGCAAATGAAGTAATTCCTTACTTGCACGTTTACTATCTTCCACTGTCGAATAGCAGCTAATGATAGCCTCATCATCTAACGAAATTCCTGAATCCGTAAGAGCTTGTTTGAAACCATTCAATCTCCCTAAGCTACTTTTTCTATCCTTCTCCATCATAATCGTTAAAGATGTATGGCCTTTCTGCGTTAAATAACTTCCAGCTAGATACCCTCCCCTCATATCATCAGTTGTCACAACATGAGTCGTGATGGAAGGATGATCTACAGTGAATAATACAAGTGGCAAATCTCGATTTACGATTTTTTTTACAAGTTTATAATCATTTAGCTCCG
Source organism: Bacillus cereus group sp. BfR-BA-01453 (assembly GCF_022662915.1). NCBI lineage: Bacteria > Bacillati > Bacillota > Bacilli > Caryophanales > Bacillaceae > Bacillus > Bacillus cereus group sp. BfR-BA-01453. The sequence goes on along the minus strand of NZ_JAKUEN010000003.1, from coordinate 137,867 downwards.
TTGCAATAATAATGCCATCTACTTGCTTTTTAAATAGTAAATCAATGTATTCGTGCTCACGTTTTGTTTGATGGTCTGTACTACATAAAATGAGTGTATACCCTGATTCTCGTGCACTATTTTCAAAAGCTCTTGCTACTTCAGCAAAAAAAGGGTTTGAGATATCTGGGACAAGTACCCCAATCGTATATGTTTTTTTACCTGTTAACGCTGCCGCTACACTACTTGGTTGGTAATCTAATTCATCCATTACCTGATTTACTTTGTTTATTGTTTTTTCACTAATACGTCCAGTTTGATTAATTACCTTGGATACAGTCGCTATTGATACACCTGCTTTTTCCGCAACATCATAAATTGTTGGTTTCACTTTAATTATCCCTTCTTAATCATCTTTTTCTATATTTTATCATAAATATATTTTGCTTCTTGGTATACAAAAGGAATTCTTTTAAAATTTGTAAGTATTTCTATCTTTGAGCGTAGTACTTCATATTTACAAATTAATCAGCCTTGATGAAACACCAGTAGAAAAATATTTGACTAATTTACTTATTAGACATTTAGAGAGAATCTGCATGAATTATAAGATGTTTAGGGCTATCAATCGTCTAGCTAGTCGTAACTCAACATTGGATACATTTATGATATTTATTTCACAAAAGACTCGATTCCTGTACATTTTCTTATTAGCCTTAATGTGGTTTAGAAACAATTCCTATAAAAAATCATTTTATTTGCAGGGTTATCAGTAGGATTCGCATTATTTATAAACTGCTTTATCCAGCTCTTTTATTTTAAACCACGTCCATTTGTTATACATCGTGTGCGTTTACTTATCCCATCAAAGAATAATTCCTCATTTCCTAGTAAACATACAGTCTTAGCATTTGCCATAGCGTCCTCCGTTTTACTTCGTGAACGTTTATTTGGCTCAATCATGTGGTTCTTAGCAATTTTGACAGGTTTTTCACGTATCTGGCTAGGTCATCATTATCCATTTGATATCATAGGAAGTGCCTTCATAGGAATCTTAACCAGTATAGCTATTGGCAATGCTACATATATATTTAATTCTTTTGTTACCTGGATTATAAATGTATTAGGAATACAAAAAAAGCGATTCTTTTCACATTAAAAAGAATCGCTTTCCAAGTTCATATTTTCAATTACATTACATAAAGAATTGAGAGACTATCACTTAAAAGCATTAACGACAACTTCAGCCGCCTCTTTAATTAGTTGATTATCATAGGTAGCCTCTTTCTCATCTTTACTAGATAAAATTGCGATAATAATTGGTGCTCTATTTGGTGGCCAAACGATAGCAATATCATTTCGTGTTCCATAACTTCCCGCTCCTGATTTATCTGCAACTACCCAATCAGTTGGCACGCCTGCACGAATAAGTTTGTCTCCTGTAGCATTCCCTTTCATCCAATCTGTAAGAATGTTACGCTTTTGATGCGGAAGCGCATTTCCGACCGTAAGCTCTTTAAGATTCGTAGCAATTGCTTTCGCTGTACTAGTATCACGAATGTCTCCTGGAATAGCCTCGTTTAATTCTGTTTCAAAGCGATCAGACATAGTAACCCGATCCCCCATCTTTCTAAGCGCTTTTTCATATCCTTTCGGTCCGCCTATTTTATGAAATAAAATGTTCCCTGCAGTATTATCACTGTAACGAACAGCAGCCTCCGCAATTTCTCCTAGTGTCATTCCAGTATCTACATGTTTCTCTGTAACAGGTGAATAATCCACTAAGTCTTCTTTCGTATAAGTAATAACTTCATCTAATTTCTTAGTAGAGTTTTGCTGCAGTAATACTCCTGCCGCTAAAGCCTTGTAAGTTGATGCAAAAGCAAACCTTTCGTTAGGTCGATAAGCGATTGTTTGTTTTGTACCAGTATTAATCGCATATACACCTAATCGAGCATCAAATTTTTTCTCAAGTTGAGAGAACTCTTTATGCGTCGCCTGATTTTTATGTTTTATTTGCCCTTTCTTTTCTTTCGCTTCAACTTGCAATGGCCCTCCTGTAAAAGCTTCGAGGCTTGTAAAACTTAAACCTAATATACTAACGCATATTCCTATTTTTAGCATCCTCTTGTTTTTCAAAATCATCATTCCTTTCAAGTTCTTAACCATTTTTTACGTACACATAATAGACAATCACCAAAACAAATTTGTTCCATAAACTTTTAAAAATTTTTAGCTAGTATGAGAGTCATTAGCAAAATAAGAGATAGCCACAATGATCGTCGCTATCTCTTATTTCCAATCTCATTTTTCTTTTATAAAGACCTTTATATAAACAGTATGTCTTTCCATAAGAAAAGCGTATACGTTTTTCTAATTTTGATTCGGAACATCTGTATGAGTAGTTTCACCATTTATACGTTGCTGTTTTAAATCAAAATATACATCTAAAACTTCTTTTCCAATTATAGAATTAATTCCACTTTTATCGTTACGAAGCCACGGAACTACTACTGAGAATGCTACTTCTGGATTATCATATGGAGCATATCCAACTAACGTTAAGTTGTAGCATTCCATACGTTCTCCTTTTGCATTTCTACCAATTGGATGATCTCCACCATATACAGTTTGAGCTGTTCCTGTCTTTCCTGCTGGTTTATATGAAGCATTTTTGAAATACTTCACGCCAGTTCCATCACCTTCTTGGAATACCCATCTAAAGCCTTCTTTTATTCGATTAATATGTTCTGTCTTCATATCAATTCGATTTAATACGACAGGCTCTATTGAGCGAATAACTTTGCCAACCTCTTCTTTTATTGATTGCTCTCGTATTTCTTTTACAATTTGAGGTTGCATTCTATAACCGCCATTAGCAATTGTTGAAATATATTGCGCTAATTGCAATGGCGTATACGTATCATACTGACCGATAGAAAAATCTAGTAAAAAACCAGGCTGGCTATCTACTTTTCTAGTTTGTCCAATTATTTCATTCGGTAAATCAATACCCGTAGGAACTCCTAAGCCAAATTGCTTAAAATAATAGCGCATCGTATTAAATGCTTCTTGTTTTATATCCAATGAACCATTTGGTACGTAGTTAACGCCCGCAATTTTTAAAGCTGTTTGGAACATGTATACATTCGAAGATACTTGTAGAGCTCGTAAATCATTAATATTACCAAATCCGGATACATTCCACGATTTCTTAGCTTGTGTACCTTTAAATTTCATCGGTGCATCATAAAATTGATCTCCTGGTTGTATTGCCCCTGTCTCATATCCAGTTAATAAAGTTGCACCTTTTACAGCTGACCCTAGTTCATACGAAGTTGTCATATTACCTAATGCCAAATCCTCGATTTCCATTTTCCCTTCTTTTTCTACAATCCTTTTGCCTGCCATAGATAAAATCTGTCCGTTATTCGGATTTGTCATAACAACAAAAGCTCGGTCCAATAGTGGCTCTGAACTCTTAAAAGCCCTCAAATTTTTCTCTAAACTTTCTTCCACTTTCTTTTGTAATTCCATATCAATCGTTAATGTTAAACTATTACCACTTTTTCCTTTAGAAATTATTTCTGTATTTATAATATTTCCTGATTTATCTGTAATATTTTTCACTTCTTCTTTTGTACCATGTAACACATCTTCATATCGTTGTTCAATATAACTTTTCCCTACACGATCATTACGGTTATATCCGCGTACTAAATAAAAATCTAAATTTTCTTTTGGCAGACCTTCTTCGCTACTCGTAATATTACCTAACACGGAACGAAATAAATCACCATTTACATAATTGCGCTCCCAATCAACTGTTGCATCTACCCCAGGAAACTCCGCAAGATTTTCACTGATTTGCGCATACTCTTGATTTGTTACATCTTTTTTTATAATTTGTGGTGTCAGTTGATAACCTGAATTCATTTTACTTTTAATAGCTAACACCTTTAAATCTTGTGCTGTTAATTCTGCCAATTCTACTTCTGTAACTCGACTTCGTCTTAACTCTTCTATTTTTTTATCTAACTCTTTTCCCTCTATTCCCTTTTCTTTAAACTTTTCTATATCTTTTTTCGTAATCATTGTCTCCGCACGTTTCGTATTCAACTGCATCCAAAAATCTTTTTTATCGATATCTGTTAATTTGTTTATATCTTGTTCAGGCATTTCAAGTACTTTTGCCAAGTCTTTTGCTGTTTTTAAAATAGCTTCACTCGTAATTCCCTTTACCCTTGTATACGTAATTGTGCGAAGAGATTTATTATTAACAACTGTTTTTCCTTCTCGATCTAGTATTTGTCCACGTGGAACTGGGATACTAGTTGTTGTATTTTGATTGTTTTCCACTTGGTTCTTATAAGCCTCTCCCTCTACAATTTGCACTTTTCCTAGTTGAACAATAATAGCTGAGAATAGTAAAAATATGCAAAGGAACATTATATTTAATCGAATAGATATATATGTCTTCTTATTTCCTTTTTGCTTTTCCATAAATCCTCCATATATTTGCTTATATATTACGTAACGATGGCCGATTATAAATATCGTTTCAACTTTTTCAATAAACCATTGTAAGCATCCATTTCTTTTCGTTTTGCTGCGTAATTCAAAACTCTCCTTTCTTGTTTTCTCTCTATTTTTTGTCGTTTGCATTAGAAATGCTACACTGTATAACGACTCATCTTAAAAGTGAAATTTCATACTATTTATTCCTTTCTTCATGCTGTAATACTTAATAGACAACCTAAATAATTAAGTTGTTCCACATTTACAAAAAAAATAATTAACTATAATATGGAATAAGCTAAAAAGGGAGGGCTTTATGTTACATACAAAAATAAAAAGATGGAGATTTATAGCGATTCTTTCTATTGTAGGTTTTACATTAATAATTTTGTTTAAAAGTCATTTCTTTTCAATTACTATCGAAACTTCTTCAGCCGAAAGAGGACAAATACTTGATAAAAATGGTGTAATACTAGCTACAAATAAGAAAGTTAAGTCTCTATATTGCACTTTTAATGATGAAAAGATATCAAAACTAGATACATCAAACACATTAGCTTTTTTCCATCAATTTTCAAGCGGGTTTCAACATGACATTTCTGCAAAAGACATAAAATTACACTTACAACAATCTTGTAAACAGCAAACTATGAATGATATACCGTTATACTCTGACATAAATGAGAGTGAACTTACATTCGTAAATAAGAACAAACCCAATAATGTAATAATTAAAAATGAAGTGATCCGATATTATCCCAAGCATGAAATTGGTTCACAAGTAATTGGTTATGTAGAAAATGACCTTAATTCAGAGTATATGCCTGTTGGAAAAAGCGGGGTTGAGCTGCAATATGAAAATGATTTAAAAGGAAAACCGGGTAAAACTCTTATTTTTAAAATAAATAACAAAAAGTTCTTATGGAATATTCAAAAAGTACAAAAAGGAAAAGATGTCCAATTAGCTTTAGACTCTAAGTTACAGCAAAAAACAGAGGAAGCATTAAGATCTCAAATTAAGAAAACACCTGATGCTAAAGCTGGTTATGCTGTAGTGAGCGATGCAAAAACTGGCGCAATTTTAACTATGGTCAACTCGGCAGTTTTTGATCCAAATATATTACATACACATGTATCTTCTAGAAAAGAAAACATTAAATCACTTTCGCAAAATAAAGCAATTCAAAAATTAAAGTACGATGAATCTTATATAAATATGGCCTCTACTATAAAGCCACTTTCTATTTTAATTGGATTAAATGAAAAGCTCTTTCAACCTGAAGATACTTATTTAGATAAGGGTAGTTTTCATTATGATAATCAAAATAACATTGTGAATGCACCTGGAACGCCAACTGGGGAGATTACACCGCGGCAGGCTATCATCAATTCATCTAACACATTTATGACAGCAAAAGTAGCACTACCTTTATTCAACGAAAATAATGGTAATATAGAAAAAGTAGCAAACATATGGACCGATTATTTAATGCAATTCGGTCTTCGTTCTAAAACAGGGATTGATTTACCATTTGAAGAAGACGGACAATATGAGCTTCATCCATCTAATAAATTTGAAAATGGAATCTCAGCTTTATTAAATGCCTCTTGGGGAGGAAATGAAGTACACACTCCTCTTCAACTTGCTCAATATGCAGCGACTTTAGCTAGTAAAGGTGACAAATATAAACCTCACATCGCAAGTGCTATTATTGGTCCAAATGGTAAGGAAACAAAAAAGTTTAAACCCATTTTAGAAAGTTCAAATCATTATCCGATGAACTTTTGGAATGTCGTGCAAGGTGGAATGAGTCAAAATATAGAGGAGATTAAAAAGCTGCCCTTTGACGTCGCAGGTAAAACAGGAATTACAGGTTTTCCGAATGAGCAAGCAAAAATGATCAACCATTCTCTTTTCATTGCATATGCTCCTACCGAAGATCCAAAAATCGCCATTTCTGTCGTTATTCCTGGTAGTAATTCAGAAAAAAACATCGCTGCTCTCGTTACATCAGAAATTTTAGAGTCTTGGAATACACTTCAAAAAGAGATTAAAAGCAAAGAGGAAGGTTCACTTTAATGAACCTTCCTCTTTTACCATATAGAATCAATATTCGTTATTTTCCATTTACCTTCACGATCCTTTTCGAACATGAAAGTATATTTAATATCAGTTAAAACATACTCTTTTTGTACATATCCAGTATTACCGTTTATTGTCGATACTTTTATATATCCATCATTCTGCACTTTTTCCGGAATCCAAGCTTTTACCATTTCATTAGATACTTCATATAAAACTCGTGATTCTCGTTTTGGTTCAGCTAAAATTTTTGTTTTATTTCCAGTAATAGTTGCATATATAAAATGTGCTTGCTTTGGTTCATTACTTTCTGTCAATCCACTTGGTACTTTGTATGCTTGTTTTGTATCATTTGTAAATTCTCCCCCCATTGTAAGGGCAACTTGCAACTCATGAAAAATATCTTCATCAAACTTCAATTCCTCCTTCTTATAACTCTTCCCTTTAAATAAAACTTCATCATTTAACGCTCTATTCAAGTCGTTTTCATTTTTTGCATTTGTACTTTGATATAAATCATTCATAAATTGTCTTAATGTTGGATCTTTCGCAGACTCATCTTTCGTTTTAGGCTTAATTTGAGTGCTGCTTTGGACCGGTGATTTATTATCATCAAGCCAAGGTTGTTGAACAATAACTAATAACATTGTACAAACGAAAACAACTACAATAGGCAGCGCTTTTTTACGAAACGTTTTTTTATGTTTTACAAGATCCACTTCATTATTTTCATATATAGACTGCTTTATTTTATAAATAAATTCCTCTTCATTTTTACGATTCTCCATTGGACCTTTTTTTAATTTACTATACCAGTTGGGATTTTGTTTATTGTTCATCACTACTACCCTCCCCAATTAATTTTGAAACCTTACTTCTCGCTCGGCTTAATCTAGATTTTACAGTTCCAATAGATACTCCTAGTGTTTCAGCCATTTCTTCATAAGATAATTCATATTTCGCGTCTAAAATTATTATTTCACGGTGTTTTTTAGGTAGTTTTAATACAACATCCCACACTTCATTCATTTCCTCTTGATTAAAAAATTCTTTTTCTGCCGATGGGGATTGTTTATCATCACTAAAAAACCCTACTAAAGATATCCTTTTAAAATAGGAGGATTTCAAATAGTTTATTGCCGTATTTCTTGTAATTTTTAATATCCACGTTTTAATAGATGACTCCTTTCGAAATGAATTCCAGTTTTTAAATACCTTTATAAATACATCCTGCGTGATATCATCTGATAAGTGTGGATCTTTCGTAATAATAAATGAATAATTCCATACATCTTGCCAATAATCGTTTATAACATAGTCAAGCTCATCATGATTACATTTTTCAATAAACTTCTGTTCCATTTCCACACCTCGAACTTATTTGAATAAACATAAAACTACCCTCGCTTTTATTATGGTTTCAATATATAGACAAGATACAAGTTGTATTTGTTCCATTGTTTATCTTTTTTCAATTAAAAAATCCTACTAAAAATGTAAAAGTGTGCAATTACTTTCATAAAATAATCAGCTATATATTCTCTCACATGACAGGCTCTAAAAAAGCAAGTAATGCATACAATGTTAAAAATACACTCATAAAAATCTGATTATTATTTGTGCATTTCACGCAATATTCTACTTGTATTACCTTTTTTTCTTAGAGCACACTTATTTGTGTGCTCTATTTATGTTTTACTTCATAACTGTTTTGTTAAAGTTTTAAATTACCCTCACTTGTCCATTTCAATTTATTTACCTCTTCTATTTACTACTAACGATGGTAACCTTTCAAAAATGAAAATAAAAAGGAGATATCAATTTTCTACAGACACAACAAAAAAGCATTCTGGATTAGGAAGAATGCTTTTTTGTTGTACTTAATTTATACATTTTATTTTGAATCAAAACCCCTGCGCTGTATGGGACAGGGGATCCATTCGTTCTAAAGCTTATTTAGAAGAATCACGTACAGGTATACTACTATAAATCACTTCAGCAACTTTCACATATCCTTTTGAGTTTGGATGAATTAAATCCTTAGACCAAACCGTATCATCATTAACTAAATGATGATTCCAAAAGTCAACATGATGAAGCTTATACTCTTTACTCAGTGAACGTATAACTTCGTTTGCCTCTAATAATTGTTCTTTTACTACTTGCTTTTTTTTAGATGATAAAGGAAGCCTAACTGTAAAATCTGGAAGGTTTCCTATAATAATATCAGCATCTGCTTTACTTAATGTATCTATCATAAATTCCATATCGTTCTTATATTCTTGATGATTCCAACGTCCTTTTAATACATCGTTTGCACCTGCGATTAGACTTACCAAATCTGGATTAAACGTTAATGCTTTTTCCAATTGCTGTGACCGAATTTCTTTAGTTACTAACCCACGCTTTGCAAAATTAGCATATTCTATATCGTTTACACACAGTTGAACAAAATGATCTACCCAGCTTTTTAATGCTATTCCCTCAACTTCATCCCCTATGCCCTCGGTAAAACTATCACCCATCGCTACAAATCGCTTCCACATATGTACTCCCCCTTTTTGTTGTTCATATCTACACTATATAATAGTTCACAGCGTATATCTATTTTCATTGGAATTTAATTGAATAATGAATCTCATTTCATCCTGTGTAACTTTATTAAACTATCCTTGTACCAGGTTACCTTAAATTAAAAAATCAAAATAAACACCATTCTTTTTTCATACTAGCAATTGCTAATGATTCATCTGTATTTTTTTATATAAAATCTTTCCGGAATTTAGATGAATTTTTCTTAATCTAGACTATTAATTTTTTATAATAAAAAACTACATCCTATATAGAATGTAGTTTATTTCACAGACTTATCTATTTTTTACTTCCTTTTTATAAAAATCATATAATAGTTCAATAGATGAGCTAGATAATATGGGCATTGCCTTCTCAACTAATTCTCTATTCCAATCAAACCAACGCATTTCCATCAGCATATTCATTTCTGTATCATTAAACCGCTTCTTTATTTCCTTAGCAGGATTTCCACCAACTATTGTATACGGCGGAACATCTTTACTTACGACAGTTCCTGCTGCAACGATTGCACCTTCACCAATTGTAACGCCAGGCATTATTATAGCATTCATTCCAATCCAAGCGTCACTTTTAATGACTGTATCACCCTTCGGTTCATATGAATGTTCAATTTGCTCAGCGAATGGATATACTGTAATCCATCCTGAGTGATGATTATGATTACCACCCATTAAAATGACTACTCCACTGGCAATACAAACATAATTCCCAATAATGAGTTTATCAAGATGCCATCCCATCTGTTCAATTGGATTGAAAAGTGCTCGGGACTTAGCATCCCCCCACAAATACCTTACACAGCCATCTTCAAAATTTTGATGACCATAATAACCTGAATAATAGGAGTACTCTCCTACCTCAATGAGTGGATTTGTAACTATATCTTTTAAATACTTCGTTTCTGACCAATGATTATATAATGGATACTTCATACCTTTATTCCTCGCTTCTAAGTATTGTAGATCTTTATAATTCACTTAGAAGCTTAATACGACTGCTACATTTTTTAGCTTTCTCAAACGACGAATCATTATATTCAAGCCTTTCTGTTATAATAAAAAAATCATAACGTGTTAAATTACATAAGTCAAATTGCAACATGATGTACTGAAACTTAAAGTGTGAATTGAAATTTAAACATTAAAACAATCGAATTTTCAAATAACAAATCCCAATTACATATCATAAAGGTTTCTTAACTATACATCTAACTTCTTTCCTGTATTAGCTGTAACTTCCTCGATATAGTCTTATTACATTTTAATTTATCTGATAAATCAATAAATGTTAATATGATTATAGAAGATATTATTATCCATTAGATTTCACAGCTAGTTTTTCACAAAACGATTTCTGAATCCTTAAGTAAATAGGAGGTTTAGAACATGAAACTTTTAAGACAATCAACAATTATTGGTGCATTGACTGTTGGAGGATTTTTATTTTCGAATACAATTGGTACGCTCCCACCTGTTTCTGCTGAATCGCAACTTATACAAAAGGAATCGCAATTTTTAGATAATTGGCGTTGGCAAAGCTATTTTTTATTACATCATAATGCAGATTTTATAGAAGAGTTAGCAGTTGGTGACTTAAAACATGGAGATACATTCGATGTTACTATATATACTGGTGGTAAAGATACTGGTATTGTAAAAATATATCAATTGAGCGGGAATGAAAATGATGAAATAAACTTACATAGATATAAAACCATTTATGACTCGGGTTTGAATCATAATTATGGTAGATTTGTAACACCTATTACTAAGGCTTATAATCCTGGAACATATGTAGCTGTTATGAAACTTGGAGAAAATTATTATTATGGAGGCAGCTTTAAAATCTCAAAATAATTAAACCTCATCAAAAAATATTGGATACTATTTTTATTGAGTAAAAACCATTTTAAAAGCTCCGCTACCTTATATAAGATAGCGGAGCTTTTTAATTATTCACCCTTTTTAAGGTTAAAAAAATGCTTACTCTCTTTATAAATTAGCATTTTATTCAATAACTATTTCGAGTTCTTTAAGTTCTACAAATAAAATATGCAATAGTGCATATTTTATTTGTTCACTCTTTAAAAATGCGATAATTTATCTATAAAAATATTTAAAATTAATATTAGAAGGAGAATATTACATGTCTTTCTATTCTTGGTCTCCTCTTATTTTCTTAATAGTTGTTGCAATTATCATTTCTATTCAAAAGGCTAAGAAACAATAATTTATTATTTGGAGGTGTAATAATGTCATTTGCAGCATGGAGTGCAATTTTTATGACTTTAATCGGAGCAATTTCTGGAGCGGTCTTTGGTACGATCTCCTCTAGAAATAAAACCAAAAATTAAATACTAACGCAAAAATAAATTTCTAATAAAACTCTATACAAAAAAGTAGCCTATAAAATTTTATAGGCTACTCTTCATTTTATGAATATTATTTAGCTAATTCTTTCGTACCCTTCATTACATCAACGAAGAAGCCCCAGTTATTCACAACAGAAGAAATACTAATATGTTCATCTGGAGTGTGAACGTTAAATATATCTGGACCGAATGAAATTGCATCTAATTCAGGCATCTTTTGAACGAATACACTACATTCGATTCCTGCATGTACAGCAAAGATTTCAACATCTTTATTGTATTTTTCTTGATGCACTTTTTCAAACAAATTGCGAATTTGTGAATTCGGATTGTATGGCCATTCTGGATACTCTGACTCGATTTCAAATGTTGCACCAACTAAATCGGCGATACATTTAATCTCATCTGCAACATGTTGTTTTAAACTACTTACAGAACTTCTCACTTCGTTACGTAATTTAATTTCATTTTGTAACGTTTCAATAACGCCTAAATTTGTTGAACTTTCTACAAGACCTTTAATATCCATACTCATACTTTGAATGCCGTTTGGAATTAAGAATAATGATGAAATAAGTTGCTTTTGTGTCTCTTTAGCAAATACTTTTTCTACTTTCTCATCCAATTTTGTAAGTGTAACGTGAACATCTGGATCAACAGCACGCATTTCTTCTTGTAATACTCTCGTCCAAGATTCTAGTTTTTCTTCTACTTTCTCTACATCTTCTGTACGTAATACAACTGTAGCTACACTTTCACGCGGAATTGCATTTGTTTTTAATCCGCCGTGAATTTCACTTATGTCAAATTGAATATTTGCTGATAAATCGCGTAATACTCGTCCTAATACTTTATTCGCGTTACCACGTTGTTTATCAATTTCCATACCAGAATGTCCGCCTTTTAAACCACCAACATATAGACGGTATGCATCTGTATCCGCCGGCGCTTCATCCCATATTACTGGAATTGTTTCAACAGCTTTCGCACCACCTGCACTACTTACAAGTAATTTATGATCTTCTTCAGAATCAATATTAATAAAAATCTTACCATCAAAGTGATTTGCCTCAACAGCAAAAGCCCCACCCATTGTTGTTTCTTCTTCAGTAGTAATAACTACTTCAAGTGCTGGATGCGGAATGTCTTTTGAATCTAATAAAGCCATTGCATACGCAACTGCAATACCATTATCAGCACCTAAAGTCGTTTGATTTGCATATAACATGTCCCCAATGATTCGTAATTCAATTGGATCTTTTTCAAAATCATGTACAGTTGCTTGATTTTTTTCACACACCATATCCATATGACCTTGAATGATTATTGCTGGTACATTTTCATAACCAGCAGTTGCTTCTTTTTTAATAATGACATTCAATGCTTCATCTTGAATCACTTCTAAGTTACGCTCTTTTGCGAAGCCTACTAAATAATCACTAATTTCCTTTTCATTACCCGATCCTCTAGGAATCTTTGAAATTTCTGCAAAATGATAAAATACAGGGTGCTTTGTTAATTGTTCTAAAGTAGAATACATTTTTAAGCTCCTCTCAAAATGACAAAATAATATGTAAGTCTTTTATCATTATACCATGATTCATTATTTTCACTTTCTATTTCATACTTTAATATCTGCTCGTTAAACATTTAAATTACATATAAAAAGAGAAAGAAAATGCACTATGCATTTTCTTTCTCTTTTTTTGCTCTCATATATTTTGAAGTACTATTATTCATTAATTTCTCTAACCGATTTATATTTTCCGTTAATGCACCTTTCACAAGAGAGAAATCTGTATTGGGTGCTTCTTTTTTTTCTTTAAAAAACGAAGACTTTTGTACATTTACTTCAGCCATCTCTTCTCCCCCTTTTCAAAAAAATACAACCTTTTATTTATATTATATAGCAAATGCAGACAGGGTGTACACGTATCATTTTCTTTTTAATTCTTCTTCTAATTCTTCTACTTGCTGCATCGTATCCCCTTTAATTAACGAGAAATCTGATGTACCTTCAACTCCTAGCTGGCATTCTCTCTTTTTTATTTTTGTTAATTATCATAAAATTACCAATATTAATCTACTATTTAATAATAATATTTGATATTATAAAAAAGTAGATTTTAATGGAATTATAATCTAATATATCTTTGGTTAAAATAATTTTTCACACATAATAGATTTAAAAACAACACAGTCTATTTACACTATTATGCGTCTAGATACAACAGAAAAGAATGAGGTTATTTCTGACAATGGACTCTTTGTTATTGAATCACCCAACACTCAATGGCTATTAACTCGTAATATAATAAATGATTCCTTTGATATAACCTATTTAACCAAAAATCTTTTCGAAAATGAAATAGCAAAACTAATAAAAGATTAATCCTTTAAGACGGGAGTATATTTATATTGAATAAACAACAGCATTCTAGCAAAAAAAAGGAAGGCTTTTTCGAAAATAGGATATTACCCATCATCACTGTTCTTTCAGGTGTCATTCTACTAGTGTACAAAGGGTTAGAATTTATTTCAAAGTATGTATTAATTTTAATCTTATTTACACTAATTATTGCTTCGTTATACTTATTGTTTATGAAAGAAATAGTTGGTGCTGTTATTGGACTCCTTTTTGCGGCCCTTGGGTATTATATGTATAAAATCATTTTTAAACAAAAAAGAAATAGCAGATAAGCAAATCATAAAGAGTGTATATAAAAGAGAATGCTTTTACGCATTCTCTTTTATATACTTATATGGAATTGCCTCTACAAATTTTTCTAATCGATCCACATTTTGAGTCAATGCACCTTTCACAAGAGAGAAATCTGTATTTAGTTCTTCTTTTTTTTCTTTAAAAAATGAAGACTTTTGTACATTTACTTCAGTCATCTCCTCTCCCCCTTTTCAAAAAGATACAATCTTCTATTTATATTATATCGTAAATGTAGACAGCGTGTACAAGTATCATTTTCTTTTTAATTCTTCTTCTAACTCTTCTACTTGCTGTAATGTATCTCCTTTTATTAACGAGAAATCTGTTGTATCTTCATTATCTTCTTTAAAAAAATCATTGTCATAATCTTTTATCACTACAATCACCTCTACGTGCTAGTGTAGGAATGATTGTCCGATTTTATACAAGTTTGTCTAAATTCGCATTACCTTTATGTATAAGTGAAAAGGACAGAAAAAATTTCTGTCCTTATTTACTAAAATAACTATGATGTATTGTTAAATTATATACATTTTCAAAATCTCGATCTTGCAGATTATTTTTCTTCCCATCAATAACAATAAAAACATCACTCACTATTTTTGCTGGTATAATTCCGACATTTTCTACTTGCACCGCTTTCTGCTCATTCAATTGCTCAATGTGTTCAAACGGAACGATAATACTAAATTGCGAGCGGATACCGCGAAAGTTCGTATTTAATTCCTTTGCCGCTTCAAATACAACAATCTTCGCCCCAATCTTTTCCCCATATGAATCTAAAAATGCGTTTAAACTTTTTGTATATTCTTCTTCCGTATGCCATTCCATCGTACCGAACACTGCTGGATTGACATTTTGAATAATTGTTGTGTATATTTCTCCTCTTGCTTTAGAAGCAATTAATGACCGTTTTATCGATTGAACAGTCTTGCCGATATCGCTAAATTTCGCTCCCCATATTTCTGAAATATTAGGTGTTAAAATAAAGGCAATATCAACGAAAATAACCATTGCAGTGAACATTAAAAGATTTTTCCAGAGGGTTAAATCAATTCCTTTTATCATGAAATACACGGTGACTGATACTATAAACAACCCATACCAAGTCTTTCTAATTCGTTGCTTCTTCTCCTCGTACAACTCTTCATTTCTCCAGTAAAAGAAAATAAGTACTAGAAAAACGATTGCTAAAATAAATAAACCGATTCGAATGTTAGAGATCACCAATGACATCACCCTCCATTCAAAAACTACTCACGATATCATTACATGCATAAGCAGCTCTCTTTATGACAAAAGACGTGGACAAGCTTCTAAACTTAGCAATATCGCATATACATTAGAAGGTACCACGTCTTTTATCCTGAATCTACATTGTATATGTAGACAAGCATGCGTTTCAAATTTTCATGTTAAAAAGAAATATGTTTCGGAATTTCCCCTTCAGGTACTTCTCCATCCATACTTAAGTAATAATGACGAATTGGACGTAAATCTTCGTCTAATTCATACACAAGCGGAATGCTCGTTGGAATATTTAATGAAACAACACCATCACTTGAAAGGTTATCTAAGTATTTCACTAGCGAACGAATCGTATTACCGTGCGATGAAATAATTACCTTTTCTCCATTTTTTAATGACGGCGCAATTTCTGAATGCCAATAATCAAGTACTCTTTTCTCCGTATCCACTAAACATTCTGTCAATGGAAACTCACCTTTTTTAAGTGCTTTATATCTTGGATCATTCATTTCATATCTAGGATCATCCTCAGTAAGAGCCGGTGGTCTTACATCAATACTTCTTCTCCAAATATGAACTTGCTCCTCACCATATTTTTGCGCGGTTTCATCTTTATTTAACCCTTGCAATGCACCATAATGTCTTTCGTTTAGCTTCCAAGATTTATGTACTGGCACCCAGGCAAGATCCATCTCATGAAGTACAATCCATAACGTCCGAATTGCTCGTTTTAATACAGATGTATAAGCTACATCAAAAGTATATCCGTTTTTCTTTAATATCGCTCCTGCTTCTCTCGCTTCACTTAATCCATTCTCTGATAAATCTACATCTGTCCATCCAGTAAAGCGATTTTCAAGATTCCATAAACTTTGTCCGTGACGAATAAGTACAAGTTTTATCATAATAATTCCCCTTTCGGAAATGTGAATTTTATTGTTCCATTGCGTACACGTATAAAGTATCTAGTAATGTATCTTTTTATCCATTCACTCTATGATCAAACCATAGTTGCCAAATGTATGGATAAAATTTGTTCTTTTTCAAACTATAAAAACAGATATATTTCTTATTATTTTTGATCGATTACAACTTCTCGTTTTGATATCCAAGCATCAAAACCTGATCGACTATTTGCCATTTCATTCATAACTTGATGCCAATTTTCTTCACACGATTCACCAAATTTTGAAAAAATAGCACTCATTTGTTCTCTTTGAACATCGCTCAGTTTTTTCTCTAAATCTACACCTATTTCTGTTAAAGATAACTGTTTCACACGGCGATCATGTGTAGCTTCATTACTCTCAATTAAGCCCTTTTCCACAAGTTGTCGTAATGGTCCGTGAAGAGCTTGTTTACTTATTTCTAGTAGTGATAATAACTCATTTACACTTATCCCTGGAAAGCGTGCGATAAAAAATAAAATTCGATGATGTACTCTTTGAATACCATACTCTTTTATAATTTCATCTGGCTTTTCAGTAAATGTTTTATATGCAAAGTAAAATAATGCTAATGCTTCATTCATCTGTTCTTCTTTATGTTGTGTCATCTACTTTCCCCCTGTATGTAAATTATACCACATTCTCGTAATGAATTTTTAAATCCATACTCTAGAGCTACTTTCGTTTATTACAAGACAGCAAAACAACGAGGAGATGATTCACTTGAAAACGCAATATACTGTTAGTACTTATTTATTAGACCGACTAAGCGAATTAGGAATTGGACATATTTTTGGTGTCCCTGGTGATTATAATTTGGCTTTTTTAGATGATGTAATAGCACATGAAAATGTAGAGTGGATTGGCAATTGTAATGAATTAAATGCGGCATATGCTGCAGATGGATATGCTCGTATAAAAGGAATCAGTGCTCTTATTACCACCTTTGGCGTTGGGGAATTAAGTGCCATTAACGGAATTGCTGGTTCATATGCTGAAAATGTACCCGTTATAAAAATAACAGGTACGCCAACAACAACTGTAATGGAAAATGGAGAGCTCGTTCATCATACGTTAGGCGACGGAAAGTTTAATCACTTTTCCAATATGTATCGAGAAATTACCGTTGCACAAACTAATTTAACCCCAGAACATGCTGCTGAGGAAATTGACCGTGTGTTACGTGCATGTTGGAATGAAAAACGCCCTGTTCATATTAATTTGCCGATTGATGTGTATAATAAACCAATTAATAAACCTACAGAACCAATTTTACATAAACCGATTTTAAGTAATAAAGAAACACTGGATAAAATGCTTCTACATGCCATTTCAAAAATAAATAGTGCAAAGAAACCTATTATTTTAGCTGATTTTGAAGTGGATCGTTTTCATGCTAAAGAATATTTATATCAATTTGTAGAAAAAACAGGGTTTCCTATTGCAACGTTAAGTATGGGAAAAGGAATATTTCCAGAAAAACACCCTCAATTTATAGGGATTTATACTGGTGATGTAAGTTCTCCATACTTGCGTAAAAGAATTGATGAATCTGACTGTATTATTAGTATTGGTGTGAAGTTAACTGATACTATTACAGGTGGCTTCACACAAGGTTTTACGAAAGAACAAGTTATTGAAATTCATCCCTACACTGTGAAAATTACAGATAAAAAATACGGGCCAGTTGTAATGAAAGATGTTTTACAACAGTTAAGTGATGTAATTAAGCATCGAAATGAAGAAACGCTTGATATTAAGCCATTTATTTCAGAATCACTACCTATAACAGAAGAGTTCAATCCAAAAGCACAAATGGTTACACAAAAACGTTTTTGGCAACAAATATATCATTTCTTACAAGAAAACGACGTCTTACTTGCAGAGCAAGGAACACCTTTCTTTGGTAGTGCCGCTATCCCTTTACCAAACAATACTACATATGTAGTGCAACCATTATGGGGATCGATCGGCTATACGTTACCTGCTCTACTTGGTACACAGCTCGCTAATTTATCGCGGCGCAACATTTTAATTATTGGTGATGGTTCTTTCCAATTAACTGTCCAAGAGTTATCGACCATGCTTCGTCAAAATTTAAAACCGATTATATTTTTAATTAATAACAATGGTTATACTGTTGAACGTGCAATTCATGGTCAAAACGAACCGTATAATGACATACAAATGTGGGAGTACACAAAACTAGCGAAAGTATTCGGAACAGAAGAAAAAAGCCTAACATGTAAAGTAGAAAATGAAACAGAGTTACAAGAAGTCTTAACTAAAATAAGTATTGATAAGGATCAGCTTACCTTTGTTGAAGTTGTAATGAGCCAAGGGGATCAACCTGAACTGCTAGCTAAACTTGGGAAGAGATTCGGCCAGCAAAATTCTTAATATAAAAAGCATAACCTAATTATATAAAAGGAAAAGGATGGAAATTGCCACCCTTTTCCTTTTATATATACTATTTTAAGAACCTTCTTCGACTAACGTCTCGTGTGACAAGTCAAAATTCTTAATCAACCTTTAACTTTATAGCTTTTGTAGCAATAAATGTTTTAATATGCTTATCTAATATCCTTGTTCCACCAAAATCATCCTCATAAAAACCTGTTATAATAAAACCCGCTTCAATTTGGCCTTGGATTTGATCTTCCAGTGTATGCGCATATTCTATTGTTTGATTTGAATCGATGTAATCTTGAACTTCATCCTCTGGTAAATAATCCAATGTCGATGAAGGGATTGAATGTTTTACATCAAGAATACCTTTTTGTTCTTGATTATCATCAAAAATCCATAGTAACGGATTTGTAAATCCAGAAATGAGAATACCTTTATTCTTTAAAACCCTTGAAACTTCATTCCATACAAGATGTACATCTTTTACAAATAAATTAGAAACAGGATTTACAACAATATCAAAATATTCATCCTCAAAATCACTGAGGTCTGACATATCTCCTTGAACTGTTTTTAAATTTAACCCATCCCGTTCTGCTACCTTTTTATCTTGTTCCAACTGCTTTCTTGATATATCAGTAACTGTTACATCCGCCCCAGCAGCAGCTAGAACAGGTGCTTGTTGCCCTCCACCTGACGCTAAGCAAAGTATCTTTAATCCATCTAATGATTTTGGAAACCAATCTCTAGGAACTGATTTTTCTGTGGTAACTGTGATTTCCCATTCACCTGATTTACTTCTTTCAATAACCTCGCTACTTACAGGTTGTGTATATCTAGAACCTTCTTCAACCTTTTTATCCCATGCATTACTGTTTTGTTGAGTTGTATCCATTATAACTATTCCCCCTAGCTATCTTGTTACATTTTAAGTGTAAGATCATTTACTATTTATGCTTTTTTTCTATTAACCTAACCAATAATTAATACATATTTTTCTATATTTATATTAACAGATAAAAAGTAGTAAGAAAAATAAAATATTCTAAATAGAAAAAATACAAATTCATTTAAACAAATAAAAAGGCATTCCAAACTTGTTGACGGTTGGAACACCTTTTTATTTGTTATTTAAATTTTCAACCTCTTAACTACACCCATTAAACAAATCAATTACAATTTATTCCGCAAGCGTTAACTGCCAAGACACACCATACTTATCATTTAACCAACCAAATTTTTTACTAAACGGATAGGCACCTAAAGGCATAAGTACTGCTCCATCCTCCGCTAGTTTATTAAAAGCTGTTTCAATTTCTTCTTCCGTATTACAAGTTACATAAAGAGACATAGCTGGCGTAAATGTAAAATTATGATTTACATAACTATCTATGCACATGAACTCTTGCCCGTGTAATGTAAACGTTGCATGAATGACAGTACCCTCTTTACCAGGTCCGTTTTCATCGTAACGAGAGATACTTACAATTTCTGATTGATCGAATAGCGACGTGTAAAAATTCATCGCTTCCTCAGCTTTTCCTTCAAACATTAAAAACGTAGTAATTTTTTGATTTGTGTTACTCATTTAGAGACAACCCCTTGTTATGTATTTATGCAAAATATACATCGATTAACAAAAACGAACATACATTCTTATGAGTATATTGTCTATAAAAACGATGAGTTTGTCAATTATCTACTTTCTTATTTCTTCTTAAATAATGCTGTCCAAAGAAATGATTCTCCAAACATAGTATTTGGTTGTTCAATCTGTTCCATCTTTCTAATTTCAATCACTTCAAATCCTTTAAATATCTCTCTTAATTTTTCTTCCGAATAAGCAAGACCTCCTTGTAAACTCCATCCTCTATATACGTCCCAATCTGTTATTTCTGATCCATTTCGCTCATCTAAATCACCTGCCGCGAAACACGTTAACCCGAAATAACCACCTGATTTCAATGCGTTTTTAATTAAATCCACATAATTTACTCTTCTATGTGGTGGAATATGATGCAAACAGCCCGAATCGTATACAAAATCAAATTCATTTTGAACCTCTAAATTGAAAATTGAATCACAAATAAATTCAATTTCTACTCCTTTTGCTAAAGTCCTCTCTTTCGCCCAGTTAATGCCTTCTATAGATAAATCTACTGCTGTTACATCAAACCCTTCATTTGCTAGATAAATTGCGTTTCTACCCGGACCACATCCAAGTTCCAGTACTTTTCCTTTTGAAACCCGCTTTTTTTGTATATACGAAACTAGATTCTCATCTGGAACATTTTCAAAAAACGGAACATCTTTTTCTCTATTCGCATAAAATTCATTCCAAAATGGTTCTGCTGGTCTTAATAATGAATCCAGCATTTTAATAATATCTTCTTGAGTGTGCAACGTTTCATTTTCCATTTGTACCCCTCCAATTTTAATATTCAGAAAATTATTATATATCTTTCAGAACTTTAAGACAAAGAAAAAACTCCTACATTCAATAGGAGTTTTTCTCTTTAAAATCCAAGTACAGCTAACCATTTTAACAACTTCTTTTCTCGCGCTTTTAAATCATGGTTCCTAAGCTTACCTAACTGTATTTCACTAACAATTTCTCCGTCCGCCATAAAAAGAACCCTTTCTGTTTTCGCTGCTACCTTTACATCATGAGTCACTAACATAATAGTAGTTCCATCACGATTAATATTTAATAAGATTTGCATTACTTCTTCTGTTGATTTTAAATTTAGAGCACCAGTCGGCTCATCTGCAAAAATAACATTTGGATTATTAATGAGCGCTCTACAAATAGAGACTCTTTGTAATTGCCCCCCAGATGCTTCGGTTATATAATGTGACGCTATATCACTTATCCCCATATTCTCCATTAGCTCTAGAGCACGTTTATTTACTATTTTCTTACTCTCACATTTCGCTAAATATGCTGACAAGATGATATTATCAAATAGATTCAAGTTTCTAAGAAGGTTGCTCTGCTGAAAAATAAATCCTATTTCAGTCAGGCGCAATTTGGCTAACGCTTCTTCTTTCATACAAGATATTTCTTTACTACCAATTTTCACACTTCCTGATGACATTTGATCCATTCCACTAATATTATATAGTAACGTCGATTTCCCAGAACCAGAAGGCCCCATAACCGATACAAATTCTCCCTCATAAACTTCTAAATCTATATTTTTTAGAACGTGATAATTTGCATTTCCATCTATTGAATATGTTTTGTTTACTTGCTTTACTTCTACAATTTTTTTCAAGTGATACACCCCTACTCCCCATTTGGCTTTACATCGTTTGTTTGCTTCATAGTAAAACTACTGAAAAGCGTTGTTGCAGTCACACATATACATAATATAGCTGGACATATTACATAAGAAACGATAGGATTCACGACAAACTTTATATGAGCAGCTCCCATAAAAGACCCTAACCAACTTACTAACATTTCACCAAACGTAGCAGCTATACATGTCCCTATCACAATGCCTAATAATACAATGACGATAGAACGTGTTATATACTGTATACGAATATCTTTACTAGAAAAACCAATATTTTTCATAATTAAAATTTGCGAAGAATCTTTTGCTAATAACATTTTAAAAAACATTGCAGTAATTAAAACTGATATCAATATCGCAATCAAAATAGCCACTTGAGTCACGAGTCTTAATTGTTTAATTGTTTCTCCTAAAGTTTGCGTTAAATAATCATCCGTATCTGTTATTTTTGCAGAACTAAATTTTTGTTTATACTCCTTCACTTTTTCTTGCAAATCAACATTAGACTTTAAATCTACATTTACTACATACCATAATATGTTTTCGTTATTATAAGAAAAGCTCGCTTTAGCTGTTTTCCCGCCATTTGTTACATCTTGATACATACCACTAATCGTTAGTGTTTTCTCTTTCCCATCAACAAATAAAACGATATGATCCCCTACATTCTTTTTTAATTCATTTGCGTTCATATAAGAAAGAGCAATTTCATTTTCATTTTTTGGTGCCCTACCTTTGATATAGTCTAATGGAAATGTAGTGAAGTCTCCCATTTCTACATGTAAGTTTTCATGTGTACCATCAGCGTTTACCATTTTAAATGTACTCGTAACAAATGTTGCATATTTTTCTACTTCTTTATCATTTTTTACATATGAAATAACACCCTTAAAACGTTTCTCTATATTTTCAGTTTGCTGTAAATCTATTCGAATATCACTTTTTCCTGTCCCCATATAATTTACAAACTTCGGTGACTGAATCGTATGCAAAAAGTTAACAGGTACAACAATCATAAACACAGCTATTATTAATACGATACTTAATACGCGATATAACTTAAATCTTTTTATAACATCTTGTATACCAATAAATATATTTATATTTTTAAATTTAGATTGATTGAGTGAAAAAAAGTTTCTAATTTTTCTTTTCCCTAGTTTATCTCTTGATCGTAAAGCATCTATTGCTGTAATTCCCCTAAATTTCCGTAAAATGATACGACAGAACAAGATAACGACTAAAAATAATAGTGTTGTAATTATGAATGGCACAACATTGTGTAAAATACTTTTATCTGCCGCTCCCATATAAAGAGTGATATTCGAAGTGAATATCTTTGTAACAAATAGTGAAAGTATATATCCACATATACACCCACCAGCTGAAATAACAACATATTTTGTTACATATAGTTTTTGAATATCTTTACTTGTAATGCCGATAGCTTTCATAACACCAATTTCCCGATAATCTTCTTCCATCGAAGTAATAATCGTAAATCTAATACATAACATTGCAATTAACATTAATAATGCACTTATTATGATAAGTACTGCAGCTATTATTCCATCTGTTAATGAATTGAGTGTTTTAAATAGTGAATACGTAATAGAGGGACCTTTTTGTGGTAAGTTCGATGACTTATATAGATTTTCAAATTCATTTATTTTATTTTCGTCTGTTAGCTGGAATTCAATAAGATATTCGCTTTCTCCAAAATTTCTTTTTATTCTTTCAAAATCTTTATTGCTTATTACAAATCGTTTTGAACTAACGATTGATGGGTTCATTTGAACATCACGAACAAATGCTGAAATCGTAAATTCTAGTTCATTATTATCTTTAATAACCCATATTTTATCTCCCATACGCAAATTATATTTTTGCATATAATAAATGGGTACACCTATTTCCCCTTTCCTAACATCAACCACTTCATTATTTAAATTTAATAAAAAATCAAACTTACTATTTTGTTTAACGAAACTAATGTCCATTACACTATTATGTTCTGCTTGATTTTTCTTTTTAATAAAAATGTTAGATCCATTTATTTGAACCATCTCAGCCGTTTGCTGTTTTTTTACAAACGGATTTTTTTCTACAAAGGAATCAATTGACTTTTGATTTACTTCTCCGGCATGCATTTGTACGAAGTGCGGTGCGTTTGATACTTTAACCAATTGATCCATTGAGTTCAATAGATTTATAACATTACTTGAAGCACTAGCCATTAAAAGACTTGATAACATGATAAACATAAATAAAATAGTAATTATCATTTTATTTTGAGAGAAATCTCTTTTTAACATTCTCCTAATCATATAAAGCTAGTTCCCTTCATTGGATAGTATTTTCTTCGTTACAACTGCTATTAATAACATTATGAAACTAATAACTAATATAGGTAAATAAATTTTCATACTGAATTCTTCAAACATAAAACCATAAACGACTTGCCCAATCGGTGCCATGCATTGGGATACCGCTGTTATAATTGCCATTACTTTTCCTAAGTTCTCATTTGGTGTTTTCTTTTGAACTACAGTAATCACATAGATGGATACAATTGTCATGATCATTGCAATTAAAATAGAAGAAAGTATAAAGAGGATAAATGGTGGATAGTGTCCTAAATTAAGAATAAATGGTGTAACTGATAGTGCCATCGGTATTACTGATAAAGCTATTAAAATCATCCAATAATACAATGTTTGCATCTGTAGCTTTTTCGCAAAAAAACCTATTGATAATGCACCTATAATAGTAGCAAAATCGATCAATCCCATTCCAATTCCATATAACGTGTGGCTACTTTCCATTGTTACTCGTATAATAATTGGAGCACCAACAACAAATAGCGGCGTCAGTATTAAATTTAGTAATGCGGCTAAAAGCATAGATTTCAAAATAAATGGTTGTTTTAAAACATATATAAACCCTTCTTTCATATCCTTTACAATTGTCGGTATGATATGGCTTTCTTGCACTCTCTTTATAAAAGGTATTGTAATAAACATTTCTAAAATCGCAGATAAAAAGAAAGCAAGACAACTTATTATCAAGAGCATTTTCAAACCAATTATGCCGTACAATATTCCTCCTAATACAGGGGCAACTATATTAGATAATGCTTGCACACCATTTACGATACCGTTCGCTTGTTCTAATTTTTTCTCTGGAACTAATTGCGGAATACTTGCCATTACAACTGGTGCGTACATTGCATTAACGATTGCTAGTAAAAACATAATTGTTCCAATCAATAGAATAGATACAGATCCAGTAAATAACAAAACTATAAAGCTTAATACAATCGCAGTATTTATAAAATCAAAAATAACCATTAATTTACGACGATTGAAACGATCTGCTATCGCTCCGCCAAGAGGAGCTAGCAAAAACGGAATACTCGTTATCGCATATAATCCTGCGAATATATCAGCACGCCCTGTTAAATCTAGCACATATAATGACAGAGCAAAACGTAAAAGTGTTGAACCCAAAATAGTAATAATTTGCCCACTCACCATTAAATAAAAATCTTTCATCGAAGGTTTTATACTAATAGATATCATAATCACACCCTTCCTTTAATTTAGACCGACTGTCGGTCTATAATAAACAAACAGAAAAAATATTATTTCTGTTTCATTAAAACCTCCAGCATATAATTAAAGGATCCTTCTTTCGCTCCAACAGATACTTCCATCATTTTAATATAAGCTTTCACTCTCCTCATCATTTCTTCCGGCTTCCATTGGAATAACCCATCATCAAATATGACTTGCGCTGATGATAGTAATAGTTCAATCGTTTCTTGTGGATATGAAGTCGAAAATATCCCTTCTTCAATTCCTTGTTCTAAAATTTCTGTTAATACAGGAGATAAATGAATAATAGATTGTACTAAACTTTTTTGATGCATTTCTGCATTATTTGGTTGATGAAATTGCTCAATCATTTTATCTTTTACATCCCCTGATTTTGGCGATTGCTCCATTAAAACTCGAAATAACTTTTCTAATACTGGTATATTTGGATTAGAAACGATTACTTTCGCTTTAGCAACATCTTCTTTAATAATCCTCATAATAATCTCATCCATTACTTCTTCTTTCGATTTAAAATAGTGATAAAACGTCCCCTTTGCTATTCCTATCTCTTTTAAAATGTCATTCACTGTTGTTTTCGTATAACCTTTCGTAAGAAATAATCGTTCAGCCGTTTCTAAAATTTCTTTTCTACGCTCCTCATACTCCTTAATTATTCGCATTCACGTTCTCCTTCCAACCAGACCGACTGTCGGTCTATTTTAATTATATGTTTAATTAGTAAAAAGTTTCCTATTTTATACATATACAACATCCTACTTCCAATTTCCTTTATAAATTTTTATTTCTTAACGTCCGTTCAATTTGTTTAAAACGTATCTCACGCTTCTTATCATCACCTTTCATTTTAGGAAAAAAGGTTTTCGTATTGGTTAACACCACAAATTACATTGATTAAACAACTACTTATATCTTTACGAAAAAATAGAACAGCATGTACTAACATCCAAAAGCAATTCGAAAAAATTTTAATTAATCCCAAAGCTTAAAAGATTACATATATTATCAAATATTTTTTAATATTGTTGTGATCGAAGAGCGTTCCCTTAGGTGCTCTTTAATTTTAAAATAATGATTTGATTAAGCCTTTTCACCTTTTAATCGGACAAGCATATATTATTCTATGGAGGAATCCACTCATAAAAATCTACTTTTCTTGTCAAAGAGTATGCTTATATGCGTGCTCTTTTTTATTTGGTTTTCTTTCATTTCTAAATAACATTTTCAACTCTATTCATACTATTTTTTCAACTTTAGGTTACAAACTATTTCTGTAAGCGTAGTGTTTCTTTTGTACTAGAGGCAGTTAGTTTTATCCATAACAGTACACCTCTGCACTATTCACTATAAATTTTCATATATTATATTGTGCTTGTCCAAAACGTGTGGTTATCACTCACGCAATATAAATGAAAGAAAGGAGTGAAAATATGCGATCATCTAGTCGTAAGCTCACAAACTTTAATTGTAGAGCACAAGCCCCCAGTACACTACCAGCTCTCGGCTTTGCTTTTAATGCTACTTCACCTCAATTTGCAACACTATTTACGCCACTACTACTACCTAGTACAGGCCCAAATCCAAACATTACTGTCCCTGTAATCAATGATACAATTAGTACAGGAACTGGTATTAGAATTCAAGTAGCTGGTATTTATCAAATCAGTTATACATTAACAATCAGCCTCGATAATGTTCCAGTAGCCCCGGAAGCAGCGCGCTTTTTCTTAACACTAAACTCATCAACTAATATTATTGCAGGATCTGGAACCGCAGTCCGTTCTAATATTATTGGCACTGGTGAAGTAGATGTATCCAGCGGTGTCATTCTAATAAACTTAAACCCTGGTGATTTAATTCAAATTGTACCCGTTGAAGTAATTGGTACAGTAGATATTCGTTCTGCCGCTTTAACAGTTGCACAAATTCGTTAATAAAAACAATATGCTTAACTAATTAACATTCAACATTTAATATTCCTTATACATTCCAAAATATATGTTATAGATTTAACACACATTTATATTAAACAAGCATATTTTATTGTATGGTGACTATGTAGTCACACAAATCTAAAGCGTTCATAAAAGCACACTTATATGTGTGCTTTATTTTTTATGAAAATCAAGCTTTAATATAACTATTTTGTATCACTTTATACTCATCACTCTTTTAAACATTTACCTTTTTATTGTTATATTTGCTCATTGTTTTTCTCTTTGTTTTACTAATTAGCTGATTAATCTCACAACACCATTTATTAAACATGTTTCTTCACCCCTTGAATATTTTTTAAATAAAAATACATACTATTTTCAAGCCGCCGTGTCCACGGCTAATACTTCTTTCTTTTGTTACAGCAGAAGCAGGTAGGTTCTTCACTTATCTGCTTTCTCTGTATATTTTTTAAGAAATCGAAAATAATACCAACAAGCTGTTTGAACTAGCAGCTTCACTCTTCTCGTAATGGGGATGCAATTTATTACAATTAGCTAACTCATTGAACTCACTGGCAGACAACCAAAATCGTTGTCTGCTTTTTGTATGAGATTTTTTGTTTTACATATACTACTTTTGAACCTGCAGACCAATACGAGCCATTTTGGTGCTTGGGAGTTCCCTTCCGGGGATAAGTATTTTTTACTTATCCCTTTTTTTGTATAGACACGTATATTTATGGCAAAACTAATTACAAGCAGATTTTCTGTTTATGCGTAGTTCTAAACAAGATTACTTTTTCTCCTATTAAAGGACGGCAGGTACGACTGCTAGTCCTTTTTTCTTATTTCGCATACTATCCTATCCCTTTTGTTAACTTCACACTGCATTATCTTCATCGTCGTAGTAAGCAATTTCCCAATAAGGATGGCAGTTGTGCATCTCGAGTTCCCATCGAACAAAACTAACAAAGTTACAAATTTCTTTTACCAAATCGGCCAATTCTTTGTTTGCAAAAGATGTTTTCATATCGTTATACCAATTGATTTTTTCATAATTCGTATCATCATCAGAGGAGCTAGTACGAATTGCTTGCTCTCGATTTTTTCCGATTAAATATTGTCCATACGTAAGTTGCACTTGTTCTTGAATTACGACATGGTTGTAGTACCCTTGTTCTACTGGTTTTGGACTATAAAATTCCCCTTATAAGTTTTAAATACGGTGAATGAAATTTTTGTTTTTTTCTTGCCATCATCCTTGTTCTATACAAACAAAAAAAGAGCCACAATATTTTGCGACTCTTTACAATTATAAATATTTAACGGCCACGTCTTTGCTGCCCTTGCTTTGTACTACCTTTTTTATTACTTGGCTTATTAAATGATCGGTTGTTTTCATTTCTTGAACTATTTCTTGAATCGTTTCTTGTGCGACCTTTAGAACCACTTCTTGAACCTTCACGGCTATCTCTTTGACGATACTCGCCTGATTTCTTCGGAGCCGGCTTTGGTACCGGTTTTCCATTTTCATCTACACGTTTTATCTTCGGTTGTTCGATTATTTCTCTTTGTATTGGTGCACCAAGCGTTTTTTCAATTTCTTCTAAATGTTTTTCATCTTTCGCTGCAACAAACGTAATTGCAAGACCTGATCCACCTGCGCGTCCTGTTCGGCCAATGCGGTGAATGTAACTCTCTACATCTTCAGGGATATCATAGTTAAATACGTGCGTTACACCATCTACATCAAGTCCACGAGCTGCTACATCCGTTGCGATTAAGTACTGAATTTTAGCTTCGCGGAAACTCTTCATAACTCTTTCACGTTTCGCTTGAGGTATATCACCATGAAGTTCAGCACAATTATAACCTAGTCCTTTTAAATTATCATACAATTTACTTGCTCTAACCTTTGTACGACAGAAAATAACTGCTAAAAATGGCTGATCACGATCCATAACAAAACGAAGTGCATCTGGCTTTGCACGATCTGTCGTCTCAATGACACGCTGCTCAATTGTATTTACCGTTACTTCTTCACTTTGTACTTGAATCATTTGCGGCTCATCCATATAACGTTTCGCCAATTTTTTAATATCTTTTGGCATAGTTGCTGAGAATAACATCGTTTGTTTACTACCAGGTGTCTCATCTAATATATCTTCAATATCATATAAGAAACCGAAATAAAGCATTTGATCCGCTTCATCTAATACAATCGTTGACAGATTACTTAAATCAATTGTTTCACGTCGTATATGATCTAATAATCGTCCTGGTGTCGCAACAACTATATGTGTATTTCCTTTTAATTTTCTCAATTGCTGTGCTACATCTTGTCCACCATAAATCGCTAATACATTAATATCTTCTCTTTGAACAAGCATTTTTTTAATTTCAGTTGTAATTTGCAGCGCTAGTTCCCTTGTTGGTGCAACAATTAAAGCCTGAACATCGCTACATTCTGGATCGATTTTTTCTAAAATTGGTAACACAAATGCTAACGTTTTACCCGTTCCTGTTTTCGCCTGCCCAATAATATCTTTACCTGACAGTATAACAGGAATTGCCTGCTCTTGAATTGGGGTTGCTTCTGTAATTCCATTTTCACGTAATGTATGATTAAACGTTTCACTAATTCCTAATTCTAAAAAGTTTTTCAAATAGACCACTTCTTTTCCTTATTTTTCACATTAGCTTTCATTGTACCATTTGTTTCGCCAAATATGAAAAATAAAAAATTTCTTATCTTCTTTTTTTATATTCGTCGTGTACTAGATGAACAAATTCTTTTTGCTTTTTCTCGGATTTTATTAATGTTTCCATTTTGTTAATTTGATATAACTATAAAACAACATAATATTCCATCCACTCGATTCGTTGTATAAGATTTTCTACTTTACCACTACAAAAATTCTTATACGCAGTTTGCAAATTGAATTACGCATTAGCCAATGCTAATGAATCGACCTCTTTCAACTATTCATAATAAAAAAAGTATGTGGAAAGATACCACCGCTATACTGAAAGACATCGCGAAGGAAAAAAATATTAGTGAGGTTGTATTCTTGAGGGATTTTGAGCTTGAAGATACATACGGAAATAAGAAAAATAAAAATGTCATGAAGATTAATTACAATCGTAAAACAATAAATAAATTTAATTTTGATAACTTTTCATCTAATACCATCCCTACTACAGCCAAACAATAATGGCAACATTCTGTTGTAGAAAACAAATAAAGCCGACTCATAGAGTCGGTTTTTTATTTTGATTATCGTTTCAAGGACTAATTTATTTGCATATCGATATAATTCGCAAACGCAAAAGCACAAGTTATCATTTTGTTCTCTCCAGTTCCTTCTCTTGTACCTTGAATTGTACAATTTTGAAGATTAACGCTTGTAACCGTAATTGTTATTGCATTGTTTGGAGTTTCATCATATTCCAAATGTACACTCACGTTGAAACCAGCTGCATTCAAATCACTCGCTAATTTTAAATTACTCGCTATTGCATTGCACAAGCTATTACAATTGTTAGTATTACCTCCACCTGGTGGTTTTGGTGGTTTTGGTGGTTTTGGCAACTTCTCATCAAATCCTTTTCTAATAAATTTTATATTCAATACATAATATTCTTTCTCAAAAGAATTGATTATGGAGTTTGTCCCATAAAAAATTAAAAATTTTATGAGTTTCACATATGGTATTTTACAAACAGGATTTAAACAAAAAAATGCCCCACAGGACGCCTCTTTTTTCATTCATTCTCTTGTATAATGTTTACGAAACATTTCCATAATGCTAGTGGCGGTGTTAGGTGATAGATGAGTATTTTAATAATGGAATGGAACTTTTACTCGATAAAGATTCCTTTTTAGAAAAATATGTTTGTATAAAAATAGAGTATAGAGAATATGTGAACCAAAGATATTATATTTATGCTTTTAATAACGACCTGCCAGAGTGGCATTTTAATATGGGCAAGTTAATCATAGTTATACAAGATAAAGAAATTATAGATTCAATAAAATCACAAGTATTCTCTCTTGAAATAGGGATTTTTTTGCAAATAATGTAAAAAAAGATTTAGAAAGACCGTCTAACACATAATATACCAAATACTGGATTAGTGAATTTTGGAAGCATATACCTGAAAAAACTAAATAATTGATTGTCGCTTTACGAATTGTACTATTTGTTCTCATGATTGCATCAGCTAGAGTAGCGGCTGTGACAAAAAGAAAAAGCACCACCTTTTTGGCAATCAATTCCTTTAAAACCAACTTTACTTTTTAATTTCCCGCTGTATCCCGCTGCGAATACACCTGCAATATAGTCGATGGCTACTATAATAACGAGAACTTTTAATGTCGTATCCCACTCTCCTAAAAAGTACTCGCAATAGCCACCAAAAGCAGTAATAAAAAATTTTAACAATATATTAACACGTTCCATTCCATCTCTCTTTTTTTACAACTGGGTAAAATTTTTTAATCGATTGCCAAAATTTCCAGATTACCAACCGTTGTTTTCCCTTTTATTTTTTTCAGCTTGCTTAATTCTTCTTTATCCTGTTTTAACGCTTCTACTAAAGGAGAATTATCATCAATGATATCATTAGCGATTTCCATAAAACTAATAATTTTATGATAGGTCAGATTATTCTCCTCGCAATATTTTTCTAAACTAAAATAGGATAACTTATTTAAGTCATTTAGCATTTTTATCGTTTCTAAAACTTTAGCCCATCCTAAAATACTCATTTAAAACAACTCCTTTAAGTTTATTGTTAACTTATTTCCCCCCAAAGAACCATATTTATTCTTTCAAAAATAAAAAGAGAGACTATAATAACGCCTCTCTTATTTTTTATTAGTTTAAAATAATAAACTCATCTTCTCCTATAACCTTTATTTAAATATATAGGTCTCTTATACATATATATTTAAATTTTACGGAAAATCGTTTTTTAATTGTTTTATAGAGAAAATCTTCCTCCATGATAGCAATAATACTGTGCTGCTTTAAAACTTTTAATCCTATTTAAAGACTGTTTCGCTTTTTCTATATCTAAACAAAAATTCGGATTAGCTATTACTAACTCACGATTCTCATGAACAGCCGCATCTCCCGTAATTACACAATCTAAATTCGGAAAATATAATGAAATATGTCCCGAAGTATGTCCTGGGGTTGCTACTATTTGACATTCATTATTCAAAATCATTTGATCATCATGTACTTTTTCATCGACGGAAATATGTTTTATATTTTTTAACTGTTGTATAAACCATTTACCAAATTCTTTTTCTTCATTTGGCATACGTTTTAACATTTTTTCAGCTTGAGCCAACCTCTCTGATTTTATATCACCACTAATATAGTTAGATTCAATTTCACTAGCAATAATATTAATGTGAGGATATTTCACTTTGAAATCATATAAAGCCCCTAGATGATCAGCATCATAATGGGTAATAATTATATTCTTTAAGTTTTTCATCTCATACCCATGTTTTAATATTGCATTTTCAATTAAAGGTAAAAAACTTGGATATCCTGTATCGACTAACGTTAATTCATTATGTAATATAATTAAACTTGGATAAACACATTGTGTTTGCCCGTTAAATTCGAATTCAATTGGTAGTTCTATTATTTTCATTTTGCTTCCCCCATACCGCTTATAAAATGCATAATAATAACTAAATCATCCACATACATTTTACAATATATATACTATGTAACGGAACACTATGAATCGTTGCATAATCCACATTATATTATTTTGAACAGATAATCCCCTATTTTTATGGAAATATATAATTAAGAAAAACAATAAAATTGATTAATCTCTCACTTCTTTGTCCATCCTTTTAAAAAATCTATGTTTTTGTAAAAGGAGTGTTTATATGGAGAAACAGACAATTTGGAAAAAGTTCAAAAAAAGCTCTGTAAACCTCGGTAAATCTAGCGTATATGAAAGTATTATTTTATTCTACACAATGAAAAAGAAAGAATTACCTACTAAGGCGAAATTCATAATATTAGCCGCTTTATCTTATTACATATTAACAATCGATTTCATTCCAGATATAGCTGCTATTATTGGGATTGGCTTATTAGATGATGTTTTAGCAATCGCTGTAGCGCATAAATACGTTATGAGACACGCAGATGCTGAAATTCGAGAAAAGAGCAAAGTAAAGATGGAGTCATTATTTACTTCAGCACAAGCATAATGAAATTATCTAGTCATTTACCTACCTTTTTACTTTCAAATAAAGCTAACTGTAATTAATAATAGTTCCACCTCACTGAATATTACCCTTCACCATGAGAGCATAGCAGAATAAATTCCTAAACAAAAGCATTTCCCTTAGCTCTCAAACCGTAAACAAATCGGGAATCAGCACTTGTTCCTAAGTTCTGACTCCCTTTTATTTGTTCTTATATCTATCTGTTATACAGTTTCATGCATTCCCTTATACAAAACTGACATTGCCGCTACTATAAGAATCATACCCATAAAAGCAGGTGCGGCATGACCAAGTGATACATAGATTTGTCCTCCAATAATCGGACCAATCATTCTTGCTAACGCTTGAATAGATTGGCTTCCACCTTGAATCCTTCCTTGTTCACTAGAACTGACAGACTTTGAAAGCATCCCGTTGAATGAAGGCCCAAAAATTGAATCCCCAAAACCAAACATTAGCATTCCAACGATAAGTAGTGGATAGAGTGAAAACAAAGCTGATGCCGCAATAAAACTGTATCCTATAATCTCCGAAACCATCCCAAGAATAGCTATTTGTTTATCACTAAGCTTGATTAAAAGCTTTGGCATTATAAAACTTTGTGAAACAATGTCTTGAAAGCCCAAAATTGAAAACATAAGTCCGATTAATGCAGGTTTCCAACTGAAAGTATCCATTGTAAATTGCGTGAAAATTGCTTGTAAAGATCCGTTAGGTATCCAAAGTAAAAACGCTGAGATAAGTAACCATTTTAGATTTTTCATGGAAAGTATATTTGCTAGCTGTGCAAAAGGATTTAACCTTACAAAAGTAATCTCTTTTAACCTGTTATTTTTGTCAAGGCTCTCTTGCATGTATTTCATACCATATAAAACATTTAATAAAGTTATGAACGCTCCAAAGTATAAAGGTACAGAATGACCAAACTTTGCAAGTAAGCCCCCAAGAGTTGGTCCAATAATAGTTCCCGTACCTACAACTGCACTCACCCATCCAAAGTATTTCGTTCGCTGCTCTTTCGGAATGATGTCTGCAAAATATGCGAAGATAGTACTTATGCTCCCACCTGTTATACCTTCTATTATGCGTCCAGCAAATAATACCCATAAAGCGCCTCCTATGCCAAAAACTAAGTACCCAATTGCAGAACCAAATAAGCATATTAAAAGTAATGGACGACGGCCATACTTATCGCTGAAAGCCCCGAGTGCTGGAGCAGCTAAAAACACGCAGGCCGCATATACAGAAGTTAGTAGTGTAACAACTAATGCTTGTTCTTCCGGATTACTTGTATATGGCTGTACTAAGAATGGGACTACAGGCATGATGATACTGAAACCTATACCACAAAGAAATACAGAAATAAGGCCGAATATTAAAGCATGTTTATCAATGTTTTTTTCAGTTTCGCTTTCATTTTGTGATTTTAAAATAGACATTTAACTTCTCCTCCTTAAATTTCGTTGCTTTGTCAACAAAACAATAACTCTATTTTGTTGAATCGTCAACAAAAATACATTAATAAAAAAGCAGCCTATTCTCATTAAAGTAAGGCTGCCATTTTATTATTAAAATGTATTACGATTTAATATGTATACCTTGTTTCTTTATTTCCGTATCCAAATGCTTACTATATTTTTCCACAAAGCTAATTATACTGTCGAATTCTTCTTCAGTTACTTGCTCAAATACGACTTTATCCCTCTCTTGAAACTCTTTGTGCAAGTCTTCATGGATTTTATAAATTTCTTTCCCTTGTTCAGTAAGCCTAAAATAAATTTCTTTTTTATTTTCCGACTTTTGATAGCTTTCAATAAGGCCTTTTTGTATGAGCTTCTTAGTCATTCTACTTATTGCACCGCGAGTCACATAAAAAGCCTCCGCAAGTTGTGTCACGTTAGAATCTGCATTGTTTTCAATATATTCAATGCAATGTACTTCAGAAGACTTAAAACCTTTAAGACCTTCTTCCATCTTATCTTTATTAAGCCAAACTAGCTTATTATATAATTCCCTGAAACCATTCATGACCTGTTCTTCCTTGTTCATGTTCTATCCTCCTAACAGCTCATTCATACGCTAAAACCATTATATTAAATTTATGTTTCCGTTTCGACAATATTGATATAATTATTTGAGGTATCTTTGAAAATAGACGATTAACATATGATAATTCACTATACAGTAGACAAAAAGTAAGAGCTAAGATTAGTTGCCTTAGCTCTTCTTCCATAAAATTTATGTTTTTTAAATACTATTTCACTTCATTCGCCACAAAAAATTGTTCACAAACACTCGATATGCGCTGTAAGTCTACATTCCCACCAGATATAACCGCTACTACTTTTTTCCCCTTAATATATGTATCCACTTTCCCTGCAAGTAGAGCAGCAGTAGCTAATGCCCCCGCCCCTTCTACAACAGCTTTCCCACGCTGTAATAAGTCTTTCATCGCTACTTCTAATTCGCCTTCTGATACTGTTACAATATCATCTACTAATTCTTTTACAACTTCAAAAGTTAAATTGCCTGGTATTTTTACTGCGCAACCATCTGCTATCGTAGGTGCCTCATAATGTTCTATAATTGTACCTTTGTCATAAGATGCCTTCATCCCATGAACATTTTCTGCTTGGACACCAATTATATGAATCGACGGATTAAAAGATTTTAATGCAACAGCAATTCCAGAAATAATTCCTCCTCCACCAATTGGTACAATGACCGTATCAACATCCCACATATCATCAAGAATATCTAATCCTATTGTACCTTGACCAGCCATTACTTCTACATCGTCATATGGATGTAAGTATGTTTCACCCGTTTCTCTAATAATCTCCTCACATTTTGCCTTCGCATCATCAAAGGTTTCACCATGTAAAACCACTTCAGATCCATATCCTCTCGTTGCATCAACTTTCGCTTGAGGGGCAGAAATCGGCATTACAATTTTACTTTTAATACCGAGTAAATGAGCAGATAAAGCAATTCCTTGCGCATGATTACCAGCAGAACAAGCAATTACTCCTCTCTCTTTTTCTTGATCTGTCAGCTGTGACATTTTATTAAACGCACCACGGAATTTAAACGAACCTGTTAATTGCATATTTTCTAATTTCAAGTGAATTTCTCCACCCGTTTTACTAGTCAAATAAAATGATTTTACTAATGGAGTTTTACGAACATTTCTGTCCAAAATAGTTTGAGCTTTTTTAATATCATCTATATGCAATGGTAGTTTTTTAGTTATCATACTAACACCTCTTCCAATGTTCTCTTCCTAAGTTTTCGTAAGTCGCAGCTCCTTTATACGAAATGAAAAAGTCTTTATATATGTACCCCACTCTGTAATACATACATTTGCAAGCAATTTAACATCCTCTTCATATCACGTTCTTTATAATGATTTAAGCATGCAATTTGGATCCAATTATTCTTTCGTAAATACGCTGATTCATAATGGACAATATATCCTTGTAACGCTAACGCATCACCGACCGCTTTAGAAGAAAGCCCTCCATTTAATTGAATCGTAAGTATAATTGGCGCGGCATATTCTTTAGGTGAAACAAGTTTTAACCCTATACTAGTAATAGCTTCTTCCATATAATCATATGTCTCTTTAATTTTTACAAATGCTGTTTCATCTTCAAATCTCTTCAACGCTTCTTGCAGTGCATAAATTAAATTCCATGAATGAGAATACGGAATACTTTCATTTTCTTCGTACATACCAATGTCCATATAGGCTGGTAATGTCTCGTTTACTTTTACATTGTGATTATAAAAAACGAAAGATAATCCAGTAAACGATTTCATTGCTTTTCCGCTAACACCGCTTGCAAAATATACATCCTTTAGATCTATCGGTATTGCTCCAATCGAACTGATACAATCTACACAAAGTTTCATTTCGTACTTGTTACAAAAGGTGTTCAGCTCATCTAAATCATTTAACATTCCAGTTGATGTTTCATGGTGAACAAACCAAAGCCATTCATAATTTCCAGTTCCCATTATTTTTTCTAATTCTGTATAAATAAACGGTTCTCCCATTTCTTTTTTATACGTATCAAAATGTAACTCTGCGCGCGTTGCATGTCCAACTAATCTATTACCAAATTCCCCATTTGTTAATACGAGTCCTTTTCCTTTTAAAGAACGTAACTGTAAAGCAATGGCATCATTTGCTAACGTCCCTGTTCCTAACATGATTTGCACACGTTTTGCTTTTGTCATTTGTAGCAAACGTTTTTTCACATTTTCCATCGTCACTTGAAATGACTTAGAGCGATGTGAAATAGGCTTAGTAGAAAATGCCTTTCGAACATTCTCTTCAATATCTACTGGGCCGGGTAAAAACGTATACTCTTTCGTCATAATTCCCCCAACACTCGACGCTTCAAACATAGCAGGGGTAACATACATTGGCTGGAATGCTGCTGCTTCTGTACCAACTAACGAATGGAAAGATTTGAATCCCATTTGCTCATATAAAGGTAGTTCACGTGTTGTTGCAGAAATGAGTGCCAATTCATATCCATTTAGAAGCAAATAACGATGTAAAAAGCGAATTAAACCTAACAATGCTCTTCCATTTCGATATTCACGTTCTACTGAAAGTAAACGAATTTCATATACATTACCCCCATGTTTTTCTAAATGAAAATCTAGGTTTGAAATTTTATAGTCTAATGAGAATGGTCGTTTTCCTCGCAATGCAACCATACCTACTAACTTATCGTCATCTAAACAAATTAAATATGTATTTTCTTCATGAAAACGATCTATACGAACACGATCTTTCGTTTCTTCATGTTGCGGAATTTCTTCTACAAATGTTTTATAATTCAATTTATGTATACTGTCAAATTCCCAATCTTGATCAGCAACTTTATAAATTAACCCCATGCCTTCACTCCTTTATGCATTTAATAAAAATGATAAGTGGAGATTAACTCCACTTATTAAAAATTCAGTTCATTCGCGATTTACATATAAAATAAGTACAATGATAAGTGCACTTAAAATAGTCGTACCAATAGAGTAAGAATACAAAATTATGCAAACTGGGAAACAAGCGATTGTAATTAACCCTGGCTTAGTAAATCCTTTAAAGATTAAATAAAATATAATGAAAACAACAATAAGAGTAAGCGCTATCAAGTAATCAAATGCGATTAATCCTCCAATAAATGTTGAAATTCCTTTTCCGCCCTTACCTTTAAATAAAATGGGAAAAATATGTCCAATTATAACAGCTAGTAAAGCTAACATTACAAATGTAGAATCTTCAAAAAGGTATTTTGCCATAGAAACAACGATTGCCCCTTTGATCGCATCGCCTAAAAATGTAGCGACGAAATACCCTTTTCCATACACACGGCCCATGTTTCTTGCACCAGGATTACCACTTCCTTCATCACGAATATCAACGTTATGTCTCCATTTCGTTACTATATAAGCGGTCAATATGTTTCCAAATAAATAAGAAGCGACCAAATACAAAAATTGCATACTATTAATCATGTAATCATTCACTTTCTACGTAGGAGTACTTATACAATATTCAAGAACAATGTATATTGTACGTTTCTATTCACATCTCTTTATACATTTTAACATCATATATTTACAAATCATACAAAAATTCTCATACAGCTATTTTTTAAAATATGTATTTTTCATTAAATAATATGTTCCTTTCACTGCAGATTGTGATTGTGATATAAATGTAACTTTTCCTATGCTTTTCTCACAGCATTTCTTAAATTCATCATATATTTCAGGAACGAAACGCAATATGCTGCCACTTACTGCAATGGAAGCTGATAAATCAAACTGCATCTTGTTATAAACATCTATTGTAATCCTTGCTAATTCCTTTCCAGCTTGCATCATAATTTCATGTGCAGCATCATTCCCATTTCTAGCTTCCCGAATAACTAATGGTGTGATTGCTGCAACTTTATCTTTTGCAGATCTATAAACTAGACTTTTTATATGAGACGATGTCAAAAGTTGAAACTCATCTTGAATTCTTAAGCTTAATGGACAAAGTGTAACCCCTTGATCCAATTGATTTACCATTCTCTTTAAAGCTTGTAATGCAATCCAATATCCGCTTCCTTCATCTCCTAAAATATGTCCCCATCCGCCGCTATACTCATGTACTTCTCCTTTTCTCCCTAGACAAATCGCACCTGTGCCACCAATCGTTAAAATTCCATCCTTTCCTTCTAAAGCGGCTGCATGTGCTATCATTGCGTCATTAAAAACTTCAATTTGTATTCCATACTTCTTTTTTAGACGTAATGTTAATTCATTTATATTTGCTCCGCTTATACCTGCTAATCCTAAACAAATACAAACACAATGCTCTTTCACTACACTTATCTGGCAATGATCAATCGCTTCCATAATATGCACAAGAGCTTCTTCAAAATCTATTAATATGCTTCCAAATCCACTAGTAGCTCTTACAAGTTCATTTCCGTCTTTATCAAATGCAATTGCTTCTGTCTTCGTTCCCCCGCCATCTATTCCAATCATATACTTCATATACGTTCTCCTCATTTTCTTCATATTGAAGGGTACGTTACATTCCCTAAAACTACAGTTTTCTTTGCACCTGTTGCACTCGGCACATTACTCGGATTACGATGATACGTTTCGTTTGCTAAAATGGCAAAGGCGATTGCTTCTTTCGCCTCTGAAGAATAGCCTATATCTTCTTGAATGAATATTGTACATTTTTCATCCTTCAATCCATACCGTATCATTTCAACAAGTGTGTTATTATAACTGCCGCCACCGCCTAAAATTACCTCATCAATTTCATAATACGGCAGAATAAACTCCTTATAATGATGAACAATTGAAC
Organism: Bacillus cereus group sp. BfR-BA-01453; assembly: GCF_022662915.1. Lineage (NCBI taxonomy): Bacteria > Bacillati > Bacillota > Bacilli > Caryophanales > Bacillaceae > Bacillus > Bacillus cereus group sp. BfR-BA-01453. Next base: position 96,985 of record NZ_JAKUEN010000003.1, on the reverse strand, counting down.
TTGCTGTAAACATCGTGACAGTCGTTAATATATTTTCTTTACTATGCTTTTCATACCGCTTCAATAACTGACTTACAAACTCTTCACCAAACTGTTCTCTACCAGTTGATTTCGGTGGATTCATTTTCAAAAATGGATGATTCATACAATATGTCAAAATTTCATCTACAACTTCACCCTGTTCTGCAATTTCACCATTTTGATCATATGGCAACTGAAATAACCTTTGACATACTTCATCAATTATCATATTACCCGGACCAGTATCAAAAGCTATAACGTTCTGATCACTTTTTTGACTTGGTATTACTGTAACATTACCAATCCCACCAATATTTTGTAGTAGTCTATTTTTACTTGGATCACGATACAAAATAACTTCTGAATATGGTACAAGTGGTGCACCTTGTCCTCCTGCTGCCATGTCCATCGTTCGGAAATTTGAGATAACCGTCGTGTTCGTGTCATATGCTATTACTGCAGGCTCCCCAATTTGCAATGTGGAAGCTATCATATTCCCTTCTGGCTTTGGTTGATGGTAAATCGTTTGTCCGTGAGAACCTATCAAATCTAATTGTTCCAAAGAAAAATTGGCCTCTTTACAAACTTCTTTTACAGCGTTGGCGAAACATAAACCTAACTTAAAATTTAAACTACATATGAGTTGGACATTTGAATTTTCTATTGATAATGCTTGTTGTATTTCACTTTTTATATCATTACGAAATGGAACTGTAGTAAAATGGATGAGTTTAACCTTAGAATCTACACCACTCCCTTCTATACGAACGAGCGCTACATCTATTCCATCTAATGACGTACCGGACATTACACCTGCAATATACATAACATGCGTGACCTCCTATTTATTAAAAAACAATCATGTAAGTTACAAACGTACAACCGATCGAAAAGAATATAAATCTAAAAAACAACTGAGCTTTCGATGCAAACGATCCATCAATGAAAGAAACAACTACTGTAAGCAAAATGCTTGCCGCAATGCTTGTAACAAGCCATATACTGTGTATTTGTGATAGATGTAGCATTCTTAATAAAGGCACAAAAAGTAAATTCGCACATATCACTCCAAATAATAATAAAAATACACCTTTATAACTAAATTTTATATTCATTCCATTTCATCCTCTCTGGACTTCATGTGAAAGAAGTGATAGGCAAAATACCTATCACTCATAAATTAAAGCATAAAGATTATGGATTAACAGATTCGCCTTCACCATTCTTCTCAATTTCAAGCATATTTTTGTCGTACATTTTAAAGAATGGTAAATATATAAGGAACGATATTGCTATATTTATAAAAACTAATACAATCGCACGCCAATCCCCACCTGTTGCTAAATAAGCACCAATTGGAGCAGGTAATGTCCATGGCGGCATAATATGCGTTGGTGTTACAAATCCCATTGCAGTTGCAGAATATGCAACAGTTGCCGTTACAAGTGGTGTAATGATAAATGGGATAATTAAAATTGGATTTAGTACAATCGGTAATCCGAATATGACTGGCTCATTTATATTAAAAATACCCGGAACAATACAAGTTCTTGATAATGCTTTCGAATATTTTGATCGACCAAATACAATCATAGCTAATACAAGCCCTAATGTCGCACCAGAACCGCCAATCCATATAAACCATTGATATAACGGCTCTGGTGAAATAAATGGCAACTGATCTGCTCCACTAGCAACTGCTTCTCCATTTTTCCCTAGATATACTTCCCATAATGGCCGAGCAACAGTTCCAACAACCGACACACCATGGATTCCGAATGACCAAAAAAACGTAATTAAAAACACTGGAATCATTACACCGAAGTAACTATCGCCAGCTTTTACTAATGGTGCTGCTAGTTTATCAACAACATGGTGTAAATCAATGCTAAAAACGACAGTTACTAGACTCATTATAATAATAACGAATGCAGCAGGTATAAGTGCTTCAAACGAACGCGACACAGATGGCGGTACTTGTTCTGGCATTTTAATCATTACATTTTTCTTCTTACAAAACCTTAAAATCTCTACGGATAAAATAGAAACAATCATCGTCACGAATAATCCATGACCTCCGAGGTTTGTCATCGGAAGCATAAATCCTTTTTTATCAATTAATTCAGGAGTTAATGTTAATAGCAGTGAACATACTGCAAGCTGTGCTCCTGATAAAGCATCTAGTTTATAACTTTTCGCCAAATTATATCCTATTCCAAATGCTATATATAAAGACATAATAAACATCGTTAACCGATATGGTATTAATATACTTGTTTGATTCTTTAATGCCCAAACGGATATGAAACTATCTTTCGGTAAAGGTGGAAATGCTACGATTAAAAAGAAACTTCCTACGATGATAAATGGTAATGCTGAAATCACTCCATCACGGATTGCTTGTAAATGTCTCTGTTCAGAAAGTCTTGCCATCGGTCCAGATAAGTTTTTATCGAGAAACGTGACAAACTTATTCATAACGGTTCCCCCTAACGAATTAAATCATTTACAGTCTTTAATAAAGTCGGTCCACCAAGAGGTGTATATGCTTGCGGCGGTATAATACCGCACGGGATAGATTCCTCTTCTGCGAATTTTTTAACAGAATCAAATCGATGTCTAACTTGAGGTGCAACCATTACAACGTCCCAGCCATTCTTTACTTCTTCCTCTACCTCATTTGTTCCAATCGCATGCACTTCCATGTTCATACCCTTTTTCTCCGCCTCCTTTTTTAAAGCGTTTACAACAATTGCGCTGGACATTCCTCCAGAACAAACGAACAAAACCTTCATTTATGAATCCTCCTATACTTATAATTTATTCCCCTTCAAATGAAAGGAAGTTTCACTTTACTAACAAGCATATGAAGTAGTAAATGAATTTAGTTATACTGAAAGTAAATTTCATTAAAAATATTTTTCCTATTAAATTAATGTTTCAATATACAATTTTCTCTATTGCAAGGCCAACCTTGCCTCGTATATTATCTTAGATAATCATATGATAAGGAGGCGTATACATGATCGTTAAACGTTTATTTATGATATGTTGCATCGTCATCTTGTTCATCCCTTTCTCTTTCATTTCCCCTCACTTTACTTATGCTGAAGTAACTACTACGTACAAAAAACACGAATTACGTGCTGTATGGATCGCATCTGTTCTTAATATTGATTGGCCCTCAAAAACTGGCTTACCAATTGAAAATCAAAAACAAGAATTTATTAAATTATTAGACGATGTAAAAAACACTGGTATGAATGCAGTCATTGTACAAATAAAACCAACTGCTGATGCCTTTTATCCTTCCAATTACGGCCCTTGGTCTGAATATATTACCGGTACACAAGGAAAAGATCCCGGATACGACCCACTAGCATTTATGATTGAAGAAGCACATAAAAGAAATATAGAATTTCACGCATGGATTAATCCATATCGAATAACGATGAATCACACTGATATAAATCGATTATCAAATAATCACCCTGCAAGACAGCACCCGGATTGGGTTGTACCTTATGGCGGAAAATTATATTACAACCCCGGTATTCCAGAAGTAAAAAAGTTTATAACTGAAGGTGCTTTAGAAATCGTACAAAATTACGATGTTGATGCATTACATATGGATGATTATTTTTATCCATATAAAGTGGCGGGTGAACAATTCCCCGATCAAAAAACGTATGAAACATATAATAACGGTAAATTTACAAATATAGAAGATTGGCGACGTGACAACGTAAATGAGCTTGTAAAAGATTTAAATGCTACTATCAAACAAGAAAAATCATACGTAAAGTTTGGCATTAGCCCATTTGGCGTATGGCGAAATATAGCTGATGATCCGACTGGCTCAAACACAACTGCCGGCCAAAGAAACTTTGATGATCTTTATGCTGATACACGTGAGTGGATACAAAAAGGTTATATTGACTACATTACACCGCAAATATATTGGAATATAGGTTTCACTCCCGCTGCATATGACATATTAGTAGATTGGTGGGTAAAAGAAACAAATAATAAACCGATCCACCTATACATCGGTCAGGCGGCCTATAAAATTAATAATAATTCTGTCCCAGCTTGGTCTAATCCAGAAGAATATCCAAGACAAATTGAATTAAATCGGTTATATCCTGAAATAAAAGGTAGTATGCATTTTAGCTTGAAAGATATTAATAACAATCCACTAGGAATTAAAGATAGACTCTCAAAAGACATATATAAATATCCTGCATTAATCCCCTCTATGCCTTGGCTTGATCATGATCCACCAAAACAACCGACTTTAAAAGGTGCAATTCCAAGAGATGAAGGTATTGCTTTAGGTATCATTGATAATAGAGAGAATGATTCTGCTTATTACGCTATTTACCGCGCGAATGGAAAAAGTGAAGTGAATATAGAAAATCCGAAAAATTTACTTACTACTGTAAGAAAGACAAAACCTGGAGAAATTTATGTAGATAAAACGGCTATCCCTGGAGAAACATATACGTATGTAGTAACTGCGGTTGATCGATTGCATAATGAAAGTGTTGCATCTATTCATACTACCGTTACAGCAAAATAACAGGTAATAAAAAACGCCTTAAAGCTAAGTATTATAGCTTTAAGGCGCCTTTTTTATTTATTCTTAAACTTCTCAGTCGCTACTCTCATCTTCACATTCAAATCGTGATCAATCGAGTCACGAATATCTCGCTCTACTTCTTCCATTTCTTTTTGGAAATTTTGCAAGTAGACTTTTAATTCCTCTTCTTTTTCTGGCCGTTGTGAAGGTGGTAATTGTACGACTAACGATAGCATCGCTATTAAATCTTTCATTAAGAACGTTTCAAGTTTATGTTGCTGTTCAAACATACGCTGCTCTTGATAATATGGCAAAGCATTTAATACTGAAATTGTAATATCATCAACCGTTCGTTGTAATGAAGGATTTATTGAGCGTTTATACGCTTGAATTGTATTTAATGCATCTGGATATCGATCATAAAAATACAATTTATAAAACGATAAATCTGTCGGTTTTACTGTTTGCTGCGTTTCTTGTCTTAAAAAATCTTTTATTTTCATCGCTGCTACATCAATATCTTCATTAGTAAGCTTTTTCGTCGTTTTTGCCATTACATGTACTTTTTTCTGTTTTTCTTTCGGTAACATTGAGAATACTTGCTCTCTCGTACGTTGACCTGATGCACAGAAAAGCGTATTTAATATATGTTGTTCTTTTTTTCCTTCCGTACGAATCCAACGATAAAAGAGTGGATGTTGTGTAAATTCTTGTAGAAACGGTAATGATTTATTCGATAACTTATCTAAAGAATCGTGTGCTCTTTTATATGGCTTCGTCCACGAAAAATACAGTTTACGTCCGAAATATACAACTAAAACAACGACAGTAAATGCGATTAAAAACAATGTACCTAGTAGTAATAATACAGTTTGAATAAAACTCATTTTTTCACCTCCTCTAAAAGTCTGCTATTTTCTTGGGCGCTGAATGAGTTTTTGTTTCATTTCATCATTAAATGTGTCTAGTTCAATAACAAACTTCTTACTTGACTCGATAATACGTTCTGACGATTTTTCAGAAGCTTCAATTGCAGCAAATACGTTTTGGAATGATTCACGTAATTTATCCATGCTAATTGCAGGATTTTCAAGTAATTTCGTTGTTTCTTCTGTATTTTGTTTTAATGCCTGAGAATTACTTAATACCATAGACTCAATTGCTTCATTTGTTGCATTCACTGCATCAATTGTTTTACGCTGATTTGTTAATGCTAACTGGATAGCAGCAGAAACTGTTACAACGTTTTGCGTCATCGTAATTGCATTACGAATTGCCTCTGTTAACTTTTCATTATTTTTCTTAATAATGTCTACTGATGCGATAGATTGTAATAACACACTTTTCGCTTGCTGCATATTGCGCGTACGCACTAAAATCTTTTCTAATGCATCATTAATTAATGGAATATCCCTTTGACGTTCTGGATTTTGTTTCTCAGCTTCCAGCATGCCAGCAAGTTTTTTCCCTAAGTATACTTGCTTATCAAGCGCGTGAATTTTATCGTGTGATTGCTCTTTAAGCATTTCAAGACCGACTGTATCTTCTTGTAAATTATCACGACCAATTAGAAGCGATCTTATAATCTCCTCAATTTGCTTATCTATAGATTGATATTTATGCACGTATGTTTCAAGTGGATTTTTCTTGAATACTTTAAACATAATTTTTTTCATACCACTTGCTTTTAATGAATTCGGATCAAGCTCTGATACCACTTTTCGTAACTCTAACAATGTATTTGGAATTTCTTCGTTCTTTCCATTCATCATCGCTGTGACAGGACGTTTTAATGCTGATAACGTTTGTCCTGCTGCTTGTTGCTCTTTATCCCCTAAATCTCCTAGCTGAGACAATACTTTTGATAAATCTGTATTTTGCTCGCTATTTAACTTTTGTACATAAAGATCAGCTTCTTTATTCAGTTCCTCTAATTCTTCATCTTTTATAACTGTATCCACTACTACTTCTACATTATTATCTTTCACAACCGATACAGGTTCTTTTTTCTCGAGTTCAGTCAACAAAATCGCTCCTTTATTTATATGTGCGAATTTATATGCACTATATTTCATCTATTATATCGTATTTCATATGCATTCTGACTGCTTGAAATTGATTTTTTTAGAAATGTCTGTTTATGCAGTCATTCCCTGTTTCTTACTATAAGTATACCTGTAATCAACATAATTTTCCTCAGACTTAAGACCTAGAGAACAACATGCTGAAGGCCGATTCTTCGTATGTTATATAAATTATGTTCTTCCTATCCTTCTGTACTCAATATTTTGACATACACCTTTTACAATGTGATAATTATATTACGCTCAGTCCTATTTCTTCTTGCGCGCTACAAACGCTCCATTTTGGAATGCCAATAACACCGTTTCAAACATTTCATCTTCTTCAATCATTTTTCTAAACTCGGCTAATTCACTTGCATGAGAGGTTGCATTATCAACAACTAGAAAACCTTTTGGTTGTAAAATGCGTTTTATATGCTCAAGCCACCACATGTATTGCGTACGCTCTGAATCTAGGAAAATAAAATCAAATGAATGATCTAGTTGCGCATCTAAAAATGCCCCTGCTTCTTGATTATGAACATCAATCCTTTGCAACAAGTTTGCCTTTTCAAAATTGACAAGTGCCTCTCCAACTCGTTCTGAAGAAAGCTCCACAGTTGTTACATTTCCATTTGTTTCTTCTACCGCATTAGCTAACCACAATGTAGAATAACCATTAGAAGTTCCAATTTCTAAAATATTTATTGCGCTACACCCTTTTACTAAAATTGATAAAAACTGCCCCATCTCACGAGAAATATTCCGTAGTTTTTCTTCCCGTGTTTTTTTATTTCGATCATGCTCTTCTCCATATTGTTCAAGTTGAAGTAATAATGAATCTAACGTATCCATTCTTTTCATCGCCTTTCCAAAGCAATATGATGAGAAAGCTCTCGTTGCCCGTCTACTTTCATTATATGCGAAACGAAAACCTTTTTCTCGTTATATGATAAAGATTTGCAATTTTTTATAGCATATTGTTTCGTTTTTTGGTAAAGTTAATTTCTACGTGCAATTATTCCATTCATACTATTTTTATTTCAATTGCAGTTGTTAAATCATATAAACCTCATTTAAATGAATCGGTATTTCAAATTCAATTAAGCGCCCTTTCCGGACGCATTTTCTTTTGTTTATATATTTATTAGAAGAAAGGATGCTTACAATGAACGTGATTAGCTTAGATGCCGCTCGAAAGCGAAAGCAACATAAAAAATTAATGATTACTATACCGATTATTTCACGTATTTATGAAGAAGACGGGGAAATTAAATTTGAGGTAGCTGGCGAAAAAGACGTACCTCTTGAAATGTTAGAGAAATAATAAAAAGACGCACTTCTAAAGAAATGCGTCTTTTTTATACTATTCTATTTAAGTGCATAAGTTTTTCAGGATTAACCATCATATAAATATTTGAGATTTTCTCATTCTCAAATGTGAATGAAAGTACATAAGTCACTTTGTTTTTCACTTTAACAATAACACCTGGGGCACCATTTACTATCTTATAATCAACATTGTACGCTGATGGGAACTTACTTCTAATTCCAGAGAATAAACGAATAATTCTATCTGCAGAATAAATTGGATGAATTGCAGTTGTAACTTTGCCACCACCATCAGCTTTCAATATCGCATCTGTTTTTAATACTTCTAACATGCCTTGCGCATCTCCACATTGTAATGATGATACAAACTTTTCCACATAAGCAGCCATTTGTTTCGTACTTAACTTTGACTGCTTCGGCTTATCTAAAATACTTTTTCGTGCACGTTGAAAGATTTTCCGGCAATTCGCACTACTCCTATCAACAATCGAAGCGATTTCTTCGTACTCATAATCGAAAACTTCTCTTAATATGAAAACAACCCTCTCTACTTCAGACAATTGTTGTAAAAGTAATAAATATGCCGTAGAAATTGATTCTTTCATTACAAATGACTCTGATGGGTCATCAGTCTCTTCCACAAATGGTTCTGGTAACCACATTCCGACATATACGTTCCGTTTATGTGCTGCTGAACGTAATTTATCAATTGATCGATTTGTTACCATTTTACATAAATATGCTTTCATATTTTCTATAGATTGAACGTCCTCTATTTTATTTAACGAGATAAAAACGTCATGAACGATATCCTCAGCATCCATAACACTCCCAAGAATTCTGTATGCTAATGAAAATAATAATGGTTGATATGCTTCATATAAATGCTCCGTTTCCATGATGAACTACCTCACTTTCGGAATGCTTTAAAATGTGTAAAGCTGCACGTTTTCCGCTTGCCACTGCAGCATCAGCTAATATTTCATCATGCCCTACCCAATCTCCTGCTACATAAACACCTGGCATTTCAGGTATATTAGGACCTGGTTTTTCAACTCGGTTTATATGAAGAAAATCATATACTACTGTTATTTTCGGTAAATATTGCTGTGCAACAACTTCTCTTTTCCAATTTGGATGTAGCAAATCCATTGTACTTTCTAACAGTTCTTTATCTTCATGAGTATGTTTCATCTCTAGTACAGGATTATGGTACTTAATTAAACTCACTGTAATTGATCCATCATCACTTAATTTAGCTGCTCTTGATTGATTCGTAAAAAATATAGGCTGATCTAACCCTAATGCAAATTGATGTGTCGGATTAGGTAATCGTCTCAAACCAATATCTAATGCAGCAACGGTAACCGGTACTGATTGTTCACTCCACCTTTGCAAACTTGTTCCTTCAGCACCTCTTATCATTTTACAAGCCTCTTTCGGTGGGGTTGTTACAATAACTGCATCTGCTTCAAATACTGCATCGTCAAAACAGTATATTCTTTGTTCACCTTCACAATGCTCTATTTTCAAAACATGCTTTTTAGCTAGAAATTGCACACCATTCGTATTCGCTATATCCCTTAAAGTTGTTATTATCGTCTCCCAACCACCATCTACATAAAGTACTCCTTCTTTCATAGAAAGCTGTATCTGCTTTAGTACTGAAGATGCTAATTGTATTGTAGGAGCATACGTATATGTCGTTGTTCGGCATAATGCATAAAATATATTTCGAACCATTGGATCTTTAATTTCATTTTCTGCCCATGTAGTTAGACTCATTTGGGGAACTTTTCCTACATCTAAATTTCCTAAATGAATCATAAGACGAGAAAACTGAGTTTTTGCAGACCATGAAAGTAACGGTGTTGATAAAATTGAGCGAAAATCTGTTGGGATGGTGAAAATATCTCCTTTCCATATTCCGTGTGTTTTTGTAGATGGGATTCCACCTGGAAGATTTATACCTAACTCATTAAAAGTTATAAACGCTTCCCCTCCTCTATATAAAGCATGTGCACCAAGGTTCATACAAATGCCATTTTTATTTATAGTCATCCCTCGACCACCTAAATGATTAGACTTTTCTAATACAATAACTTTCTTTCCAGCTTTCGCTAAATATATAGATGCTGCTAATCCAGCAAGCCCACCACCAACAATGGCTACATCAAATTTCTTCATAATAAAATCCCTCCTTATCGTTCTACATACAAGACGAACGATTAAGGAGGGATGTGACATAAAAATATATTTTTACTCATCTATTTTATTTCATTATTTTTTTATTCGGTCATATTGCATACGAAATAACTCAATTGCAAATGGTATATCCTCTTCACTCTTTATATAATAACTTATCCATCCTGATTCAGGTAATACGTGATGTGGTTTGACCAATCCTTGTTTTACTAATTCATCCCGCTTTAACTTTGGAAATGGTAAATCAACTAACTTATCTCCATGCAGATGACCAAGTTCTTTCTTGCCATAATTTATTTCAATGCCGCCAAATCGATGCGGTTTTTCAGAGACACCTGCCCAGCCAAGCACTTCATTTCTAATCATTTCACTAAATGACATGAACCTTCACTCCTTATAAATAATTGATGTAATTTTAAATTAACATTTTCATTACTTTTTTCCATCAATCCAAAGTATGAATGGGAATACGAATATAGTTTGGTCTTAACACCTTATTCTTTATGGAATAAGTGAATTTATTAAGCTACCAACAACAGCACAAAACAAAGACTAGACACATATCCTAATTTTGTAACCTAACTTACCTATAGAAAGGCGGATAATACAATTGACTGCCAACATCGACTATACCTCCCCCTCAACCAATTTTACTTATGATTTAAATAAAAGTAATTTTTTTCGGAAAGATGCCCAAAACTATATAAATGTACTTGGTATTAAACAATTAAATACTTTAGAAAATACTTCTTTATTAGATATTTATTTAAGTACAGGAAATGTTGTAGAACCACATATTCATCAAAATGCAGCTGAACTTGTTTATTGTATTTCAGGGTCTGCTGTTGTTTCTTTACTTAATCCATTTACGAATCAAATATTAAACTTACCGATAAAACCCGGGCAAGTTGCCAACATTCCACAAGCGTGGTGGCATTATGAAATTGCTACAGCAGATAATACTCATTTATTAGCTATTTTTAATGCTCCAACTCCAGAAGTTATTTTCGGCTCTGACATTTTAAGGTTAACTCCAGCTCATATGATGGCCCATACTTACTGTCTCAATGAACAACAATGGAAACAAGCGGTTTCCCCTATTCAATCCACTACAGTAATTGGTCCTCCGGCAAACTGCAATCAAAACCGTGAAATGAAAAATTATCCAACCCAGCCCCTCGCTCAACAACATAATCCGTATCACCAAGATTCTTACTACTTTCCTCTTTACTGGGGCTATTAATTTGTAAATTTTCAAAAGAATCATCATTTATCTCCTAGGAAAATGCCGAGGAGATTTTTTTATTGTATCTTCTCTTCCTATTAAAAATAGTAACAATTGATAGTGTACATACATATAATATTTATATATTAAATTGGAGGTGATAGTACTATGAGTAATTATAACTATCGAAAAAACTACTCTTATAATAAAAATAGTAGCTCTTCAGCATCCTCTCAATCTTCCAATTCTCAATCTTCCAATTCCCAATCGCAAAGAGACTTAACTCAGCAAGGCTATGTAAAGAAAAAAGGATGTAACTGTAATAAAAATAAATAGTTTATTTTATGGATGAATTCTTTTAAAAGAATTCATCTTTTTTGCTGATTGGAAATTTTTAAAGTTACATAACTTATTCCTTAAATGAGATAGGGTAAATTATACTTTTTATACGAACTTAACAAAGAGTAATTGTTCAATTTATTTATTACTTATTTTCCCCAAAAAATATAGTCCTTCCTAAATTTATTAGGAAGGACTATATGCAAACCCCTGTTTAATTTCCTACTAAATGTAACAAATTAAACGATATTAATACCTGCACTTACAAATCCAGCAACTGCAGCTATTGGACTTGCTGCTGTTAATGAAACATATACTAATATTTTATCCCCAGCAACTACTGGAACATTATATGCTTGGATTCCTGTTGCTGTAGTACCAATTGCTATTGCTGGTAATGTTGGTGTTAATAATAGAGGTGGCGCTACTGGTGTAAACGTATTACTTGCAGCAGGTGCGATAAATATTTGCATCTGAATTTGAACAGGTGCTAATGGAGCTAACGCCGCTGTTGCACTAAAGAATCCTGCTAATGACGTGATAATTCCATCACGTGGTGCTACAAATGCATAATCACCTACAACACCTGGTAGTATTGTGAGAGTTCCTCCCACACCTGGAGCTATGCCAGGCTGACTAAATCCAAATCCAAGAAGAGTTCCTGTATTAGCTAATGCCGCATTAACTAAGAGAGCTGGTGTTGTACCTGAAGCGAATGGAATAATAGCTCCGCCACCAGTTGCACCAGTTGCTCCTGTTAAACCTGTTGCCCCCGTTGGGCCTGTTGCTCCCGTCGGGCCTGTTGCTCCTGCTAAACCTGTTGCTCCTGTTGCTCCTGTGTCTCCTGTTGGACCTGTTACTCCTGTTAAGCCTGTTGCTCCTGTTGGACCTGTTGCTCCTGCTAAACCTGTGTCTCCTGTTGGACCTGTTGGACCCGCAAGACCTGTATCCCCTGTTGGGCCTGTTGCTCCCGTCGGGCCTGTTGCTCCGCCTCCTGGACCTGTTGGACCTGTTGGACCTGTTGCTCCGCCTCCTGGACCTGTTGGACCTGTTGGGCCTGTTGCTCCTCCTCCTGGAGTAGCACCAATTAATTGAGTTAATAAGTTTAATAAAAGTTGTAAACTTGCAGGGTCAATAATTAAAGAGAAGAAGAATGGTGCAAGAGCACTGTAGAATTGTTGTAATAAAGAAAGTAATTGACCTAGATCTGGGTTAGGAGATTGTAGTAAATTAATAATACTTTGAATTAATTGTTTTAAGAAATTCCCTTCTGGAGAAGGTGCTAATTCATTTAGTAAGTTCAATAGTTGAGTAAACAAATTGAGTAAAGCTAATCTGTTTGCATCACTTGGATTTGCAAAAAACGCTGCAATAGCCGCTATTAAAGAGTTTAGTAAAGTAATTAATCTACCTAATTGCTCACTAGTAATTGGAACTGTTTGTGGATTGTTACAGCAATCTGGAGTGAAAACAATCGGATTATTGCAGTGGTTATGACCGAAACAATTATTGTTTGTCATTTATGTCCTCCTTACTTGTTTTATATTTGAGTGTTTTCCTATTATAAGAACTATAAAATTGTGTATCGGTTTCATTCACTTAAAATAGGAAACATGAATTATAATTAAACTGAAAGAACGATATTTAATTATGTTCATGACTCACATATTAATTATATGTTTTTAATAATTGACTGCTTAGATTAAACACCTAAACTTAAAAGTTTATTTTATTTTTCCACGTTTATCTCTTAGGTTTAAAAGCACATTTTAATATTAAAACTAAGCATTAGCATATAACCAATAACTTACAAATAATAAGTAATAACACCACCTTTTCAAATAAATAACAATAATATCTTTACTTAAATTGTGTTCCCTCTATTATCATAAAGCCGTTTCTATTATCAAAAACTCTCATACAATATAGTGGACAAGTTATTGTATACTTCGTTCCCAAAAAACAATATAGGGAGTGAGAATTAATTGCCAATTATTCAACCATTTATGGCATCTAGAAGATTTACATCTACATTAGGAGCTGGTACAGGAACAGGTGCAGCTTTTGCAATTGCTGCTACAGCTTGTTTAAACGATGCTGGCACTACTGCAACTGCTTTTCCGACTTTTACGTATTACAACTTATATGTAAACGGCATTCTTCAACCTAGTGTGAACTCCAGTGTTACTACTGGACCTACTGGTGCTATTACAATTCCTGGCGGAGATGCATTAGACGGTGGAATTCCAATTACAATCGAATTTATCGTCACTTAGTTTTAACTATTTTAATGTAGAGCAAAAAGACAGATCCTTCTTATTTAAGAATCTGTCTTTTTTAATTAATAATGATAAATTGTAAAATAATTGAAGAACCTTGTGGTGGTGGTTGATTATCTAATAAAGTTAGCTGGCCAGTACTAACCTGATATAATGGCTGTGGTTGAAGTATTCCATTAATAAACAAATTAATGTACGAAACCTCATCAGGAGATAATATGTGAGTTGTACCATATTGAGCTAGCCCATCTGAATCTGTATATGTAAGTTTTTCTCCATCTGAAAAAGTGTAAAATAATAAATTAGTTGTTGTTATGGGGCCAATAACGCCAGTTGGACCTGTTGCCCCTGTTACTCCTGTTGCTCCTGTTGTCCCTGTTGTCCCTGTTGTCCCTGTTACTCCCGTTGCCCCTGTTACTCCTGTTGCTCCTGTTGCTCCCGTTGTCCCTGTTGCTCCTGTTACTCCTGTTACTCCTGTTGCTCCTGTTGCTCGCGTTACTCCTGTTGCTCCTGTTGCTCCCGTTACTCCTGTTGCTCCTGTTGCTCCTGTTGCTCCTGTTGGAATATAAATTGGCGGAAGAACCGGAAAAGTAGGTCCAATATTCTCTGGTCTTACCATCCCTTTATTCAAAGATAATTTTTCATTACTGTTCAATTTACTACCTCATTCCACATTTTGTTTACTAATTAACAAAATAAAACCTCTATCATTTTAGTAAAATTCCATAACTACTTTTTCATACTCAAATGATTTTACATAAAGTAAACTTTTTACCGTTACTATAACTAGTAGTATTAATATAATAAAATGATAGTTCCATTCCAAAATACTAAATCGGTTACATTTTAATTTGAAAATGAGGTGATTTATATTCAAGATAAGAATGAAAAAATGAAAAAAGGACTATTATCAATAGCTCTTGAAATTATACTTCCATACAGGCTTACAGGTCCTACTGGGCCTACAGGCACCACTGGACCTACAGGCATCACCGGGCCTACAGGCATCACCGGGCCTACAGGCATCACCGGGCCTACAGGCATCACCGGGCCTACAGGCATCACCGGGCCTACAGGCATCACCGGGCCTAATATTACAACAAACTCCATGTTCGCTAATAATACGTCAGGTGGTCCCATTTCAGTTATATTAGGCGGAACTAATATTCCACTTTCTAATAACCAAAGTCTCGGTAATTTTACAGTGAATGCTTCAAATGATATATTTACAATTCCTGTTACCGGGAGATATTATTTAACCTATCAAGTTAATACAACAACTGCACTACTTGCTGGTACAAGGCTACTATTAAACTCTTCGACTCCACTTTCCGGATCTATTTTTTCTCCCGCATTATCAACTTCAAATTATAATAATAATTTAATAATTAATTTAACTGCTGGTAATACAATTTCACTTCAACTATTCGGCGTATTATCCATAGTTAATTTAGTTGGAGGTGGTTCAACAGGTGCCTCTTTAACAATTATACGAATCGATTAAAAAATGATTCATTCTTTTTATAATAATCATTCTTAAATGCTAAAATAGTAACTACTAGGTCATTCCTTTAGTTTATATTTTAATAACTTCACGTAAGTGATTATGCAATAAGAAATACTTTGTACTATATTCATAGTACAAAGTATCTATACTAAATTTTCCGTATATACATTATCAATTTACACTCCTCACCGCTAATGTTACATTGAACATGAAGATAGTTTCTCAAATGCGAACCATCTCAAAACATATTTGAGAAACATACTCCAATCCTATACGCGAGAGCAACACTATGTTGACACTCAAATGAGTGTCTTTTTTTGTGGATTATAAAAAATAAAAACCATCTCTTATAGATGGTTTTATCATTACGCCTTTCTTTGTTTTTCAAGGTAGCTGTAAATTTATGAAGTTGAATAATAAATAGTCATATTTAACCGGGTTTGCGTTCTTCCAAAATTACGATAGGAATGCGGTCTATCCGCCTTAAAGCGAATTGAATCCCCGCTATTTAATTTATACTGACAATCATTTATTTCAATTGTCAATTCCCCTTCAAACACCGTTATAAATTCTTCAGTCCCTTCTTTATGACCTTCCGAATTTAACTTTCCTTCTGTTTCAATTTCAACCGTATAGATTTCAAAGTTCCTATCATCTTGGAAAGGAAAAGAAGGATACACTTTATATCTTCCATTGTCTTCTGATAATACTTGAACATCATTTCGTAAAACAACTTTCGTATCCGGTTGCGGATTATTGATTAAAGAAGTAAAAGACACTTTCAAACCATTCGCAATTTTCCATATCGTTGTTAATGTTGGACTTGACTCTCCACGTTCAATTTGTCCAATCATCGTTTTACTCACACCTGTTAATTGGGAAACCTTTTCTAAACTTAATTTTTCTTTTTCTCGAATTGTTTTTAAATTTTTCGCCAGAATAAGTTGAATTTCTTCCATAAGAAACACTCCTACACTATATACAATATAACGACCGTTATGTATAATAAAAAGCACACGTTATATAGTTCTTTTCAGTCATTATAACATACAAAATACTTAGGGGGTTTTGAAATGCCTATATTTTCTTTTTTGTTATTTGTTTTTATAAGTAGCTTCACACCTGGACCTAACAATTTTTTAGCTATGACATACGCTAATCAACATGGTTTAAAAAGGAGTATGCAATTTTGCTTCGGAGTAGCTTTCGGTTTTTTCATCCTCACTTCCTTATGTAGTTTCTTTAATATTGTATTAATTAAAATCCTACCTATAATCGAATTCCCTTTAAAAATCTTAGGTGTAGCATATATGCTATATTTAGCTCTTAAAATACTCACAAGTAAAACTAGCATAAATCCCGATGAAAAATATAATAAAAATTTATTTACAGTTGGGATTTTCCTTCAGTTTATTAACCCTAAAGGAATACTATTCGGACTAACTGTAGTATCAACTTTTATTCTTCCTTACTACAATTCATATTCAAGTTATCTACTTTTTTCATTATTTCTAGGTGTAGTTGGATTAATGAGCACATTTAGTTGGACATTATTCGGTTCCATGTTTCAAAAAATTTTGTTGAAGCATACTAAATCATTTAACATCATTATGGCCGTTTTATTAGTTTTCAGTGCGCTTTCCATTATAACCAATTAAATTTCCTTTATTAAAAAAAGAGGATTACTCAATAAAAGTATCCTCTTTTTGAGGCCGAGTGATTTTTCTGTTTCACTAAAATAAAATTTTTACTTAACTTCATACCACCAGCCTCTACGCTCAAGGTAATCCGTCATTCCTTTAAGTTACAGCCTCTACTTTTTATCATTCATTTTAAAATCTCTTTATAATAATACAGAAAAATACGCTATAATATAAGTTATTGTTCTTTAGGAGGGGTTTAATGGCTGATAAGTATAAATTTTTAATTCTTGTTGTTACAGCATTTTTTTCTTTCTTTTCCTTAATAAAAGATTTCCGTAACACTTCAAAAAGTTTCTTTTGGGGAAGCTTTGCAATCCTAACAAGCTTTATATTATTATTAACACACGCTTTAGAGTTAACTCCAAGACTTCTCCATTCAGCCCAGATGGCTCTTGAGATTATTACAATACCTCGTAAATTATTGTTCCCGTCTGGCACTGAAGTTGCTAGTATTTGCTAACAATTCGTGTATCTAAAAAAATTCAAGTCTATATTTTTAATTATCTTTATAAATATAAAAATGCGGTTTCTCCTTTCTAGAGAAACCGCACCCTATCAAAAATTCTTCTTAAAATTTAAACTGACTCGTATACAGATCAAAGTAAAATCCTCTATCTTCCATGAGAGATTCATGGTTCCCTTTTTCCAAAATACTTCCATCTTTTATAACAAGGATTTGATCTGCTTTTTCAATCGTTTTCAGTCGATGAGCGATTACGAAACTTGTTCGACCTCTCATTAAATTGTTTAGTCCTTCTTGTATTTGTAATTCTGTTCTCGTATCAATATTAGATGTTGCTTCGTCGAGAATTAATATATCTGCATCTGCTAAAATTGCCCGTGCGATCGCAAGAAGTTGTTTTTGTCCTTGACTTAAATTCGATCCTTCTGAAGCAATTTTCGTTTCATATTGATTCGGTAAATGTTTTATAAAAGAATGTGCAGATGCTGCCTTAGCTGCATTGATTACCTCTTCATCACTAGCATCTAATCGGCCATAACGTATATTATCCATAATCGTCCCAGCAAATAAATACGTATCTTGTAAAACGACTCCTATTTTACTTCGCAACGAATTCATATCATATTCTTTTATGTTTTTTCCATCAATATGAATTTGCCCTTGCTGTATATCGTAAAAGCGCGTTAGCAAATTAATGATTGTTGTTTTACCCGATCCAGTTGGTCCTACCAAAGCAATTGTTTCCCCTGGCCGCGCTTTCAGACTCACTTCTTTTAAAATCGTTTTATTTTCCTCATATCCAAATGAAACATTCTCGAGTGCAACATGGCCTTGTAAATTTTGTACAACGAATGCATCTTTTTTATTTTTGATTTCCGGTACTTCATCCATAATTTCAAAGACACGTTCCCCACCAGCAACTGCCGCTTGAATCGTATTCATTAAAGTTGCGAATTGACTAAGTGGTCTTGAGAACTGACGAGAATAATTAATAAAAGCTGCAATGACACCTACAGTTGTCATTCCATTTAAAACCATTACTGATCCAGTTCCAATTACAAGTCCCATACCTAAGTTGTTAATAAAGTTCATACTTGGAAAAATAAAAGCTGAAAATGTATCCGCCTTCGTTGCTGAAACTCTTAGTTGTTCATTAATTTTATTGAAATTCTGTACGGTTTCTTTTTCTTTCCCATATAACGTTGTAACATCCGCTCCTGTTATAGCTTCCTCAATAAATCCATTTAATTCTCCTAAATCTTTTTGACGCTTTGCAAAGTTTTTACCACTATAAGCAACTAATTTTTTTGTAACGAAAAACATAATAGGTACTGTAATTAGTGTAACAATTGCTAAAATCCAATCTAATGCGAACATCGCAATTGTTACACCTATAAAGGTTAATGCTGATGAAATAATTTGTACAACACTTTGTGTCAACGCTTGATTCAAATTATCTATATCATTTGTTACACGACTCATTAAATCCCCTTGAGAACGTACATCAAAGAACCGTAAAGAAAGTGTTTGGATTTTCTCAAAAATATCTTGTCGTATTTTTTGTATCGTTTTTAATGCAACATTAACCATTACAAATGTTTGTAACCAAGTTAAGAATACTGTTACACCGTAAATCGCGATAAGTAACAAACACATTCTCGCCGTACCGCTTAAATCTTTCGGTACAATATATTGATCGATAATTACTCCCATTAAATACGGACCTAATAACCCAAGTAACGTCGTAACAAACACTAAAAATATAACGAACGTAAGAGCAGCCTTTTGATAGCCCATATAGTTCCATACTCTCATCACAGTTCCTTTCGTATTTTTAGCCTTCCCCATCTTTGTTGCGTTACGCCCACCTTTATTAGCAAATTGTCCTTGAAAATTACGCATGTTCTTTCCCACCTTCTTTATGTAAATTGCCACCTTGGGAAAGATAGATTTCTTGATAAACCTCACATTGTTCTAACAGTTCTTCATGTGTACCATCACCAACTAATTCACCGTTATCTAAAACGAGAATTTTATCAGCATCTATTATTGATGAGATTTTAGAGGCAATTAATAATGTTGTTGTTCCTTTATATTCTCTCCTTAATGCTGATTGAATGTTAGATTCTGATTTAGCATCAACTGCTGATGTAGAATCATCTAATACAAGAATAGATGGCTTTCTCACAAGCGCCCTTGCAATGGATACACGTTGTTTTTGTCCGCCTGATAAATTCGTCGCACCTTGTGTTACATGATATTGATAAGAATCTTCCAGTTTGTTAATAAACTCAGTCGCACAAGCTGATGAAGCCGCCACTTCCAGCTCTTCCTTCGTTGCATCTTCTTTTCCATAACGTAAGTTCTCTTCTATACTACCTGAAAACAACAATGCCTTTTGAGGTACGAACCCGATTGAACCACGAAGTTTTTGTAAATTGTATGCCTTAACATTTATTCCATCAATACATATTTCACCTTGATCAACATCGTATAAGCGTGGTAACAATTTTGCTAAAGTAGATTTACCACTTCCTGTAGAACCGATAACCCCTACTTTTTCACCTTTACATATGCGAAATGAAATATCTTTTAAAACATATTCATTATTTTTCGTATAACTATAACTAACATTTTTAAAATCAATATTTCCCTCAATTTCCTTAGGTACAAGCGCATTTGTTTCGCTCGTAATATCAACCTCAGTATGTAAAACTTGCTGTACTCGATCCGCAGATGGAAATG
This sequence comes from Bacillus cereus group sp. BfR-BA-01453, assembly GCF_022662915.1. Lineage (NCBI taxonomy): Bacteria > Bacillati > Bacillota > Bacilli > Caryophanales > Bacillaceae > Bacillus > Bacillus cereus group sp. BfR-BA-01453. Next base: position 76,521 of record NZ_JAKUEN010000003.1, on the reverse strand, counting down.
CTCGCGCGATTTGCATAAATACCATACTGATAGACATAAGTGCCATTAAAATAATATTCAAATAATTTATAAACGCTAATATAGCTCCTACTTGAAGAGTCCCGTTAAATACTTTTTCTCCACCAATCCATAATGTTGCGACAATCCCTCCGCTTACAACTAACATTATGATTGGCATCATTAAGGAAATAAGCTGCACCGCTCGAATATTTATCTTCGTTAAATTTGTATTAACATTTCCAAACTGATTAATTTCATATTTTTGTCTTACATACGCTTTAATAACACGTACTCCAGATAAATTTTCTTGTAACTTTGTATTCACTTTATCTAATGCTTCTTGCACCTTTTTGAACGTCCCGCTCGCTTTACTCGCAATGAATATAATCGCAAGTAATAAAATTGGAACGACTACGAGTAATATAGGAAATAACTCGCGTGCTGTTACAAAAACAATTATGATACTTCCGATAAATAACAAAGGACCACGAACGAGAACACGTAATGTCATCGTCATCGCCGATTGAATAGATGTAATATCATTTGTCACTATCGTTAATAACTTTCCAGTTCCAAACGAATCACGATTTTCACTAGAAAATGTTTCTATTTTCGCAAACACATTTTTTCGTATGTCAGTAGCGAAATTAACAGCTGCTTTTGTAGAATACATCATACAGCCAAGCCCTCCAACTAAACCGAGTACTGCAGCTCCTATCATAAGAAGTCCCATTTTTATTACATAATTCATATCCCGATTTGCTATCCCAACATCAATAATATGTTGCATAATAGTCGGTTGAATTAAGTCCATCGCAACCTCAAGTACCATAAATAGTGGTCCAATAATAGCGAAGAACATGTATGGTTTTAAATACTGTAATAATTTACGAAATGATTTCATACATAATCTCCTTTTCCCATGAAATTACCCCCGAATAACTCATATCCCTCCTTATTTAAGCGCTGTAGTTTGTAATTTCTTTCTTATTCCTATTATATTATGTAAATTAATATTTAACATTATTAAATGATAAGCATTAATGACTTTACGGTCAATAAATGTGCTTTTTATTATATACATATAAAAACCGCATTCCTAATGAAAAGAATACGGTTTTTCATCTATATTTTTTCAGTTGTAAACTCTAAAAACTCAGTCTCAAATCCATTATTTTTAGACGGACTACACGTGTAAAAACCTATTTTAATAGGCTTATTTCCTATATCCTCCATCAAATGAGCGATTCTTATTTGTTCCCATTGGTGGATCTTCTTCACATATATTGTATAATCACCACGTTTACGAACAATTCGAAAACGAAGTTGCTCGTTAGCTAATTCTGTCGGAAAGTCTTGCGTGGACCAATCGGAATATCCATTATTCGTTACGACAGCTCCTAAATGAGATGGACCATCTGGAATATATTCTAATGAAGTTTTCAGCCAACACTTTTCCGAAATCATAACAAAAAGACCAGCTTGATCGAATTTTGAATTTGGATTCATACGCAATTGAACTTCAGCTTGAAAGTCTGTCATCGTCTCTGTATAAAATACATGACCATTCATTACTTCGAATCCATAATGTGTTTTAAGCCAAAAATCTGTTTCGGCTTTCGAGCGGACAATAAGCGCATGATTGTTATTAAGCTTATAATATTCAGGTACATTCATTATAGTAAGTTGCTCAATATGTTCTGGTATATGTGATATTTTCATAGTTCCTCCCTATATAAAGCATCTATATACATATTTAAAATTCTACTAATACTGGGAATTTATAACCTTTCAAATCCAACTCTCTATTACTTCGAATCATTAAATACTTACTTGACTGTAATTCTGTAAACTGTACATCCTCAACCCCTAATTGATCTGGAGAGAAGTAAAATTCGATTTCTGTAAATCTTTCAGCAATTTCCCCGCATATTTCATCTAAAACTGGAATTACTGGTGCAAACACTCCATATAATTTCAACTTTTCATTATCTACTTCATACACAATTAGAGCATCTAGCTTCTCTGAATAATACAATTTTCCATTCCATTCCGAATCATACATATTCAAATAAAACGAAGGACGGAAGTTTAATGTTGAAAAATTATTTGAAAGTCTTTGGCTACTATCTATAATTTCATGTATTAATTTTCTATCCTCTTCCATATAATAATCTAGCTCTCTAAGTAAGGAATCATTATTATTCTTTTTATCATATGGAATAGTCATCAAATACTCCTGCACAACTTTAAAACCATATGATGTATATAGTTCAGGTTTTTCCGTAAACAATAATGTGCATTCACATTTCTTATCGATTTCTTCTATCATTTTACTCATTAATTGTGTCATGAGTCCTTGTCTTCGAAAATTAGGGTGTGTCATTACCGATTGAATGCCTGCTGCATTTATTCTTTCACCATTCACTAGCAATGGTAACGAGAATACCGCAACGTTTGCAATCGCTTTATCTTCTTGTAAAAATGATAAAGCTTTATATGTATCATCCCAATAACCTCTCTCTGAAAAATCATGCAATGTTTGACTTGAAATCCCAAACACTTCTTCAAATAAAGGAAATAACTGCTCTCTTTTCGGTTCTTCTAAAAGAAGTTTTTCAAAACTTTCAACATTCCCCATGTTGTCCCTCCATATGTTAATTCCATCAAATTAGATATAGTTGTAGAACCTGCTCTTAAAGTAATAGGTCTTACCAATCAATATACTATCATAAAATATAAAAAAAAAGTCTAATTAATTTTATGTTTCGACTATTCGAAAATAAGTCGAATAAAACAATATTAGGATTTTTGAATATTAATGAGTTTATTATATAAAAATAGCGCTTTCTAATTAGCTTTTACTAATAGAAATACACTATTTATAATAAAAGATTTTTATTCTTTTATCCCTTCAAGTCTTTCCTTCGTATTAATTTCTTCTCCACTTATACGCTTTTCAAAAGACTTTCTCCAACTACTTGAAAGTGCATTTACTTCTAATATCCTTTTTACCCCTTCAATATTTTGCTTTTCCTTATGCATGATACGGTTAGCAAACGCTACTGAAACACCTTTTGGATCAGACTGTAGTCTTTTTAAAGTATCGACTGATGATACCCATCCTTCTTTTAATACACGAAAATAAAATCCTGTATATCCTGTTTCTTGAAAATATAGTGGTAACTTTGGAATATTATATTTTTTTGCTAATTTAAAACAAGGTTGCCTTGGCTGTGTTACCTGTACGATTGCCTGTCCTAGCTCAAACGTATCACCAATACAAACATCCTCTTCGCGCATACCACTAACTGTTATATTTTCTCCGAAAGCCCCATATACAAGATCTTGATTCAACTCTTTTTCCCAATATGGATAGTGATCACCAGTATAAACACAAACTGCTTTATCTACTCCTCCATGATGAACTAAGTCAGCTTGTCCATCCCCATTAAATTTTACAAAAGATAAATATACCGGTTCCTTTACTTGTTTCTTATTTATGCCTGTATGAATTACTTTTCCACCGTATGTAACCTCTTTTGGTAATCCTATATTTAAAGATAATAATTGATATTCATTAGCCATTCTATTTCCTCCTTTAAAGGTGTTACATGTATTTTCTCTCGGTTAATTTTTACAACCCTCTCTGTTATGTCAACTACCCCCACTGAGATAAAGCATTTCAGTGGGAGCTTGAGTTCGAACGCTAGGTCTTTTCGTCTATCGCTAGACAGTTTGACGCTCTAGCATTCATGCTACCTTATGGTAACACCCCAAGTCTGTTTTTGGTTGGTACTGACAACGAACGATTGTTTTCCCACTTGCACCACCCTTTCGAAAAGAGCAGTTCTCCCTTATGGAAGAAGCCACCACTCAGATGACTCCGGCGTGTGCTACAAGCCCCGACAAGTCAAGTACACATGGATGGTTGACGCACCCACTAAGCTATGCGCGAAGTAACAGCCTTACGTTTTTGCACTTCTAATAGAATCGGCGTTTTCACTTTCAGATTTTCATCCAATTCTACAACTTTTGATTTTTTCAATGTATTCAGCGCACCATTAATATCAGCATGGATACATGTTCCTGCTTTACTTTGATACAGACCACGCGTAATTCGTTTGCCGCTAAAGCGATACTGCGTCTTATCATCCTTAGACCAAACTGGAACCGGATCTTTGTCTAGAAAACTAGCTTTTGAAGTATAGCTTTCTTCTTGTTTGAAAAAGCGGATGCCTTCTTTTACACATTTATTCTCAATTGCTGCCATCAATTTTTGAAATGGGATTTGCACAAACTTTTGATTATTCTTTTTCCCCATATGAGAGTTTTGTTTCCAACCAGCGTTATACCCTATAACAATCGTATCTATATCGAATTCTTTCACTTTTTTGAACAACAGACCTACTGTTTGTGCAATGTAACCGTTTATTTGTCTTTCTCGTTTATGCCAAAGTGCGGCCATTTTATTCGTTACAATACGTTTTGAAATTCCATTGTCCATATTTTTCTGTTGGAGATTACATATCATTTTGTTGAAGTACTGGTTTATGGATTTTAGTTTTTTTCCATCAATTAAGAAGGTATCACCTGTATGGGTTACGCAACTTACTAATCTGTCTACACCTAAATCGCAACTCAAAGCGTTACTCGTAGTCGTGGATGGTTTCTTCATTTGAGAAACGTGCATTTCATATGTATAATGCACCTCAAAGAACCGACCTTTTTGCTTCGGTACAATCTCAATGTAGGAGATGTTTTTATTTCTTAAATTTTTTGGCATACGTATTTTAATAGAACCGAATTTTTTTCTGAATGCAACATTCATTGGAATGATCCAATACCCGTTCTCATCCACTTTTGGCACTTGATAGATTTCAATGATTCGCTTGTCAGTGGAACGAGAATAATTCGGAAACTTCGGACGACCTGTGAACTTCTCGGGATTTTTCTTCCACTGTTCCAATGCCTTAAAAAAGCTCTTCACTTCTGCATATAAGGCTCTGCGAATCGCTTGAACAGAGTTTGATTGAATGCCCGAGTAGTTCATATCATTTTGCATGGCAGTGTCCACTTCTTTGACAGTAGCCATCCTGTTATGATTCAAGTAACTTTGTTTCATCGTGTACAAGCCAACATTTCGCAACGCTTTTGAACTATGCGACATGCGCTGAAGTAAACGAAATTCTTTTGCAGTCAAGCAAGCCCGTCCAATATTCTGTTTCTGCGTGAATCGTTGCATGTTTTCTCTTTTCTTTTGTTTCCGTAATACTTTCATTGCTTTCTTTCTAGCCATTGTTTTCACCACCTTTCTTAGAGAGTTCATTACTTTTGATAAATCAATATTGGGAACGAAATGAAACAACATGCGAACATGTTCTTCATCGTAATTCCTTTTGACTCAAGCAGCTAAATGATAATGATAATCATCATTTAATTTCGTTGTCTTATAATCCATTCCCTCCTTATCTACGCAGATTATATCGTAAAACGAAAAAAACATTAGCACTGGGAAAATTACTATGAGCGAAACAACAGAGTTCAGCCTACCTTCTGACGGCAATTCATCTCCACCTGAATTGTTGGGTTTCACCCGTAACACAAATCAGATGGAGTTTTCTTGCCGAAAAGGATAAAGATGATTATAAAATCTCTAAAATCATTGTTCAATTCAATTATTTATATAATAATGATAGGTATAACCTATTATTATACTTGAGGTGATTCCAATCGAATTACGACAACTTGAATACTTTTTAGCTGTTTCAAAAGAATTACATTTCACAAAAGCAGCTGAGAAATTAAATATTTCCCAGCCTTCACTAAGTCAACAAATACGTGCATTAGAGCATGAAGTAGGAATGCCCCTTTTCGATCGAGTTGGTAAAAAAATATCTTTAACCGAAGCTGGGAGGATTTTATTATTACATAGTAAAACAATTTTTCATGAAGTTGAACAAGCCCGTTCTGCTATTCAAGATTTAAACGGATTACAACAAGGTTCCTTAACAATCGGATCATTATTAACCTTCGTAAATTACTTACTACCACCAGCTATTTTAAATTTTAATAATTTATATCCCAATATAGAACTTTCTGTATTAGGACTTCGCACAGGAGATATTCGTGAAAAATTATTACAAAACGAACTAAATATTGGCATTACATTTCTACCGGTGCAAGATAAAGAAATTATTTCTATCCCTCTCTACAAAAGTGAACTTATAATAGTCGTACCAACTGGTCATCAATTAGCTGAACATAATCATGTATCTATTGCTGAATTACAGAACTACCCTTTCATTCTTTTACCTAAAAATTTCTTTTTAACCGAACTAATTACATCTCATTGTCAAAAATTCAACTTTAAACCAAAACCAATTTTAGAAATTAGTACAATGGAATCTTTAATCCAAATGGTTTCAAAAGGCATGGGAATTACAGTTTTACCAAAACCGTATATAGACTTTTTACAAAATACAAACATTCAAGCTATTAAAATAGAAAATCCTACTCCAACAATAGAAATAGGGCTTATTTATAGAAAAGATAAATATATGTGTGCTGCAACTCGAGAATTTATTAAACAATTGAAACTAACCGTACATTCTTTACAAAATTAAACGAACAAAAGAGATTATCCTATGAAGTCATTTCATAACGACTTAGTAGAATAATCTCTTTTCATAATGAAATAAAGTATTAACTATAAGTTTCAGTGTACCTTTTTGGAAATTGGAATATATTTTGTAAAATAAGCCCCAACTAACAATAATACGATTGAAAATAGCACTGTCAACATACCACCGAACTGAAACCAATATGCGAACAAATTAAAAATTGCAAGTGAAAAGAAACAAATTGAAGTTAATGCACTCTTCAATCCTTTTATTTCTGCTTTTTTTCTTTTTTGATACGCAATATACATGGAAACGGCTAAAAAAATGATAAAAACAATCATTAATAAAATGTTTAGCATCGGTAATCCCTCCAGTATAAATAACCTCCTTCGGTGCTACCATATTACCCCATTTACCCTTTTGGAATCAATTTATTATTCTCTTCCCTCCAAAAGTCAGTATAAGTTTTATTTTTAAAGTTCACGTTCACCTCAGAAAACGGCATACTTCCTCCAACTTTCAATGAGTACCAGTCGTTTAAAAGTGGAGACCCGAAACAAATATTCATTGTGCATTCATGCAAATCAAACAATACGGAATGTAAAGTTCCAAACCATTCTTCATAATTATGCACCGTCAGCCCGGCAGGATATTCTTTTTGTACTAATCCTTTTAAAGACTCTATACTCACTTGTTCATTTCGATTTAAATGTTCATACAATGTGTGATATCGGTTTGTAGATTGTTCTAATCTTCTATTACTCAGTTTTTGAATAGGTAAACTGATTGCATGGTTTGTTGATACGATAAAATCTTGGCTTTCCTCATCAATTGAAGTTATTGATTTATATCCGTCAAATATTTCAATACGTGCTGCGTCTAATGAATCTGCTACTATTAAATTTATATTACTAGCAATCGGTATTTCTTCTAATAGTGACTTAGCCTCCTGCACATTTTTGCATTTCTCCAATAACAGTCGAATTACTGCAAAACATTGTAAACCACTTACTACTGGCTTTCGTAGACCTTCAATATTTCCTACTGGTTGACCACATGCTGAAAATGTAACAGCTAATCCATGCTCGTTAACCCCTTCCGTTCGGCCAAAATATTGAGTAGAAAAGCCACTATGTGCATACGCACCTTCAACATGAGTTGAACAAAAACGCATATCATCTATTTTTGGTGACAAATCATAATTTCTTAATACATAAGTATGCTTTAAATCTGTCTTTTTAGGTAAAACAGCACAATGGCTACAACCTGCTTTTAATAGTGTTTGATAATAATACATCATATTTTCAGATGGAATTTTTAATACTTCACAAAATCCTTCAATCTCTTCATTAATTCCTGGACAATAATTATGTAATATGTTCCTAGATTCTGTCCAATGCTGATGCGATATTAAATTTTCTTTTTGTATAAATTGCGGAATAAGGTAAGGATGTTGTTTTACAAATTCCCCTTGTTGCTTACCAATTTTATAATGACTTCCTTTGAGCGATGAAAAATACCCCTTTACTTGATACATCTAATTCCCCCTTATTGAATTTATCCATATCATACCAATTAAACTTTATTCATTCTTGATGTTTTTTACTGTCTTTCCTTAACACCCTCCCGTTTCAAAATCTCAACTTCATATTTTCTATTTTCTAAACCACATATGTATTTCCTCATATTATATTTCTTTTCTTTATAAATTGAAAGATTATTCTGTAAAAACCCCCATCTTTTTCAAATGCCATCCACCTCTAAGCATTTCGTTTTAAATTTATAAAAATATATGCTAGCCTAAATATAAAGGAGATGAATAAATATGAGTTTATTGCATAACGGTTTAACATTTTTAAACTTTGATGATACGTATTTATTACAAAATAAACTACATTCTTATTCACATGAAGATATTGATTTTACTCATTTAGAACACGCAAATCTATATTGCGAAAACACTTCTTTAATGCATATAAAAAGAGTATTAAATCGTAGAAAGAATAAAGGAATTACTTTTATAGGTTCTGGAAATTATCATTATGTATCTCATTTATTATTAGAAGAAATAGACAAACCTTTTACCCTTATACTATTTGATCATCATACTGATATGAACTTAAAGGAAGCAAATGAGCAGACTCTTATTTCCTGCGGATCTTGGGTATCATTTTCTCTTCGAAATAATGATAATTTAAAGAAGGTAATCATTATTGGGCCTTCTTCTCTTACAATTCATTCTAATGATTGTCCATACGTAGAAATTTTTCCAATTGATATATCACATGAAGTATCCATACATACAATACTTTCACATATTCATACAGAAACAATATATGTAAGCATTGATAAAGATGTTTTAGATCCAAAAGTTACTATTACCAATTGGGATCAAGGGCACATGAAATTATCTAGACTTTTACAATTTATTCATTCTCTAATTATGAATAAATCTATTTATGGTATTGATATTTGCGGTGAACTCCCAGTTTATCCTTCTCAACTTTTCTTACCTAAATATAAAAATGCTATTCAGAAAAATGAACAAGCAAACTTACAAATTTTAAAAACAATTTATGAAACGAACTTACATATTCAATATGCATAAAAAGAACGAGTACCTTATAAGGTACTCGTTCTTTTTATGCGCGATTTTCTTTTAACCACTTCGTAATCGCATCTAATCTCGAAACATCAAAACGACTCTCTTCACACACATGTAAACTGTTTAAGTTATTTACAATTTCTAGTTCATTCGTTTTTACACTTTTCGCTTCAATTATTTTGCAGTACCCGTCTGTAATGGCATTTAAATTTTCATAATAACGTTGAAACGATTTTGATATATGTAAATGTTTTTCAAAGTTTCTTCTTCTTTTTGTCTCGTCAAATTCTTTCCGTTTTCTAAGTTCTTCATCATTCGTATATAAATAAAAATATTGATCAGGAAAACCAATTTCCCTATTAATCAGCTTTTCTTTATAAAAGTTTTCTATTAAAGATAATGGCTGATCAAATATTTCAAAATGGAAACACCAATTATAACTAAGCGGCTGATAAATGTCTCCATCAAGTATTATTAATTTATATTGCTCTGACTTCTGCATTGCTATTTTCCAGCGCTCTACTTGTTTTTCAAAATACCATGTTCTATGTTCATTTTTTGGTCTTTCAAATAATAAATTCACTTCAGGTATAATATAAGCACCATAATTCTTTTCTAACTCACGACACGTTGTGCTCTTACCAACCGCACTCGCTCCTTCAAACGCTATAATCCCCATAGTTTCTCCCTCTTTCATTAACTAAAATCTCGTTGTTTCGATTTTCTCCCCCATAACTGTTTCCATAAAACAATTGAAGCGATGGAGAGCATTATTGTTGTAATGATACTCCCCTCAATTCCGAATGAGCCTCCATGAAAGAGCTCCGATCCGTTTGCTACAGGTCTAAAAAGTGGTGTATAATACATCTCCATTCCACTAACCGCAAAACCGAATACGTTATATTGTGCCCAATTCCAAATGGAATGCCACGCACATATACCCCAAAGACTACTGTCTTTCAAAACGTAAAAAGCTGCAAACACACCTACTAATATTATATTCGATATTGAAAGAATTGTAATACCTGGATTTAGTAAATGAAGAAAACCAAATAAAAAAGAAGTTACAACAATACCGACCCATATACGGCTTCTAACAGAAAGAACCGGAAATAACCAACCTCGAACAACAATTTCTTCTGTCCCACCTTGTATTAAAAAAGCAACTAAAGAACCCACAATTCCAAGCATAGCGGTTGGTGTAATTTGTTGCATTTGTAGTTGTACATTTCCAGTTAATAAAAGTAGCAAGACTGGTATTGAAATGAAAACAAAACCTATTAATGCACCTTTCAAATATTTTCTTATCCATTGATTCCTCCAAAAGCCAATAGATGCAATTGATCTTTTTTCTACGAATCTAATCCATAAAAAAACAAAAAATATAGCACCCCCAAATGTCAATATCATCTCAATATTGCTATAAATCGCCTTCATTAAAAGTGTTTCTGCTTTCGGTAAAAACAACATAAATAACATAAACAATTCACCTAAAGTTAAAAATAAAATTGCAAGTATAACAGCGAATACTGGATGAACTTTTCTTCTTCCTTCTTTGGCTGCTTCCAATATTTTGAATTGAGTAGACTGCAATATTCTCGCCTCCTTAATAAATCAACAATATTCTTGTACTCTATATCGTTTCCTTAATACAAATCCTCAATAAAAATGTTCTCAGTTTAGCATAAACCAAAATTAGGAATAATATATAAATAAAAGAGATGTTTTTGTGTCTTTTACCATCCTATTTTAGACTGGTATTACCAGCACTTGCTATTTCCCACCATTTGTTGTAAGATAGTAATTAAGGTCAATTTAACAGTATATTTTCTTTGCATATTATCAAGTATCAATCAGGAACATTTTATATTCCTTATGGGTTTTTGATAATATGTGAAATTTTATTTTTCATTCAAATAAGGCCGAACATATTGTAATCTTTTTAATTTTTAGGAGGCATTACCATGACATTAACAGGTAAAGTAAAATGGTTTAACAGCGAAAAAGGTTTCGGTTTCATCGAAGTTGAAGGTGGCAACGACGTATTCGTTCACTTCTCAGCTATCACTGGCGACGGCTTCAAATCTCTTGACGAAGGTCAAGAAGTTAGCTTCGAAGTTGAAGACGGTAACCGTGGACCTCAAGCTAAAAACGTTGTAAAGCTATAATTCAAACAATAAAAAGGTTGTTACCAGCACGGTTAACAACCTTTTTAATATATAACTAAAATTTTTTACATAAAAGGAGTGGTTACATGTATCGCAATCGAAAGAACGATGTAGCAGAAGTACCACCAGAACAAACCCCTGTCTGGGAATGTGAAGCAGAGGATTGTTTAGGATGGATGAGAAAGAACTTTTCATTTGAAGAAGAGCCTAAATGCCCTTTATGTAAAAGTAGCATGAAAAGCGGAGAACGTTTATTACCTAAGTTAGGTTAATTTTTTACTTAACCCCTCTTATTTAAGAGGGGTTTTTTATTATAAATTTATATCTTCAACATCCGTTCGAACTATAGAATACAATAATGCATCATGTTGCTTATTTCCTTGATGAATATATCCACGTAATAATCCTTCTTTATGAAAGCCTATTTTAGATAACATTTTACAAGAAGTAACATTTTCAGGGTATGTAATAGCACCAATTCTAAATAAGCCTAAATCTTGAAATCCATAACGAATAATTTCCCTGGCTGCTTCTGACGCATAACCATTCCCCCAATAACGAGGATGTAAGTCATATCCAATTTCAGATCGTTTACTCCATAATTGTAAATTATTTAATCCAATTGTACCTATTAAAGTATTTGTTTCTTTTAATACAATCCCCCATCGTATTGCCTTTTTCTCAAAGTAATTTTTTGAAAAAGATTCAATCATACGTGAAGCTTGTCCAAACTCTGTAAAAGAATTCATACCGTAATAACACGTTACCTCATCCAATGAAAAGATTTCATATATTTTTTGACAATAAGATTGTTCTATTTCAACTAAACGCAAACGTTCTGTTTCTAATATAGGAAATGTCATAGGATCACTCCTTTCTTTCTACTTATTCATTATAGCAGAAAACATATTTATAATTAGGAAAGTCCTCAATGTCCCATTAATCAAATATTTCAAGAGTAGCCTACCCTCTTAATTCAATACGAACTAAGAGTAACCCTTCTTGCATTTACATGATGCGAAAAATAAAGAGATGATCATAGTACACTGATCATCTCTTTATTCCATACTCACTTTTCCCCTCTAAAACAACACCCTCCCCCATACATTTATGGTAAAATATAGTCAATACATTATTTTATTGTGGAGGTGTAAATTTCCTTTGTATATATTCATTGGTTTATCCCTCTTACTCATATTACTCATATTTTTATTCGCAAAAAAGTTCACTCCAAACTCATTCATGATGACTAGTTTTAAAGGCAATAGCTTTAAAACTTTTTCAATCGGTATTTTAATTGCAGCCACTCTTTCTCTTTCATATGGAATCTATCACGCAGCAACATATCAACCTAAACATCTAGATATCACATTACAAAATCAAAACTTTACTGTTTTCGGTAACGTCGGAGAACTTGGATATTTCTCAGAAGAATTACTAAAAAAAGATAAAGAAGTTAAGCTACATTTTGCCTCTTGGGAACCAATGCAATTAAATAATCCAGAAATAATAGTAAACTATCCTTCCGGTAAACAGGAAACATGGAAACCGAACATAACATTACTTCCTGCCAATAAATTAAAAGAGAAACATGGTATAAAAGAGCTTTATCAACTCTCATCATATTCATTTAAAGAATCCGGTAACATAACATTAATGATTACTGAGAATCATACAACGAATAAAAAGATCTCAATTCAAGTGAAATAAATAAAATGTCCCTCCAGCATAACGGAGGGACATTTTATTTATATATGTATGCTATATTAATTTGTCGGTTCATTTAATGTTGCAATTATCTTATTTGCAGTGTTCTTTCCATTTCCAATACACGCACCAATACCGACACCGTAATATGAGGCACCCGCTAAGTATACATTAGGATATAGATCCGTCATTTTTTCTTGTAATGTTTGAACTGCTTGATTATGTTCTAAATGATATTTCGGCATTAAATCTTTCCATTTTGTCACTTCAACTACTTCTGGTTCACCTTTAATTCCGAGACTCTTTTCAATATCATATAAAGCGACTCGTACTAGTTCTTCTTCATTATAATTTTTAATCGTTTCATATACCGGATTCGTACTCTTATAAAACATTCTCACTAATAGCTTTTGGTTTCCAGATGTATGTTTCCACTTCCGGCTTGTCCATGTACAAGCATCACAATGTAAATCACTGTTTTCTGTTACGATAAATCCTGTGCCGTCCGCTGGTAATTGTTCATCTAGTATGTCAAATCCTAAGTAAATACTTATAAGTGATGAATTTTTAAATGTATGAAACTGCTCGTTTAACTCATTAGACTGTAATAAAGTTTCTGCGATATCATGCGGAGTTGCTAAAACAACATAATCAGCTTGGATTGATTCTTGATTTGCAAAGGAGACTTCATAGCGATTACCTTGTTTACTTACAGCTGTCGTTACAACACCCTTCTTAACAACCGTCTCAGTCAGCACTTCTTCTAAACGATCAATAATCGTAGATAATCCACCTTTAAATGATACGAACTTTTTATTTCCTGCTGATTGAAACTGCTTTTTATTCTCTTCAAAACCTTTAATAATACTTCCATATTTATTTTTATAATCCAGTAAATACGGTAGTGTAGACGCCATAGTAAGCTCATTCAATTTACCAGAATATACACCTGAAAGCACCGGAGCAATTTGTCTTTCTACTAACTCTTTCCCTAAAAAGCTTTCTAAAAATACAGCAAGAGAAGTATCTTTTGTAAACTCTTTATTTTTCGTTATGAAATCTTTTAAAGCAACAATTTTCCCTTTCGTTGATACTAGCGTACTGCTAAACAACGACTCGACACTCATCGGTATCCCAAATATAGTGTCAGAAGGAATTGGATGTAAAATATTATCAGAATATATGTAAGAAATACCCGTTTCATTATACACCATTTCTTCTTCTAAATTTAAATCTTTTATAAGCGGCATGACATGTTCATTACGAGCAACGATAGAATCTGCTCCGGATTCCATAATAAAATCCTTTTCTTCTACACTATGGATTTTCCCACCTAAGTACTCTTCTTTTTCTACAAGGATTAAATTTAAATCTATATTATAATCCTTTTTTAATTTTTCTAAATAAAACATAGTAGAAAGTCCCGTTATACCTCCACCGATGACAACAACTGTTTTCATATGTATTGCGCTCCTAACCGATACAATTAATAATTCCTTTATTATTATACCCAAAAGTCCTTATATTCGACTAGCAACTTGCGCATTCTGTAAGAAATTAGACAATATATCTGAATAAATTTTCGGTTGATCATTATGTACTAAATGACCGGCAAACGGAATAACGGCAATATGAATATTTCCGTTTAATTGTTTGAACGTTGTAGCAGCTGTAACTTCATCTTCTAAATCTCCCCCAGCAATACAGAGTGTAGGTATTTGAAGATTCGCTACATCACCAGTTTCATCGAAAGGATACCAATCTTTAACTTGCCACGATTCAAGCAATGCTTTCCAATCACTTTTTTCATGAATTTGATTCATATACGTTATAACTTCTTCATTTTTCATCAATTGCTGATGACACTTCGCTTCATACTCCAGAGACTCTTCCCAATTATCCCTCTTAACTGGAAATATACCTGAAAAAGTTAATGTTCTCACTTTCTCTGGATACTTTTTTGCAAATAATAAAGCGACTAATCCTCCTAGTGAAACACCAGCTATATGACATCTATCAATTTGTAGATGCTCTAACGTATCATATAAGTCCTTTACAGAACGTAGGAAATAGTTCTCCAATATCCCCCCTGATTTTCCATGCCCTCTTAAATCAGGGCGAATGACTTGATAATTTTGTTCTCCAAAAAGTGCTGCCTGCTCTTCATATTCTACTAAACCTGTCATACCTCCAGAGTGTAAAAGTACAATTGGTTCTCCTTCACCTGAAATGTGTGCATGTAATATCATATATTCCCCTCTCATAAAACAGAATATTCCATCTATTATTAGTATATAGAATATACATCTGAATTTCCAAATAAAAAAGAACTATAACATTTTCACATCATGTCATAGTTCTTCCTATTTTAAAAACATAAAGTAATTAATTAATTTGTCTATTTCTTGACTTAATGCCAATACTTTTTCATGTTGAATTCCGTAATCTGATACTAAATATAAAAGTTCTTCTTTCTTTATTTCAATTACTTTTTCCAATTTTACTAATTCCATGTCGTTTTATTTCTCTCTCCAATACTAAAATGTATGTATTTTAGTATAGCCTATTTACATAATTAGTAAAAGTAAAATACTCATGTAAAATCTTACATATTTTAAAATAATATACTAACAACAAATAAATTTATATTTTTGTACCTTAATACAGACCATTAGGCTTCATTACGTCTTCATAACAAATCGGAATTTCTCTAAAGTTATATCTTTATATTTTGGAGCCCTCTTAATATGATCAAAGTAACTATATGAGAATTTAAAGACATGTCCAAAATCCCAATCAATTGACAAGCCACCTTTTAAAACAGTTTTATTTTCCATCTTTTTATCCCCCGTAATAAAAATCACTTTATACTCATCCTAAAGATGGCGTCAATACAAATAAAATATGATTGGATTCATCACTTTTATTCAAAAAACGATGTTTCACATTTGGTGGAATACGTACAACATCTCCTTCTTCTAAGAAGTACTCTTTTCCTTCTAACTCCACATAAACTTCTCCTTTCATAACAACAGCAATTTCTTCTTTATCTTCATGTGAATAGTGATTTTCCGTTGTGTTTGCTTGTTTATTTAGGTCCATCATTAACATTTCAATACGCGCTTTCATAAAATCAGGTGTTAATACATCGTATACGATGTGATCGTTATTTTCTCGATATACTTTCTTTCTATCTTTCTTCTTAGAAATGAGTGAATCTGTATCAATCTCATTAATAAATAGTGTAAATAGCGGTACATTTAACGCTTTCGCTATTAATTCCAATACACTTAACGAGGGATTTGCATGTCCTCGTTCAATTTGACTAATTAATGAAGTACTAATTCCTGCATAATCCGCAAATTCGCGAATTGTCATCTTATTTTTCTTACGATAACTTAATACAGTTTGTCCAAGCCTATCATGTATCATAGTAAATCCTTCCTTCGTCCATCATAATATATATTTTATCGCTTTTGTGCTGACTTACTAAACAAAGGCAAATAATCCTTTTCTATCGTCTCCGAGACTTATATACTTACCTTTGTACATTTTATCATATTTAGTTTATTATATTAGACAATCTATCGGAGGGACAAACTTTGAAATCACCTATTCTTTCATATTGCATCTTATTTTTCGGTGTATTCGCCTTATCAACTTCAGCGATTTTTGTAAAATTGGCAGATGCTCCTGCAACTATCATTGCTTTTTATCGATTATTTTTCGCTGCATTAATTCTGTTACCATTATTACTTTTTAATCGAAACAATCGAAACGAACTAAAAACAATAACAAGAAGACAATGGGGATTCGGATTCATTTCTGGGCTATTTTTAGCTGCACATTATGTACTATGGTTTGAATCGTTACAATATACTTCTGTAGCAAGCTCTACTGTTATCGTAACGTTACAACCTTTATTCTCAATGATTGGTGGTTATTTTTTATTCAAGGAGAAGTTTGCGAGAGGCGCGATTATCGGTTGTCTCATTGCTATTTCAGGAAGTATCGTTATCGGATTGCAAGACTTCCAAATTAGTGGAGAAGCTTTATACGGAGATATTTTAGCGTTTATTGCGGCCGGAATTATTACCGCATACTTTTTCATTAGCCAATATGTTCGTAAAGATTTATCACTTATACCGTATTCGATAATTAGTTATGGGAGTAGTGCCTGTTTTCTTGGTGTATTCTCTTACATGCAAAACGAATCTTTCATCCACTACTCTACACAAACTTGGCTGTGCTTTATTGGCTTAGCATTTATTGCTACGATTTTAGGGCAAACGATTTTTAATTGGTTATTAAAATGGATGAGTGCTACTGTAATCTCCATGAGCATTTTAGGAGAAACAATTGGGACTTGTATACTAGCGTACTTTATATTAAATGAGACTATTTCTTTACAACAAGGACTAGGCATTACAGTTATTTTTATTGGTCTTGCATTATTTTTATTACAACCAAATTCTAATAAAAAAGCATGACATTATACTGTCATGCTTTCACTATCCATTATGTACAATTAAACCATCAGGTCTAAAACGACTCATCATAATTTCATTAATAAACTTTCCGTGAGCTTTCAAATTTCCTATCTTTACTCCCTCTTCTACAAATCCGAATTTTTCATATAGAGTTTTCGCTTTCGAATTCGTTTCTAAAACACCTAGTTCTACTCTCTCTAACATTAACCAATTATCAGCCAAATCAAGCATTTTTGTAAGAAGAGCTTTTCCAATGCCTTTATTATGATATTCACTATCTACCCCGATAAACAAATCACCCGAATGAGATCTACGTCCAGGACTTTGGGTTAACCCAACAAATCCTACAACTTCCCCATCATACTCTGCGACAAATTCAAATTGATTTGGTGCTAAATTTCGAATTCTATTTTCCATCGCATCTACACGCATGCTAGGTAAGAAAACCATATAAGGTAAAACGTCATCTTGTATGCATATACGGTGAATCGCTCTGGCATCTTGTATTTCTACTGCTCTTACTTTGATCGTCATATTTTCTTCCCTCCGTATTCTTAACAATACATATATTCATTCTAGCCTCCTGTATGAAATCCCTTCTCTCCTTTATTTCTTTATGTTATTTTTATATAATTATTTCGGCATAATATTAGCTTTACGAACAAACTTATCTACATTAACCGGTTAACTTTTTACTTTATTATATAATGCAAGCAGCTTTTCCATTGGAATACCATTTACTTTCATACCGGCTATATCACAATTTTCTATTTCAATATTCTTCAAGTTACTATTATGTATTACACTACCTTGTAAATCACAATTATCAAATAAAATAGGTTCCTTCTCATCTCCAAGACTTGTATCTTTAAATTGAACTCCACCTAAAGTCACCAAACTAAATTTACTGCCAGAAAGATTTAAATCTGCATATGAAGAACTTCTAAAATTAATATTTCTAAACTTGGATTGACTTACATTACAATTGCTCATATTCATATTCCTTATATTACTACCAATAAAT
This sequence comes from Bacillus cereus group sp. BfR-BA-01453, assembly GCF_022662915.1. NCBI lineage: Bacteria > Bacillati > Bacillota > Bacilli > Caryophanales > Bacillaceae > Bacillus > Bacillus cereus group sp. BfR-BA-01453. The sequence goes on along the minus strand of NZ_JAKUEN010000003.1, from coordinate 57,904 downwards.
GAACTATTTTTTAAATTTACTTGATAATACTCGGTATTTTCCAAGTTACAGTTTTCATATTGGCTATTTTTCATGTCTTCATTTTTAAATACACTTTCTTTGTTTGAGCTCGTCCCTATTCTTTTCACATAACAATGCTCATCTTCTGATTCAAAAATTGTTTGGTAACCCATCTTTTTATAAAAATGGTGATTATTAATTTGTCTACTCGATGTTTCGAGATCCCAAATCCTTATGCTTGGATACTCCGCTTCTATTAATTTAATAACATTTGATCCAATTCCTTTCCCTTGATAAACAGGCTCTACAAAAATACGATCAATCCGGCCATATGACTTACCTGAGATCGTAACTATAATTCCCCCGATTATTTTTCCATCCATTATCACTTTGTAACAGTTCAATTCTTCGATTGAATATCTCATCATTTCTACTGAAGAATACCCTGGTGGTTGGATGTTATAGTCAATAACATCACCTTGACCACATAACCATCGTTTTGCTTCTTCATCAAATGTTCTTGTCATTATTTCTGTTAACTTTTCTGTATCTAAAATTGTAGCTTTTTCTATAGATATTATTGTCATTTTTGTTTTCCCCTTTATTATTACAAGATAATATTTTTGTAAACAATACAGTTATAAAATAAAGAAAATTAAAATTAATCACTCTACTTATTATTAAACTACAAATCAACCTATATTTTCCACTGTTCTTTAGATGAATAAAAAAGAGACCATGCAATATAAACATGATCTCTTCTATTATTTATTTTCACTTGTATATAATTTAAAATTAGTTTTTATTTCAGCCACTCGTTGCAACTATTACTTAACTCCTGTAAATCTTCTATAAATCGACTCGCATGATATCCATCACAAATCGAATGATGAACTTGCAATGAAACTGGTAGCATAATCTTATTTTCTTCATTAAAATATTTCCCACAAGTTATAATCGGTAATAGAAAATCACCATCATTATTAATATTAAGATTAAATCCAGTAAAACTAGTCCAAGGTATGCTTGAAATCGGAAATACATTAGGCGGAATATTTTCTTTCGTGAAAAGACCATGAACACTAGCATAACATCTCATATCTTTTTTATAATTTTTATAGAAAATGCGAAAATCACTTGAATAATCCGTCCATATACTTGAAAAAAACTTATCATCTTTATGAAAGATTGTATAACTCGGGATCATTTCCTCCCAATAGCCTAAAGCTCCTTCATCGTTAAAACATGTTCGAAATTCTTTATGTTTATTTATTATTCTCGAAATTATATAAATAAAAGTCGGATAAAATTTAATTCCCTTTTGATGTATTTTCTTTATCAAAAGCGTAATATCAACATTTACTGTCATACTAAACGTACATTTTAATTCTAAATAGTGTTCAAAATACTGCTCTCTATTCCAATTTTCCCTATCAATTACGTGAAACTTCATTTTAATAGCCTCCTAAAATTTTCTTTTTATTTTAGGAGGCTAATTTCCTTGCTTTCACCATAATTGTTCACTCCTAACAGTTTACATTTCACCCTAATTGTTTATTTAATTATATTACATCTATAAGAATCAATTCACATATTTCTGGAAATCAATCCACATACTATAGATAAATCAAATGAAATTTGGAGGATTCATACATGAATAACAAAAATATAAATAAAAAAGAAAATGTTATCGAAAACGCTACACCTATTCAAAATAATAATACTGCAAATCTTACTATCGAAGAACAAGCAATGAACGGCTTATATGGAATGCCAGAAACCGATATTGAAGATGCTGATCATGCTGCATCTGATGATTTGACTTCAAAAAATTAATTACATTGAAAAAAGCCAAGGAAAGTATCCTTGGCTTTTTCAACTACGCATCCACTTTTTGTATCTCTTCACTCTTCCTTGAAAGTTTTCCTGGCCAAAAAGCAAAGCGGCCTAAAACGACTGTGATTGCCGGTACAAGTAGTGGTCTTACAATAAACGTATCTAGTAATACACCAATTGCTGTTACAATACCAAATTGAACGAGCACTTGAATTGGAAGTGTTCCTAATACAGCAAAAGTTCCGGCTAAAATTAAACCTGCAGATGTAATGACACTACCTGTTTGTATAACGCCATTTTTTACTGCATCCAAATGATTTTGTGTCTTTCTGTTTTTCCATATTTCTGAAACCATAAAGATATTATAATCTTCACCTAAAGCAACTAGAAATACAAATGCGTATAACGGTATTGCACCTTGAATGGCCGGTGCTCCCATACCGAAGTGAAGTAATATCCATCCGGCTCCTAATGCAGAGAAAAATGATAAAACAACAGTTACAATTAAATAAATCATCGCGACAATTGATCGTAGGTAAACAAGTAATAATAAAGCTATAATACTAATCATTACTGGAATAATAACCGCTTCATCACGTTCTGTAATTTGCTTTGTATCATATAATGAAGCCGTTTCTCCGCCAATCCATAGTCGATCTTCTGCATTACTAACTCCAGCGTCTTTTAATACTTTTTCTACACGAGTTTTCAATTTAGGGATTTGATCTAATGCTTCAATTGAGTATGGATTTTCAGCTAAAGAAACCTCATACATTTTAATTTGCTTATTTTCTTTCCCCTCTTTTGGGTCTTTCACTGTTTTTACGAAAGAAAATTTCTCTAGTTCTTGTTTAATAGGAAGCTCTTTTCCTTTCGTGTCAACAACAACTTTTACTGGCGCTAGTTCCCCAGCTGAAAAATGATCACTAATTAACGTAAACCCTTCGCGTGAAGGCATATCTTTAGGAAACGATTCTAATAAGTCATACGTGTATTGAATACGTGGTACAAATGATGCCAATCCACCTAATACAAATACAGTAAGCATAATGATTGTCCACGGTCTACGTACTACAACATCTCCAAGTTTTTTACTAAAGGCACCTTTTGATTTTTTAACTTTTACTACTTTCTTTTTCCTTCTTGCTAATTCCTCATTCATCGAAGTTGTTCTCGGTACAAACGGGAAGAATGCAGCTCTACCGAAAATTAATAATAACGCTGGTAAAATTGTTAAAGCAGCGATTCCCATAATAAATACAGCAACACTAAATGGTACTGCAAATCGATGGAAGGCACCATAATGAGCAAGTAATAATGTTCCTAATCCAAGTACAACTGTTAACGCACTCATTATTATTGCCCCGCCAGAAGCTTTAATTGCAAGTTGCAGCGCCTTATATTTGCTTTCTTTTTCTAACAAGTACTCCCGATATCTCGAAATTAAAAATAAGCAATAGTCCGTTCCAGCACCAAACAATAACACTGTCATGATTGATATCGCTTGGGCATCGACTTTAATCCATCCGTGATCAGCTAAAAAACCGAGTGTAGGACTAATAATACCGTATGCAAAGCCAACAACAAGTAAAGGTAAAATTGCTAAAATTGGTGAACGGTATAGCAAAATTAATAGGACTAATACAAGTAATACAGTAGCAACTAACAATTTCACATCTGCTTGACTAAATAAACTAACTGCATCTGTTTGAATGCCTACTGGTCCAGATAATCGAACATGTAATCCAGAATCACTTATTTTTTGTTTAAATGGATCTACATCCACCTTACTATTCACTATCTTTCTTACATCATCAAGATTTCCTTTTAATATATCTGTTCCAGCTGACTTGTTAAAGAATACTGGTGTAACAAATGATGTACCATCTTTTGATGCACTTTTTGATAATACTTGTTCCGGGATTGTATCAAATGGTGGTAACGTTGATTGTTCCTTTAAAGGACTAGCTTTTAACTCTTTATAAACGTCTTGTATGAGTTTATAATCCTGGGACTGTAATCCACCATCTCTATACCATACTACTAATAAAGGATTCCCTGCATTATTCGGAAACTCTTTTTTCATAAGTGCTTCCGCTTGCTGCGACATAGCTGTTTCAGGTAAATTTTTCGGATTCGGTTCTTTCGTACTATTTACTTGTGGTAACGTAAATGAAAGTAATAATGTAATAAGAATCCAAACCGATAAAGTGATCCATTGCGTATTCTTCCCTGCTACAAGCCTCCCTAACATATGTAACGGGTGCTTTTTCATAAAAACCCACCTTCCTTTTTTCCTCCACTATTAATTATATATACTGGTCGGTTAATTAATCAAGAAGGATTAAAAATTATGTTATAATTATTTCAAGAATACATGTCAGGAGCGAATAGATTTGGAACAAAAACAACGTCCTCTCGGAAGGCCTCGCCAAAATAAAAATACAAAATCTACAAAAGAAACCATTTTAGAAGTTGCAACACGATTATTTCTTACTCAAAATTATCAAGTCGTTTCTATGGAGGAAGTCGCAAAAGTTTGTGGTGTTACGAAAGCAACCGTCTACTATTACTTTTCAACAAAAGCCGATTTATTTACCGCTACTATGATTCAAATGATGATACGTATACGTGAGAATATGTCGCAAATACTCTCTACAAACAATACTTTAGAAGAGAGATTATTAAACTTTGCTAAAGTTTACTTACATGCCACAATGGATATCGATATGAAAAATTTTATGAAAGATGCAAAACTGTCGTTATCTGAAGAACAATTGCAGGAATTAAAAAAAGCTGAAGATAGCATGTATGAAGTGTTAGAAAAAGCACTCGCTAAAGCGATGCAATTTGGAGAAATCCAAAAAGGAAACCCTAAATTTGCCGCTCATGCATTCGTATCTTTATTATCAATTGGGAATTTTAAAGATGAAAATGACAATCCTATTCTTACAAATATAGATGAATTAGCACAAGAAATCGTTTCTTTTTATTGGAACGGATTAGGACGTTAAAATCACATGGGTTTCCTTTAATAAAAAAGCATGTTTGTATTTCTTCAAACATGCTTTTTTATCATTTAAGTGTTTTATGTATATACCAACAATTAGACTACACTTTAGCATCCATTATTAAAAAATTATTATCTTTACCTTTTACAAATTTTGAAGTTGAATCTTTATATTCCCCTTACTTAATCCCCCGTGGTAACAAACTACAGATTCAATATCTAGATTTAAATACTTCTTCAAAGACTGCCGTGCTTCCATAATATTTAAAGTTGTTGGAGCATGAACTCCTCCTAACACTCCATTCACGCTATACATCGAGTCTCCAGCGACAAGAATTTTGCTTGGTTTCAAATATAAACTAATATGCCCCGGAGTATGCCCTGGAGTATGGAGAATTAGTATTCCACCACAATACGGAAGTTCTTGCCCGTCAATCACTGTGTCACTCACTTTTCCTTTTGGTGGATTCTCTACATGTACATCTTTCAATAAAGGTAAATCTCCCTCAATATATGGCTTATCTAACTCATGCGCATATACTTTAATATCGCTTACACCATTCTCCAATACATCAGGAAGGCTACCTATATGATCTATATCCTGGTGTGTCAAAATCACAACTTTTAGCTTATCAACAGATACCCCAACTCTCTCCATCTCTACTTGTATATCTTCGAATTGTCCAGGAAAACCAGTATCTATTAAAACTGCCATTTCATCATTCCATAAAAGAATTGGGTGAATGATAAATTCTTGAAATTTAAGTTGTAACATTTCTACCCCTTTAGCAATCTCCATACAGCAATTCTCCTTTATAACTGAAGTTTGAAAATATGTACGAGTAAACTGAAAATATAAAGCACCGCTATCTCATAATATGTTTTGTCATCCCAATAGAGAATGCTTCAAACCCTATAGATTCATAATAAGATTGCAATTTTTCCACACACATAAGTTGCGGAATAACCTTGTTTTGTTCGCAGTGATGGATTAATCGTTTCACTATGTCTTTTCCGATACCAATATACTGATACTCCGGCATTACACATACACCGCAAATAACACCTGTTATTACACCATCTGATATAACACGCCCCATACCAATTAATTGTTGCTCTTTAAATGCGTATATTGCATACCAACTTTGTTTACACATTTGTTCTAATTCATTCACTGTTAATTTAAGAGAATTCCATCCTAAAGATTCATATAAAGCTAATAATTCATTAAATTTTGTAGGATGTTCACTTGTGTAGTGTATACTATTTTTCATGTAAATACTCCTTATTCTATAGTTTGTTAATGTTCCATAAAATTCCCCTTATGAAAATTGCGATTGACGTGAAAATAACTAGAACAAACTTCAATAAGAAAGATAGAATTCCTTCTCAACCTAAAATAAAAAGAAGTTATCTCACTTGAGATAACTTCTTTTATGTAAGACTCTCATTATATTATTAACCAAAAATTATACAACTACATACGATAAGCACAAACAAAACTAATAAACCATTTGAGAAATAACCCATAGAATACTGCCCCTTTATTAAATTATGTAAAAGATTTTATCATAAAATGATTTATAACATAATAACTGAAAAAGACATTGTATTCATTAGTTACGTATATTTAGTAATATTTTAATTTCTAGTCATATTCTCATTGTTTTTTATTGTACTAGAAACTAAAAAGAATTCTCTTCTCCTTTTCATCCCTCACCTAAAAGTCCTTACTAGACGCTTCTATTCTATAGAAAATTACACTTTTATAAATCCGAAAAGATTAATATATGGTAAAATGGATTAAACAACTCTACACTTTACTTTCAACAATAAGGAGACCTGCTTATGAAGGCGAATCTAAGTACAATAAAAAAATACTTAAACAGTGAGGAAAATATTCTTTCTACACTCTACTGCGTAATAAATTTTGGTTATATGAGCCGATCTGGCATTTTAGCTGCTACAAATAAAAGATTATTGTTCTGTTCTGATGCTATGTTTGGAAAAGGTCTGAAATGGGAATTCAAATATACTGAAATAGAAGATTTCAGTCATACGGATGGGGTTGTATTAGAGATGTCTGTAATTCCCTTTATCAAAAAAATAACTATGAACCATGGAGACGATTTTATTGTCTTTGATAATTTTTCAAGCCCACAAAACGTACAATCCTTTTTTAAGTTGGTTCAATCCAAGCAATAAACATATCAAGACTCTTACATATACCATATTCTTTGGCACGGTAAAGCTTATAGAATGTACAAAGAGGGGTGCATTTGCCCCCCTCTTTGTACATGTCACTGTTTTACTTTAAAATCTCTTTTTCACACATAGCTCTACTTATATTTTTTTGACTCATAATACCTTCTTAATTTTCATAATGTTTTCACCTAACTAAACGTATGATTTAGATTATCTTCATTATGCATGCTACAATCTTTCAATAGATCACATTTAATATTATATAATTTTTATAGTCAGATAATACAAATTTATTTACGCTACTTTTACAGCTTTATTCTTCAAAACAAACTTTCCAAATAAAAAACGCACAAGCGGTCCCATAATAATTAATTGTAATGGATATGCCATTATGAAATTTTTAATAAAAATCGAAAAATAAATTGAAACAAATGAATCTCCTTGTAGTCCACCATGTAAATGCATCATAGCCATACCGAAAAATGACATAAAGAACACCATTCCGATTACCATAGTTGTCGCCATTGCAACGATAATATTTATTTTCTTAGATTTATCAAATGGCAACATGAATACAAATTTTTTCGCACAAGGTCCAACAATACTTATTTCAATTAATAGCGCAATAATAAATGCAATTAGTAGTTCTAATGCGATCTCCTTAATATGAATTGGCCCTCCTAATCCATTCGTTAGTAAATTGTAAAACGTCATTACGATAACCATCCCAAGGCACATCATCATACCAAATTGGAGGTTTTCCTTTCTTGTTGTTGGCAAAATTCATCATCCTTTCTCTTTGAGTCTTTGTCATTATATCGATATTGGAAACCTCTTCGTAAGTGAACATTTTGTGAACAAATTTAAAACGCTTTCATATATTTTCTTTACTTTCAACTCAAATTCTCACTTTTACTTATAAAGGTTTTATATATTTCAATGTTGAATTACTAAATTGAAACATTACTACTAGGAGGAGAACCATGAATGAACAAGGATTTTTCGTATATCATATCGTAACAAGGAAAAAAATGAAGATCGGACAAAGCATTCAATTTAATAAAAATCAAACGAATACGCTATTCCACTTCTTTTTTGAAAGAAAACATTTAAATTCTAGTGGTGAAGATTCTATACAAATTTTAAAAGAACATTATACAAATGAAGAATTACATATAAAAAATGAAAATGCTACAGTAGTTATGAATTACATGGATCAAACAATTAGAGCCATTAGAGAAACGATTGTGGAAATGGTTAGGCTGCAAGAATATCCTAATTATCCATCAAGATTGTCTTGTTTATATGCTGCTAAAAGCTATGAAGATGCTTTAAAATGGAAAGCATTATTTGATTCTTACAATCGAGAAGTTTTGCAGATTGTTAAACTACGAGTAATCGGAAGTTCTTTTGAAGGTGACGGGAATCTTTTACCGAAAGAAGATGCTATTCCTTTTTCTCAAAAAATGGAACAAGCTAGAGAATATTGGAAAGGAAATGTGAATAACGAACTCCCTGAGCTACTCATTAATGGCGAAATTGAAGTAGTCGAAATTATTGATGACTTTTCCTCAATTCATGTTTAATTTCTAACTAAATCAAATAGGATGGAGATTACAATGATGAAAAAAGTGTACTTCAATCATGATGGTGGTGTAGATGATTTAATTTCACTATTTTTATTACTTCAGATTTAACTATTGAAAAGAGTATTGAATTAAAGTTCAATACTCTTTTTGTGCAATTTAATTATATTGGATTCATGTCGTGTCTTATTGATTATTCATTTCATAACCATTTACAAAAAACGTTATTGTTTCTAGTTCATCTTCATTTAATTCTCTATCTATGTCTCGTTTATACGCTTCCTTTATCTTCCCTTCATCGCCTTTATGTATTTCAGTATAAGTTCCTACTGTTTTTAACATACGAATCTCTTGTAAAAACTCCTCTCGATTTATCGCTTCCCCATGAGAGAGAATATATGTCTCAGCATCAAATTTTTCTAATTCATCTATTAATGCAAACGTTCTTTTCGTCGTGTAGTTCCACTTCGAGGAAAAAATATCTGCATATATACAGTCTCCTAAAAACAATATCTTTTCTTCTTTTATGTACATAACAATTGAATCATGTGCATGATCTCCGCCCACATGTTTTAACACGCAGGTCACCTCACCAAGGTCTAATTCAATTTGATCCTGGAACGTTAAGGTTGGAAGAATAATTTTAATATTTCTCGCTTTTTCTTCAAACTCTTTTTTGATGCAATCCGCACAAAATGCAATTTCCGTACCCTCTTTTACGCGTGCGTCCAACGCTTCATCTGTCCATTCATAAGATACTATTGCCTGCATTTCTTTTTTCGTTTCAGCGTGTGAAATAGTTAATGCATTCTGTAATACAGATAATCCAAAAATATGATCCCAATGCCAATGCGTTAGTGCTACAAAATCAGGATTCGATACATTTTTTTCTTTTAACATTTCTAAAAATAATTGTGCATGTTCCTCTGAATTCCCTGCATCGATCATTAAAGTTTTTTCTTTTCCAATGACCATTCCTAATATAGGTCTATCTGTTTCGGAAACGGGTGTCATATACCAAAATGAGTTTCCTATTTTTTTAATTTGTTGCATCATTTGTTCCTCCATTTACTATTACTCTCTTGAATTATTATCTGTAGAACCTTTATCAAGCACATAGGGTGAAATTATATTGCTTTCTTTAAAACGTAATAACTTTTTCTATCCATTTAAATAAGTATCCCAATCATAGTCTTCAATCTTATAAAAACTACCTTTATCATTTCTTTCATATGCACATAAAGGTGGTTCCTCAAGAAATTTCAAAATAGTATCATCTATATTCAATATGACTCCAATTGAAATAATTTGAAAGTTTTTAGGATCATTCACATAGTCATCACTTTCATAGCCACTTAAAATTGACCAACCAGAGTCACCTTCTTCTCTTGAATCTTCTTTAAGCATAAAGTTAAATTCTCTTTTTTCAAGTACATCATTACTAACAATTACCTTCGTATCAAAATAAAAATCCCAATCTTTTGAAGATGGATCGTCATATTCCGTATCACATATATTTTCAATCCCAAATGAAATTTTATCACCTATTTTTAAATCTAAGCGATATGGTTCATTGCTCAGTTCACCTACAAACTTCTTCTCATTTCTTTCAATGATTTCAACCCACATTCTTTCACCACTAAATCCATCTTCTTCCTCATTTTTAGATACAAAAATTAGCTTTACCAAATCCCCAACCTTTAATTTCTCCAAAACTTCTGAGCTAGGAAGGTAGAATGTATAGGGCGCTTCTTTATTTAATTCATAAACATTATCTAAGTACCAAGTCATTTTTTCCTCTCCTTAAAGGCTTTTCACATTCATATTTTTAAAATAATACTATTTTTTCTTCCGGCAGACTACTACCATAGAATAGCAATCTTCTCCCAACTCATTGCCTTCCCAATCATTATATATATGTAATAATTCAAAACCATTCGCTACTAATAATCTTTCTAACTCCTGCGGATATGTATAGCGAAGATCAATCGTTGTTTTTAGTTCATCTACTAGCGTATCCCCCTCATAAAACTTTCTTGTTGTTATGTAGTGCTGTATTTGCTGAATTGAATCATATGTCATTTCAGTATATAGATCACATTTCCTCCCCTTTTCATCACTAATTGTTGTCCAATATTCTTCTGTAGAGGGCTGTATTAATTCTTCTTTTGAAGGAAAACGTGTATCGAATATAAATATACCATTCTCTGCTAACACATGATGAATAGATGTTAATAACTGATCTTGATCTGTATTCGTAAGGAAATGCTGGAACCCGTGCCCCACCATAAATGCAAACGGAATCGTTTCATTCATGCTTAATTGTAAACAGTCTTGTTGTAACCATTTTACCTTCTTACAATCCGTAGTTTTTTTCTTCGCTTCAGCAAGCATGCCTTCATGTATATCTACACCAATCATTTGATATCCATTTTCTATAAATGGAATTGTAACCCTTCCTGTACCACAGGCAAGATCTAAAATCCATTCATTTTGTATATGTAGTTTTTGTGCCCATGATAGTAAAAACGGAAAATCTGATAAACTTTTATTTTCTATATCATATCGTTTTGGATTTTCATATTCAGATAAACTCCACTTCGTTTGCAAAATTATTCCTCATTTCATATTTACACTTAAATTTAATATATAAATTATAACGAATCATTAGTTTTTTCTCTATAATCAAACACAATTACTTGGACTAATCTAACTTTCCTTTTCGTAAGCTAAAAATAAGGCGGAAGAATCGGAGTGTGATACGATGGAACGATTATGGATTCCTATGATAGTTACATTTTTTTCATTTGGTGGCTTATTATTAGGCGGTGCTGTCGGCATTGCTACGCGCCAGCTAATTGAAGAAAAAATGCATCGTTTATATGCATTATGTGGCGGAATTTTACTTGGACTCTTACTACTTGAAATTATTCCTGAAACATTTTCAAGCTATGAAATGATTGGACCTATACTTGGTATAGCTATCGGTATTTTAATTATGAGCTTATTAGATAACTATTGTCACCATCCAATGATATATACAAAAGATCAACAAGCATGGCAAACTTTCCTTTTTCTCTCTTTCGCTATATTTATTCATAATTTGCCGAGTGGATTTGCTTTAGGTACTGCTTTTATTAATCATGCTGACTCTGCCATACCTTTTTTAATAGCAATCGTCGTTCACCATATTCCTGAAGGCTTAGCATTAATTATCCCCTTTCTCTTTACAAAACATAAATATATTTCCTTTTTATTAACAACTTTATTACTATCTCTTATTCTCGGTACCGGTACAGTTTTTGGCATTTTAATGGAAGGAAAAGCGCTTCATTTACAAGGACTCATTATGGGAAGTGCTATCGGTTCACTTGGCTATGTCACAATTCATGAAATGCTTTGGAAAGCAAAGAAGCAGCTCTCTTTCCTTTCATTTTTAACATGGGCATCTAGTGGATTTTTACTAATAACAGTATTTACACTATTCGCTGGTCATCATTAAAGATAATAATATTATCATTTGTATATTTTTCCTTTTTCTCCAAAACATAATAGTATCTACCTGATTATAAGGAGGAAAAATTATGTTTGGGAAAACAGCCGGTGAAGCACTAGTTGACCTATTAATTGACTGGGGCGTAGAACACATATACGGTATGCCTGGAGATTCCATCAATTCTATCATTGAAGCTTTAAGAAAAAAACAAGATAAAATTAAATTCATTCAAGTTCGCCATGAAGAAGCTGGTGCATTAGCAGCGGCTGCCTATGCGAAATTAACAGGAAAACTTGGCGTTTGTATGGCAATTGCAGGACCTGGTGCTATTCATTTATTAAATGGTTTATATGATGCGAAACTCGATAAAGCCCCTGTTCTAGCAATTTCAGGTCAAGTAGAAACCGATTTACTCGGAACGGATTTTTTCCAAGAAGTAAATTTAGAAAGAATGTTTGATGATGTCGCGGTTTATAACCAGCGTATTATGTCAGCAGAGCAACTACCTGCCGTAGTGAATCAAGCAATTCGAATGGCTTATACGAAAAAAGGTGTATCCGTTCTTACAATTCCAGATGATGTCCCGAAATTCGAAGTAAAAAATGGTGCTCGTATTACAAATACTTCTTTTACTTTGCCTGAGTTGTTTCCACAAAAAGAAGATTTAGATGCAGCGAAATTCGCAATAAATGAAGCGAAAAAGCCTGTGATTTTAGCTGGAAAAGGAACAAAACATGCGAGAGAATCTTTACTTGCATTGGCAGAACATATTGGTGCTCCAATCGTACTTACATTACCAGCTAAAGGAATTATTCCTGATGAACACCCTCTTTGTATTGGTGGATTAGGATTAATTGGAACGAAACCTTCTTATGAAGCAATGAAGCATGCAGATACTTTAATTATGGTCGGTACTTCTTATCCGTTCACAGGCTTCTTACCTGAAAAAGCAAAAACAATTCATATCGATACAGATCCTGCCCAAATCGGAAAACGTTATGCGACAGATATTGGTTTAGCTGGTGATGCTGATAAAACATTACGATGGTTAATTGAAAATGTTGAAGAACACACAGACCATTCCTTCTTAGAACATCACCAAGACATGATGAAAAAGTGGGAAGAAAAATTACACGATCAAGAAGAAGACTCTTCCATTCCAATTAAACCACAACGCGTTATGCATGCTCTGCAGCAAGTAGCACATGATGACGCAATTCTATCAGTCGATGTCGGAAATGTAACAGTATGGACCGCAAGGCACTTCCGTATGACAAACCAGCAATTTGTCATTTCTAGCTGGCTCGCAACACTTGGTTGCGGTTTACCTGGTGCTCTTGCTGGAAAAATTGCATTCCCGGATAAACAAGTATTTGCAGTTTGTGGTGATGGCGGATTTGGAATGACGATGAATGACTTCGTAACAGCTGTTAAATATAAACTACCAATCGTTGTCGTCGTATTAAACAATAATAAAATTGCGATGATTAAATTCGAACAAGAAGTGATGGGTAATATCGAATTCGAAACAGACTTAACGAACCCTGATTTTGCAAAATATGCAGAGGTATGCGGAGGTATTGGATACCGTGTTGAGAATTTAGATGAACTACTTCCCGCTTTCGAAAATGCAGTAAAACAAAATAAACCGTGCATTATTGATGTAGTTGTAGATGCTAACGAAGCACCAATGCCAGCAAAAATCACATTTGGTCAAGCCGCTGGTTATACGAAGCATATGATAAAAGAATTATTTGAAGAAGGTAAGATTGATTTACCACCACTATAAACAGAAAAAGATAGCTGAAAACAAGTTGCTTTCAGCTATCTTTTTATTTTTGTATCTCTCTATAAAAAGAAAAGTCATTCGTAGTTGGTTGTACTTGTTTCTCTGCTTGCACTTCTCTACCTTTCCGCTCTGGCCTTCTCGTATTTCCTAACTTAATCGCATCTTGCATACTATTACTAACTAGATTTCCTGCGAGAATTGTCATACTATAAAAAGCAATCGGTATAAGTACAATCCATGTATGTGTAGTTAAATGGCGGAAGTTTTGACCAATTAGGCCAGTCCATTCTTTTGTTACACTATCTGGATCCATTCCACTGAAGGTTATTGTTCCGCCAAAAAATAATTGTAACAAACCAAGATGTAAAAGAAGTAATAACGTACTTACAAATTGTTGTGCTACTAATAAAAGAAATGGTGGTAACATATGAGGCCATATATGGCGCTTCAACCTCTGCCACTTACTACCGCCGAGCACAGTGGCTGCCAACATAAATTCTTCTTTCTTAATACGTTTTACTTCTTGCGCTACATACAACATCACTGTTGGTACAACGAGACATACAAGAACTATAATTTGAAATGCCACACGCAAATATAACGGCACAACTTCTGCTCCACTATCAAACGTTAATACTTCATTTAACATAAAATAAGAAATCATAACCATCGGTACAATACTAAAAGGGTCAAAAAAGGATGAAATAACTGGAAAAGAACGTTTACCATACATACCAAGAAGTAAACCAATTCCCCCTCCAACTATAACTCGTAAAATCGCTATAATTATACTTGCACCAACTGTCCATTTTGCACCTTCTATTATTAATTGAACAAGGTCACGACCTTTCACATCACTTCCAAACCAAAATTTACTTGATGGTGCAAATGGAGCTGCCTCTAGTTCCCTTTTTTCGTTATACATCATCGTAAGTTCACGAATATTCCCATCAAAAAACAACGTATATCCAATACTAACAATCATTAGTACACTCAAAAAAGTAATACCTATCCAAAATCTCACATCTCTTTTTACAACTTGCCACATGTTACACACGCTCCTTTATAATATTTTGTAAGAACGTATGTAATAAACGAAACAGTATAAAAAGCGGTACGTATAATATTACTAGACTCACTGTAAATATTTCTAATTTCGAATTTTCTTTTACAAAAACAAACATACCGTACGTATTAAATATCCATTCAATAATATATAAATTTGATAACATAAATAAAATATTTGTTTTTGCATAATAGATCGTTGTTAACAAAACATTTCTTGAAATATGATGTGTTAAAATATGTCTTAAACTAAGCCCTTTACTTTTAGCAAATAAACTATAATCTTTCTCTAATTCTTCTTTAAACCGTAATAACAACAGTTTAATAAACAATAATGTTGTTGGTATTGTAAGACATATAATTGGTAACAAGCGTATCCTTTCTTCCCCTAATCCAGCCAGTTTGATCGGCATAAATCCTGTTTTTTGAAACATAATTACGACAAAAAGTTGCGATAATAAAATAAGTAATATATCTGGTATACTCTCAAGCGTAAGAAAAATCCCGTTCCACATTTTCTGTTTCATATGAGAACGCTGTAATACCCAAATGACAAGTATATACGCTATAAGCAAAGAGAGTAAAAAAGCTGAAAGAAATACAATCATCGTTTCAATATAATGAATCCATATTTGCGGAAATAATTTTCTTGAATCCCGAAATCCATATGTAATTTCACCCGGTTGAAGTAACTTCCCTCCAAGAAATACAATCGTATTCCAAAAACCGATTAAATCAATTTGTAATCCCTTAAATAAACGTGGTAGCGCTCCTAGGCAGATTATACATAAAATTGCAGCTACTAGTTGTAAACAAGTAATCCCACACCATTTAACAATTCGCATCAACATAACAATTTCCCCTTACCATACAATAGAATATTCAGAAATAAAAAAAACTAAATATATCACATCTCTTTAGCTACTGTATGTACTTGCTTTTGCCCACTTGGTAAAATAGCTTGATATAAACATGTAACAAACAATAATAAACCAAATAAAATAATATACAATGTATCTGCACGAATCCATTTTGGGAATAACATCGCTATCGCACCGAGAGATAAAAGCTGGAATCCTGTCGTTAATGGACTAAGTAAGCTTTGTACACGCCCCATGAATGACTCTTCTACAATTTCATACATCCAGCCCATGATTGCAACATTAATAAACGGTAAAAAGAATGTCGCAAAAGCGATACATACGTAAAAAGACCATACGTGGTTTACAAAGTAACACATACCGAAAAAGACCCCTGAGCCCGCCATACCAAATACAATAATAGGTTTGGGTGCATATTTCTTACCTACACTTGTTGCTACTATACTTCCAATTAGTAATGAAATCCCTCCAACCACACCGCCTACCATTGCTAAACTTTCATACGTTGCTGGTGCTAATTTATATTTTAATATGTAAGTTGTGGATACGCTTAAAATACCATTTAATAGTCCAAACACGATAAATCCTAAAAGTAATTTTTTTAAAGTGTCATTTTGATATATATACTTGATCCCTTCTTGAAACTCTGTTATTAACATTTTCAAATTAACTTCTTTCCATTTTGTTATACCGTTTGGCAAACGCACTTTTTCTGGAATGGAGATTGTTTGAATCAAAATACCACTCATAATAAAAGTGAGCGTATTTACTAAAATACTCCCGTATATTCCAAAAGTCCAGTACACCATCGTTGCAATTCCTACACCGAACAAAGCATACAAACTATTCACCATTTGATTCACACCTGCTGCTGCACCGTATTGGTCGGATTCAACTACACCCTGTATCATCGACTGTTCTGATGGAGAGAAAAATTGTATACATGCATTTTCCAAAAATAAAAATATAAAGACGAGTATAATCATCCCGTAATAAAGCGAAATTAGAATTCCAATATTACAGAGCGAACAACATATGTTACTTACCGTGCATATACGCTGTCTATCAAAACGATCCACTACTGTCCCTACTAATAGAAAAAAGATTAATGCAGGTAATGCCATCATAATTTGTGTCATCGTTGCGTAAACTGGTTGTTTTCCATATTGATCTAGCAAATAAAACATTAAAGAAACTCCAGCAATCATAGAACCGAGTCGCTCTAAAATATTTGCTAGAAAAAAACGTGCATACACTTTGTTGCGAAATAACTGTAGCATTTCTTTCATACTTCGTATCCTTTCTCTCGACAAAATTTTATTATTCTAGTCATTTCTTGGAAGTTATATTATATTTTTCGACTATTATCCAATCTTTTCCTTCTGTATAGAGAACATTATAAAAAAGACTCTTATTTTTTTATACAAGAGTCCTTTTTATTTGATTTCGCTTTATGTAACGATACATCTCGCTAACGTTTTTAATTCTCTATAGTTCGGATACACTTTATTTATTTACGAATGTATCGCACATCCACTCATAAAACTTTTCCTTCTCTTCAAATTGCGGATAATGCGCGGATTTTTCAAAAGTAATAAATTCTTTTTGCTCTGCTTCAATCGTATCAAAATATGTTTTTGCCGCATGAAATGAAGTATTATAGTCATATTTCCCCATAAGGAAATAAAACGGTAACTTCAGTTTCTTCACCTTAGTAGGTAATGGATTCTTTAAATCTTTTTCTAATAAGACAGTCTGAGAGTGTGATAATCCAACGTTATAACGAATTACGTCTAACAAGTTATATTCATTACTGAGTAACATCCCGATGTTATCACCATCTGGATTTTCAATGAGTCTTGATGTTCCACCATATTTCGCAACATAATTCCGCGGAGTGTATGTATCACCATTTTTAATTTTTTCAGTTAATCCATTAAAATAGGAAACTTCATCTGTATTCCTAGCATTTTGTACCTGTTCAATTACATAGTTTAAACTATCCATTTCACTTTCTACTGTATCACTCATCTGCCCTATCCCAACATACGCTTCGTATTTTTCCGGTGCTTTATTAGCAGCTTGCATTCCGATATATGTACCGTAAGAATGGCCAATTAATATTACCTTTTCTTTTCCCATACGTTTTGAAATATACTCTGTCATAGCTAATACATCCTCTACAAGAAGATCTGATGTAAGATTTGAATAGTCCTCAAAGAAATGATACGATTTCCCGCTTCCTCTTTGATCATAATTAACTACGGTGAATTTCTCCTCCAATAATTTTTGATACTTTTGAGCATATGGTATTTCTGAAGTACCTGGTCCACCATGTACAAAAATAATAATCGGATTGTTCTTATCTTTGCCACGTATCATAATTTCATGACCACTTCCATTTATCTCTATTTGTTCTAATGTACTTATACTGTTTTCCCCTTTTATTTGCGAAGTCCATGTAGGAAATACTAGCGCTACCATTAGTGTTAGTGTAGTTATGACTCCAATAAATGTTATTAATTTTTTTATCTTCTTCATAGGATATATCCTTTCTTATAAATTTGTAAAAATAACAATTTAATTCTATAAAACTACATTAATAATATCCCATACACTTCTTAACATTCCGATATATAAACTCTTAATATTTTCTTAATTTTCTATACATTAATCGTAGAAAAACTTGATCACATGTATTACAAATATAGAAAAAAGCCCTTGTTTTCAAACAAGGACTCTTTTCATAAACTATTTAGCTACTTCTTCTTTCGGCATTACCATACCTTTATAAAGTTGAACAGTTATCCAGTAATAGATGAAATAAATGACTAAGAAAATCCCAATTGGCACCCACACTTTTACAAACGGGTCAACTAATATGAAGCTAAATAAGTTAAGCCCTACTAACACGTGAGAAATACCAATGATTGCTGGGAAGATAAATAAATATGAAATTTCTTTATATATACTTTTCGTTAACATACTACGTCTCACACCGATTTTTCGTAACATTTCATAACGGCGTACATCACGAGAAGCACCTGTTAATATTTTGAACATAAGGGAACTTGCCATCATTGCTAAAAAGGCAATTCCGAGGAAAAATCCCATAAACATTGTTCCGCTCATGAAGCTGTTCATAAATTGATAAATTGTCATTTTCGTAAATAAGTCTACTTTTGCACCTGTTGTTTTTTCAATTTGTTCTTTTTGTCTCTTATCTATTTCGATCAACAACGGTTTATACTTTTTCATATCATCTACTTTTGCTAATGTTACAGTGTGTTCTGTTCCTTGAATTCCTTTATAATGTGCTTCATCTGCAATTCTTACAGGTTTTCCGTTAAATTGATTATGTGTAATTTGTATTTCTCTTACAATTGCATCTTCCCAATCTTTCGGCATACGAGGGAATTTTGCTAATTCAGGAGCCTCTAAAGCAGAGTATACAGGTTCCGTTAAAGGTTCGGCCACCCGTTTACGCGCAGGCTCTTTTAAAGTTTTCGTATCAAAGCGTTCAGAAATTAGTGGTGGTTTCGCTGTTAAATCATTACGTAAGTAATAAACCGCTTCCCCATCTACTTTATACTTGTACTTGCTTTCTTCAACAATTTCCATTTCTTTTAATGCAGCTGTTTCTTGTTCATTTGGATCATGAATTACGACATCATACACACGTGAGAAGTCTGTCATAATACCTACATTTTTTTGGAACGCCATACCTGCTGTCATCGCACCTGCCCCTAATGCAATTAACATCGCTACAGTGCCTAATACTCTCGATAAACTATTTACTCGAAAGCGTAGCTGTGCGTATGTAAAACTATTTAAGCCCGTTTCATTTCGTTTTTTATTTCCTTTAATTTTCATCACAAAAAATGGGAGCAATGAACTAAAGATAAAATATGTTCCAAGTGTTGTGACGATTGTCGCTATTATAAAACCGAGTTCAGCAAACATTTTTATATTTACGATAAAATAGTAGCCTGTACTTACTAGTAATACACCAAGTACTGTCATTATAATAATGCGAGTTTTACTTTTCTTCACTTCATCTAGTGTTTCATCTTCACGAATTAGCTCTAGTTCTGTTTTTCGTAATAAACGGATGCTATTCATTAAACCAGTAATAAAAAATAGTATTACGAAGAAAATAGCTGTAACTAGGATTGCTGGTATATATACAGATGAATAACTACCTTTTGCTGAAATTTCCATACCATTCATTAAAAAGCTTCCTGCTACACTTGCTAGTAACATCCCTACTAAAATCCCGATAATAATACTAACAATACCCATCCCGAATGTTTCAATAAATAATAATTGTGCTACTTTTTTCTTTTTCGCACCAAGCATCATGTACATACCGAGTTCTTTTCTTCTTAACGTGAGTAAGAAAGAATTGGCATATATAATATAAAATACTGTAATGAAAGATAATAGTATTGCACCTACCCAGAATACGAGTCTTATACTACTAATAAGACTATTATCTTTCGTAAATTCACTATTCATCGCCATCGTTTGGAACATGTAAAAAATGCTAATACTAATAACGAGACCGATAAGTAAAACCATATAATCTTTTAACATTTTTTTCATACTATGACGTGATAATTTGAATAACATAGTCTCTCCCCCCTACTTAGACTCAGCAGCTGAGCCCATATGAGCGAGCACACCTAAAATGTCTTGATAGAAACTTTCTCGCGTTCCTTGACGCTTTAATTCTTTATATAGAAGACCGTCTTGAATAAATAATATACGCTCACAGTAACTCGCACTAAATGCATCGTGTGTCACCATCAAAATACTTACATTGTGATTTTCATGTAAATCTTGCATCGCTTCTAATAAGCTTTTTGCATTTTTACTATCAAGTGCTCCTGTCGGTTCATCTGCTAATACAATGGCTGGATTATGTACTAAAGCTCGTGCTGCTGCTGTTCTTTGCTTTTGACCACCCGAAACAGCCGTCGGATATTTTGTTAAAATTTCAGTAATCCCTAATTTCTTCGCTACGTCATTTACCTTTCCCGTAATCTCACTTGAAGGTACGCCTTGCAGGGAAAGTGGTAAAGCGATATTTTCATAAATTGATAAGTTTTCTAGTAAGTTAAAATCTTGAAAGATGAACCCTAATTTTTGAGATCGAAAATCTGATAATGCGTTCCCCTTCATAGAAGTAATATTTGTGCCAGCTATTATCACACTACCACCCGTAGCTTGATCTAATGTACTAATCACATTCAGTAAAGTCGTCTTTCCAGATCCAGAAGGACCCATAATCCCTACAAATTCCCCTTCTTTAATACTTAATGACACACCCCTTAATGCTTTTGACTGATTCTCATTTCTTTTCCCATACGTTTTTTCTACACTTTCTACAGTAACTACATTTGTTGACATCTCTTTCACTCCATCCCTTTTGTATAAATTTAATTTCTCACATATTCCTTATTTTTTCTCATATGAATTATTAATATTTTTTAATTATTCATTCTATTAGGATTACACAGGCTACATGGACCTATTTCCTACTTCATATTCTCATTTTTCTACAACTCGTTCCTTCGATTTCGCTTACATTTACCTTACATTTTTGTAAGATAAAAAAGAAAACACACCATTATGAAGTGGTGTGTTTTTTTTCAAACTCTATTTTCGATTTTTTATTTCCTCTTTCATACTTTCCACAAATGCATCTAACATAATAACTTCCGACTTCTCTTCCCCATATTTACGTACATTTACAGCAACGTTTTCCATTTCTTTATCACCAATAACAAGAACATAAGGAATTTTTTGCATTTGTGCTTCTCTAATTTTATATCCTAATTTTTCATCTCGCATATCTCGTTCGACACGAACACCAGCTTGTGCTAATTTATCTGCAACCTCATCTGCGTATTGTACATGGACTGCATTCGAAACTGGAATGACTTTCACTTGAACTGGTGCCACCCATGCCGGGAATGCACCACCAAAGTGCTCAATTAATATTGCTAAAAATCGGTCTAAAGATCCTAATACTGCTCTATGAATGACAACTGGTCTTCTCTTTTCATTCTTCTCATCTATATAATTTAAGTCAAACTTTTCGGGCATTTGGAAATCTAGCTGGATTGTTCCGCACTGATGACTTCTATTTAAAGCATCTTTAATATGGAAGTCAATCTTCGGTCCGTAAAATGCACCGTCACCTTCATTTAGTCTATATTTACAATTCAATGAATGTAATACATTTGCTAACGCCGCTTCTGCTTGTTCCCACAACTTATCATCACCCATTGAATCTTCTGGACGAGTAGAAAGTTCTACTTCATATTCAAATCCAAAAGTTTTATATACATAATCGATTTGCGCCATTACAGATTTGATTTCATCTTCAATTTGTTCTGGAGTTACAAATAAATGTGCATCATCTTGGCAGAAAGTACGTACTCTTAATAATCCGTTTAACGCCCCACTAAATTCATGGCGATGTACTTGACCAAACTCACACATACGAATCGGTAATTCGCGATAAGAATGCAATTTATTTTTGAACATTAACATATGACCTGGGCAGTTCATTGGTTTTAATGCAAAACTTTTATTATCCACTTCTGAGAAATACATATTATCTTTATAATGTCCCCAGTGCCCTGATCTTTCCCATACTTCTTGGTTCATCATGAATGGAGTGCGTACTTCTTGATAATTATATTCTTTTTGAATTTCTCTTAAAAAAGCTTCTAATTCATTACGAATAATTTGTCCCTTCGGTAAATAAAACGGCATTCCCGGAGCCTCTTCAGAAAACATAAATAACTCCAGTTCATTGCCTAACTTACGATGGTTTCTTTTGGCTGCTTCTTCAACGAAATGTAAATACTCTTCTAATTCTTTCTGGGAAGAGAATGCAACACCATATATACGCTGAAGCACTTGATTATTACTATCTCCTCGCCAATATGCACCGGAAACGTGAGTTAATTGAAATGCTTTCAAATAACCTGTAGATGGTAAATGTGGCCCTCTACATAAATCTACAAATTCACCTTGCTTATATAGTGTTACACTTTCCTCATCAGGAATTGCTTCTAAAAGTTCTAATTTCAAACGATCATTCATTTCTTGAAATAGTTTTGCTGCTTCTTCTCGAGACACCTCAACTCGTTCTATCTTTATATTTTCATTTATGATCTTTTTCATTTCTTTTTCAATTTCCCGTAAATCTTGTACGTTTACACTACTTGGAAGATCCATATCATAATAAAATCCATTTTCAATAACAGGCCCTACTCCAAGATTTATATCACCATACAATCTTTTTACAGCTTGCGCTAAAATATGTGCCGCAGAGTGTCTTGCAATTTCTACACCTTCATCTGAATCTAAAGTAATAATTTCTACTTCCGCATTTTCCTCAATATTTCGGCGCAAATCATATAACCCATCATTTACTTTCCCAGCGACTGCTTTCTTTTTTAAACTATTGCTAATGGATCCCGCAATTTCTTCTAAAGTAATTCCTTTTACAAATTCTTTCACACTACCATCTGGAAATTTAATTTCAATCATTTGTTCTTTCATTTTTCATCTCTCCATTTCATAATAAAAAGCACACTCATCCCTACAATAGGGACGAGTGTGCTTATACCCGTGGTTCCACCCAGATTCCCATCATAAAAAACATAATGGCTTCATTTACGGTAACGTCGTTTGCACGGCACTAGATACTTCATTTCCCCAGTGCAGCTCTAAGGTGGTAAGTTATTTTTCTGCGTTAGGAAGTTCTCAGCTTTCCTTCCTTCTCTGTATAACCGGGGAAAATAACTCGTGTCCTTTTCTTCGCTTATTTATTATGAAATTGAATGCAAAAAAGCATATTCATCCCTAAAATAGGGACGAATATGCTTATATCCGTGGTTCCACCCAGATTCCCATCACAAAAAACATAATGGCTTCTTTTGCGATAACGTCGCTTACACGGCACTAGATACTTCGTTTCCCTAGTGCAGCTCTAAGGTGGTAAGTTATTTTTCTGCGTTAGGAAGTTCTCAGCTTTCCTTCCTTCTCTGTATAACCGGGGAAAATAACTCGTGTCCTTTTCTTTGCTTTTTTTAAATACATCCATTAATTGTTATTTACTATATCTTATTCATTTTATTTTTGCAAGTGTTTGGAAAAGATTTTTTATTTAATAAAAAAGAAACCAAAAAATGTTTTTGGTTTCTCCTTCTCAATTTTACCAATCTTGTGGTTCGTAATTTAAGTCTGCAAATAGACGTCGTTTCTCTTTCTTCGTTAAATCTCTCCACTGTCCAACAGGTAAATTATTCAATTCAATATTCATAATTCTCGTACGTTTTAACGTGTATACTTGATAACCTAAAGCTTCACACATACGACGAATTTGGCGATTCAACCCTTGTGTTAAAATAATTTTGAACTCATATTTTGATAACTGTGTGATCTCACAAGGAAGTGTTTTTGTACCTAGAATTTTAACACCCGCTGCCATTTTTTCTAAGAAATCAGGTGTAATTGGCTTATCTACTGAAACGATATATTCTTTCTCATGTTTGTTTTCAGCACGTAAAATTTCATTAACAATATCACCATCATTCGTTAACAAAATTAAACCATCTGAGTCTTTATCAAGACGTCCAATATGGCTAATTCGTAAAGGGTGATTCACTAAATCGATAATATTACCTTTTACTGATTTTTCACTCGTACATGTAATACCTACTGGTTTATTTAAAGCGATATATACGTGATCTCGAGCAATACGAAGTTGCTCTCCATTTACGCGTACATCATCACCTGGATTCACTTGGTCACCAATTTTTGCAACCTTACCGTTAATAATTACTCTTCTCTCATTAATTAATTTATCTGCTCCGCGTCGGGACGCTTTTCCAGCTTCACTAATAAATTTATTGATACGCAAATTAGGCACATCCTTTTCTAAAAAAATTTCAAGCTCACACTGCTTCTACCGTACAATACAAAAGGGTAAGCCTCCTATTATAACTTAAATATATTAACATGAAAGGGCATATAACGTCTTCTATTAATTACTTATTTATAAGAAAATATCTTTATTATACATTCATTTATGCACTTTTTCCGTGCTTAATATACAAACCATTCTTCCTTACATACAACTTGTTTACCTCTCATATCTTCTATATCTTCATGAATATTAGCTAGTTTATACAACTCAGGGAAAATCTCTTCTACATAATTTTGATGTGCCATTCCATCTTTCCAATAAGTTAACACGATGTAACGATTTTCATTTTGTAAAGACTTCCCAACTCCCCCACCTAGCATCCCTTTTATATTTTTCATTCCTTTATTCCAAATTGTTTCTTGTTTATGTAAAAATTGCTTTTCTTTTTCTTCCTTTACATCACATACAGCCGCCCTTACGAAGGATCCTTCTGTAACAACGTCTTTCAAAGGCACTTCTGCTATATCATACAATGTTTGAAATAATTCGATTTCACATGAAAGAAACGTATCCTCTTGATTACTATTTATATAAATTGTATCGTGAGCACCATTCATAAATGATTGATATGCATTTCTATCTTCCCATAAAGTAAATACACATGCCTCATTTTCATTCCATCCACCAAATTGTCCATAAAAACCATCTAGATGCTGTATATCACGCCATTTTTCTTGTGCTTTTGAAAACAATTCCTTTTTCTCTTCTTCCACCTTACAGTAAATTGTTTTTAGTAGCATGTTTAATTCCCCCTTTAGCATATAATTTATCTTCTTCTCACAACAATTAGTTCACATAATATTTTTATAATCACCCTATTACTCTTTATAGACATATAGAACTAATCATATTTATCACTACATCTATCAAAACATCTATCGAATTTAATTTCAAATAATTCAGAATGCGAAAAAAGATGTAACTCTTAATGAATTACATCTTTAGCTAATCTCCCTTATTCATCTTTTTCTCAAATAAATAATACGTAATTTCTCCCGGATAATGTAATACAGTTACCTTCCGCTCCCCTTTTTTAAAACTAACAGTATGCCCGTTTTCACCTAAGTTCTCCCATCCACTTACCTTTGTAATAGGCATTACACTTATATATTTATAATCCTCTTCCTTATCATCGTTAATATGTATTGCTGACATTGGTACTGGAAAATCTTTAATTTTAGATTCTTTATTCATAAATATGAATGCAATTAAACAAACTAATAACATAGCCATTGAAATATTTGAAACTAGTTTTCTTCTATTCATTTCCACTAAAAATCCTCTTTTCTTACATATTATCATCATTTTACTAACTTTAATTATTTATGTATATAAAAAAAAATATATTATATACTTTCTAACCTATTTTCTCTACTTAAAACAACATTATTGTTATATATTATAATTATAAGTTTTTTAATTTTGGAGGCGTTACATATTGCAAAAATTACTTTTTACTAAATGGACAGTTGTTATTTCTATTTTCATCATTTTCGGTACAATTTTCTACGTTACTAATGTTAAAAATAACAAAGAAAAAGCACCTGTAGAAACAACGGATACAAAAACTTTCAAAACGAAATTACAGCCTAAAATTAATGAATTGACTACTAATTATAATGATATCATCGAAAAAGATTGGTTGCCTGCCTGGGAAGAGATTAACACGAACAGTGATTCAGTAGACAGAGATAAACTATTAGTTACAATGAATGCTGTTTCAAAACAATATGAAAACATTATGAATGAAATAGACATTTTGAAAATTAAAGAAGATATATCGGAAGTACAAATACAAGAACAACTTCTTTATTTCACAACTGAATTTAAGGCTGCTTCTAAATTTATGAAAAACGCGGCAGATTTAATTATAGACGGAGCCACTAACTCTACTCTAAACAGTGCAACAATTGAAAATACGAAACATGCTTTAGGGCTTGCAGATCAACATATTGTCATCGCTTTATCTACTTTAACTGAAGTTGAAGAGAAATTAGGACTTTCGAAAAAATAGAATTCTTTACTATTTTAAAATAAAAAATGATTGCATTTCACTAATTGTATATCTATAATGTGTTTATTGATTCTATACACATTCAATACGTATAGGTTATTAATTTTATAATTCGGATGAACCATTCAGGAGAAGGTCTATTGATCTACCGACGGGGCAAAAAGTTGTTAACCGGCTTTGAAACTCTCAGGTCTTGTTTACAAGTAGAACTGCATGGGGACGAATCTCTGGAGAGACTCCCTCTCGCTTTATATAGCGTAGAGGAAAACGAGCACCGAAGGAGCAAATCCGCTACTATAGCGGATAATCTCTCAGGTAAAAGGACAGAGACAAGCGAAAGAAAATGCCGATTTGTATCGGTTTATTTTTCTATCCCTTGTTTCTCCAGAGACCATTTCATTTACTTGAAGTGGTTTTTATTTTTTCTAAAAAAGGAGAATAAAGATGGAGACAGTAAGTAAAGTATTAGAACAAATCAATCACTATGTGTGGGGATTACCAACGTTGTTGTTACTCGTTGGTACTGGTATTATTCTCACAGTGCGTTTAAAAGGTTTACAGTTTAGTAAACTATTATACGCTCACAAACTAGCTTTTAAAAAATCAGAAGATACATCTTCCTCTGGAGATATTAGCCACTTCCAAGCACTTATGACAGCTATGGCGGCAACGATTGGTATGGGAAATATAGCTGGTGTTGCAACTGCTGTGACGATTGGTGGACCTGGTGCCATCTTTTGGATGTGGATTACTGCTTTGTTTGGTATGGCAACAAAATATGCCGAAGCAATTCTTGCGGTGAAATACCGTGTCAGTAATGAAAATGGTGAATATTCAGGTGGACCCATGTACTATTTAGAACGTGGTTTAGG
This sequence comes from Bacillus cereus group sp. BfR-BA-01453, assembly GCF_022662915.1. Lineage (NCBI taxonomy): Bacteria > Bacillati > Bacillota > Bacilli > Caryophanales > Bacillaceae > Bacillus > Bacillus cereus group sp. BfR-BA-01453. The sequence goes on along the minus strand of NZ_JAKUEN010000003.1, from coordinate 30,140 downwards.
TAAGAAATGGCTTGCAGTTTTATTTGCTATATTCGGTACAACTGCTTCTTTCGGTATCGGTAACATGGTGCAATCTAATTCAGTTGCAGAGGCAATGCGAATTAATTTCTCTTTCCCTCCTGCTTTAACTGGTATAGTAATGTCATTTTTAATCGCTATCGTTATTTTAGGCGGTGTAAAAAAAATCGGGAAAGTAACAGGATATGTTGTTCCTATTAAAGCTTTCTTTTATATCATTGCTGGTCTTATCATTATTTTCTATCACTACGATCAAATTCCTGAAGCATTTTCACTTATTTTTTCTGGTGCGTTTAATGGTACTGCAGCTGCTGGTGGTTTTATCGGTGCAACAGTTGCATCAGCTATTCAAATTGGAATGGCGCGCGGCGTATTTGCGAACGAAGCTGGTTTAGGGAGTGCCCCTATTGCCGCGGCGGCTGCAAAAACTGATTCCCCTGCAAAGCAAGCTTTAGTTTCAATGACTGGTACTTTTCTAGATACGTTTATTGTATGTACAATTACAGGGCTAGTATTAATTACTACAGGTGCATGGAAGTCTGGTAAAACTGGGGTTGAAGCTACAACACTTGCGTTTCAATCTGTATTCGGTACTGCTGGTAGTATGATTCTTGGTATCGCAATTATTTTATTCGCCTACTCTACTATTTTAGGCTGGTCGTATTACGGTGAGAAATGCGTGGCTTATTTATTTGGAGAAAGTGCTGTTAAATATTATAAAGCAATCTTTATTGTCATGATTGCTATTGGTGCGAATTTAAAATTAGGCATCGTATGGACATTTGCGGATATTGCAAATGGACTTATGGCGATTCCAAACTTAATTGGTCTTATTGGGTTAAGTGGTATTGTTGTTGCTGAAACGAATCGCTTTTTACAAGCAGAGAAATTGAAAGAAAATAATAAAAAACAGGCAAGTTAATCTATGAAAAAAGGAATGACTCATACATGATGAGCATTCCTTTTTTCATCCCCTCTTTCACTTTATTACTATCATTAAAAATATATTTATATCAATGTTTACTCCTTTTTATTCCTCCAAAAGTTTTTCACATAAATGTCATAAATCGTATGGTCTAACTATATAGTTGAAAAGGAATGCGACATTAAAGTGTCGCTGAAAAACTCATCCAAGAAAAGGGAGGAAAAATCTTTTGAAAAACAAAATCATTGTTTTCCTATCTGTTTTATCATTTATTATTGGTGGTTTCTTCTTTAACACGAATACTTCAAGCGCTGAAACATCATCTACTGATTACGTTCCTAACCAATTAATCGTTAAGTTCAAGCAAAATGCATCTTTAAGTAATGTGCAATCTTTTCATAAATCTGTCGGAGCTAATGTCTTATCTAAAGATGATAAGTTAGGTTTTGAAGTCGTTCAATTTTCAAAAGGTACTGTAAAAGAAAAAATAAAGAGTTATAAAAATAATCCAGATGTGGAATATGCAGAACCGAATTATTACGTTCACGCCTTTTGGACTCCGAACGATCCATATTTTAAAAATCAATATGGATTACAAAAAATTCAAGCTCCACAAGCTTGGGATAGCCAACGAAGTAATCCTGGTGTAAAAGTAGCCATTATTGATACAGGAGTTCAAGGCTCACACCCTGATTTAGCTTCGAAAGTAATTTACGGGCATGATTATGTTGATAACGACAATACATCTGATGATGGTAATGGTCATGGTACACATTGCGCTGGAATTACTGGAGCACTTACGAATAACAGCGTCGGAATTGCTGGTGTTGCCCCACAAACTTCCATTTATGCTGTTCGCGTATTAGATAATCAAGGAAGTGGTACTCTCGATGCTGTAGCGCAAGGTATTCGAGAAGCTGCTGATTCAGGTGCAAAAGTAATTAGTTTAAGTTTAGGAGCTCCAAATGGTGGTACTGCATTACAACAAGCTGTTCAATATGCATGGAATAAAGGCTCTGTTATTGTTGCGGCTGCTGGAAATGCTGGAAATACAAAAGCTAATTACCCTGCTTATTACAGCGAAGTAATTGCAGTTGCTTCTACAGATCAATCAGATAGAAAATCTTCATTTTCTACTTATGGTAGCTGGGTAGATGTTGCAGCACCAGGTTCAAATATATATTCCACATATAAAGGAAGCACGTATCAATCATTAAGTGGTACATCTATGGCAACACCCCACGTTGCAGGAGTCGCTGCTCTTTTAGCAAATCAAGGATATAGCAATACACAAATTCGCCAAATTATTGAGTCAACTACTGATAAAATTAGTGGTACAGGTACGTACTGGAAAAACGGTAGAGTCAATGCATATAAGGCTGTACAATATGCGAAGCAATTACAAGAAAATAAAGCTTCTTAAGAAATAAAGTAAAACTTTAATCAGTTGATCTACCATTCATGCGGAATAAAATAGAAGGAGAGACTTCTACAACTAAAGCCTCTCCTTCTTATAAACTATATTACTCTCCCTGCTTTTTAACCATATGTAAATACAAAACAAAATCCATCATTGTCGACGAATGACCAAGTTGACGAATCATCGCTGTTATATTTCCTCTATGATATGTACCATGATTTACGACATGTTGTACTAACTCTAAAATTGAAGTTTCTAATTTTCCTACATATGGATTCTCGATAACAAATACAGCATTCACATCTTGTATTGTACTTAAAAAGTCTTTATATTGATTTGCCATGTTTTCAAATAATTTTTCTAATTCATGTAACGATTTGTTTTCCATTTGTTTTCGTAAATCTTCTCGGTCTTGTATTGCTTCATTCATACTTTTACCATGCAATATGTGTAACCACACTTGATCTGTAATATAAATATGGGCAAACGTATCCTTGATTGATGGAAATACACTCTGCATCTGTTCAGTAAAAATCGTCTCATAGTTTGGTAATTCTTTTAGTCGATTGAATAATCGTATATTAGCCCAAGCATGGTAATCCACTTGTTTTAACATGTACTCTTTCAATCGAAATCGCCTCCTTATTGTATGAAACGAATAGTTTGTTTCTTTATTTCTGATTCTCTATCAGCTTTTGCAATTCCTTTTTCTTCAATTTCTTGTTTATTTATAGTTTTATATTTTACATACGTATGAAATTCCGTTTGAAATGGAAACGGTGTAATCCGAATTGTTTCCTTGTCCACCCATTCAGCTTGTATAGGTTTCTCCTCCTTACTATTAAACATTTCTGTTCCTTCAAAACCATCTTTAAACAAATCAATTTCCTCTTCCTTTTCTACACCTGGTTTATTCATACAGACATATAAAGAAAGTTCATCGCAAAACTTTAATAATCTATAATGTTTATCGAACATCGCAAATTGTTCTTTTGTTAGCGTCGTCAATATTCTTTTTTGTCGTTCCAATTCCCCTACATAAAATGTCATCATCTCTTCATCTTCCTCATTTAATGGAAATGATAAAAAATGCTTACTACAAAGTAATGCTCCGTATGGATTGGAATCTTCAATTTCATTCAAACCAATCGTATAAAAGACAAAGCGTAATGAACTTGGACAATCCATAAATGTATATGGGATATTTTTAGCATCATTCAAAATTGGTACTTTATCAAGTTCTATCCATCCTCTATCATGCTCATATATTGCATCAATTGTCTCTTTTAAATATGTGTCATCTTCAAAAAAATCTTCTTTTATATGCTTTGCAATCTCTCCAGCTAAAAAACCATGATCATGTTGACGAATTAATGTACTTTCTTTCTCATCCTTTTCACGAAAAATCATCCGTATACTCCCCCTCATCCTCATATTATAGCGTTTTGTATGCATCATTTCTTAATTAATCCCTAATTATTAGCAGGGATTCAGTTTCCTGCAACGAAATTAACATAACTATATAGCATTCTTTCTAACAATATAAAGAGCTTTATCTTTACTATCTATTATACTAAATCATTCATTCCAAAAAATTTTTTTATGAGGTGAAAACATGAACAAAACAGAATTAATTAAAAATGTCGCACAATCAGCTGATATTTCTCAAAAGGATGCTTCTGCAGCTGTACAATCTGTATTTGACACAATTGCTACTGCATTACAGTCTGGCGATAAAGTTCAATTAATCGGCTTTGGAACTTTTGAAGTGCGTGAAAGATCTGCTCGTACAGGACGTAATCCACAAACCGGCGAAGAAATTCAAATCGCTGCTGGTAAAGTTCCTGCATTTAAAGCAGGTAAAGAGTTAAAAGAAGCTGTGAAATAAACAAGAAACCAGCCATTTTATAGGCTGGTTTCTTGTTTTAATTTAGTAATTGCTTTATATTTTCTGCATGATACACCTCGCAAATATAAAATATGCATCTGCAGTTACTTACAATTTGATATTTTCTTGTTGGATACACATGCGCCGAAACAGAGCATCCATCGAACAATTCAATAATATTCCCAGAAGGCTGATATCCTTCATATAATACGTTCCTTCTTACTTCCATCTTTTCTATAAGTTTTTCAACTGGAATGTTTCCACTCTCTAGCTCCATCTTTATTGTATTTGGTAAAAACGAGGTATCCGCAAAAATGAGATTTTCAGATAATACTTTTCCTTTATAACCAATATTGGATACACGGTAAAGAAATGTTCCGTTTTTATTAAAGAAACTCTTTGCTTCTTTCGGGATATACTGTCTATCCAGCACCTCTTGTTCTAAAACATCAAACTGAACTGTATCATTCAATAACTTTTCTAAAGCATGAATAGATGATGTATCTCCAGAAAATAAAATATTTTTAATTGCTTGTACATTATAAGTGGATTCATTTGTTCTATTTTCCGCTACTAGCATGAGGAACACCTCTTCTATAAAGTATTTTATTAAACTTATTTATAATTTAAAAGCGCTACTGCATCCAGCTGTATGATTTCGGTGACTTCTTTACTACATATTGCAATTGAAGCTATATAATCTACACTTGGCCTTAAATCTCTCATCACTGTATTTTCTACTAACTCTTGTCTACCCTGAAAAACTAACAAGTTTGGAGGATCATTTGGAGCTGATATAGTAATATCCACTGGTGGAATCATTAGACCTTCACCTGTCGCTTTGAGCACAGCTTCCTTTCTAGTCCAATATGTTAAAAAACCTTCTATTTTTTGTTCATTAGGTAACTTCATAACTTGCGCTATTTCAATGTCGGTTAATACGCCTTCTGCCATTTTCATAACATCAACATCTGGATTCATTTGTTCAACATCAACGCCTACAGGTGCAGACTTTGTAAATGCAACTACAACCCACTCACCCGAATGTGAAACCGATAACTGCGGCATCCCCTCTGGTAATTGTGGTCTACCATGTTGTAACTTACATACTGGGCACATTCGATTAATTGGAACTTGAACTGGCGACATAGAAAGCATTTTACCTAGAACTAATCTACTAATTACACAGCCTATTATAAAACGGGCACGATCTGCCGAATGATGATATGAATTTGCTTTTTCTCGTTCAACATCATTTAGTAAATTGTAATGCCATGATTGTAAATCCGAAATCCTTCCCCACCATATTTGACAATCATTCTCATTCAAAATTGGTATAGAATCTACAACTTTACTTTCTATCATGTAAACTCTCTCCTTCTAAATACCCAATGTAGATTAATTCCAAAATACTATTACCAAACTTATTCATTGACAATTTCTTTCTCTTTTTGTAATACAGGTAACGGTTTTTTCTTCTTTTTTGACATTACCTCTTTATCAGAAATACGTAAAGAAAATAGTAATGCTACGAGTAAAAATATTGCTGATCCAATTAATGCTGCTTGATATGGCAATAAATCTGAATGAGTATTATGTTGTACACTGCTATTTCCAAAACCGGCTAGTATACTAGCTAAAACAGCAACTCCTATCGCTGAACCTAATCGATTTTGCACATTAAATATAGTAGTTGCTCTCCCCATAGAAGGCGGCGTTATATTGTTAAATGCAGAAAATTGAACTGCTCCAACTGATTGGCCTAAGAAAATACCTATGCCAAACAATAATACCCGTATTTGCCAAGGGTTCGTATCGTGATTTACAAAACTTAATAAAATAAAGATAATCGCCGTACAAATTAACCCTATAGAAATTACCTTACGAGCTCCTAATTTCTTATATGACCATGGTACGATCTGTGACGATATCATTAATCCAATGGCCTCTGGGAATGTAGTAAGGCCTGATTCCAGTGCGGATACCCCTATTACATTTTGATACATAAGCGGAAAAACAAATAACATTCCTAGTAAACCAGCTGAAGAAAACAATGAAATAAGACTCATTTTTCTAAAGACTGGTTCTTTTAATAAGTTTAAATCTAGCATCGGTTGCTTTACTTTAAGTTCTACAATGATAAACAGTGTAATAAATACAATCCCAGCTATTCCAGTACTTATAACCTCTGTAGAAATCCAGCCTCTTGATGGTCCTTGACTGAGCGCATAGATTAGCATCGAAAACCCTGGTGCTGAAAGAATAAAACCGAGAGAATCAAAGCGACCAGCTGATTTTTCAATATGCTCTTTTAAAAATAGTAGACCGAATAGCAATGCTATGATTCCGAACGGTACATTAATATAAAATGCCCAGTGCCAAGACATTTGATCTACAAAAAAGCCCCCAATAATTGGTCCTACTGCCGGTGCGACAGCAATTGGCAACACAATAAATCTTGAAATTTTCGGCCTTTCCTCTGGTGAAAATGTTCGGAATAACATCGCCATCCCAACTGGTGTTAAAAGCCCCCCTCCAGCACCTTGCATAATGCGAAAAAGATTCAATGAAGTAATATCGTTCGCTATTCCACATAATGCAGACGCGGTTGTAAATACGAAAAGAGCGGCTAGAAATACCCTTTTCGTACCGAAGCGATCTCCTAACCAACCAGAAATCGGAAGGAAAACGGCTAAGCTAACTAAATACCCAACATTAACAGTCCCCATTGCAGATGGAGGTACTTGTAATTCTTTACTTATTGTTTGGAGTGCTACATTCACAATTGTTGCATCCATCGCAGCCATAAACATCGCTGTTATATATACGATGCTTACAACTACTTTTGGATTTATTTTTGCCTTCATTATCGTTTTCCTACTAATATTTTTTCGCCAACTTCATTACTTTTTGGATTCAAATCTTCCCAGTTATTTTCAACATATTGTAAACAATCATTTCTACTAGCCTCTTCATGTACAATATTCCAACCAATAGGTACATCAAGAAAGATAGGCCAGAGAGAATACTGGCCCTCCTCATTTTTTAATACTCTATATGTGTAATTATCATTTTCAAATGGATTCGTCATACTGTACTTACCCCTTTCTTATTCTGCAAATATTTTGCTAATACTTGTCCAATTTCTGTAAGTGGTTCTGGTTGACATAAATCTTTATGTCTACAATCAATATCGTATTGCACAATTTGCCCATCTAAATAATTTAGCCACGTATTTGGAGAAATAGGAGTAAACCAGTCTGGTATAACAGTAGATCTAAAGAATAAAATATCTCCGTTATAAACTTTCGGTACATATTTCCCTAACAATCCTACTGAATTTACATATGTTTCTTTCAAGTTCAAAATCGTCTCTTCTTCAAGACTTGCTAATGCACTTCCATCTTTACGAAGAATTTCAACTGCACTTTCCATCGTAAGTGGTTTACCATCCATGTTATCTGGATCGTATCCCCCTAAAGCAAGTAATGCGATTAATGCTTCTTCTTCAGTAGGTGCTTCCGTATTCGGTAAAAAGTGACCAGGATAAGAATCTAGCATAACGAGTAAGTCTACTTCTTCCCCTTCATTTTGCAGTTGCGCCGCCATTGCATGCACAACATTTCCTCCAAGTGACCAACCGAGTAAACGATATGGTCCGTGAGGCTGTACTTCACGAACGTGTTTTAAATAATCCGCTGCCATTTCCTCTAAACTTTTTGGAAGTTCTTCATTTTTAGCGATACCACGTGCTTGTACACCGTAGATTGGATAATTTGTTCCTAAAGATTTCATAAGTCCTGCATAGCACCAACTTAATCCACCTGCTGGGTGTACACAAAATAGTGGCAATTGGTCTCCGCTTACTCGTAACGGAAGCAACACATCGAGTGCACTTTGTCCATTTCCCACTTCAAGTCTTTCAGCAAGGCCTGCGACAGTAGGTGCTGCAAATAAAGTTCCGATATTTAATTCGATCCCAAGTGCTTCTTTAATACGGCTCATAAGCTGCACTGCAAGAAGTGAATGGCCACCTAGATCAAAGAATCCGTCATCAATTCCAATTTGCGGCACACTTAAAACTTCTGTAAACAAGTCACATAACATTTCTTCTTGCGGTGTTCTTGGCCCACGACTAGAAGCTGATGCGATAAATTCTGGAGCCGGCAATGCCTTTCTATCTAATTTACCGTTTGGAGTTAATGGCAACTCATTTACTACTACAAAAGCGTATGGAACCATGTAATCTGGTAAACTACTTCCAGCAAATTGGCGCATTTCATTCGTATCAATCATTTCATTATTTGATGCGACGATATAAGAAACTAATCGTTTATCCCCTGGTTGATCTTCCCGTACAATAACGGCTACTTGCTCAACTGTAGGGTGTTTCATTATGACTGCTTCTATTTCCCCTAATTCAATTCGGAATCCGCGAATTTTTATTTGATGATCTGCGCGTCCTATATAATCTAGCGTCCCATCTTGACGCCAACGTGCTAAGTCTCCAGTACGATACATTCTTGTACCCGGCTTGCCAAATGGATCTGCAATAAAACGTTCTGCAGTTAAACCTGCTCTTCCTAAATATCCACGAGCAAGCCCAGCACCTGCAACATACATTTCTCCAACTACTCCAGGTGGCACTGGTTGTAAATAATGATCTAATACGTATACTTTAAGGTCAGGTATACTGCACCCAATTAAACTATTTGCTCGTAAAGAAACGGTACTCTCATCTAGCTCAATATAACTAACATGTACTGTCGTCTCAGTAATACCGTACATATTAATAAGCTTCGGTGCGTTATGAGGATGTCGACTATACCAATCTTCTAATCGACTTAGCTCAAGTGCTTCACCTCCAAAAACAACATATCGTAAAGATAATTGTTGGCCAATTTCTTCATTTTCACGATCTGCTTGCATCAATTGATAGAATGCTGATGGAGTTTGGTTTAAAACAGTTACCTTTTCTTTAACAAGAAGCTGTAAAAATTCTTTCGGCGATCGACTTACAGTATGTGGAACTACAACTAAACACCCTCCGTATAATAAAGGTCCCCAAATTTCCCAAACCGAGAAATCAAAAGCATATGAATGGAACATCGTCCACACATCGTTTCCATCAAACTGGAACCAATGATCAGTTGCTCCTAAAAGTCTTACTACATTTTGATGAGGTATCATAACGCCTTTCGGTCTACCTGTTGAACCTGATGTATAAATAACGTAAGCAATATGTGATGGAGTTAATGGCTTCACGCGCTCCATTTCATCAATATTGTCTTCACTATGTTTCTCAATTTCTTCTATTACTTTTACATTATCAACTAAAACTTTTAGTGCTTCATTACATTCAATTTCCACTTCTGAATTCGTTAAAACACATGATGGTTTCGCATCGTGTAGCATAAACGAAATACGGTCTGCTGGGTAATCTGGATCTAACGGAAGGTATCCAGCACCAGCTTTAAGAACAGCTAATAAGTTTACAACCATATTTAATGATCTTGGCATCGCTAAAGCAACGAGTTGATCAGGACCAATTCCTTTTGCTATTAGGAATCGAGCTATTTTATTTGCTTTTCTATTTAACTCTTCATAAGTTAATTTCTTATTTTCAAAGACGACAGCAATAGCATTTGGATTAATATGAACCTGCTTTTCAAATAATTGTGGCAATGTCATGTCTGGTGCAATTTGAAAACCACCATTCCACTTTTCTAACACTGTATTTTTCTCTGCTAAAGTTAATATTTCTAATCTGCCAATGGATTGATCTGGATTTGTCGCCGCATCATCTAATAACAAAATGAATCGTTCTATTAGTTTTTGAACCGTTTCATGTTTATATAAATCGGTACTAAACTCTAGTAATCCATGTAAACCGTTCGGAGTACCATCAACCCCGTTACTCTCACTAATTTCAAATGTTAAATCAAACTTCGCAGAGCCAACACTTTGAATTTCAAGTCTCGCTTCTATATCCGGGACATCAAAGATTGCCTCTGGCGTATTTTGGAAAGCTAACATAACTTGAAATAGCGGATGACTATTTCGAGTACGCACCGGGTTTAACACTTCAACGAGTCGTTCAAATGGAACATCTTGATTTTCATAAGCTGCAAGATTTGCCTGCTTCACTCTATTTAATAATTCTTTAAAACTTGGATCTCCTGAAGTATTTGTACGTAACACTAATGTATTTACAAATAAACCAACAATATCTGAAAGTACATCATCATTTCTTCCAGCAATCGGACTTCCAATTGGTATATCAGTGCCTGCACCTAATCTTGTAAATAGCGCACTTAGTCCTGCTTGCAATACCATAAACAAACTAACTCCGTTTTTCCGTGCGAGCTCTACTAACCTACTATGCATACCTGCATCTATATGAAAATGAATTGTTTCTCCTCTGTAACTCGTTTCCATTGGACGCTGATAATCTGTAGGTAACTCCAATTGATCTGGTAATCCCTTTAACTCTTTCTTCCAAAAATCTAATTGTGTTGAAATGAGACTTTCTTGTGTAGTTTCATCCCCTAACAATTGCTGTTGCCAAAGTGCATAATCTGCGTATTGAACTGGAAGTGTTTCCAGCTGTACGCTGTCACCTTGACATCGTGCTTTATATGCCGTTGTAAAGTCTCTCGTTAACGGTTGTAATGACCAGCCATCCCCTACAATATGGTGCAATAGAATTAGCAATACATGTTCGTTTTCATTCACTGTAAATAGTTGCAAACGAACTGCTGGCTCAACATCAAGGTTAAAGCTATATCTTATCGCTTCTGCAAGCACACTTTCTAATTCCTCTTTACATATTTTTGTTTTAATCATTTCTAGATTTAAATCTTCTATATCTAAAATTTTCTGATAGGAACTACCTAATACGTTAGGGAAAATTGTTCTCAGTGTTTCATGTTTCTCGACTACATCATAAAAGGCACCTTGTAATGCTTCCTCATTTAACTTTCCAGACAAACGAATGACTAACGGAATATTATAAGTAGGGCTTGGACCTTCTAAACAATGTAAGAACCATAACCTACGCTGTGCAAATGAAAGTGGAACTTCACTTGGTCTACTTACTTTCTTAATAGTTGGTCTAGCATTTTTTGCTTGATCCAATTGCTTCGCTAGTTCAGCAACAGTTGGCGATTCAAATAGTTTTCCAATTCCTAATTCAACACTTAACGTTTCACGAATTCTTGCCATTAAACGCGATGCAAGAAGCGAATGGCCACCCATTTCAAAGAAATTATCATCAATGCTAATGCGAGAAACATCAAGTACTTCTGCAAATAAATGACATAATATTTCTTCTTTCGGATTTCTAGCAACTCTCTCATTGTTCATGCCATTAAAATCAGGCGCAGGTAATTTCTTTCTATCAACCTTTCCATTTGGTGTTAATGGTAATTCTTCTAGCAATACAAGTGCTGATGGTATCATATAATTCGCTAAACTTTCTGAAACATAAGAACGAATTTCTGAAAGATGAATCGTTTCCTTCTCTTCGGCAACAATATAAGCAATGATTCGTTTATCATTTGGGCGGTCTTCTCGTACCATTACTACTGCTTGCTTAATATTTTCATGGCGTTGTAATACCATTTCAATTTCAGCTAATTCAATTCGAAAACCACGAATTTTAATTTGATGATCTGCGCGGTTCATGTACTCTAAAACACCATCACTGCGCCATTTTACTAGATCACCTGTACGGTACATGCGCTGCCCTGGTTTTCCATAAGGATTTGCAACAAACCGTTCAGCTGTTAACTCTGGTTTTCCTAAATATCCGCTTGCAAGTCCTTCCCCTGCAATATATAATTCACCAATAACTCCAGGTGGAACTGGTTGTAACCCTGCATCCAATACATACACTTCTGTATTGCAAATTGGCTTTCCGATAGGAGGTATCCCCTTTTCACTTTCATCAATGTTCATGAAGGTAGACCAAATCGTCGTTTCAGTTGGTCCATATAAATTAGTTATTGAGCAGCCTAATTCTCTTAATTTATTTGCTAAATGCCCTGGAAGAGCTTCACCACCAACGAGCACATTTAGCCCTTGTATCCTCTCTGGATATTCAGTTACTAACGCCTGCCAGAGCGTCGGTGTAGCTTGCATAATTGTCACTCTTTCTTCTTGTAACAGCGCCGTTAACACCGAAGGTTCTTGAATTACCTCTTTTGGAGCAATTGTTATACTTGCACCGCTAATAAGAGGTAAATAAATTTCTAGAGCAGAAATATCGAACGCAAATGTTGTAACTGCTAATAAATGATCATGTTCATGTAACGAAAACTTTTGTTGCATAGCCATTAAAAAGTTACTTAAACCTCTCATAGGAACAATTACACCTTTTGGGTTACCCGTTGAGCCTGAAGTATATATTGTATAGGCTGGGTTTAAAAGTGATACATCATTCTTACATTCTATATTCATACGAGAACATGTATGTAATGCTAGTTTCGTTTCTTGGTCATCTAATACAATTTTTTTCATATCATTTTCTATAACTAACTTAGATGAAACAGATGAATGTGTTATGATACAAACTGGTTTTGCATCATTTACTATATAATTGATTCGCTCGGCTGGATATTCTGGATCTATCGGTAAATACGCTGCACCAGCCTTTAAAACTGCTAGCATACTAGTTACCATTTCTATTGATCTTGGAAATACTAAAGCTACAAACTGATTTGGTCGTATTCCTTCTTCTACTAAATAATGTGCTAGTTCATTCGCTCGTTCATTTAGCTCTTTATACGTAAAGTTTACACCGTCACAAGTAATCGCTAGTTTATTTGGAGTTTTTTGCACTTGTTTTTCAAATGATATAGGTAGACTGATTAACTCATCGTCTTCCTTCGTTTTATTCCATTCCAATAAAACTTTATGATTTTCTTCAGGAAGAGTAATGTTTATGCTTCCAATCGACGCGTCTTTTTGATATGTACTTATCATTAATTCTAATACATTCATAAATCTCTCTTTATGCAGCGTTAGTTCCGCGCCATTATATACTTCCGGATTCGCATCAAAATGAATCATTAGCTCAGTTTCATCGAAACGTTTATAAACATTTATTGATAAATCATCGACAGGTCCGGCTGACAAATTATGTGTAATACCATGATTCCCAGCAAAGTTAAGCCCATAATCAAAAGGCATCACATTCACTAATGGCCCGAATAACCTTTGATTTTCGCCTAGTAACTTTAAATCTCTCCTTAATTCTTCATGACGATATTTATGATGACGACGTACGTCTCGGATTTCTTTAGAAACTTGCTGTAATAATTCTGCAAGAGTGATATTTGGAGTTACAGTGAGACGAAGTGGTACTAAATTCATTACCATGCTCGGTGTATAAATAGATGCTGAACCGAGACGCCCCATCATCGGTAAACCTAAAACAATATCATTTGCACCTGTTAATTTATGCATATATATACTTGTTACAGCGACAATAAATTCTGGCCAACTTGTTAAAGAAATATTAATATCTTCTAGTAAAGTTTTCGTACTAGAACTAGATAAATAAGCTGTTTCACGTAAAAATCCATTTGATGTTCTCGGTGCTCGTTCTGCCAAACTTACAACTTCTGGTTCATCCGCAAATTTTTCTAACCAAAAAGCACGATCTTCCTGAAATTGTTTAGACTCACGATATTCCATATCTTCTTGCACAACTTTTGCAAGAGAACCAAATGTCTTTTCATTCTTGTTTGTTTCTTCTATAAGTGATGTATACTCATTCGCTACCTTTTGGCTAAGAAGTGAAAATCCATAGCCATCCATCACAATGTGATGGATGCGCTGATACCAAAAGAAACGATTATTTTCAACTTGAATAAGTGCTTCAGTAAATAAAGTATCTTTTTTCAAATTGACTGGCATAGATAAATCATTTTTCATCCATGCTTTAGCAGCCTCTTCAGGATTTTTTTCTTTACGAACGTCAATAAAATGCATATGAAACTGTGATTCTTCAATAACTTGCCATGGGCCAATTTCATCCTCTTCGAAGCGAACATGAAGTGCTTCTGCTTCCATTACAACTTTACGTACAGCTAATTCAAAAATGTCTTGATGAATATTTCCGTTTATTTCTACATATTCCCCAGTATTATAAATTGGATTAAGTGGATCTAATTTTTGCGCAAACCACATACCAGACTGCGCAGATGATAACGAATGACGAACCTTTTGACTATTAGGCATTCTTCACTACCCCTTTATTATGTAGTCTATATTAAAGTACACGTTCTGTTTGCAGAGATAATAAGCGATGCCAATCAACAACCGTTGGGTTCTCTGCTAAATCCGCAAAAGTAATCTCCTTTCCTTCGCGACGCCACTTCTCTACTAAACTCATAATTCTGACCGAATCAAGTCCTCTATTTAATAAATCTTCATCAGTCCCAACACTCTCTACTGGTTCACGAAGTAATTGTGCAACTAGTTCATGTACTTTTTGTAAAGTGATTTCATCATCATCTTTTAAACCTTGTAACTCTGTTAACAAACTGTTAGTTGATGTCGTTACTGCACATCTATTAGATGCATACGCTAACGCTTGTTTATGATGCTCTAGTGAAAAATCAGCAACTGCATCTGCTACAAAGAACGGCTGAATTCCATCCATAAATGCTTCACAAGCTGTTAATAGGCAGCCAATATGCGCATAAATACCGCAAATAATGAGTTGATCTCTTCCTTGTTCGTTTAAAATTTCTAATAGATTTGTCTTTTTAAATGCACTATATCTCCATTTTGTTAGGAATATATCATCCTCATCAGGAGTAAGTTCATCAACAATTTTCTTTTTATCTGGTCCAGCAGGAATACCGTCACCCCAAAAGTCTTGTAATAACCCTCGTTGTTCTAACGTTTGTCCACCTGGTTGAGCTGTATAAACAACTGGTATACCAAGTTCCTTACATTTTTCTCTTATCACCTTAATATTTGAAATGAGTTCTACTTTTGGCGATTCTTTATCGCTATATGCATCAAGAAAATATTCTTGCATGTCATGGATTAAAAGAACCGCACGTTTTGGATCCGGCGTCCAGTTCACTTTATTTTTTGGTAGTTCGGATTCAACTGGCATTTTGTATACTGAAATAGATGGGATAGCCATCTAATCACTTCCTTCCAATTTTTATATTTTTATCGTTTTACCGTAATAAGTTTCTCAGCAATGACTTTACGTAACTCTTTTTTACTTACCTTTCCAACACCTGTTTGCGGAAATGCTTCAATAAATTCAATTCGATCTGGAATCTTATAAGCTGCTATACCGCGTTCTCTTAAAAACATTTTTAATTCACTTACAGTCGGAGCTTGTCCCCGAGCTATTACAAATGCACAAGTACGTTCTCCTAAATAGTCATCAGGCATCGATACAATTGCTACATCATGCACTGCATCATGTGCTAATAAATGATTTTCCACTTCTTCCGCGGCAACTTTCTCACCACCACGATTAATTTGATCTTTATCTCTTCCTTCTACAATGATGTAACCTTGTTCATTTACTTTCACAAGATCTCCTGTGCGATAAAATCCATCCTTTGTAAACGATTGTGCATTATGCTCTTCTGCTTTATAATAACCACGAATTGTATATGGCCCTCTTGTTAATAAACTACCTACTTCGCCAGGTTTTACATCGTTGTCATTTTCATCAACAACTCGTACTTCATCGAGTGCAGACATTGGTCTACCTTGTGTATGAATAATAATTTCTTCAGGATCATCTAATCTTGTATAGTTCACTAATCCTTCCGCCATACCGAATACTTGCTGTAACGTACATCCAAATGTAGGGCGTATACGTTTTGCAACTTCAGCACTAAATTTCGCGCCACCTACTTGAATCACTTCTAGACTCGATAAATCGTTATTACGTGAAGATGCAGCATCAAGCCATATCATTGCTAATGGCGGTACGAGAGCAGTAATCGTAACTTTTTCTTTTTCAATAAGTGCAAATGCCTCATCTGGACTACCTCCAGTTGCCAGCACTACTTTTCCACCCGCATAGAAAGTTCCAAATGTTCCAGGAGAGCTCATCGGGTAATTATGTGCTACTGGAAGAACGGCCATATAGACACTCTTTGCACTTAAATTACAAATTTCAGCGCTAACACGTAAACTATAAATATAATCATCATGCGTTCGAGGAATTAATTTAGAAAGTCCTGTTGTCCCCCCTGATAATTGGAGAAACGCAACATCACTTGGCTGAACTTCTGGTAATGGAACGGGATCTATATATAAATCACTTATGTTCACAAATTCTTCTTCTTCTCCCACTACAATTACATGTTGTAAAGTTGGCACTTTCTCTTTCACTTCTCTTGCTAGTTTTCGATAATCAAAACCGAGAGCTTTATCTGAAATAACGTAAGCACTCGCCTCACTAAACTCACAAAAATAACTAATTTCACTGCTTCGATGTGAAGGTAATGCAAAAACAGGAAGTGCCCCAATTCGAAATAGCGCAAAACATACTTCGAAAAACTCAATAACGTTAGGTAGCTGGATTACAACTCGATCCTCTTGCTTTATTCCTAAATTCAGTAGCCCTGAAGCTAATCGATCTACTTTTTTATCAAACTCACTATACGTAATATGCGTATTACCACTTACAACTGCAATTTGATCGCCATATTTTTCAGCTCGCTCTCTTAACATCCCGCCAAATGTTTCCCCAAGCCAACACCCTTCCTCTCGATAACGATCAGCAAATTCTTTTGGCCATTTTGTATAACCTGTTAGCATTCTTTCTGCCCCCCTACTTTTCATTAAGTGAACTATCATTTAATCCTAATGCTTTCAACATTGTTTGGAACTTAGCTGATGTTTCTGCTAATTCATCTTCTGGTTTTGACTCAGCAACAACGCCCGCTCCTGCATATAAACGGAGTGTATTTTCTTGTACTTCAGCACAACGAATTGTAACAATCCATTCACCGTCTCCATTTAAATCACTCCACCCTAGCATTCCTGTAAAGAATTCACGGTCAAATGGCTCAATTTTTTGAATCGCCTCTCTCGCTTCTTCCATCGGTGTGCCGCAAACTGCTGGCGTCGGATGAAGAGCAATTGCTAATTCCAAAGAAGTAGTATTCGGATCCTTTAGTTCACCTTTCACTTCAGTAGATAAATGCCACATCGCTTCACTATGAATAACGGATGGCTTTTCCGGAACATGTAATGTATGACAGTACGGACGAAGCGCTGCAGCAACTGCTTCTACTACTACCGCATGTTCATGTAAATCTTTTGGAGAAGAAAGTAATTCCTCTGCTCTTCTCTTATCTTCAACTGAATCCTCACTACGTGGCCTTGAACCAGCTAACGGATTAGAAATAACTTGCATACCATTACGTGAGACGAGTAATTCAGGGCTCGCTCCAATTAACGTCTTACTATTCTCATTTTCATCTTTCGATACATTCACAGCAAATGTATATCCATGCTTATTATGCGCTGCTAATTCTCGAAGAAGTTTTTGCTTATCAATCTTTTCGGAAGAATTAACATCTAACGATCTGGATAGAACGATTTTCTTTAAATCCCCGCCCTTTATTTTTGCAATTCCTTGCTTCACACCATTCATATACACTTCAGGCGCTGGTACAGGCCTCATTTCGAATGTTAAGTTCTCATTTATTTCAAGCTGATTTGTTGTATCCAATTGTAATCGCTCAGAAGTCCTACTATATTCTGGTACGATAAGTTGGACTTCTTTTCTACGATCAAATGGCAAAGCACCGACAACGATAGGATTCGGATTTCCGGCTTGTTTTGCATTACATAATACTGCTTGTACAAGTTCTGGGAAACTTTCAATTTCATGATGCTTTACTGTAGTAAACTCTCCTTCTGCTAATATCGTTCGAGTTGGTGAAGCGAAAAAGAATGAAGATTCAGTCTTATAATCTTCTAGTAATTTTTCTGACAGTTCCTTTACAGCCGTAAATTCCTTCATTGTATAGTAACCCCCTGAATTTTTTATTAAACGCCTAATGTAGCTCCGCCATCAACACATAAATTATGCATTGTAATATGACTAGCTTTATCTGAAGCTAAAAACAATACTGCTTCAGCAATTTCTGAAGGCTGTGCAATTTTTTGTAACGGTATACCAAGTCTATATGTACTTTGAGAACCAGCAATTATATTTTTTTCTCCATTCTCATCAGCCCATAGTAGCCTTTGCATTTCAGTTTCAGTAGAACCTGGAGAAACTACGTTACAGCGAATGTTATACGCTGCAAGTTCTAATCCTAAACATTTCATAAACATCGTCGTAGCAGCTTTTGATGCAGCATATGCAGCCATCTCCATTCTCGGCGTATTTGCTGCATTTGAACCAACTGTAACAATTGTCCCTGACTTTCTTTGCATCATATGTTTACTTACTGCTCGGGACATATAGAAAACTCCTGTAGAATTTACAGAAAATGTTTTATTCCAATCTTCATCACTTAACGAGTGAATCGCTCCCATACGTAAAACCCCTGCAACATTTACTAATATATCTATTGGCGCTATTTCATTTTCAATATCATTTACCATCTGTTCAACTGCGGTACTATCACTCACATCTAAGCAAAACGTTTTCAAATGTATTTCATTTAAGAGTTCGTTTAATCCCTCTTCATTTTGATCAACCGCAATAACTGTAGCTCCTCTTTCTAAAAACATTTTAGCAACAACACTACCTATACCTTGAGCTGCACCTGTTACTAAAACAGTTTTCCCATCAAATTCCCCTAAGTTCATTTCCTCTATCCTTTCATTTAAAAATCAATCTAATTAAACAAATAATGATAATGATTATCATTATCGATGTAAAAAATAATACACTTACTAAACTAATTGGTCAAGTGTACTTTTCATTAAAATATTATTCATTGATAATGTTTTTCATTTAACGTTCTTACACCGAAATGATAATCTTTCTCAATAAACTTGTCAACCTATTTTTATTTTTCAGATAAAAACTTTAGTGCTTTTCAATACAATTACATCTAAAAGTATTAATAAATACTTTAATTCTTACCCCTCTTTGTAAAAATTGAAGATGATAAACTGAAGATCTCTTCAGTTACAAAGCCTTAACAAAAAGTCGAGCATTTATTTTCTCAATATTTGTCTGAAAATATATCTTGCAAACATCAATTCATATTTTCTTTATTATTTAAGATTTAATACATATTTCGAATACGATGTATCGATTTATTATATTCCAATATAATCCAAACGGATATTTCACTCACTTTTATATCAAAAAAAATAAAAAGTAATTTAACCTTGTTAAAATAACTCAAAAAAGCACCCTATTTAACAGGATGCTTTTTCGTAACTATAGTGTTATAGAAGATTTATATACTTATGCTACGCTGCGATACTCTTCTTCTTGTTCTTTTTTCTGTTTAGGTGCTCGAATTAAAATTGCGATAATGAATGACACGACACATAGTACACCAATCACCATAAAAGTTGGTTTGAATCCACCTAGAAGTGCACCGATAAAGGAACCTGCAAGCGCTCCAAATCCAAATCCTTGATACACAATTCCGTAATTCTTACTATGGTTTTTCATACCGAAGAAATCACCAACAATAGCTGGGAAAATAGTAATATTTCCACCAAAGCAAAACGCTACACTTGCTACACATACGAAGTAGATACCGTAATTCAAATCTACGAAACTTAGAACTAATACCGAACTCGCCATAACCACAAAAGTACCCGTAACAATTTTCAAACGACCAATCTTATCTGATAACGGTCCTAGAATAATACGACCTAATGTGTTAAATATTGCAACCATAGCCACCGCATTAGCTGCTGTCGCTGCACTAAGCCCTACAAGTTGAACACCAATGTCTTTTACCATACCAATTAAGTATAAGCCACTCATACATGATGAATAATAAGTATACTTGTTTTGTGCCTAACATTTCTTTCATTGTATATTCATGAGTGTTTGTTTCTTGAACTGCACCTTGATCAGCAGCTTGATGGATTAAACAAGCTCCAAGGACAATCATGGCTGTAACAATTAAACCCCAATATATAAACGCTTGCGATACACCAACGGAATCAATTAACTTTGCATTTATATATTTGAAAATTAAGCTACCTGTACCATATGCAGCTACAGATATACCAGAGATTAAACCTTTACGTTCAGGGAACCACTTAATTAAATTAGATAGTGAAGTAATATAAGCTGTACCATCTGCGTAACCTACAACAACTCCTGCTAGTACATAAAGCAATATTAACGAAGAAGCTTGTGAACTAAGTACTAATCCTAGTCCTAATGCTAGTCCAGCTATCATAATAAGTTTACGAAGTCCCCATTTTTCTTGCAATTTACTTGCAAATAAAGTTGAAAATGCTAAGGAAAGACTAGTAATTGAGAAAGTTATCGCAACCGCGTTAAGACTCCAACCGTATTTACTAACTAAAGGCTGATTGAATAAACTCCATGTATATATCGTTCCAAGTCCCATTTGAACTATTACTGTACCAAGGACAACAAGCCATGGATTAACCTTTGATTTTTTCATACCTTTCCGCCTCCTCTTTCTATTTTAATGCTTTTCGCTAAGTCTTGTTTTTTTATGTTCATTTTGGTCATCTCTTTTGATTTAACACCTTCATTGTATAAGATGTTTTCAGTTATGTAAGCACTTACAAGACAAGGCGTCAAAAACATGGAATCAGTTACAGAAAACGAAGGATGAAATACAAAAAAATGTTTTTTAAATACGTAATAGTTGTTCATATTGTTTTGTATAAGTTAAATTTATATATGTTTTTGAATCCTTTTTTCAATAGTAAAACAATAAAACCGTCTCTTTAATAAACATTAAAGAGACGGTTTTATTAAATTAATTCATAAGCCTGACTTTCTTTATACATTTATAATTGTTTCTTCAAATGTAATAATTGGCTCTACAAATTCCATCATAATGAAAGCGTTTTTAATACGTCTTGTTAAAACTTCTTTTAATTCTGCACACATAGACTACAAATATTTTTTTGATAAATAAAACTAAATATTCACTAATATACTTATACGTGGTTTAATATATATAATAAAAAATATTTCTGTCTTTAATGAGGAGGTACTATGAAAGCAAACGTAGGGGATACTATACTTTTTCAACGAAACAATTTAAAGATTACAGGATCTGTACTAAAACTTTATACTGAATCGGTCTTAGTTGAAATTACAAATGTAAGCGGTGGTACTTTTGAATTTGAACGAACAATTGTAAATCATAAAAACTATAAAATATTAAATACGAATACATAAAGTGAAACTTTAATCAGTGGGGGTTTTGTTCATCCCCCACTGATTATTAGTTGAACCAATCAGACGTTTACGGACAGCCTGACTCCCACCTAACTTCTTTGCTCCAACTGAATTTTGAGGTGGGAGTTTTACTGTCGGTTAACGCGTGATAGAACAACACAAAATAGCCCCTGCTCACCAGCAGCGGCTATTTTATATGAAAATACTTCATTAGTTTATATATCCTAAAACACTTACAATCTTACTCGCTTTTAAATTATTAATATGATAATAAATTTCTAAACCTCTTCTCTCAGCTCGTAACACTTTACCTTTCATTTTTGATAAATGTTGCGAAACAGTCGATTGTGGAATATTTAGTAATTCTGTTAGTTGTGTTACGTTACAAGTTTTTCTCGTGCTTAATTCATTTACAATTTGTAATCGGATTGGGTGCGCCATAATTTTTAAAATATCTACATCTTCTTCTGAAACTAAACTTTTTCTCATTTCACTCGTATATGTTGTCATAAGACATTCCCCTTTTATATGAATTCCTTTTATTTAGATCTATTTCCAAAATATTTAAAACTCCGATGTGAAACCTTTATATAAAAATAATAGAATTTTAAATTTTTAAAAACAGAACGAAATACAATTCACTTTATTTATTTGGTACATATACATAATACAATGTTAATATGTGCTCTATGTGAAGTTAGCATAAATTTATAATGAAGATTTTTCAAATAATTCACATCTAACTATATACTCCCTCATAACACTATCCAGTGATTTTAACATATTTTAGGCGTTTGTATATACTATATACAAAATAAATGTTATTTAGGGGGAATTCAAATGCCTACAATGTTACAAGAAGAAGTTGAAGAAGCGCGCGAAACATATGTCAGTCGTATCATTTTGGTCGGTGGATCGGCTTTATTTTTAGTAGGTGGTGTTATCTCGGCAATTTCGGCTTTTAAAGCTTATAATCGTTTGGAAAATACGCCTCCTTCTACAGATAACTCATAGGTGAATTATCTAATTTTGAATAACAAATAAAGAGGCTGTCCCAAAAGATGCTTTTTAGCCAAAATCGTATAAAAAGTGAAAGGCAGAAATGTTGATTTTATAACATTTCTGCCTTTTCGATTTCATGTGATCTTACTTCGAAAGAGACTTATGAGACAGTCCCTTTATTTTATCAAAAGTTCTATACTAAAGAATCGCAAATAATATGAATTACAATTGAACTTACTTCACCACAAACCGTGTCTGACTACACCCATCCTTCTGCTTCGTTACTTCTAATACAGCTGGCATTGCGTTTTTCAGCTCTTGAACGTGTGAGATTACACCAATAAATCGACCTGATTTTTGTAAGTCAATTAAGGCGTCAACCGCTTTTGTTAATGACTCCTCATCTAATGAACCGAATCCTTCGTCGATAAACATCGTTTCGATTGAAATACCGCCTTCATACGCTTGAATGACGTCTGCCATGCCGAGCGCTAAGCAAAGTGAGGCATTGAATTTCTCGCCGCCAGATAATGTTTTTACATCGCGTGTTTGGCCAGTATATGCGTCGTATACATCTAACCCTAATCCACTTTGACGATTTCTCTTTTCAACTCGTTCACTTCGTTTTAAATAAAATTGTCCATTTGATAATTTACGTAATCGTTCGTTTGCAATTTGAACAATTTGTTCTAAATACTCAATTAAGATGTAACGTTCAAATGATATACGGCTTTCGTTATCACCTTTCATTACTTCATATAAGTCAACAAGTTCTTGGAAAGCTTTTTCTTCCTCATGAATTTGCTCATCAATACGTCTAATATTTTCATGTAAATCAGAAATATAAGTTACCGCATTTTGCGAACGTTGACGTTTTTCTTTAATGATATCAAGGTTAATTTCTAGTTCTTTAATGTGTTCACCTAACGCCGTAATATCCATATACTCTTTATCTTTTAATTCAGCATGTAACTCTTCAATTTGTTTTGCAAGTACTTCAAGAGATGAATAATAGCTTTGAATTTCTTTTTGTAACATATCCATCTCGGCATCACTTAATTTCGCTTCTTTATACGTAATTTGATCTGTAAATCCACTCTGTTCAAGCTCTTTCATAAAGCGCGTGAAAGTCTCTTCTTTCTTCGATTTTGCACTTTCAAATTGATTAGAAGCACCTTCCTGTTCTGCTTGAATACGTATATTTTCATTTTGCCAATGTTGATACGCCTCCTGCACTTTCTTCCATTCGTCCTCCATTAATTTGAGCTCATGCATAGCTTGGTCAAACTGGACTTTCCAAGCTTGGACTGTTTGTAAGTTTTCAGGAATGTTTTTCTTATCATGTTCATATGACGTACGAAGCTGCATACAATCCATTTCTATACGGTGCTGTTCTGTTTCTACCTCATGTTTTTGTTTCTGAAGTGCATCTACTTTTTCTTCTATGCTTTTTATTTTCGCAGCTGTTTGCTTACGCGTTTCTTCACTTGCTTTTAACGTATTCACTTCAGTTGCTAATTGTTTTCCTTTTTGAACAAGCGCACTATATGTTTCAGCTAATTCTTCTGAGCGATAGCCTCGCTTCTTAACCTCTTCTATTACCTGTTCATATTGAAGATGATAGAAATTCCATTTCTCCTCTAATTGAACAAATAGTTTTTCAGCAATATTTTTCTTATCTCTTAAATCATTTAACTCTTTTTCATCGATCGCACCACTTTGCTCTGTAGCTTTTTTCGGATGGGTCGTACTACCACATACTGGACAAGATTCGCCATCATGTAGATGAAGAGCCAATATACCAGCTTGTTCACTTAACCAGCGGCGTTCCATATTTTCATATGCGTTAACTGCCAATTGCATCTTACTATATGCTGCTTCTTTTTCTTTCTCGAATTTTTGTTTTTCTTGCCATACATCATATGCTTGCTTTAAAACTTTTGCATCTTCTCGCATATTCGTTAATTCTTCTACTTTATCTACATATTGTTCAAGCGCTCGCTCTAATTGCTGTAATTCACCAGTCATTAGCTGTTTTTGATTTGTATGCTCTTCTAATTGTCGATTTAAGTTTTGCATACTTTCTTTTAATTTTCCGATTTGAATTTCTGCATTTTGTAAATTCAGCTGTTTCTCAGCTAATGATGCAATAATCGGTTGTAACTCTTCTAATCTTTGAACAAGTTTTTTGACATTTTCTCTCTCAGGTTCTTTATTCTTTACTACTTCATATTTCTTCTGAGCAAGTTCAAAATTATTCATTATATTTTCTTTTTTGGCGATAATTTGTTTTAACAAACTTTCAGCTTTCTGCTCATTTTGCATCGCTTCTTCGTGCCATTGTTCAAATGGTAATAAGCGCTTCGCTTGTTCCGCACGTTTAAAAGATGTTTCTTTCATTTCAATGACTGTACGGTTTTCTTGTAATGTATTATATTTCTCATTCTTTTGTTGTAAATCTATAAATTTCTCATTTACAGACTTCGCTGCATGAAAACGTGTTTCAGCATCCTTTAATTGCTTCGTTTGAATATCTTGTTCTACTTGTAATTGCTCCACCTCTGTCTTATACGCAGCTGTCTCTTGTTCTAATGCCTCTACTACTTGATGCGTATTTACATGGTCTTGTTCCACTAATGTCTCTAATAATGCTCCATCACGAATTGGTAATTTAAAAACATTACGGAAATATAACTCTCGCTCTTTCTGTTTTTCTTGTAAGACGTCTTTCCATTGTTTTCGTTTTTGGTCAAGTAACTCACGCATTAACTTATAACGATCTGTTTTAAAAATACGACGCAAAATCTCTTCTTTGTTTTCTGTCTCAGATGTTAATAGTTTTCGGAATTCCCCTTGCGGTAACATAACAATTTGGCTAAATTGATGTTTACTTAAACCAATTAAATCTTCTACTTTTTTATTTACATCCGTTACATGGAAACGATCAACAGCCGGAATCTTCTCTTCATCAATTACTTCATATAATTCTACTGCATGTCCCGTAATCGTCTTGTTCCCTTGTTTTTTATGTCCCAGTTGTCGTTTTATTTCATAACGTTTCCCTTTTAACTGAAAGGTTAATTCTACGCTTGTATACACATTATCATCAGCAAATTGACTGCGGAGCATGCTCGTATCACTTCGTTCTTCTCCGCTTGCCTCACCATATAAAACATAACAAATCGCATCAAAAATCGTTGTCTTTCCGGCGCCCGTGTTTCCAGAAATGGCGAAAATACGATGCTCTCCCAAATCGTCAAAATCAATTACTTCTTTCTGTTTATATGGGCCAAATGCCGTCATAATAAGCTGAATCGGTCTCATCCTCGTTCACCTTCCCGTTCTTGCACTGTTTGTAATACTTCTACAAATAGACGTTCTTTCTCTTCTGATAAATCTAAGCCTTTCATTTCTTTATAAAAAGCCTTTAATAATGATAAATCATCCATTTTATGTCTTGAAACAGTTAATTCATTTGACTCAGTGAACTCTCGTCTTTGAATGGCTCTTTCAACATGCATTGCATTTGGATAAACAGAGCGTATTTTTTCCATTGGCTGCAAGACAGGATTTTCATCTAATAATTTTACAAACACGTAATCTTCACTTACTGGATGTTGTAACAATTCATCTACTTTCGCTTCTACTGTTCGCATTTTACGGCGTGGTGTAAGTAACCTTTTTTCAATTGTTACTTCACCTTGCTCGTCCAATTCCACAATATAATATCCTTTTTTATGTTTTTCTTCAGAAATAGAATAGGCAAGTGGAGAACCTGAATACCTGATTGTCTCATTACGTACGAAATGCGCTTGATGTAAATGTCCAAGCGCTGTGTAATGAAACTTATCAAAATAATGACTATTCACGTATTCAGCACCACCAATTGAAAGCGGTCGTTCAGCATCACTTGTATTCTCTTCCGCTTCGCCCGCAGAAGTTACAAATGCATGACCAACAAATACATGTCTAGCTTCTTTATCCATCGTTTCAGAAAGTTCATTCATAAAAATACGCATCGCATCATCATGAGAACGTACGTCTTCGTTTTTCAATACATGTCTCACTATGCTTGGATCCGCATAAGGAATGAGATGGAAGTGAACCTCCCCATATTCATCATTTAATATAATTGGCTCATATGGAAATTGAAATTGCCCCACAATAAATAATCCTTGTTTCTTCATTAAACTACTTCCAAAATGAATACGATCTGGACTATCATGGTTTCCTGCGACTGCAATAACTGGTGTTTGTAAATCAATCACTATTTTTTGCAGCACATCATTTAATAAGTCTACTGCTTCCGTAGGTGGAATTGCTCGGTCATATAAATCCCCTGCAATAATTACGGCATCTGGTTTTTCTTCTTCAACAGCTTGTACAAACTGATCTAATACAATCTTTTGATCTTCAGTCATATACACGCCATGAACAAGCTTTCCTAAATGCCAATCGGCTGTATGAAATAACTTCATGGTTTCCTGCTCCTTTTAATTTACTGAATTTAGTGATACAAGTTGATAGTTTATTGTAGTTTTTCCGTTCTCCCATTCTAACTTTTGTATCATTGCACTACCGATTCTTTCTTCATTTGATTTATATAAAGGTAATATTTCTTGAACTGTAAATAAGTGATAACCATCCAATTTTAATTGAAATATGTTTTCTTCTATATGTAATCTTACTTCTTTTTCATTTGAAATAATTTTTGTGTGCATCTCAAATTTCATGATAGATACAACCCCTTTTTCTAATCTCTACACTATTAATAGTATATTGGCTATGCAAGATTGACAAGTAAATACACGGTAAAGTACATACTTTTCTATTGCGATATGTTTTGTTAATTTTACATATAATACGGTATGTGAAATTTTATTCTTTCCAAAAATAAAAATGTCTCATATGACATCTTTATTTTTGGATAAATTCTTTCATTACATAATATAAAACTGTAATGAAAACAATCGCTACAAAAAATGAAAATACTGCAACAATGTACCCATCTTTATTTAATAAAATGCAAAAAGAAATAGATATGATAAAAATCGGAAATACAAGTCGTACTTTATCCTTCACTTCCTCTGTCGTATCTGTATGATGAAAATATTGCGTTATCCCTATCATTAAAGAAGACAAAATAATCACCGACAATAGTAAAGGTACTGGCATTTCGATTTCTCCTTTCTCTATTTCTAATGAAAAGCAATTTTTCTTTCATTATAATCACTTCAAATACTCTTTTCGAAGTGATTATGTACAATTTACACATATATAATAGCGTGTTTATCATGGTAACTTCAAATAATTACAATTACAGTAATGTTGTAATATTCATTTTCAACCTCCAAAATCCTGCAAATATAACTCGTCAAAATATGCAGTGGATAAATTAACATATACCGCCAACTTTAGACAAAATTTATAAAGGACATTTCAGTACGTATAAAGAATTAAGAATAAGAAGATATGTAAGGGAGGATGAATCATGACTGAACACGTTTTATTTTCTGTTAGCGAAAACGGCGTTGCATCAATTACTTTAAACCGCCCAAAAGCACTTAATTCTTTATCTTATGACATGTTGCAACCAATTGGGCAAAAACTGAAAGAGTGGGAACATGATGAGCGAATTGCGCTTATCGTATTAAAAGGAGCTGGCACAAAAGGTTTTTGTGCAGGTGGCGATATTAAAACTCTTTATGAAGCACGTTCAAATGAAGCTGCATTGCAGCATGCGGAACGTTTCTTTGAAGAAGAGTATGAAATTGATACATATATTTATCAATATAAAAAACCGATTATCGCTTGTTTAGATGGAATTGTAATGGGTGGTGGTGTCGGTCTTACAAATGGTGCGAAATACAGAATTGTAACTGAGCGTACGAAATGGGCAATGCCAGAGATGAATATCGGCTTCTTCCCAGACGTCGGTGCTGCTTATTTCTTAAATAAAGCTCCAGGGTATGCCGGCCGCTATGTCGCTTTAACAGCATCTATTTTAAAAGCTGCTGACGTATTATTTATAAACGCTGCTGATTATTTTATTGCATCTGATTCATTACCAAATTTCCTTACTGAACTGGAAAGTGTAAATTGGCCTAAAAAAGATGATGTACATACTCATTTAAAAGAAGTCATTCGTACATTTGCAACTGCTCCAACATTAGAAAGCGAGCTTGCTCCTTCATTAGAAGAAATTAATTCACATTTTGCATTCGATACAATTGAAGAAATTATTCATTCATTAGAGAAAGATCAAAGTTCCTTTGCTTTAAAAGCGAAAGAAACGTTATTATCAAAATCTCCTATTTCACTAAAAGTAACATTAAAACAGTTTATTGATGGACAAAATAAGTCCGTTGAAGAATGTTTCGCTACTGACCTTGTACTTGCTAAAAACTTCATGAGACATGAAGATTTCTTTGAAGGAGTACGATCTGTTGTCGTTGATAAAGACCAAAATCCAAATTATAAATATAAGCAGTTAAGTGATGTTTCAGAAGAAGATGTAAATCGGTTCTTTAACTTACTTAATGCGTAAAGTGAGAATTTAATAAGTAGGGTTTATCTCCCTCTTATTATTAGTAGAAGCAATCGCCCTTTCATACGGGATTAAATTGAGGCTATATAGTCGTATAATTACACGCCTATATAGCCTTTTTCCTATTTAATAAATTTTAATAAAATTTAATTTTATTAAATCGAAATATGTGCTACACTATTTTTAATCAAATATTCTAAAAATAAAAAAGGAGGAGCGACTATGATTGAAAATTATTTTCTTTTCATCATTATGTCTATTTGTCTTATCATTTTACCCGGCCCTGATACTGCAATAGCTACGAAAAACACATTAGTTGCTGGTAAAGTGGGCGGGGTGAAAACAGTGTTCGGTACATGTGTTGCACTATTGATCCATACTTTAGCAGCAGTAATCGGCCTTTCTGCACTTATTGTAAAGTCAGCTCTTTTATTTTCTATTTTCAAGTACGTTGGAGCTCTATATTTAATTTATATTGGTATTAAAGCCCTTTTAGCAGTAAGAAATAAAGAAGGCGTCGATACGAACGATATTTCTTTGCATAATGAAGACGAACACACTTCTTGCTTTCGTCAAGGGTTTCTTACGAATTTATTAAACCCTAAAGTTGCAGTCTTCTTTTTAACATTTTTACCGCAATTTTTAAATCCAAATCATAATACGTTTATCCAACTTCTCATAATGGGCCTTACTTACCTCATTTTAACAGTTATATGGTTCGCTTTTTATATATTTTTAATTGATAAAATTAGTGCTTTTATGAAAAAACCGAAGACGCAACGTTATATTCAAGGGTTAACAGGAATTGTCTTAATTGGTTTTGGTATTAAACTAGCTTTTGAAAAAAGTAATTAACAAAAGAGGTTGTCCCAAAAGGTCGTTAAAAACGAACTTTTGGAGACAACTTCTTTTATTTTTCCTGTATATGGATAAAAACCCCAATCATAAGTAGAAAAACAATGGGTTTTC
>NZ_JAKUEN010000002.1:0-529691 GCF_022662915.1 Bacillus cereus group sp. BfR-BA-01453 | reverse complement strand
TAGAAAACCCATTGTTTTTCTACTTATGATTGGGGTTTTTATCCATATACAGGAAAAATAAAAGAAGTTGTCTCCAAAAGTTCGTTTTTAACGACCTTTTGGGACAACCTCTTATTTACTTTCTGCATCATTATTATACGTTGTTTAAGGATAAGTTAACCCTTCTGCTTCCTCTGCAGTAATAACGGTGTATCGAGTTCCCGTTCGTAATCCTAACAATTCTGCTTTTTCAATTGCTTCCTGCTTCGTCTCCGCATAAGCAGCTAAATATTTTTTTCCATTGATAATTTGACAAATTACATATTGTTTCATTACTTTCTCCTCTTATGGATACAAATTTTCATTTCTTCTATACAATATACACTATCATAATAAATTTAAATAGGAGGTAATATGATGAGTGAAGCAATTATTCATGGAATCATTCTTGCATTTGGTCTTATCATTCCATTAGGTGTTCAAAATGTTTTCGTCTTTAACCAAGGTGCGAGCCAACCAAACATTTGGAGGGCAGCCCCTGTCGTATTAACTGCCTCTATATGTGATACGTTACTCATATTGATAGCGGTACAAGGCGTTTCCCTTGTACTCCTTACTTTTTCTTGGCTAACTAACTCGTTATATATAATTGGATTTTTCTTTCTCCTATACATGGGCTTTGTTATTTGGAGAAGTAACCCTTCCAACGATGTAAAACAAGAAAAAAGTATGCCAGTAAAAAAACAAATACTTTTCGCTGCATCGGTTTCATTATTAAATCCACATGCAATTTTAGATACGATCGGTGTAATTGGAACAAATTCGATTCAATACATAGGAAGTGAAAAATGGGCTTTCACACTTGCAACTATTATCGTTTCTTGGATTTGGTTTATAAGCTTAGCTTTAGCGGGGAAATTTCTAAAAAGGCTAGACTCAACCGGAAAGACAATCGTATTATTAAATAAATTTTCCGGTCTCATCATATGGAGTGTTGCACTTTATATGTTAAAACAAGTTATTTATTCCTAATGAACGAAAGAGAATTGCATGTTACTGAAAACATCATGCAATTCTCTTACAAATTATGAAGTAGGTTCTGGTTTCTTTTTTATGTTCTTTGCATCTTTTGCTGGTTTAATCCAAATGATTGCTATAGCAGCACCGATCCCAGCGAAAATACTTGTTACATAAAACACTTCATGGTCAGCACCTTTCATGAAAAAAGAGTATAGAGGTGGTCCAGCTGCTACACCGATAAATCGCATAGAACTATAAAATGACGTAACCGTCCCCCTTTGCTCCTTTTCAATTCCTTGTGTAATGAGAGCATCTAAACATGGGAGTGCCATACCAATTCCTACCCCCATAATAACGAGACAAAGAATTAGTAAATAAATTCCTTTTATAAATAAAGGAATGATGACTGATGCAGCAGCCATTAAAAAACCAATGTAAATACACTTCTTCATCACATTTTGGTTATCTCCAATTTTTTTGCCAGCCATATATGAACTAAGTGACAGTACAAGTAACGGGATTGCAAGTACACACCCTTTCCAAATACCATGAATGTCATACTTTGATTCCAGTATAGTTGACAAATAAAAGAGAATTCCGAATAAAATAAGCATAATAATTGCACCTAATGCAAAAATGGCAATTAACCATCTTCCTTTTTCTCGAAACGTAGCAAGAATTGATTTTATAAACTCTTTAAGCGGTGGTACTTCTCCTTCTTGTTTCTTTGCCTTTACTAGAACAAGTAATAAAACAATTGATACTACGCATAAAACTGGAATCGCCCAAAACGGCAAGAACCATACAATGGCAGCCAGAGCAGACCCTAAAATAGGGCTCAACACTTTCCCAAACGTATTGGATGTTTCGATGATTCCTAAACCTGTGCTAACTTGTTTTTCATCTTTGTATAAATCACCAACACACGGTATAACAACTGGCATCGCACCAGCAGCACCAATACCTTGAATCGCTCTACCGATTAATATCCAAGTGTAGGGATTATCAACTTTCCAAGATACCCAACCAGTTATCGCTCCTCCTATAGCCGCAATCAGCAAACTCGGAACCATTACCATCTTTCGTCCCCATCTATCTGATAAATAACCAGCAATCGGTATAAGTAGAATCGCTACGATAGAATAAATGGTAATAATCATGGATACTTGAAACGATGAAATATGTAATTTCTTTTCAATAGTCGGCAGAATTGGAATGAGCATTGAATTCCCTAATGTCATAACTAGTGGAACTGATGCAAGCGCAATCAAACAACAGTTTTCTTTTTTTAACATGTTGGCTTCGAAACCTTTCATCATATATTTCTTACCATATAATAGCCCTGCTGGAACGTAACTTTTCATTCCACCAGGGCTATTACATTTTTACTACTTTCCATTCACAACAAAAGAAATTGGGGAAAATATAGTATTATTCCTATTCTTTGAATCCAGTTCACAATATATCCATACCAATTAATTGAAAAAAAAAGAAAGGAAGAATCCTTCCTTTCTCCTATAACCTTCTACAATTAGCGAGTATATCCGCCACCAAGTTGTTGTTCTGCCATCGCTACAAGGCGTTTTGTAATTTCACCGCCTACAGAACCGTTTGCACGTGAAGAAGTATCAGCGCCAAGTTGTACACCAAACTCTTGTGCAATTTCATATTTCATTTGATCTAAAGCCGCTTGTGCTCCATGTGATGCTAATTGATTAGAATTACGATTTCTAGCCATTACCAATCACCTCCTTATTTATATATAAATTGTGTTAAATTTTAATTTAAATACATGGTAATTTTTGGTTATTTATATTTTTAAAAAAGAGTCTCTACAATGAGAGACTCTTACATCATTTTATATTAAGAAGTTACTACTTCTAAATTTCTATTTGTTAGTACTTTCATTTCTTCTTTTCATATATCTTTCGCATTATGTCCAAACCATTCGAGTGAAACAAAAAAGGTATACTTTAATTGGTATACCTCTTTCAAACATACACTTTACATAATAATATTATTAATATCTTTCCAACAATACGCTGTCTCTTCCACCTGTAATCTTTCTAAAAATTTTGTATCAATTTTTTCTGGATTAAACTTTTCATAAAACTTTTTAGAAGGATTATTCGTAACAACCCATACTAAAAGTGATTGCATATCATTGTTTTTACAATCCGATAAGAAAGCTTGAAATAACTTTTGTCCTATTTTCATTCCTTGATACTCTTGTAAAAGGTAAATTGCATATAATTCTCCCTCGCAATTATATGTACCAGTTCTTTCTGCTCCTCCATCGATGAATCCAACTATTTCTCCATTTAACGTCTCTGCTACAAATCTAAATTGATGATTACATTCTTTTTGAAAAATATTTTCCCATTGTTTTTCCCGTTGCTCATATGTTATATTTTCTAAAATCTCGTTAGGGAATATGCCTTTATATGTCGTTTTCCAACTATCAGCGTGGACCTTTGCTATACATGGTATATCATCTCTTATCGCTCTTCTAATATGTATTTCCATCATTTCTCCCCCCTTGCTTACTCATCATTATATCAATTTACTTCCTTAAAAATCCAAACAAAAAAAGAGTGAATTCACTTCAACTTCACTCTTTTTTCTTACAATTATCTACTTTCCACTTCAACTGAAACAACACGATCTATCTCTTTTAGTGAACTATATAGCTCAGTTGTATATAAATCTTCTGGAGCTAAAATAACCATCTCTAATTGCTGAAATGCTCCACTATCTATATCTTTAATCTTCACGCGTTTTACATGCATTCCTAAATTTTTAATCTGCTTAAATATACCATCTAACTCATGATGCTCTTTTACAGTAATTTTAATAGACAAGTCCTTTTGTCTTAATGAATATGGTCCTGCAATTTTCACAAGTTGCGGAAGTACATTAATTGCTAAAATAATTAAAATCATAGCAACCGTCGCTTGTAAATAAAATCCTGCTCCAATCGCAATACCTAAAGCTGAAGCAGCCCACACCATAGAGGCGGTCGTTAATCCAGAAATAACGTCATTACTTCTTCTTAAAATAACACCTGCTCCAAGAAAACCAATTCCACTCACAATTTGAGCAGCTAAACGCATGGGATCCATATTTGTATGCCCTGGAACAGAATATACATGTACAGATTCAATTGAAACCATCGTAATTAAACAACTTGCTACAGAAATAACCATACTTGTTTTCACACCAAGTGGTTTATTCTTTAGCTGCCTATCTATCCCGATGAATAATCCTAAAAAGAGTGCTAAACCTAATTTGAGTAAAAATTCATATGACATATTTCCAGTCTCCTTACTTTACAATGTTTCCCTTGGAATAATTCACTATAACTCTTTTATGATATCAATTCCAGTCTTTTCTATTCATTTAACATAAAAAACCGAAAAAACATTTGTGACGATGTTTCTCCGGCTTTTTATTACTCTTAAAACTCTTCTTTATTTCTTATCTTTAATCTTAATCTCTGCATCTTTGTAGAATGCTAATTTACTGTCATTATACTCTTTTGTAAAATTGTTAAATTGCTCTTTTGATTTTTGTGCTTCCATAGTTAATTCATTAACAGCCTTAACTTTTTCACCAATCTCTTTTAATTTCGTTTCTTTTACTTTTAATTTTTCATACAATTCTTTTTCGGTCGCTAACGCCTTCGTATAATTTTCATTCATCTTTTGGAATGCATCATAACGATTTTTATACGACTCTTCTACTGCTTTCGCTTGTTTTTGTAACTTTTTATCTTCAAGCTTCTCTATATTTCCTTGAACAGATTTCGTTTCTTTCTGAGCTTTTTCTAGCATTTCTTTCTCATTTTTCAAAGCTTTTTCACGATTATCTACATTGGCAGTAGCCTGCTCTATTTTCTTCATAACAGCGTCATTATGATCTTTACCTTCTTGTAAAATTTGAGAATATAGTTCTTGGCCTTCCTTCTCTAACTTCTCTAATTTCTTCGCTTCATCAACTAATGATTTCTCTTGTGTCGCCGCTGTTTCAAAAGCTGTATATAGGTTTTCTTCTGGTTTTTCACCGAAACAACCTGTTAATAGTCCTACTGATAGTGCTCCAACTACTGCTACTTTTCCATACTTCAACGTTCATTCCTCCATTACATACGGTTATCATGCCAGAAATTCACTGGGAAGTGACTCTCTTCATGATAAGCTTCAAACTCATAACCCTTTTCTTTTAACCCTTTTAAAATTGCTGGCACAGCAGCAACTGATTGCGGATGAATATCATGCATTAAAATGACTTCTTGTGGTTTTGTTGCATTTGTTAATACATTTTGAGCAATTTGTGCTGCAGCTGCATCAACTTGCATTTTATTATATTTCCAATCTAATGAATCAATTGTCCAATCCCACACTTTAAAGCCGCCCTCTACCACTTTATTTCGAAGACTTTCATTTAATCCAGGCATTGAACCGTATGGTGGACGTGTTAATTTAGGTGATTTCCCAATAATATTGGCGATTAAGCTTTGATCTTCTTTCATCTCATTTACATACTCGCCATTTTTATATAACTTTGCAAAATTATGCGTCATACTATGCATTCCTACATAATGACCTTCTGCATTTTCTCGTTTCACTAAATCTGGAAACTCTTTTACATTCGCTCCAATTAAAAAGAATGTCGCCTTCGCATCATGTTGTTTTAACGTATTTAATAATTCAGCCGTATATTTCCCCGGGCCATCATCAAATGTAAGATAAGCAACTTTTCTTTCCTTACCATTAAAACGACTTGGTGCCGTTTTATTCATTTCTACTTTCGGTTGTTCACTTGCGAGTTGTACTACATTTTCTTGTTTTGCAACAGCCTTTGCTGGTGAAGTAATGGATTGAAACATGAAATACCCAATAGCTACTGCTGCAATCGCTATTAAAACGAATACTACTCGTTTAATTTTAAAAACTTTTTCCATTCTATCGAATTCCTCTCCCTATTAATCTTATATATAAATCACCCAATATAATTATACATCTATTTATTTTATTACACTATATAAACAGATTTTATATGTATTATAATGGGAGTTTTATCAAAATGGTCGTTCCTATTCCTTCTTTACTTATAATATTTATTGTACCTCCATGAAGCTCCACCATTTTTTTAACGATGGCTAAACCAAGATCCGCACCTGTAGCATAATTATTAATCTGGTAAAATGACTGTTCTATATACGGTAAATGCTCTTTAGCAATTCCAATCCCTTCGTCTTTCACCTTTATCACTGCTTGTCCTTTATTTTTAGTCGCTTCAATATATACTTTACCATTTTTATGTGAATATTTAATGGCATTTTGAACAATATTCAAGAAAGTTTACTTTAGTCTATTTCGATCTCCTATCAAATCGATTCGTTCTATAGTTTTGATGAATTGCATTTGCTTCTCTTCAGCATTAGGAGTTAATTGCCAAATCTTCTCCTCTAGTATATCGTATAATTGCACCTTTTGTTTATATAAATTGAAATGATTTAAGTATAAAAAATCGTTACAGAAAAGTTACAAATCCATCTCGATAAAAAAAGATTGGCAAAGGCCAATCTTTTTTATTATTCATTTCGAACTGGCTTTGGTGTTACACCTAAATGTTCATTTAATTTTTCCGAAATATCTTTCACATTTTTTTCATTTGGAATGTAATAATAAATGCCTCCGATACGTTTATCCGTACCTTCCACTTGCATTTTTTCCATTTCCAAATTAGATCCTGCCATATTTTTCGTAATAGCAAGCATATCATCGAAAGTTAAGTTCGTTTTCATATTTTTATCAACCGCATCAAGTAAAGAGCCCATTTTGCTAATAGATTGAACAGACATCGCTTTTTTAGCAATTGCTTCAATTACAAGTTGTTGTCTTTGACCACGCATTGCATCACTGTCAATTTTACGCGTTCTTGCAAGCGCAAGTGCCTGTTCTCCATTTAAATGTTGGTAGCCTTTCTCTAAATGAATCATACCTGCTTGGTCTTTACTATCTTGTTCAGTGAAAGTAACTGGTACATCAATATCAATACCACCAAGTGAATCGACAATTTGTACGAATGATTCAAAGTTAAACTTCACATAATAATCAACAGGAACATTTAAAAATCTTTCCACTGTATCGCGTGTACTTTCAACACCACCAAATACGTGTGCATGTGTAATTTTATCTAATTTCTTTCTAGATGGAATATATACACGTGAATCACGCGGAATACTTACTAATTTAACTGATTTATCATCTTTATTAATTGTTGCTAATAAAAGTGCATCTGTTCGAACAGCTTCTCCGTATTGACTTTTTCTCATTTCACTACCATCAACACCCATGATTAGAATTGAAATGTTATCCTTTAAAGGTTCAACTTCTTTATCACGCTTCGATGATTTATCAATTTTTGCATATGCATCACTTACTACTGCTTTTGCTTTATTATATATTAACGATCCATATCCTACTCCACCAAAAATAAGTAGGAAAAACGGAATTAAAATGAACCATTTTATTGACTTTCTTTTAGAACGTTTTTTACTGCTTCTCGTATTCTGTTCTAATTCAGAGCTCATATCCATTCGCCTCTCTTTCTCTTTCCCAATTATAATGCAAGTCTATTAACCTTCATATTGAATTTCCTTTCAATTACCTTACAATTTTGTAAGGTTACTGCGCAAATCCAATATGTACTCCATTTCACATTATACTCTCGTGCTTATTTTTGGCAAGTCACTATTTATATAAAATTGTTTTTAAATTCATATATTATAATTTTATTAGTTTGGTGTATACATAGTTTGCTTTCCATTATTAATAATGAAAGCTGATTTTGCTTTTATTTTCGTCTTTTGTGTTTCTATCTCTTCATTTGAGAAATTCACAATAATTTCAATGTTTTTTCCATACGAAGCTGATTGTACTAACTTATCTTCTGACAAATATGCAAAGTTCGTCATTTCTTCTTTTACTGCCTTTTCATGAACTTCATTCCAAACTTTCAGGTGCTGCGTAATTTCTTGTTTATGCTTATTCCACTCTACTTCATCTAAATGGTACAACGGAGGAACGTTATACAATAATTCGTATAGCATACGGTTTCCGACCTCATCTTTTACTTTCAAGCTTCCCCATTCCCAGTGATGCGTTGTAATTATAGAATCATTGTATACTAATTTATATAACGGTACTGAATATACAGGATTTAAATACACTTGTTTATACTCTTCTTTTAACGGTACTTGTTTTGCATATTTTTCTGGAACATTTTGATTCGGTGACCAATATCCGCCTACATAATACGGACTTGTTTTGTTTTTCCTCATATCTTCATCGTCCCATTTAATTACAGGCGTTTCAATACCATGAGCAAATGCAATCGTACTACTAGCAAAATCATTTCCGCCTTCAGAACCAACGACCATACCCTTTTCTTGCGCAATGTAGTCCATTCGTTTTAAACGTGCTTTTAAATCTTGCTCTTGTGTCGTTATATGTTTCGCTGAATAGTCATCGTAAATTTCACCTGTCGCATCACAATCAATAAACCATGAATTATATTTAGGACCATTTTGTAATATATCATTCATGCGTTCTTTTACACTAGGCAGAGATAAAGTTGGATTTAATTTTCGCCCTCTACCTAAAAACCCTTGCACCTTTTCTCCATTTTTCTTCGTTACAGTAGCCTCTTCGTATAATGATGGGTCATTAAAGGATGCTGTGTTCCAATTTTTATCACTTTTTTCGTGAATGGAATGATACGAGTCATACGGACCAACTAAATACCCCATTTCCTTAGCTTCTGTCACGAAATTAGGTTGCATAAATCCTTGTTCCCAGTTTGGCAGACCAATCCACGCTTTTTCTATTCCTGCCTCTTTCATTTCCTTTAGTATGTCCGTTCCATCTGCATTACCCCATTTACTTACCTCTTCAACCGCATCACCAAGTAGCGACTTTAATAAATGCTTATTTAAGCTATACAATTCTGTATTCGTTAAGTGACCTACACCTTTCTTTAATAGCACACTAGCTTCCTGATTAACGTTTTGAAAAATATCATCTTTATAAAATTCTTTCATTGATAACACTTCGTTTATATAACGTAAAATAACATTTTTTTGATACTTATCAATGAAATCTTGTTTACTTACTTGATCTAATACATTCAATTCCCCAGGCTCTGAACTATATTTTTGAATAAGCTCTTTTATATGGCTAAACAAAGGGCTATTTATTTTCTCTCTTAGCTTTGGCCAATTTACATTACTTTCTGATAAGCCATTTTGATTCCAAAAATAAAAATGAGCTGCACCGTAAAGCTTTTCTATCTCTTTATTTTTTCTAGCCTTTTCTTTTAATGTTTTAAATTCACCTTTTCGAGCGATATTGTCTTTATACAGTTTAGCAATACTGACTGCATCATTATTTGTCACATATACTTGAAATCCATATGTTTTATTTTTATTTATACGCGGAAATTCATGTATAAAATCAAACCCGATTTTCGGATCCGAATGAAATTTCACCTCATTATTAAACATATTGTTCGCGATATATACAATTGAATATTTCAACCCATTTAATGCGAAAAACTTCATAGAAAATGATTCAGCAAATGAATATGCATCATCCTTTAAAAACTTCTTCCAATTTTCATCATTACTCGAAATTTGCTTCCCTTCCCATAACGGAAGTGTATAATTTTCAGCTTGTACTTTCGGCCAAGTAAAGCTTTCTGCACCAGTCGATTCTACTTCAATATTTAAGTGATCTTTTTTCTTCTCTAGACTCACTTTTACTTTTTGATCTGGATATTCCCAAGATGTACGATCCTTTTCTTTTTTTACATTCAACACCTTCATTTTCGGCAAGGGCTGTGATGCCAGTTCCTTTACGCCATCATGTTCTACAATTAACGTGAAAGTCTCTGGATTGACATCATAAGTAAATTCTTTATACGTTGCTTTCTTTATTTTAGACTCTTGAACAGTATTGCTACCTTTTACAT
This sequence comes from Bacillus cereus group sp. BfR-BA-01453, assembly GCF_022662915.1. Taxonomy (NCBI): domain Bacteria; kingdom Bacillati; phylum Bacillota; class Bacilli; order Caryophanales; family Bacillaceae; genus Bacillus; species Bacillus cereus group sp. BfR-BA-01453. Next base: position 519,656 of record NZ_JAKUEN010000002.1, on the reverse strand, counting down.
CACATCCGACTAAAGTCGAAAATGACATCGTTGTAAGAAGACATATTGCTATCATTTTTTTCATCTTCTGCACCTCCACCACTGAATATACAGAGGCTTTGTTACAGGAATGTGGCAAAAAAATAGAACCAGCATAATGCTAGCTCTATTTTTGGGATTAAAAATAAATATATATGGACAACTATAATCTGCTTAATATATATAGTACAATAATCGTGTTTTTTCATCCTCACTAATTATAAAAGCAAATCATTCAAAGCTTTAACATGCATTTCTTAACTAAAAAAATAAGTGTATATAATATACGCTAAAACTAGCACTAAAATTACTAGCGCTGTACCTTTCCAATTTATACCACCCGCCATATCAACTGAACTACCCGTTTCAGCTCTGTTGAGCCCATCATGTAAAGAACCGGTAGAATTGTTTTTCAATTCACTTTGCCTTATACGTTCTCTTTTTTCTTCCGGTAACTCTTTCTTCATATGATCCATTCACCTCCAAGTTAATATACTCTTTACTAAATTATACATTCATATTTTTCTTTTATATGCAAACATATTTACAACATAAAGAAAGCTAGCGATACTAGCTTTCTTTATAATCCAATATGTTCTTCTTTATTTACAGTAATCCCTCTATGATCAATTTCTAGCTCACACACTTTCATAGACGTAAATACTCTCGCTAATTGCTCAGCAATTTCTTGACGTTTCTCATACGGCGTTAATATAAAAATAGATGGTCCTGCACCGCTAAGCGCTGTACCGTATGCACCGAATTCTTTTGCACATTTACGAATAGATGGTAATAACGGTACAAGCTCTAAACGATACGGCTCGTGAAAATGATCCCTTTCCATCATTTCGCCTACAACTTTCCATTTCTTTTGACATAAAGCAGCTACTAATACATTACTTATTGCACTAGCCTTAACAGCTTCATGAAACGGGAATACATCTGGTAATACAGATCGACTTTCATCTGTATTTAGCTCTTCATTTGGAATAAGAGAAATAACACCTAATTCCTTACTTTCAATTCTTACAACCGAAACATTCTTCCCATCAAGTGCTCCGATTACAGTTCCTCCTAATATAGAAGCAGCAACATTATCGGGATGTCCTTCAAAATTTGTAGCAATTTGAACTTTTTGATCAGTCGTTAAGTTCAATTTTCCTAGTTGATTCGCAAGCTCTATCCCAGCCACAATTGCTGATGCGCTACTTCCTAGACCTCTTGTTAGTGGGATGTTACTAGTAACTTCTATTATATGGGGTGATAAAGAAGGACATACTTTACATGCCGTGCTAACAATTAAATTTTTATCGTCTATCGGAATTGAATCTTCAAAGGAATGGATCACTTGCCATTTATCAGCTTTTTCTTTAACTACTACATGTAAATATAATGACAAAGCTATTCCTACTGAATCGAATCCAGGTCCAACATTCGCTGTACTAGCAGGAACACGAATACTTAATGGTATCACGACATAATCACCCCTTTAATATGCTCTTTAATTTGTTCTATATTATTTGAAACACTTGCAATATCTAATGTATTAGAAGAGATTGCGATATCAGGATCTTTCAAGCCGTTTCCAGTTAAAACTGCAACAACTGTTTCTCCTTTTTTGATTTTTCCAGATTGAACATGTTTCATTACGCCAGCTAATGAAGCATTTGATCCTGGCTCAGCGAAAACCCCTTCCGATTTTGCTAATAATCTATACGCATGTAAAATTTCTTCATCTGATACCATATCTATTTCACCGTGAGATTGCTCAGCAGCCTCTACTGCATATGACCAACTTGCTGGGTTACCGATGCGAATCGCAGTTGCAATTGTTTCTGGCTCGTCAATTACATGCCCTTTTACAATTGCAGCTGCTCCTTCCGCTTCAAATCCGTGAATTCTTGGCTTTTTATAACCTTTTTCTTTCTCATATTCACAGAAACCTTTCCAGTACGCTGTAATATTTCCGGCATTCCCAACAGGGATCGCTAGAACATCTGGTGCACGTTGCAACTGATCACAAATTTCAAACGCTGCTGTTTTTTGCCCTTCAATTCGATAAGGATTTACCGAGTTAACTAATGTGATTGGCTCTTCTGCAGCAATATTTCTTACAGCCTTTAGTGCATCATCAAAATTTCCTTCTATTGAAATAATTTCAGCACCATAGGCAACTGCTTGCGCTAATTTTCCATGTGCAATCTTTCCTTCTGGAATTACGATAATACATTTCATTCCAAGGCGTGCCGCATATGCTGCGGCCGATGCTGATGTATTACCTGTTGATGCACAAATAATTGCCTCCGAACCTTCTTCTTTCGCCTTCGCAACTGCCATTACCATACCACGATCTTTAAAAGAACCTGTCGGATTCGCTCCTTCATACTTACCGTATAACTGAATTCCTAATTGTTTTGATATATTTAATAACGGGATAAGCGGTGTATTTCCTTCCATTAAGCTCACATCAGGTGTATTTTCATTGACCGGTAAATAAGAAGCATACTGTTTTAATAATCCTTTATACATATTGTTTTTCCTCCTCAATAATGTAGTAACTGTTTATTTCACTTGCGACATCTTCTATCGCTCCTAAAACTTGTTCGAATTGATACTTTGAAGTTTGATGTGTCACAACAACGACTTCTGCAAGTTCACGATTTAAAGGTAACTGAATAACTTCTTTTAAACTTACAGAATAATTAACGAAACATTCTGTTATTTTTTGCAACATCCCAGGTTCATCTCGTAATGAAATACGTAAGAAATATTTCGAAACAACTTCTTCATCTCCCTGTAATTCATATGGTTCTGGCTCTTTTAACGCACTTTTATTTTTCGGAACTTGATTCATATTTTTAACGATTGAAATAATATCACTTACTACTGCAGAACCAGTCGGTAATTTCCCAGCTCCTGGTCCGTAAAACATTACTTCTCCTACTGCTTGACCGTGAACATATACCGCATTAAATTCATTATTTACATTCGACAATGGATGATGACTTGGTAAAAGTGTCGGTTCTACACTTAAATGAATGGCTGATCCTTGTTTCTCCGCTTTCCCAATTAACTTCATTGTAAACCCTAACTTTTCAGCCATTTGTAAATCTTCTTTTTCGACCTTTCGAATCCCTCTTACTTGCACATCATCTAAAGAAACATTCATCGAAAAACCTAAGTTTGCAAGAATCGCTACCTTTCTCGCCGCATCTAGCCCATCTACATCCGCTGTCGGATCTGATTCTGCAAAACCTAATTTTTGTGCTTCCTGTAAAGCTTCTTCATACGACCATCCATTTTGACTCATCTTTGTTAACATGTAATTTGTTGTACCATTTACAATTCCCATTATTTTTTCAATCTGATCTGATGCTAATCCGTCTGTTAACCCTCTTAACACCGGAATACCGCCCGCTACACTTGCCTCATAACACAAATCACAATCATTATCATTTGCCAGTTGGAGAAGTTCTGCACCGTATACAGCCATTAAATCTTTATTTGCTGTCACGACATGTTTCTTATTTCGTAAAGCCTTAACAATATGCTGCTTCGCTTCTTCAATTCCGCCCATTACCTCTACTACAATATCAATATTTGAATCATTTAGAACTTCATCAACATGACTTGTTACTACGATTCCATCAATACAAACATCACGTTCTTTTTCTAAATCACGTACAACAACTGTCTTCACTTTCACTTCATACCCTGTATCAAGTGCAATTTTTTTACAATGTTCTTTCAAAATATGGACAACACCACTTCCGACCGTACCTAATCCTAACACCCCTACATTAACAACATTATTCATCTTCTAATCTCCTCCTACAATTTTATTTTTTATCCTTATCAATCACCTTGCTCTGCTTTTCAATCATGCAGGTGGTGGTTATTTCCGTACGTACAAATCGTTTCATGTTACAGCACCTCCTTTCAAAGTAATAAAAAAACACACTCATCCCTAGGAAAGGGACGAATGTGTTTTCGTGGTTCCACCCTTGTTCCAACCTAGACGTATTTCTCTCTAGATTGCTCAAGTTCAGATAACGGCTGATTCCGTCAATAATTACTAGATTACTCGTTCACTATTGAAGTTCAAAGGTGGTAAAATCATTTCTCGTGTTAGGAAGCTCACACCCTTGACTTCCCTCTCTGTAAACCGTAAAAATGATTTCATGTCCTTATCGTTACTTTTCGTTCATGTTTATTTGTTAACTCATTATACTCGCATAAAAAACAAAATCAATACTATTTTTTAATTATTTTCAATTTTCAATCTCTAAAACTATAAAAAAACACACTCATCCCTAGGAAAGGGACGAATGTGTTTTCGTGGTTCCACCCTTGTTCCAACCTAGACATATTTCTCCCTAGATTGCTCAAGTTCAGATAACGGCTGATTCCGTCAATAATTACTAGATTACTCGTTCACTATTGAAGTTCAAAGGTGGTAAAATCATTTCTCGTGTTAGGAAGCTCACACCCTTGACTTCCCTCTCTGTAAACCGTAAAAATGATTTCGTGTCCTTATCGTTACTTTTTCGTTCATGTCTATTTGTTAATTTATTATAGTTATCAACTTTTTAAAAAGCAAGCCTATTTTACTAACTATTTTCAAAAACTTCTTTTATTATATTTTACAATAGCGTTATTCATCTACAGATTGATTTACCTATTTGTAATTTTCTCTACTTATAAATTAACAGTTTATATATAAATATCCCATTTTAAAACACATAGATACTCGCAAAAAAAATATATTAATATAATTTTGTCAATACAATCTTTTCGTATAACTTTCTTCTAAAGAACGTGCAACATCTTCTTCTGAAGTATTTACTTTCGCATGCTCCAGCAACATTTTTGCTGCTGAAGGTAACTCTTTTTTATGTAACCAAAATTCTGGATCCCACATTTTTGAACGAATAAAAGCTTTTGCACAATGGATATAGCATTCCTCTACCTCAACCACAATTCCAAGTAACGGATTGCGTCCATTTGCCTGCATTTCTTGCAAAATTTCTTCGTCATTTGTTATATACGCTCGGCCATTTATTCTGAGTGTCTCCCCAAGGCCTGGGATAAAAAAGATTAATCCTACACGTGGATTGGAAATAATATTCAAAATGGAGTCTATACGACGATTGCCTGGTCTTTCTGGAATGATAATTTTATTATTATTAAATACGAATACAAATCCAGGTGCATCTCCTCTCGGCGAAGCGTCACACTCTCCTAATTGATTTGCAGTAGATAGTACTAGAAAAGGAGATTTAGAAAGAAAATCTACGCAATGGTGGTCTAATGATGAAATAACCTTTTTCAAAGCGCGCTCACTTGGTTCCCCTAATATTTTCCGTAATTCTACCTCAGTTGAAATAATCGATTTTATTTCCTTACTCTCTATTCCCACTAATACCGACCCCCTTTTTTCTTTATTTTCCCAAAATTCAATACAAATATTGTATAATAAAATTTGCAGAAAGGGGAATTAAAATGACAGAGTGGTTAACGATATTTGATTCTGAAAGAAATACAATTGGGAAGAAATTACGTGATGAAGTGCATCGTGACGGTGATTGGCACGAAACATTTCATTGTTGGTTTGTAGAAAAAGATGATGAAGATATTTTTATATATTTCCAATTACGCTCTAAAAATAAGAAAGAAGCTCCACTTATATGGGATATTACTTCAGCTGGACATATAATGCATGATGAAGATGTACAAATTGGCGGTCTTCGTGAAATTGAAGAAGAATTAGGCCTTTCCTTTCAAACGACCGATTTAGCATACAAAGGAATCTTTACAATAGATTATGAAATTTCAAATCTTACGGATCGCGAGTTTTGCCATATGTATTTTCACAATGTCATCGATCCACTTCCATTCGCACCAGGTGAAGAAGTAGACGATGTGATGAAAGTACATGCAACTTCTTTTCTACAACTATTAAAAAGAGAGATTTCATCTTTTACAGCTATTTCTGTCTTAAACAATAAACCGATAACGATAACATTTGAAGATATTTATCCATATGATATTGCATACTATGAATTTGTTATAGAGCAAGGAAAAGAATTACTAAAAAATAATGATTTGTAAATAGAATAGGACTCCCTACTAATATCGGTCGGGAGTCCTATTTTTCATTATTGCTCAAGTGTCTTCAACTTTTTCTCTACTCGTATGAATAAGCGAATGATTAGTACTAGCATAAAGATTATTATCGCTAACGTTGTATGGGGATATTTAAACAGTATACTAATAAAACTTCCTATCAACATCATAATGAATCCATTTTGTTTCATCACTTCTGCGCTATATCTGTTCCCCGCATCCCATAGTCCCTTATTTTTCATAGATCGTTTCGTACGGTAACCATATGCAGCGTTAATATCCGTTGGTGGATTTTTTCGAAGAATAAGTGCAGCAAGTATAAATATAACACCAATCAATATGCTCATTCCTATGTTTACTAATGCATAGCTCAATTATATCCCCCCTAACTTACACTTTTATTATACGATACGACCCTATTTTTTCCAATTCATAACACATTCACTTTCTTTCTTTCGATGTCTGGAACATACTTGGAAGTGTTACAAAACGTGCCCCTTTCGTTTTTAACTGCGGAATAATTTTGTCTAGCGCCTCTACGGACCCTTGCAAATGCCCACCTGGAGTTGAATGCTGAAGTATGACACTACCAGGAAATGAGTTCCCTAACACATTATTTGTAATCGTATCAGCGCTTACACCTTTCCAATCAACCGTGTCAACACTCCACTGTACAATCATAAAATTTTGCTCAGTTGCCCACTTCAATTGATCTTCAAGTATTTCACCATACGGTGGGCGAATAAATTTCGGTGCATACCCAGCTAAACGATTTAATATCTCTTCTGTTTTTATAATTTGATTACGGTACTCAGCATCATTTACTTTCGCTAAATTAGGATGGCTATACGTATGATTACCAATTACATGCCCTTCATTCGCAATACGCTTTACTACATTTGGAAACTTTTCTGCATTTTCACCAAGCAGGAAAAAAGTCGCTTTTACATTATGTTGTTTTAACTTATCTAATATTTTTGGCGTGAATTCTAAATCCGGTCCATCATCAAATGTAAGAGCAACTTCCGCTTTATTGTACGGTCCTGAAAATGCGTACGCATATTTTTCAACCCAAGAAAATGGCGTCCACGATCCACGCTCATCTGCTTTCATTTGTACTTCATAATTTTGAGGGGTATATGCGTATGGCAATGAGTTTATATAGTCTCCATAATAAAATGAGTTATATGGCATATAAGCATACGAAACATTTCGTTCTAGTCCCCATTGATATGGAGTAAACATTTGTGGCGAATAAAAATAATACATGATAAAAACCTCCCTAAATTTTCATATGTGATTCCTCTGCACTTTGTTAGAGAAATTGTTATTCATAAACAAAAATAAGACTGTCCGTCATTTGGACAGTCTTACTGCTGACTATTATTAATAAATTGATGTACTATCTTTCGGTAAAGCTTTCACATGTTTTAAATAACTTGTCACTCTGTCATCATCACCTTGCGGGTACGGATATCCATAAGCGTTAGCAATTTCGTTCGCCACTTCCCTAAATAAATTACCCATGACAAAGAATGATTCCCATATGTTTTCATATTCTGCATTAGAAAATGTCTTTTTAAATTGCTCCCACATATCTTCTTCAAAATATTGCTCAAAATGCTTTCCAAATTTACCTGCATTAACTGTAAAGTCTGTTTTCATACCAATATGCCATTCTAGCATTACGATGAACATATCTCGCACTGGACCATCAAGCATTCCTTTCGCATAAGAAAGCTCTTCTCTCCATAATCCTTTTGCCACATTCGTACTACACCACCAAAATTCATTACAGCAATCCAAAAACTCTTTTTCTGTAGGCTTTTTTATTAAGTAGTCTTTATCGCTTGCTGGTGGAAATTCTTCCATACAATTATCTTTATCGAGAAGTAATTTACTTAAACTATCTTGCCCAACGAAATGATTTATTAATTCAACTGGAATTAGTGTTAAATCGATCCGATTTCCATCCATGAACTGCATTAAATACGGAAACTTACCATCTCCATCTGGTGAAACTAATGACATTTCTTCCGGCATTTGTACAATCATTATTTCTCCAAATCTACGAATCCAGTTATGATTAGACGTAAAAGATCGTATATCTTCTACAACATACATAATATCATAGTCTTGAAAACAGTCTTTTTTCACATTTGGATTTACACGCGATCCATTCATAATGACAGCTCGAATTCTTTCATCCTCTTTTGCTGTATTTATAATTAAGTCCAGCATTTCTTTTTCAGTTCTCATCTATTCCTAACCTCCAATTTTTAATATAAACTTATATTTTGAAGTACGTTGGAGGTCCACGAGCTAACTGCGTTGTATACGATACATGTTATAACTTTTCAAACATCTTTTTCATTCTATTTATCTCCTTTCGTTATTCTTTTACGACTGCCATTATAAATCCATCGTACCCTTTACTTCCGACTGTTTGAAGCGCCGTAGCACTTACACGTGGCTCAGTAGCTATTGCTCATAGAAGCGACGTATCCCTTGTACGCGAGGGTCATTACTCGCATTGTCAATAACTTCTCCTTCACGTACTACGTTATCCCCAATAATTACAGTACCAGGGCGTGATAGTTTCAGTGCCCATTCAAAATAAGCAGGGTTATTTTTTTATCAGCGTCTATAAAGATAAAATCAAATGGTTCATACTTCTCATTTTCTATTTGTTGTAAAGAATCTAAAGCTAATCCTGTTCGCACTTCAACTCTATCATTCAAATTAGCGCGTTCAATATTGCTACGCGCAATGTCAGCATGCTTTTCTACTATCCACTTTTGATTATACTGAAAATTCTGTCTCATATGCGAAAAATAAAGAAGGGACATCTACTTCATTACAAAATAGATATCCCTTCTTTTGTTTATACATGTATCCCTTACGGATTAGTAGACCAAAGTCCTGCTGATTTAATAAATGTACGTTTATTTAATTTCAGCTGCGCTACGATAAACTCTGCAATATCTTCTGCTTGCATTACTTTATCAGGATTTCCGTCAGTTAATCCTAAATCTACAGCCATATCTGTTGCTACTGTACTTGGAGTTAAAGCAGTTACGCGAATGTTATGTTTACGAACTTCCATCGCTAACGATTCTGTTAAGCCAAGAACACCAAATTTAGAAGCACTATATGCACTTGTTACAGGTGCACCTTTTTGTCCCGCTGTAGATGAAATGTTAATGATATCACCAGATTGTTGTTCAATCATGCTTGGTAAAGCTGCACGAGTTGCATAGTATACACCCATTAAGTTTACTTGAATGATTTTTTCCCAATCAGCAACGTCTAGTTCTAAAAACTTACCGAACTTAGAAATACCAGCGTTATTAATTAAAATATCGATAGATCCTAAACCGTTTTTTAACGTCTCAATCGCAGTAGTCACTTCTTCATATGAGGAAACATCAGCAGTCGCAATAACAGCTTTTACGCCTTCTGCTTCTACTTCTTTCGCTACAGCTTTTAAGTTTTCTTCTGAACGAGCTAAAAGACCGACATTTACGCCCTCTTTCGCTAAAGCGATCGCTACAGCACGACCAATCCCTCTACCTGCACCTGTAATTAAAGCATTTTTGCCTTGTAATAATTCTGCCAAGTATAACACTCCTTAATCATCTCAGTTATGTATTATATTAAAATTGTATCTATGTTTATGTAAAAAGGCAATGATGCACTTTCATGTGCGTAGGTTACTTGTAGGTAACTACAGAAATTTTTTATTTATAATTCTCATGTTTTTTCCATAATTCATGTAAAATAGAAATAAATCCCACACAGAAGGGTGTATGTGTATGAAAAGAAAGAAGTGGTTCTTGTCACTAACTGCAGTCGGACTATGCATCATATTTTTGGCTATGTACTTTATATTTGGTAATCCACTACATTATAAAGTAATAGAAAAAGATACTAACGAATATCTCCATACTATAAAAGGATATAAGCAAAAAGAAATACAAAGCATAACCGGAAAATATACTCCTCTTTATAATATCGGCTATTATGCGGAAGTCGTATATAAAGACGAACCTTATTTTACATACTCTTATACATACGATAATAATAAAATAATACAAGACAACGGCATTTTAGGAAGACATACTGAGTCATTTGAAAATCTTAATTTAAACTGGTCATTGTTTGACGAGTTAGTAGACGGTATTCATACAAACTTGCAAGAAAGAGGTTTAAGTAAAAAGAAAGATTATTCTATACGCCATGTTCAATTCGTTGATATTGATGATGATAAAAACGGTGCAGAAGCATACGTTGACTTTAAAAAAGATAAAGAATCTGATTACTCATACCGTATGAATAGTGAAGGAAAAGCTTATCAATATAGTTGCATTAACGGGAAATGTGTTTTTAAAGAGAAATAGTGTTAGAAGGGTTTCCTCCTAACACTATTTCTCTTCCTAATTCGGAATACAAACAATAAATTCCGTCCCCTTCCCTTCCTCACTCTCGACTTTTATTTCTCCTTGATGAAGGTCGAGTACCTTTTTTACAATGGCCAAGCCTAAGCCACTTCCTCCATAAGCACGATTGCGTGAAGAATCTGCTTTATAAAAACGCTCAAAAATATGTTGTTTCTGTTCTTCAGATATTCCAATTCCCGAATCGCGAATACGCACTTCCACTAATGTCTCATATTCTTTTAGCTTGATTGAAATCGTACCGCTACTTGGAGTAAATTTAATACTATTATGAATTAAATTAATCCAAACTTGACTCATACTTTCTTGATCGGCATTTATTTGTACTTTTTCTAAATCAAGGTCTAATTCAATTTCTTTTTCAGCCCAGAGCGGTTCACTATTTAACACAATTTGCTTTAACTGCTGATCTAATCGATAAGTCGTCCTTTCTGGTGTATATTCTTCCGACTCTAAAAGAGTTAGTTTCAGTAAATTTTGACTTAGTTTAGATAATCTCGTTGTTTCCGTTTCAATAATGGTAAGGTAATGCTCTCTTTTTTCCTCGGAAAGATTATCGTCTTGTAGTGCTCTAGCAAATCCTTTTATAGAAGTTAATGGTGACTGTATTTCATGAGAAACATTCGATACAAATTCCTGGCGCATTTTCTCCATCGCATTCAGTTCATCTGTCATATCATTTATGCTTTTTACGAGCACACCAATTTCTCCATCATATTTCTCTTCATTTCGTATTTTTACGGAGAAGTCCCCTTTTGCAATTTTTTGTATCGGTTCAATAATAGTCCAAATCATCGCCTCTCGCTTCGGTCTCATTAATACTGCAATTAATATCCAAAGAAGAATCATAAATATAAAACTGAGTATGTCACTAATGAGATAGGTAACAAAAGGAGATAAATGTATTGCAAGGGCATCCAATATACTAGATAATACATAAAATGCTGTAGACCAAATAATAGTAAGAAAAGAAAAGAGTGCTATTATCGCTCCCGTTACTTTCAGCATCTTGAATTTACTCATTCGTTCTCTTTTTCTCATTTACTTACCTCTAAGCGATATCCTAAACCCCTTATTGTTTTAATACTAAATTTCGACTTCTCTTCTTGAAACTTCTCACGTAACCGATTTATATGAACGTCTAGTGTGCGTTCATTCCCTTCAAAATCATATCCCCATACATCTTCAATTAATTGCTCTCTCGAACAAGTTCTCCCCGCTTTAGAGCCTAAAGTAAAGAGCAATTCGAATTCTTTTAACGGTAACGTAACCGTTTGTTCTCCAATTGTAACTTCAAATGTTTTACGATTTAACAGTACAGTTCCAACTTGAATTGATTGCGACACTGTAATTTGGTAACGTTTCAATAACGCCTTAACCCTCACTACTAGTTCTATCGGATCAAATGGTTTTACAAGATAATCATCCGTACCAAGATGAAACCCTTTTACTTTTTGAGATGTTTCTCCTTTAGCAGTTAGCATCAAAATCGGAATATCATAGTATTTTCTTAATTCAAAACATACATCAAATCCATCCATATTCGGCATCATGATATCAAGAATAACCATATCAACTTTCACTTCATCTATTTTTTGAAGTGCATCTAGACCATCAATTGCTTCATATGTTTGAAATCCTTCCCTCTCTAAAAATACAGAAACAAGTTCTCTAATATGTGGATCGTCATCTACTATTAAAATTTTTGGTAGCAAAGAAAACCTCTCCTTTCTACGTAGCATCTTTTATATAACTTTTAAAAATGAATCACCAGCGGAGTATAAGCCCCACTGATGATTCATTTTATAATACGCCCTCTTTAATTTTCAATTGTTGCGTTGCAAATTCACGATACATGTCATGTGTGCGTAACAATTCATCATGTGTACCACTACCTGTAAGATTCCCTTTTTCTATAAAGATAATTTTATCTGCATCTACAACAGTAGAAAGTCTATGTGCAATAACTAACGTTGTTCTGCCTTTCATTAAGTTATTTAATGCCTTTTGAACGACGGACTCTGATTTACTATCTAAACTAGAAGTTGCTTCATCTAACATAAGAATTTGTGGATTTCTAAGTAACGCCCGGGCAATGGCAATTCGCTGTCTTTGTCCTCCAGAAAGTTTCACACCACGTTCTCCCACTTCTGTTTCATATCCATTTGGCAAGTCATGAATAAATGCATCCACATATGCCATCGCTGCTACTTTTTCAATTTCTTCATCTGTCACTTCTCCCTCAACGCCGTAACAAATGTTATCCCGAATCGTTCCATCAATTAACGGACTATCTTGTGAAACGTAACCAATTTGACGTCGCCATGATTGTAATGAATAGTTCGTAATTGCATCTTTCCCTAATTTAATAGCACCGCTAGTTGGCTCATAAAAACGTTCTAATAGTGAAAATAATGTCGTTTTCCCGCTACCACTTGGCCCTACGATCGCTGTTACTTTTCCTGATTCAATTGTGAAATCAATATTCTTTAACACTTGCTCTTCTTCGTTATACTCGAAATGTACATTTTCAAGAACAATTGGTTGCTTAGCATTTGTGACTTTCACACCAGTTTCATGATCTTCTACTTCATACTCTAAAATTGTATTAATTCTTTCCGTTGCACCAATTGCCTTTTGGAATTGTGTAAAGAACATAGATAATTGACTCATCGGCATTATAATTTGAACTAAATATAAAATAAACGCTACTAGTTCCCCAGTTGTTAATGCACCGCTAGAAACTCGCATCCCGCCATATCCTACGATAATAACAAGCAATGCCATTAAAACAAACGACATAACTGGTGAAATTAACGCTTGCACTTTTCCCTCTTTCAAACCAAATTGCAATAACTTCTCTATACCTTTATTTCCAGTTTCATATTCTCTTTTTTCTGTGTTCGAAGATTTCACTAAACGAATTTCTGATAATACTTGCGTTAGCACACTTGTAAAAGAAGCAGTTTCATCTTGAAGTGCTTTTGAAATCTTATACATTTTTCGTCCTAGTGGAACTAAGATCAGTACTGATAATGGAATAACCGTTAAAAGTAAAAGTGTCATTTTCCAATCTAAAACAAATAATACGATTAATGATCCGACAATTGAAATACCGCCTGTTAATAAATTTGACAAATGCTCAGAAATTAATGTCTTCACAACACCTGTATCATTTGTCATTCGGCTAATTGTATCGCCTGTTCTATTTTGATCATAATAAGATACTGGCAATATAAGTACCTTTTTCCACAAACGTTCTCTCAGTCCGGCTACAATCTTCTGTCCTATATAATTTAGTAAATATATAGATAATCCTGCAGCTATAGTTTGCATAATAAAGAATGCAACTAGCCCAACAATTTGTCCTGTACTAATTGACGAAAGTGAAAAATTATCTACTAATCCTTTTGTTAACATCGGAATAAATAAACTCGCTCCCGTAGAAAGCAAACTCATGAATAACGCAAAAACAAGAATCCCTTTCGGAGGATTTGTATCTTGAATAAGGCGTAAAAACTGCCTCCAACTCCCTTTTTTCTTTATTTCATTTCTAACTTCCATTTCTGTCATCTCCTCGTGTTAAACAAAACTGTTCTTTCTAAAAATAGAATACAATACAAATGTAAACTGAATGTAAACACACTTTTTCTATTTTTACAAAATATACATAAAAACTCATCTTTACAACAGATATAAATATCTGATATTATTACCTGGTACTTAATATTATTCTATGTGAATGATAGATAACTAATTTACAATACTATATAAATCTCCAGTTATTGAAAGGAGTATCCTTTTTGCAAACAAATATACATTCTAAAAAGGAAACAATTATTTTTATTCATGGTTTAGTCGGCAATCGTCGTGCTTTCAAAAAAGAGCATAAACGATTTTCCGCCTCTTACAACATTATCACTTATGACTTATTAGGTCACGGCGATGATAAAGGAGAAGCTATCGAATTTTCATTACAGCGTCTCGTTGATCAATTATTGAATTTATACGAAAAAGAAGGCATTCAAAAAGCTCATATTTGCGCTTTAAGCTACGGCTGTTATATCTCTACCATTTTTGCACAAATGCATCCAGAAAAAGTTTTGAGCATTTGTCATATTGGTGGACATTATAATAACCCTTCCCTTTTATATAACGTATTTCAAAAGTTTTGGGAGAAGCGAGGAGACGATTACTCTAAATGGCTCTCTCAATACGCAAATACCATTTTTCCAAGTGGCATACTAAAGGCAAATCCGTTCGCAGTCATTTCAAGAAATATTTATTATCGGTTCGGATTGCAATTACATTCATCAATTATTGCTCAATCATTACGTCACCGGTTAGAATTCGATTTAAAATCTAAATTAAAATCACTTCCCCACCCTATTCTATGGGTAATGGGCGAACATGATCATCTCTATAAATCTTGTCTTTTTGATTTAAAGTCCATTCTTCCTAACGTTTTATATAAAGAAATACCGTTAGCAGGACATGCAGCAAACTTATTCCGCCCCAACTACTTTCATGATCTATACGCTCGATTTTTAAACGGGAAGTTACAGTAAAAACTATTACATCCCAATTTATTAAACTATAAAAAGGCTTCCCAAGTTTCCCTGGAAAGCCTTTTCTCTATACGAAAAGTATATAATCTACTTTTTCTTAGTATGCTTTTGTGTAACCTAATAGGTGCTTGCTCCAGTAAGAGTTACTCACAGAACTAATACGTACACCAGTTGCATCAGTTTCTGCACTAATGAACTGACCGTTTCCTAAGTAAACACCCATGTGAGAAGGACCTGATTTATAAGTGTTTTGGAAGTATACTAAATCACCTGGTTGTGGATTGCTAGTTTTTGTTTTAGAGCTCCAGTATCCAGCAACTGTTTGACGAGCGCCTTTATGACCAGTTTGATTTAATACGTAGTGAATGAATCCACTGCAATCAAAACCAGCAGGTGTTGTACCAGCTGTTCTGTATGGTGAACCATTTAATGATCTAGCGAATCCAGCGATTGAAGATGTATCTCCACCAGTTGTTGGTTTTTGTACGTCTTTACCTGGTTGTTGAACGTTATTTGTAACGTTATTGTTATTTGTAACGTTGTTTACTCCGCCTTTTACAAACTTAACGAAGTCTGCACTTACGTAACCTGTGCGGCCGTTATGGTTAATTTTGTACCAACCATTTTCAGCGCCAGTAACGTTTAATACTGTACCGTTTGTTACACCACCGATTACAGCGTTGTATGTAGCTGGGCCTGTACGTACTTTTAAAGCACCAGTGTTAACAACATAAGAACCACCAGTTTGAACTGTAGTAGTATTGTTGTTTGTAGTTGGTTGTTGTGTTTGGTTAGATACAGCAGAACCACCTTTTGTTACGAAGTCTTTGCTTACGTATCCAGTTCCACCATTGAAGTTGATTTTAAACCAATCTTGTACTTCACCAACAACTTGTACTGTTTTACCTTTATTTACAGAGCCTAATACTGTATGAGATGTACTTGGGCCTGTACGTACGTTAAGTGAAGAAACGTTTACTGTGTAAGTACCAGTTCCTTGTTGAACAGTAGTTCCTGTTTTACCACCAGTCGTTACGAAGTCACCACTTACATAACCAGTTTGACCGTTTACAGTTACTTTGAACCAACCGTTTTCTTGTCCAATTACTTGTAGTACTTGACCTTGTTTTACTTTAGAAATAACGCTATGTCCTGTACCAGCACCTGAACGAACATTTAATACATCAGCAGTTACTGTGTATTTTAAGTCGGATTTTGTTTCTACAGTTTTTGTTTCAGTTACAGTCGTTTGTGTTTGAGTTTGTCCATTAATTTCTTTTAGCGCTTCGTTTGAAACTTGTGCATGAGCAGAATCCATACCTGGAACTGCAACACCTGCTACTGAAGCTGCTGCTAAACCTGCAATTACTTTTTTCATAAGTTGTCTTTACTTCCTTTCCCTACTATCCTCTTAAAAAAAACTTATAAACTTAATACTTTACAATATTATCAAAGTAAAATATTCATTAAGTTCCATTTTTTAACAAGAGTTTTATTTTTCACACAGAGTTCATTTTAAACGAACGAAGTGAAATCCGTGTGAACTTCATGTGAACTTTACCATTAAACTTACTCTTTTTGCAATGCTTTTTTTATATTTCCTATGTATTTTATTGAAAATTCGACATACCATTCATTATCTTAGTATATATTTTCTATCCACTTAAAAAATTCTATTCATCTAACACAATGCAAAGAATGTATTTCCTAGTATAGTTCCTCCTATGAAGTATACTCTTATCATGACAAAAAACACTTTTTTTATCAATAGTATAATATTTTTAGAAAACTATTTTTGATACTATCTATCACTTTTAAAAGATTTGACGATTTGTAAGATTTAACTTCAAAAATTCTGTTCTAATTTGACGAAAGTACACATTCCGCTACCCATTTTTAACTGTCTATGGAATTTATAGGTTATTTATATTATCATATATATAGTAGCGTTTTAATCTATACACATTTTATTTACCCTACACGGAAAGCAATTGAATTTTAAGATGATTGTTTTATTGCTTGCAAATAGTGGAATCAAAAGGGAGGTATATTTATGAAAAACATAATAGATGATCCTATAAATAAAAATATAGAACTGTACTATGCTTTTTTTCAATTCGTTTCAATTATTACCTTACAAAAAATATCAACTATTGAAACACGTAAAAACGAATTAAAAAATCAGATAAAAAATTCCTATCAAAAAAATCCTTACTACTTATAAAAAGTGGGGGATAAACAATTCCCCCACTCGTTCCTACATTATTTATAAATTTTCACACGGTTTTCTAAAGGCTGGTATTCTTTTTCACCTGCAGGTACAACCGGTTTACCAAACGGCATTTGCGCAATAAGCTTCCAATTTTCTGGAACTCCCCATTCTTTTCTCACTTCTTCATCAATTAATGGATTGTAATGTTGCAATGTAGCACCAAACCCTTCAATTTCCAAAGCTGTCCAAATTGCAAATTGTAACATTCCAGAGGATTGCTGAGACCAAATTGGAAAGTTCTCTTTGTATAATGCAAATTTTTCTTGCAGTTGTTCCACCACTTCACTATCTTCGAAGTATAGAACTGTTCCATAACCACTTTTAAATGCATTCATTTTTTCTTCCGTAGAATCGAAGTTATTTTCAGGTACAATTTTTCGTAACGTTTCTTTCGTAATATCCCATAACTTATCGTGTTGTTCTCCAAGCAAGACGACAACGCGAGCACTCTGAGAGTTAAAAGCTGAAGGTGTATGTTTTACAGCATGATAAATCACTTCTTGAATTTTTTCATCAGAAACTACTTGTTCTTTACTAATTGCGTAAATAGATCTTCTGTCTTCAATCGCTGAGTAAAAATCTTTTGCCATCATAATTCCCTCCAATTTTCATTTGAGGCTTTTTCCTATGTACACATCATATGCCCCTCAAAACTTATCATTAATAAGTTTCTAACTTTATAATATAAACAAACAATAATAAACTCAAATAATAACACTCACATTTTTTACCTTTTTACTTTATTAGTGCTAAAAAATAAAAGGCAATTTGTTGTTACCGATAATACGTAACAACAAATTGCCTTTCTTATATGATAATCCAAATCAGTATTTCACTTAATTAACTAAGCCAAATGCATAAGACATTAGCTTATTCGTCTCTGTAAAACGCTTTGTTTTACCTTTTGTTCCCATAACAACTGTAATAATACGAGTATCACCTTGTTTTGCTGTACCCGTAAAACAATACCCTGCGCTATCTGTAAATCCTGTTTTTAATCCGTCTATTCCTTCTATATATAAAGCTTTATTATTTTTGTTTAACATATCATTTGTACTTATAACATTAATATTATTAAATGCTAACTGACTTTGACGTAAGTGAGTCACTTCTAATATTTCTGGGTAATCTTTTATAAGATGATACGCCAAGTTTGCTACATCACCAGCCGTCATTTTTGTTTCACTTCCATCGGGCTCTTGTAATCCAGAAGCATTTGCAAATTTAGCATGTTCCGACATTTTTAACTGTTTCGCTTTTGCATTCATAAGCTGAACGAAATCTTTCTCCGATTTTGCCATATGTTCTGCTAAAGCCACAGCTGAATTATTAGCTGACTCAATCATTAATGCATGATATAAATCTTTAACAGTTAATGTGTCATTAACTTGTACTGGGATTCTCGCTCCCTCTGTTTGTGCCGCTTTCGCACTCATTTTCACCGGATCTTCCCAGCGAACTTTCCCATTATGTACATTTTCTAATAGAAGATATGCTGTCATCATCTTAGACATACTTGCTGGCGCAAAAGCCTCATTTTCATTATGTTGATAAATAATATCTCCATTACTCGCATCAATAATCATAGCTGCTTTTGCATCAATTTCCGGTGGTATGTACTTTGGTGGGACTACTTTTTCAACTAATCCTGTTTTAGGTAGTTCTGCCACTTGTAAAGGTTGTCCCTCTATACTTGTTGCACTCTTTTGAGTTCCTTGGAATAAGAACCAACATATCCCTAAAACAATGACTAATAGGACTGTCAGCCTTCCCCATTTTAACCGCTTCATTTCAAAACTCCTTTAACAAACCTTTTATACACTCACATTTAACCATAACAACTTTCCCTTTATATCGTCAAGGTAAAAAGCATATTTATTCATCTACAGCAATTATTATTTCAATGCATGTATGTTACAATAACAATACCGAAATATAAGAATATTCAATGATAAATCCTTATGAATAAAACTATTAATAGAAGGGATTCATACAAATGCCACTTCCAAAATCATTAAAATACGGAGACACAATTGGGATTTACTCACCTTCTTCTCCAGTAACCTACACTTCTCCTAAAAGATTTGAACGAGCGAAATCTTACTTACAACAGAAAGGATTTCATATATTAGAAGGTTCACTAACAGGTCGATATGATTATTATCGTTCGGGTAGTATACAAGAGCGTGCTGAGGAACTAAATGCTTTAATAAGAAATCCTAATGTTTCTTGTATCATGTCAACAATTGGTGGCATGAATTCAAATTCCTTATTACCTTATATTGATTATGATGCTTTTCTAAATAACCCTAAAATAATGATTGGGTATTCAGATGCAACAGCTTTATTACTAGGGATTTATGCAAAAACAGGACTCCCTACATTTTACGGCCCGGCACTCGTTCCCTCCTTTGGAGAATTTGAGCCTTTTGTAGATGATACATACAAATATTTTGTAGAAACATTACTGCATGATCAAGCACTTCCTTACAACATAAAACAACCTTTATTTTGGTCAGACGAATTTATTAATTGGGAAGAGAAAACGAAAGAAAAAGAACTTAGACCAAATAATTGGATTTCTGTAACAAATGGACAAGCTACCGGACGGATAATTGGCGGCAACTTAAATACAATACAAGGAATTTGGGGCAGCTCTTTTATGCCATGTATTCAAGAAGGCGATATTCTATTTATTGAGGATAGCTCAAAAGATGCAGCTACTATTGAAAGAAGCTTTTCATTCCTTAAAATTAATGGTGTATTCGATAAAATTTCAGGGATTATTCTTGGAAAACATGAGCAATTTGATCATTGTGGTACAAATCGAAAACCTTTTGAAATACTATTAGAAGTACTTCAAAATCAAAGAATTCCTTTTCTAGCAGACTTCGATTGTTGCCATACACATCCAATGATCACCATGCCTATCGGTGTTCAAGTAGAGATGGATGCAACAAATAAAACGATACATATTGTAGAACCTTGGAAAAAATGAATACATGGCTTTTATTGTTTTACAATAAAAGCCATGATACTATATAATTTGGAATGTGAAAGATTAAACTAAATACGTTCCAATATCTATCATTAGAAAAATTAGGTATAAATATATATTTATATGCAAAAGAGAGTGAATAAATGAAACCAACTATTAAAAATTACTTATTTTTACATGTAGCTTTTTTGATATATTCTATCATTATGGTTTACATGAAATGGGCGGCTAAATTTCCCATTGCTTCCATCTCATTTTTTATTGCTTATTTCGGACTAGTTATACTTTTATTTGGATATGCAATTTTATGGCAACAAGTAATTAAACATTTCGAAATATCAAAAGCATATTCACATCGCGGGATTATTATACTATGGTCAATGCTTTGGTCAGTATTTCTATTTGGAGATACGATTCAGTGGAATCATTTACTTGGTGCAGCTATTATTATCGTCGGAATTGTGGTGGTGACAAAAGATGAATAGTTATATGTTATTATTTATTTTCGGGATAATTTTAGCTAATTACTCACAAATATTATTAAAAAAAGCTACTTTGCAACAATACGATTCTAGAATAAAAGAATATGTGAATCCTTATGTTATTATTGGCTACTCTTTATTTGTAATTAACGCTGGATTAAATGTTATCGCCATGAAGGGAATGGCATTAAAACAAGCATCAGCATTAGAATCCTTAAGTTATATCATCATATTAATTTTCGGTTGGTATTTCCTAGGGGAAAAAATAACGAAACGTAAACTCATCGGCAACATGATTATTATCGTTGGTGTAATCGTTTATTGTATCCAATAGTAAAAGGCTCCGTTTGTGATAAACGGAGCCTTTTACTATTGACCTAAATTTTGCACCTTATCTTTCAAATCTCGAACTTGATCTACCGTCTGCATAAGCTCAGAGTTTTTAAACTCTTCTACATTCACTTTCCCTTCTTCTATTTTTGTCATCGCCGTATCAATTAACGTATTTAACTTTTCGTTATATCCGACGATTTGCTGATGAAGATCCTTTGCTACATCAGGCGGTGTTAATTCATTAAAAACGGGTATATCTTGTTTAATTTCACTAAGCTTCGCTTCTAATTCTTTTCGAGCTTCACTATCATTAACAGCCTTTTCAGCTAATGCTGGTGCATCATTTGCAAACGCACTTATTTCATTTACATAATCTGTCGCTTTTTGAGCATAATCTATGGAGTTCTTTCCTTGTTCAACGAGTGAACATCCCATCAAACCAATTGTAACTATAAATACTAATAAAATTGATTTTATTTTCATTTTAGGCTCCCTTCGTCTTTATAATTGTCTGTAAGTTTCTCTATCCTAACTTCTAGCTACATTACTTATAACCTTTTTTCAAATAGCTATTTACCCTCTTACATGCCCGATTACTGTTACAACATCTACTTCTATATGTACGCTAATAATATCTTCAATTATATCCGTATATCCTTGTCCTATAGCTGTTCCATAGTGTAATGTAAGCCCCTTCTTTTCATACACTGACTTTGGTACTGAAAAAATAAATCTCCTCAAATTTCTTTCATCAGCCGGTTCCATAATTAAAACAATCCCATCCTCATCAAACATATACGCTCGCCCTCCAACTTTACATTCACTATGGCTCAGTATTGCCTTGGTCAGCAAAATTTAAAACATAATACGTTTATATACACACTCTGCTGCACCATAAAAATAAAAAACATTCCTTCTTTTTGTTAAGAATGAATGTTTTTTAAAAAATCAATTTCTAACTCCAGCATCTTTCTTTGACGAGGTTTTATTTTTCTTACGGGAACTCCAGCATAAATATACCAATCTTCTAAACTCTCTTTCACCATACTCATCGCACCTACTGCTGTGCCTTCTCCTATAGTTACATTTGGAAAAATAATAGAATCAGCGCCAATAATCGCATGTTTTTTAAAAATAACTTTTTCTGTTTCCACATTCCTATATTGATTCGGGACAGTTGGCCCCATTAAAGTATTTCCACTGAAATCATCAAGTACCGCATATACTAAGGTTTTAGCTGATATATTTGCAAAGTCATGCATTTCAATTCCAACTTCCCCTCCATATAACGCTGTATACGCTGATATATGCGAATAACTTCCAATTGTGATTTTGCCACTTAAAATGCAAAAATCATCAATTCTTACATGATTACCAACTGATATAACACCTGGATTATATATACTTGCTTTTTTACTAATCAATACATTTTTCCCAACAGATAAAAATCCAATTTTCTTTAGCTCTTCTTGACTATAAAAACTATTCATCTGCCGACACCACCTTCTGTCCTAAACAGATTACAATTTGTTCTACTATTTCTTTCGTCATTCCTTCCCATAAAGGCAAACTTACTATTCGTTTTGCTATTTTATTCGTTCTTGTTAAATCTGTAGACTTATAGTTTCTAAAAAGAACTTGTTGGTGGCAAGAGGGCGAAAAGTATAATCTAGCTTCTATTTTCTGTTTTTTCAGGTCTTCTATTACTTGTTTGTTGCGAACTTCTTCCGGACAAAGAATAGGCATAAATTGCTGAATAACTGCTTCTGTCTTTTGGAGTTGCCACCCTTTTTTCATTAACCCATTACTTTGTAACAATTGTTTATACCATTCAGAAATACGGGTGCGTTCTTTTAATTTGTCATCCCATTTTTTCATAGTTGCAATCCCAATCGCGGCCGCATATTCAGACATTTTACAATTTAACCCCATCATCGTACATTCACGATTTGTATCAAATCCGAAATTCCCCATTCTTTTAATACGTTGTATATCTTCTTCATTTTTACTATATATGAGCCCTCCTTCACCAATTCCGAAAGGCTTTGTTGCATGAAAGCTATATATGATCATTCCACTAAAATCTTGACCGTAATGCATCCCTCCATTCATTAATCCAAATCCCGGTGCCGCATCTACGACAACCGGAACACCTTTTTTCTCTAATTCTTCATATTCTTCTAAGTTCATCCATGAGCCAAAAGTTGCGTACGGGACAACAATCGCAACCTCTTCTTTTAATTCTTCAATCTTATCCCAGAGTACTGTTTTATCCATATACCAATCATCTATTGAAATATCAATAAAATAAGGTTCCAACCCACACCAAATAGCCGCTAATGGAGTTGCAGGGAATGTAAAACTAGGCATGAGGGCATACTTTCCTTTTTTTCTTTTCTTAAGTTGAATGGCCGCCATTAACCCTAACGTTGCGTTTGCTACTGTTGTAACAGCTCCCCTGTTCTGAAAAAATCCCGACATAATTGTTTGTTCAAAACGTTGATTTATAGGTCCATAATTCGTATATATGTGCGATGCATCAATTTCCTTCAATTCATCTAAATACTCAATTACTGGTACAGTTGAAGCACGTAAAAAAGGAATATTCTCCATATCTATTTATTCCTTCCTATCATTTTCGGACAATATAGAGCATATCTGTTTCAGATAATCCAAATTTCCTCGCACTTTTCATTCCTTGTCTTTCAGCTATGTTATATAATTCCACCTTAAATCCTGCATTCGTTAATCGTTGAATGAATCCCGATTGATTATAAATTCTCACATGATCTTCTTGACCAAAAGCTAATTTTCTCAATTGTGGTGTTACAATTAATTTATTCTCTATAATAGAATCTACATTCATTACGATTGGTACTTGAATAATTCCCCATCCATTTGGTTTTAAAACCCTATATAACTCTCGCATTGCTTTATCATCGTCAAGAACATGTTCTAATACATGGCTACATAAAATTACATCAAACGTATTACTATCATATATAATACTTGTAACATCAATTTCCTTCATTAATGGATCCTTTGGTTCTATATCCCCACATACATACGTAATATTTTTATACTCGTTAAACCAATCCCTTACATTCGCTTCAGGTGCAATATGAAGCATGGTGTATTTTCTACTTAACAAGTCCGTTTCCGTTTCAATGTACGCACGATACAATCTTTCACGATCCATTGAACTACAAACTGGACATATCCCTGTATCTTTATTCCACATCTCAAATTTATATTTCGGAAAATCATAATGTGCTGGCCAAGGTAAAAATTTTTCAAATTGTTGATTGCAATATTGACAATAACAAGATTCTTTCTCAAATATATGAGCAACTAGCTTGTTTAATCCTTTTTTAATCTTTTCATTATAAATTTGATCTAGTTCTCCATTTCTTACTGCATCTTTAACTATAAATCCTGCATTTTCTAAACAATAAGATAGGCTCTCTTTATAATCCCTCTCAGAACTTAAAAAACCACTATTATATGCATCTATAATTAATTCAATCCATTCGTCAATTGTCATTAAAATAAAATGCATTTGTTTTTGATTTTGTCCACTATGTTGTCTAAAATAACTAAGAGGCTCTTTTATATAAACTACTTTCCCTTTCCTCATCATATCTAACCAAGTTGCAATGTCATTAATAGCAGAATAAGCCTTCCCTTTAAAATACCCAAACTTCCCTTCAAACATATCTCGATTAAATAGAACAGTTGTCGGCTCACCCACTATATTTTTTAAATTTTTCAATATGTAATTCCCTAACTCTTTTCCTTCAAAAAGTGTAGTTTCTTTCGCAATTTTCATATTCAATGTTGAGGCTGGTAATATCTCTCCGTTCTCATCAATCAGTTCACGATAAGACGTCACAAATGAAATATTTTCTAACGTCAAAAAGTATTTCATCATTCTCTCGATCTTTTCATGATGAAATAAATCATCATCTAATAAAAAGTTTATATAATCCCCGTTCGCAAGTTCTATACACTTATTAAAGTTTTCAGCAACTAACGGAGTTTCATTTTTAACATATGTAATACACTCATATTCACGTAAATACGGTTGAATCATCGCATTGACTTCATTATTTGTACTGTCGTCAGAAATAATAATTTCAATATTTTCATATGTTTGATTCAGAGCGCTGTTAAGTGCCAATTCCAAGTAATACGGCCTATTGTACGCAGGAATCAGTATACTTACTTTCGGTAAAGGCGAATTATTATTTATATGTTGTTTTTTCTTTTCTATGTTTATTTTCTTTTCTTTAATTTTTTGATAATAGTCTAATGTATATAATATTGATGATGGAACTATCCTTCTTGCATAATCTAGAAAATTAGTTATCGCTTTATCTAACTCTTTTTCGTTAGATAAGAAACCATATTTTTCTCCTGCTAAAATACTATGTGAAAAATCTTCTAATCCATCCATCATTTTATTAGATTCATTTAACTGTTGATCTGGATGTAATCGAAAGTAACTAAGTGTCTCTGCTATATATACAGCTTTTCCTTTACTTAATAAAGATAACCATGAAGCTATATCTACGTTACATAAATACCGCCTCTTATCAAAAATCCCAAACGGTTCTTGTAAATCATTTTTACGAAATAAAACTGTTGTCGGTTCTCCAATATAATTTTTTTGATCCACAATTACCTTATTTCCTAATTCTGTTCCCGCTATAATGGTATCCTCTTCAAATAAACGGACAGTCGAATAAATATGTCGTAGCTCTTTCCCTTTATCATCAATGACTTGACGATGAGATGTTACAAGCTTAATTTCATTATCTAAATCATCGAAAAAATACTTCATCATTTTTTCAATTTTATTCACATGAAATACATCATCATCCATTAAAAAATTTATATATTCACCGTTCGCTTCATTAAATAACATGAGCGCATTTTCAAATTGTCCGAGAGTTGATCTGTTTTTTATATAAATAATATTTGAATGATCACATAAGTATTTTTGTAACACTTTTTCTGTTTCATCATTCGTGCTGTCATCTCCAACTATAATTTCTATATTAGGGTACGTTTGTTCTAACACACTACATAGCGCCTTTTCAAAGTAACGAGGACGATTATACGTAGGAATTAATACACTTACCAACGGAAGTTGCTCTACCACCTCTTCAGTTCTTTCAATACGAGTTCTCATTTTAACTCTCTCACCTCTTCGCATATTATTTATATACGCGACACAAAAATCACATTACTTTAACTGTATGGAGCCTATATACTTTTATGCAAACATGAAACAAATTATCATACTTTTCGTTCCTGAATAAACATATTTAATAATGCGGACATTTTATTTGCACCTTTTTTATTCATATGATCACTATCATAAAAATCATCATCACAAAATAATGGTGAATCAAATAGATCTATAATTTGAAAAGAATATTGAGTTTGAAAATCATTTATAACTTTATAAAAATCTTCTTTTAATTTCTTACTACTACAATTGAAATAATGTGAAGTAACTGGGAATACAACAATTAGTGGTTTTATATCATGTTTTAACAGTAATTCTAAATATTTTTTAAAAATTATTTTATTTTCAACTAAAGTTTGAGGATACGCCAATTTAGCATGTGAAGCCGCTCTTATTTTCCCGTGTTCTTCAAAAGGAATATGAAGAGGAGTAGTATTCCATTCAGCATTTATCCAGGGCAGTATCAATGATTCATCTTTTAGTTTATCTAATAAAATATATTCAAAATGCAAATTAAAAATAGAAAGAAGTGGTTTCGGAGTATTTAGATGGGAGAATCCATCAGTGGGTAGAGGAGAGTGAACTACAGTATGATGACCATCTTGAAACAATGGATAATATACTTTGTGAATTCTATATGCTTCAGATGATAACGACATGTCAAAGTAAAAAGAGAAATAGGCTATTCCTATCAAACAATATTGAAAGGAATGATCGTTTGATAGCAGTTGTGACGCTATTAAATAATCATAGTACAGGTCTTGCGATGGAAGTGTAAATTTTATTGACTTTTTTGAGAGGATCTCCGTACTTATACCACAATGCGGGTAAGATAAACCTGTCGCAAACAATTCATACGTTGGATCACTCTTTGCTTTTTTCATAGCAATATATAAAGACATAAGATCCGGATTTATTTGATAGATAGAAATTAATTTATTCCTCCATTCATACATGTATTTTGTTAAATTAATAATTTTTGAACTTTGCACGCCCCTATTTATCAATTCATTTGTAATTTTTTCTGCGTCCATTCTCCAAATGACTATATATTGAAAAGAATTTTCTATTTGAACAATGGCTGAAACATCTACAACATGAACGATTGTTTTACATTTATTTTTGTCTAATGCATTTTGAATCTTCCCCTTTGATAATTCATCACTTAAAACAATAATTTTATACTGCTCCTTCACGTATATCCCCTCCATTATATGTATAATATGAAATTCATTTTTCATTCGTAACGATCATATACATTTGCCATCCATCAAAAAAAGAATAGAATATTTATTTCAAAACAAAAAATAGCTCCACCATTAGGCGTAGCTATTTTTCCATTACATACTTAATAAAATTATATTCCTTTGTCTAACTCATAAAGCATACGATACTTTTCGTTTTCTTTCAGAAGTTGTTCATGACTACCTTGCATCACAATTTGACCACGATCAAGGAATATTACTTCATCAACATGCTCCATTCCTACAAGATGGTGCGTAATCCAAATTACTGTCTTTTCTTCCGTTGCAGAAAACATCGTTTCTATTAAAGATAATTCTGTCTTTGGATCTAAGCCGATTGTAGGTTCATCTAGTACAATGATTGGTGCTTCTTGCATTAGCGTTCTTGCAAAAGCAACTCGTTGTCTTTCCCCGCCAGAAAATCTTTTTCCCATCTCATGCATTTTCGTTTGTAATCCATCTGGAAGAGAAGCAATATGCGAAGCTAATTGTGCTTTCTCTAAAGCTTTCCATATCTCTTCATCTGTTGCCTCTGGTTTGCCTATCCTCACATTATTTCCAATTGTCGTATCGAATAAATGCGGCTTTTGATTCAATACAGAAATATATTTTGATAAAAGATTCGTATGAGCATGTTCACTATTCAATAAAACTTCACCATGTAATGGGCTTAGTGCACCTGTTAACAATTTTAACAAAGTAGATTTTCCAGTTCCGCTTCTTCCTAAAATGGCGATTTTTTTTCCTGCTTTTATTTGTAATGATACGTCTTTCAATACAACTTCATTACTATGTGGGTAACTATACGATACATGATTTAATTCAATGTCTATATGTTTAGATGCAATATAATCTTTATCTCTAGGTAATTCCTTTTCATCCTGTAAAACACCATTACCTTCTACTTGATTGAGACGATGAGCGGATTCTACATATGATGGAATTCGATCGATAGCATCTGAAAGAGGAATAAGCGCGTTTGTGACAGATAACGTCATTAAGACGAAAGCCGCAATAACAGTAGGTGCAATCTGTTCACTTGCCGCCTCATTTCCAGTCCATATAATCATTGAAATGACTACAATCCCTACTACTAATTGAATGATACTGTCCCGAATATGATTCCAGCGCTTCATTCTTTTCTCAATTTTTAACAACTGATCATTTTGCTCTACATACTTATCAATGAATTCATCTTTTCTACCACTTGCTTGCCAATCAGATAATCCAAAAACAGCATCTGTTAGTTGTTGGTACAAACGGTTTCTTCCTTGCTTTAAAGTAACATGATGTTTCTTCATTAAAAGTAATGATATAAATGGAAGAAGAAAAACGATAATAGCCAACATACATGCTGCAATAAGTGCAAACACTACGTCAAATGTACCGATAACAAGTACGAATATGCTATATACGACTAATGCTAATATGCTAGGAAATATTGTACGTAAATATAGGTTTTGTAAATGTTCTATATCTTCGGATAATACCCCTAACATATCACCCGTTTGGAATCGCGAACGGAAAAATAACGCCTGTGGCTCTACTATCCCATATAGTTTCGTTCTCATCTTTTCTAATATGCGTAATACAACATCGTGTCCAACTAAACGCTCTACATAATGAAATACCGCTTGTCCTATACTAAACGCACGTGTTGCAACGATAGGTACATAAACTGCCATTACATTTTCTGGTCTAAGAGCAGATTTAGAGATTAAATAACCTGAAATAAAAAGTAACATCGCCCCTGAACTAACTCCAAGAAGACCAAGGAAAATAGTTACAGCCATTCTACCTTTATTTTGCTGTATATACGGTTTAATCCAGTTACTCATCTCTATCCCCTCTCTTTCCTATGAAAATGTAATGCCTCATTCTTTAAAAGCTCTTCATACGTTCCACTTTCTATCATTTTCCCTTTATTTAAAATAAGAATATGATCCATCTGTTTCATCCAGTGAAGACGATGTGTTGCAAGAAATACTAACTTACCTTCAAACAGACGTAACATCGCTTGCTTTATTTCAAATTCAGTTTCAATATCAAGATGTGCTGTAGGCTCGTCTAATAAGATAATTGGCTTTTTACTTAAAAGGGCTCGCGCCATTGCGACACGTTGTTCTTGTCCGCCACTCAGCATACGCCCACCTTCTCCAATTCTTTCGTACATTCCATTTGGAAGCGATGTAACAAGTGAACGAAGACCGACTTCATTCATAACTCTTTCCACTTCTTCATCAGTTGTATTTGTTTCATAGAAACAAATGTTATCTTTTAATGAAAGCGGGAAAATATAAGGTTGCTGCGGAATATAAGCAATATTCTTTTGCCACTCTTCACGAGTAGCCCCGTCAATTTTCACACCATTTACAATCAACTTTCCAGCTGAAGGAGTTAAAAACCCTGCTAATACGTCGATTAACGTTGATTTCCCTGCTCCACTTTCACCAATTACACCTATAGCGCCAGTTCCTTTCCAAGTAAAATCAATTTCCTCTAATATAGCTTTTTCAGATTCATCATTCTTTACTTTTACATCTTGTAATTTCAAGTTACTAGTTGAATTCCATATTAAGTCTACATTAGATTCTTTCTTCCCTATTTCTTTTTGTCGCTGTAAAATCTCTTCTATTTGCTCCATTGCAAGTTGTCCATCTAACGTAGCATGATAATTTGCTCCAACTTGTTTAATCGGCAAGAAGTATTCCGGAGCTAAAATTAAAATCGTAAGGGCTGGCAATAGTACAATTGTTCCATCTATTAAACGTATCCCTAATCCGACCGCTACAAATGCAATTGATAAACTCGTAAAGAAATCTAATGCAAATGAAGAAAGAAAAGCAACTCGCAAAGTACGCATCGTTGCTTTTCTATATCTTTTACTTACTTTTTCAATCTTTCCTTCGTGTTGTTTACTTTGACCTAAATACTTTAATGTTTCTAATCCTTTTAACGTATCTACAAAATGATTAGAAAGAACACGATATGTTTCATATTGGCTATCCGCCATTTTCTGCGCTGCTAATCCTAGTAGGATCATAAAAATAATTACGATAGGAATCGTTACAACTAAAATAATTCCTGACTCAATATCTAGTGTAAAAACATATAGTACAATTAGTCCTGGTACGATACTACTTCTAATCATTTTAGGAATTGTTAATTCAATATATGTTTTAAATTTCTCAATACCCTCTATCGATAAGGTAACCAGATGACCTGTTCCAACAGTTTGAACATACCGTGGACCTAATGTGAAATACGCCTCTATTAATTGTTTTCTCAGTAGCGATCCTGTTTTTTCAGCGAAACGTTCCACTAATATTTGTGACATTCGAACTAGCAAATGACGTACTGCAAACGTGATTCCAAAATAAACAGTTTCATTTAACATAGATTGCACTGCTTCTCCCTGAAATAAAAACGTAATAGCCCTCGCTAAAAACACTGTTTGTGCAATAATACTAAAAGCTTCTAACATGCTAATGATTGTTAGCACTACATATAAAACGCGGCTACCAGGATACGACGGAAGTCCTCTTTTTCTTTTCATTAGTACTCCAAATCTTTATCTGACTTAACAGGTTGTCTAAACACATAGAAACTCCATATTTGACTTCCCAAAACAAATGGCAATATAGCAATTGAAAAATACGTCATCAGTTTTAGTGCATAATCGCCTGATGCTGCATTATAAATTGTCAAATCGTATATTGACCCTAACGAGCTAATTAAGACACGTGGGAACATGCCAGCAAACACACTTGCACTTAGTAAAATGATTGTTAAACTTGTCATAAAGAAAGCCCAACCATCTCTTCTTCTTTTGTTTAATAATGTTGACGCACATAACGCTACAAAAGCTCCGATTGGAACCATAATCCACTCTGTACCATGACCAGTGAAAATATCTGTTTTCCATAACCCTACACCGGCAAAAATAAGAAGTGCTATAATTGCAAGTGGTGCAATTTTCAACGCAGCAATACGTGCACGTTCTCTTAACTTACCTGTTGTACGTATAGTAAGGAATTGCAATCCGTGAACAATACATAACAGAAGGAACATAACTCCTCCAAGTAACGCAAATGGATGAAGTAATTGTAAGAATCCACCTACAGCATTTTTAGTCTCATCAATTGGAATACCTACCATAAAGTTAGCAATGGCAACTCCCCAAAGGATAGGAGGTAGTAAACTCCCTAAAAACATACCCCAATCCCAAAAACCTTTCCATTTATGATTATCTATTTTCGCACGGAATTTAAAAGAAACACCTCGTATAATTAAAGCGAGAAGCATAAATACAAACGGAATGTAAAACCCGCTAAATAAAGTTGCATACCAGTGCGGGAATGCTGCGAACATAGCGCCACCTGCACAAACAAGCCATACTTCATTCGCGTGCCAGAATGGACCAATTGTATTTAAATATATTCTTTTCTCTAAATCGTTTTCTCCTAAAAACCTTGAAACTATACCTACACCGAAATCGAAACCTTCAAGAACAAAGAAACCTACGAATAAAATTGCAATAATAATAAACCACAACTCATTAAGAGATAACATACTCATCCTCCTTATCAAATGGATCATGGCTTTGAGAATCCTGTTTCGCTTTCTTATTCTCATGTCCTTTAATAATACGAACGAATAAGTAAACTGTAATTCCACCTATAATTAAATATAATGATGTGAACGAAACTAAAGAGAATAGCACTTCTCCGAACGTAACATTTGGAGATACAGCATCTTCCGTTTTCATAACACCGAAAACTACCCAAGGTTGACGTCCCATTTCAGTCATAATCCATCCTACTGTATTACCGATAAACGGTAGTGAAATTGCATACACCATTAATTTTAAATACCAAGTTTTTTCAACTAATCGATCTTTTCTTGATAAGAACCATCCGTACGCTCCTAGAAGAAGCATAAATGTTCCACTCATTACCATCGCTCTAAAACTCCAGAACATCGTTTGTACTGGTGGAATATAATCTCCAGGCCCATATTTTTCTTCATATTGCTTTTGAATTTGATTCATCCCTTCTACTTGACCGCTAAATTTATCATATGATAATAGACTTAGCATATAAGGGATTTGAATTTCAAACGAATTTTCTTTCTTCTCTGCATCAATTTTCGCAAATACTGTAAATGGCGCTGGATCTTCACTCGTATTCCATAATGCTTCAGCTGCTGCCATTTTCATTGGGTGTGTCTTAATTAATTGTTGCGCTTGCGCATGACCGAAGAATAATACTAGCGCCGTTGTAAGTGTTCCAACAATGATAGAAATGCGGAATGATTTTTTAAACACTTCCGTTTCTTGCGCTTTCGTTATTTTCCATGCACTCACACCTGCAATAAAGAATGCACCAGTTGCAATTGCCGCTGTAATGGTATGCGGGAATTGTACCCATAATTGTGGGTTTTGAATGATCGCTAAGAAATCATTCATTTGTGCACGTCCATCTGCTGCCATTTCATATCCTACTGGCGATTGCATAAATGCACTTGCAGTTAAAATCCAAAATGCTGATAACATTGTTCCAATTGAAAGGAGCCAAATACATAAAAGGTGAATTCGCTTCGGTAATTTATCCTCACCGAATACCCATAAACCTAAAAATGTAGACTCAATGAAAAATGCTAATAAACCTTCAATTGCAAGTGATGGACCAAACACATCACCTACGAAACGTGAATAGGTTGACCAGTTCATACCAAACTGGAACTCTTGTAGAATACCAGTTACTACACCTACCGCAAAGTTAACAAGGAATATTTGCGTCCAAAACTTCGTCATCTTCTTATAAATTTCTTGTCCCTTTACTACATATAACGTTTGCATTAACGCAATGATAAAAGCTAAACCAATAGACAGCGGAACAAAAAAGTAATGGAAAATCGTTGTTGATGCGAATTGTATTCGTGCCAATTCGAGCGTTTCCATACTACAATCACTTCCTTCATAGTTTTTATAATAAAAGTTAATTGAGCAATCTTATCAAGCTCAATTATTAAGAAATACGAAAAGACAAAAACATTTTGTATGTATTGTCGAAAAATACGAAGTTTCAGTTTTTCAAACTATTTTAATGCTATTTTTTACCTTTTCACTATTTCTGTAGTGTTTTATTCGTTAATCGAATTGTATAATATACCTGCATAGTAAATTCAGCTGATTTTTGACGTATTATTGACATCATTTTGTCTGAAATATGTCTTTTGGTATTTTTTTGAATTAGATTTTTCTTATCGATAAAATGTGTTTTTTTAATATGAGACTTATCTTTGCATCAATAAAATAATCGTCCCTCTCTTTATACACTTGACTTTCCCACGAAAAAATGTCCTATTAACCAATGGATAATTTCGTTGTTTTTTTGTCAAGATAAAAATGTATTTCTAAAATTCAAACATGAAATATTGTTATTCAAAAATAGGAAATAACCTCCTCTTTTCAGATTAAAAATTCACTTTTTTGTCATTTTTTCAAACTAAAATAAATTAAAAAATACCGAGAATCGATTAGACTCTCGGTATTTTTTAATTTATTTTGCTGTATGTTTTCTAATAGCCGGTAAAATTTCAGTAGCAATTAATTCGATGTTTTTCTCAATTTTATCAAATGGTACGCCACCAAAATCAATTTGTGCCATAAAGCGTTGTTGCCCAAATAATTCATATTGGTAAAGCATTTTTTCAATAATTTGTTGCGGGCTACCAACC
The DNA here is from genome assembly GCF_022662915.1 of Bacillus cereus group sp. BfR-BA-01453. NCBI lineage: Bacteria > Bacillati > Bacillota > Bacilli > Caryophanales > Bacillaceae > Bacillus > Bacillus cereus group sp. BfR-BA-01453. The sequence continues at coordinate 485,163 of NZ_JAKUEN010000002.1, read as the reverse complement.
ATTAACGCGTCACGGTAATCTATTGTATTTGTAAATTGTTGTTTCGGATACCCGCCACCGCGTAGCGTAAGCATACCAGCATTAATGTGAGGGTAGTATTCACTAAGTGCATCTTGTGAATTTTTCGCTGTATAAAATAAACTCGTTGTTGCAACTGGCAAACTCGCTGGATTAAATCCACTTTGAGCAGCCGCCTCACGGTAAGCATCTACTGATCCTTTAAAGTTAATAGCTGGGCCACCTAGTGTTGTTATCATCATTGGTACACCTGCACGTCCTGCTTTAATCGCACTAGCTGGTGGGCCACCAACTGCACGCCAAATTGGTAAGTTATTATTTTTAGCTCTTGGAATAACCGATGCATGCGCAAGCGGTGCTCTGAACTGTCCATTCCATGTTACATGTTCCTCTTTATTAATTTTTAATAAAAGATCCATCTTCTCTTCAAATAACTCTTCATAATCATTCACATCATAACCAAGTAAACTATATCCCCCAATACGAGATCCACGACCAGCCACAATTTCTGCACGTCCATTAGAAATCAAATCAAGTGTAGCAAAGTCCTCGTATACTCGTACCGGATCAGATGTACTTATTATCGTTGCTGAACTTGCAATTTTTATATTTTTCGTTGCTTGCGCAATCGCTCCTAAAATAACTGTATGAGCTTGCGTTGTAAAGTGTGTTTGATGACTTTCACCGACAGCAAATACATCAAGTCCAGCTTCATCCGCTAACTTTGCTGTTTTAATTAATTCATGAATTCTTTGTTCAGCACTAATTTTCTCTCCGTTATGTGGATTTAAAACATGATCCCCAATTGAATATAATCCAAACTCCATTCCTTTACTTGTATTCATACGGTATTTTTCCATCATTACTCTCTCCTTTAATGAAGTGTTATTAGTTTCTCTTTTAAAAACTTTTGTAAGTCCAATGTTTTTCTCTATTGTTTACAACATCACTTGATTAGTCAATTGATAATGTAAAAAAAATTACTCTTTCGGTAATTCTTTTTTTTCACTGTGCTTATGAACTTTCGTCATTAGCTCGTATAATATTTTCTGTTCTTCTTCATTCAATACATCATCAAAAAAAGATGATTGAAATGCAAGTTGCTCTGGCAATGCTTTCTCTAAGGCAGCTTCCCCTTGCTCTGTCAGACTAATTGTTTTCGTTTTCCAATCTTGTTTTCGTACAATATATCCTTCTTTTTCAAGACGCGTTAACATTCGAGAAATACCGCCTTGTGTAACAGTTACCTTTTCAGCTAACTCCATTTGTGTTAGTGGTTGATACGTACGTATTTGTAAAAGCACATCAAATTGAGCAGTCGTTAAATCAAAACGTTTTAAAAACTCATTTGACATCTGATTACTTTGGTTCGTAAATCGTATTAAACGTAACCATATTAATGATCCTATCGTATTATCACGCATGTTTGATCACTTCCTATCGTGAATCTCACTATCACTTTACTACGCAAGTGATAAAAAAGCAAGAGAAAAAGTGAAAAATATCTCATTAAAGTATTACATAAATAACGATAAGAAAGAATTCATGTTTAAATGAATTCTTTCTTATCGTTATTCTTAACTTTCCATATCATTCATTGCTATATGTAAAGCGCCTACTGCTTTGGGCCAACCAACATAAAAAGCCATATGTGTTATTAATGCAATCATTTCATTTTCTTTAATTCCATTTTGTTTGGCCAGTCGCAAATGAAATGGTAATTGTTCTGTATTACCAAGACTGATTAATACCGACACTGTACATAAACTCCTTTCTCTTAATGTTAAAGTGTCATCTCGCCACACTTCCTCGAACAATATTTTTTCACTATAATGAGCAAATGCAGGTGCCTTTTCTCTCATTTTCTCTTGAATACAATATTCAATGGATTCATTCATCATTTCACTCCCCCTTCACTTTTACCAATTGCGCCAATCCTTGACCAAACGACCAATTTTCAGCGGCTGTCTCGTTAAGTGTAATAAAAATGTCTGCACTTTTTATACTAGAACATTCAGAAACCCTCAAAGATATTGACTGATACAGATCGCGTTTCTGCTTTATCGTTCTTCCTGGTCCACATGTGATAGAAACATACATCATATTCTCTGTTCTCTTTTCTCCTCTTTCTAATAAATAATATGGATCATATAAAAAATGATTTTGTTGATAAGGTACAAACATTTCAAAAAAATCATTTTCAGGGATGTTAAAATGTTTAATTAATGAAAGATGAATACATTCACCTATCTTTTTCAATTCTTCTTCATTTAATATATTTTCATGATAATAAACGTTCACAAAAGGCATATATTTTCACCCCTTTACTTAATTTAGCATTCAACAAGATATCATTGTGAAATGTGCAAAATCTCATATACTGTAGTACCTTTATTCGTTACCATATCAGGCTTTTCTTCATAAAAATTAAACTTACTATATCCCCATTTATCTGGATTATATACTATTACATTGCCTAAACAATTCTCTACCTTTTGATCCACAATGGTAGATTGAGTCCCAATCAATGATTCACTTTGAGAAATACTTCCTTCATATTCAACAACATATCTACATTTCTTAAAATCATTTTTTAAATTAACAACTAATGGAACACCTATATTTATTTGTTGCCACCCAAACGATTGTAAAATATTATCGTAATACCCTTCAAAAATAAATTTATTCATCCCTTCATGACCATTCCAAATATATATAGGTGCATAACAGTTATAGAAATTTCCGTCCTTATCTGCCTCAGTAATTAAATAAGCTTTAAAATTTAAGTCTTGAAAACCATCCGTTTTATACCCATTATCCTCTACCCTTTTTCTAATAATCTCCATGTCATAATCCTTTGGCAAAATGACCTTATATTGCATTCCAATCATGTTTATCACTCACTTTCCATCTTATATACACAATGATAAACCGATGACTGGCCAGCGTAAAATAGGTATAAATTATGTTTGGTATCATTTATAATGATATCGTATAAGGGGCTGTGATAAATGGAAATAAATGATCTTATTATATTCAAAACTGTAGCTAGCGAAGGTTCTATTAGTAAAGCTGCGAAAGAATTAGGTTATGTTCAACCGAACGTAACTGAAAGAATTAAAAAATTAGAACAAGAATTAGAAACACCTTTACTACATAGAGATAACAAAGGCGTTTCCTTATTACCTTCTGGTGACATTTTACTAGACTACACAAATCAAATATTAACGCTAGTAGAAGAAGCGAAAGATAAAATTAAAATGTGTGGTTCTTCTTATATAATCGCGACGTCACAATCGATTTTGACTAATTATGTAAGTAAGCGCATTAAAGAAAATTTCAGGAATTATCAAATATATGTAGAAAATAGTAGTCATTTGCAAAAATTACTGCAGCAACAAAAAGTTGATATGGTCATTACTTATGAGGATTACCCGGACACAGCGTTTAAAAAAGTATTTTCCACTTCAATTTCTATCGGCTTATTAAAACCGAAAGAAAAGTGTACCATTGAATTTTCAAAGGAACTCTTCTTCGTTAGTAATGACAAAAAGTGCCCTTTTAGGAATAAGACGATACAATTTCTAAAAGAAAATAATTTATCTCAGCGCCAACTTCAACAATTAGATTCTTATTCGCTTATAGAAGAGTTTATTCAGGACGGAAAAGGAATAGCCTTTTTACCAATTAAAAATGATAAATTAGTACCAATTGAAGATGTTCCAATTGAGAAATTAGCTGTTCATTTCTTTACGAATCAAAATTCTTTCAAACAAATCCCTGATGAACTATTTAATTAATATAATATTTATAAAAGAACTAAATTTACATACAGCAATAAAAATCCCTCCTTTCCGAATCTAAAAGAGGGATTTTCATATTCTATACAATTGATTTTTCACACATTTTGCTCCACTTCTGCACTTTTCTCCTTCTTATTCCGTTTCATATTCTTCGGTCCCTTAACCGTGCCAACTAATCCTTTCGGGAAAACTAGCAGTACGATAATGTACAATACACCAAGGATAATCGTCCATCGTTCAAAGATCGGATACTCTGTAGCTAGTTCTGATAAATAATATTTTAGGGATTCAATAATTCCAGCTCCTGCAATGGCTCCTATTAACGTTCCAACGCCTCCAATCATCGTCATCAATAATGCATTTAATGTCATTTCAATTGAAAATACAGTTGTATTAACAAAGCGTAAAGTGATAACAAATAAACCACCGCTAATTGCAGCTACTACTCCTGCAACAATGCTAGCAATAATTTTATAATGAAGAACTTTATATCCTAGTGCTTCAACACGTTGCTCGTTTTGTGAAATTGCCTTTAATACTTTTCCAATAGAAGATTTGGTAAAAAGACGTAACAGAACAAAAATGATAAGTAAACATATAAGTGTTACATAATAAAACGTAAAACGATCACGAAATACGTCTGGTACACCAAATGTAAAACCATCTCCTCCGTGAGTGAGCCCACGCCATTTTTCAGCAAGTACGAAAAACAACTGTGAAATAGCAAGTGTTAACATTGCATAAAAATGACTTTTCAGCCGTAAAGAAAGCAAACCAATTATATAACTAACAATGGCTGAAATGATAATTGCAGCTACTATCCCTATTAAAAAGTTCGTTATGGATACTCCTTGTCGATCAAATAAAAGTGCTACGCCATATGCTCCTATTCCAAAGAACATACAATGGCCGAATGATACAATTCCTGTATATCCAAGCAATACATCAAAACTCATTGCAAAAATAGCAAAGATGAAGATTTGAGTGAACAAAATTAACAAGCTCCGTGAATCATTTACGAATGGAAATACACTTAAACAAATGAGCATACATACTCCAAAGTATACTTTAATTCGATTTGATGTGCCGTTCACCATTTCACCCCTTTTCACCAACAAGTCCATTTGGCTTCACGATTAAGAAAAACAGTAGCATTAACATATTGATTGCAAGTGATAAATCCGGTATAAAATACGCTGTAAAAGCACCAGCTAATCCGACAATTAAAGAAGCGATGGCTGAACCTTGTACGCTTCCTAGCCCTCCAATGATTACTACTATGAAAGCTAAAATCGCATACTGCATACCCATCTCAGCGAAAATCACGCCTGAATACGGTGCTAATAAGAAACCTCCCAACGCTGCCATCCCTGCTCCTAATAAAAAGACGAAAGAAAATATCGCTTTTACGTTAATACCGAGCGCTTGAACCATCTCTTTATCCATTACACCTGCGCGTATCATAAGACCTATCTTTGTTTTTTTGAGCAATAATAGTAAGGCGATGTAAATGATAATCCCAATTAAAATAACGAATAGACGATATTTAATTAATATAACGCCTCCGAATGTAAAACTTCCTTGTAGCCATAACGGTAACTTTGCCCCAATTGGATTTGGTCCCCAAAATACTTTAATACATTCACTAAGTACAAGCATTCCTCCAAGCGTAACAAGAAGCTGGCGAACATGATTTCCATATACCGGTCTAATAAGGAATCTTTCTAAAATGAATCCAAGGAACATTCCCATAGCTATTGCTCCAATTAACGCTAATACGTAACTACCTGTCATATTAAATAACCAAACACCTGTAAACGCTCCCCACGCAAATAAACCACCATGTGCAAAGTTTAGAACACTCATTAAACCGAAAATAAGCGAAAGACCTGATGCTAATAAAAAAATGAGCATCCCTGTTGAAATCCCATTTACAAATAAATTGATTAACACATCCATCCTTCTCACCCCGGATTCATGTTAAGAGATCCCTAAATATTTTTGACACATTTCCTTATCCTCTTTTAATTCATGCATAAAACCGTTATGAACAATTTTTCCATTATCCATAATATAAAAGTAATCACCAATTTGACTAGCCATCATAAAATTTTGTTCAACGAGTAAAACTGTTGTTTTCTCCTTCATTTTCAAAATGGCTATCATTAACTTTTCTATCATAATAGGAGACAAGCCTTTACTCGGCTCATCAATAAGTAATAAACCATCACTATTAATAAATGCTCTTGAAATTGCTAACATTTGCTTTTGTCCTCCACTTAGGAGTCCGCTTTTTTTGTGCCAAAATTGCTTTAAATCTGGAAATAGTTCAAGCATCCATTCTATTTTTTCTTCCGCTTCTTCACCCTTACCTCTAGCAAGAGCGAATGTTTCTTCTATTGTCAGGTCGTGAAAGATACCTTGATTTTCTGGTACATACCCTATTCCTTTCCTTGAAATTAAATGTGTAGACAATCCATTTACTTGTGTACGATCATAATAAATTTCACCATGTGCAATATGGTGAAATCCCATAACCGAACGTAATGTCGTAGTCTTCCCTGCCCCATTTCTCCCAAACAGTACAGTAATCGTTCCTTTTTCAACAGCAAGAGATACGCCTTGTAAAATATGAAACTGATCTAAATACGTCTCTATATTATTCACTTGTAATAGTGCCACTATATAATCCCCCTAAATAAGCACTTTGTACACGCTCATCTTTCATAATTTCTTCGGGTAAACCTTCAGCCAATAACTCTCCATGAAATAAAACGATTAGATGGTCTGACAAACCTAGTACCATATCCATTTTGTGTTCAATAAGTACAATTGTACTCTCTGGATGTTTCTTAATATTTTCAATCACTTGTAGTATAGCTGGGACTTCCTCAACCGAAATACCTGCCGTCGGCTCATCAAGTAATAACACATCTGTTTTTAAAGCTAATAACATCGCAAGTTCTAGCTTTCTTTTCTCTCCATGTGCCAAATCTTTCGCTAATACATTCTCTTTCTCCTGAAGTAATACTGTTTTTAAGAAACGTCTCGCCTCTCCAACTTGTTGCTTTAATTTTGCTGGACTCGGGAAAAAACTATAGTAATCTTGTACGAATGATTGAACACTTAAACGGACATTTTCAAGTACCGTTAATTCTGGGAATATGTTTGTAAGCTGAAAAGAGCGACCGATTCCTAAGCGTGTTCGATCTGAAATCGATAGTTTTGTAATATCTTGCCCTTTAAAATACACTTCACCTGTTGTGGGTGAAATCTGTCCACTTAGTAAATTAAATAATGTTGTCTTACCCGCACCATTTGGCCCGATAATAGAAATGAGTTTTCCTTTTTGTACAGTTAAATTTACATCTTTAATAACATGATGCTCGCCAAAAGATACACTAAGATTTTTCGTTTCTAGCAAATGTGTCACGAAATCCCTCCCTTTAAAGCTTTCAGTATGAAAGAAATACGTATAAAGAGGGTGTACCCCTCTTTATACGTAAACAACAGAAAATTCAGTCTATTTATTTTGAACTGGTGGTTCTGTTTCTTTCATCGTTAATTCTCGCTCTAACACTGGCACCGGATAATCAACACCATCTTGTTTTTTCAATGTGATAGAATACAGCGTCTGCATCGCTTGATGATCCTTCTCTCTAAATTTCATCTTTCCTTTCGGTGTATCAAATTCCATTCCTTCCATTTTCTTAATTAATGTATCTACATCTGTATCACCTTTTGTTTTCTTTAAAGCTTCTACAATTGAAATTGCCGCTGACATTCCTCCTGCTGTAAATAAATCTGGCACCGCACCATTAAATCGTTTTTTATGTTCTTCCACTAACCAATCATTCACCTTATTTTTCGGGAGTGTATGATAATAAACAGAAAAACCTTGCATTCCTACTAATGCATCCATCGTTTTTAATGCTGGTATATCTGGCGCACCTGTGGAGATTTTAATACCTTGCGCTTCCACATTCATATCTTTCAACTGTTTCCAAGGTGAATTCGCCCCTGCCCAAACGATAAATAAATAATCTGGTTTTGAGCTAATGATATTTTGAATATTAGCTGTGAAGTCAGTCGAATTTGTATCTGCATATTGCTCGTTTACAATATTTGCCCCTAATTTCTTCGCTCCAGCTTTAAATGCTGCAATTCCCTCACGGCCGTAAGCATTATCTTGTGCTAATGTTGCTATTTTCACATCTTTTTTAGCGATTGCCGCCGCACCAGCGACTGCATCTTGAGATGAATTTCTACCTGTTCTAAAAATATATTTATTCCAGTTCTTCCCGGTAATACTATCAGCTACTGCTGGTTCTACAACCATTATTTTTTCATATTCTTCAGCTAGTGGTAAAACCGCTAATGTATCACTTGAACTAGACGATCCGACTAAAAAATCAACTTTCTCTTCTTCTAATAACTTCGTAGCTTTTTTAACCGCTACATCAGCTTTTGTTTCTGTATCTTCTACAACAAACTTAATCTTCTTTCCTTCCACTTTCCCAGTTCCATCCGTCGCATAGTCTAACCCTAATTCAAATCCGTTCACTGTTTGTTTTCCATATGATTCTAACGGACCTGTTAATGATGCAAGAACCCCTACCTTAATCGTCTTTTCATCCTCTGTACTTGTTTTCTTTCCTGAACAAGCTGCCGTTATTAATAACGAACCTAAAACACAACCAGCAGCCATCATTTTTAGCCATTTACGTTTTTTCATCGACATTGTGATCCTCCCCATACTTTTCTTTCTGATAGAATCAATCTCGCCAAAGTTATCCATCCGTAATTATGACTTTTTCTTTGAATCATACAAACAAATTTATTAAAAAATTAATGAAGTACCATTACATTCGCCGCCCCTTTCCAAATACCTCCATTTCCCATATGTTCATTTGGAATTTTTCACCACCTAATCACAGTAGCTGCCCACGTATACCCAGTTCCTGCACTAACTACTACTGCAATATCTCCGGCCTGTAATTTTCCCTGTTCATTTGCAAAGTGAAGACCAATGCAAGGATCAAGCGCTGACATATGTCCATAATGATCTAAATATACAACTTGTTCTTCTGCTAGCCCTAGTCCCTGTATCAATTCTATTAACATAGAACGTTTTGTATGCAGTGGTAACAATACTTTAATATCTTTAGGAGTTAACCCACTTTTTCTTAACGCCTCCCGAATCACCTTATCAAAATTAGGGATTGAAACCTGATCTAGACGTTCTTTCATACTATTAGGATCTATTACATCAATATAATGCTGTCGATTCTCAACTGTATCATAGCTCGCAACCTTCTTCGATCCACCAGCTGGGATACGAACATCTTCATGAAATGAACCATCTGTTATTATCGTACTTCCTAATATTTCACCGTTTCTAGCGTCTTTTTTCACTAAAGCTGCACTTCCGCCATCAGCGAAATTAAACATAAAACGCGAACGTGGATTATCATAATCTACAATTTGAGATTCTTTACATCCACCTACTAATAATATATTTTCAATTGAGTTATCGGAGTAGAGCATATCTTTTGCGACTTTGAGAGCGATTGGAAAGCAAGAACTAACATTCATAATTTCGAAAGCATAAGCATTTTTCAATCCAAGTTCATGCTGAATTTTGGGGGCACTAGACCATACGTGGTAATCTTTATGTGGACTGCCAAAATAAATGACTACATCAATAGATTGAGGATCTACTTGTGATAATATTGGTTTTGCAGCAGCAATAGCTAAATCTGATGCATGCATCGTTTCATCTGCGACATGTTTTTCATATAATCCAAACTTTTCTATAATAATATGCTCAGGAATACCTGTTTTTTTAGATAGGTCTGCAGCCGTCTCTACGTCTTTTGGGAAGAAAACACCAGTCGCTTCAATCCCAATATTCATTAGACTACTCCTCCTTCTTTTGGCACCATCATTGTAGCTACACCTGTTAATACTAAATCTCCTTTTTGGTTATGACACTCTGTTAACAATTTCAAAACTCTCTTTTCCATCATAAATTCTTGTACTGTAGCCGTTGCTGTAATTGTATCTCCTATAAAAACTGGTGCTGTAAATTTAATAGTTTGCTCCATGTAAACGGATCCTTTTCCAGGTAAATGAATACCAAGCAATTGCGATAATAAACTAGAAGTTAGTAAACCATGTGCTATTCTTTGATTAAATCTAGTTTGTTTCGCATACTCATGATCAATATGGATTGGGTTAAAATCCCCACTCAAACCTGCAAATAATACAAAATCCGTTTCTGTAATTGTTTTACTACATGACGCCTGTTGACCAGTGATATATACCGTCATCTCTTCACCTGCTTTTCAATTGATTTGCTAACTGTGCTTTTTGAATTTTACCAGTTGCATTTTTTGGCAATTCCTCTAGAAAAACAATTTCTTTCGGTATTTTATATTTTGCTAGAAATAAACGACAATGCTCAATGACTTCTTTTTCAGTTAATACACTGCTACTCTTTTTCACAATAAAGGCGATTGGAGTCTCTCCCCACTTTCCATGTTGCCTACCAACGACCGCTACCTCATATACGTCCGAAAGCTTATTAATGACTTGCTCTACTTCAAGTGGATAAATATTTTCACCACCGGAAATTATCATTTCTTTTTTTCTACCGACAATGTATACAAAGCCATCTTCATCAACTCTAGCTAAATCTCCCGTATATAACCAACCATCTTGAATCGCTTCTTTTGTTGCATCTAGCCGGTTCCAATACTCTTTCATTACATTCGGTCCTCTTATTAGTAACTCCCCAACTTCACCAACCTCAACTTTATTTTTGTTTTCATCAATAAGTTCATACTCACAAAACAGAACAGGTTTCCCAATCGAGCCTACTTTACGTCTTGCATCTTCTTCTGAAAGCATAAATACGGTTGGTGATGTTTCAGTCATACCGAATCCTTGACCAAATAAAAATCCTCTATTTATAAATTCTCTCATCAACTCTTCTGGACACGGAGCACCACCGTTATAAAACCAGCGAACTGCTTGTAAATTTGTAGTTTCAAACTTTGAACAATTTATTAATGCTTGATGAATTGTAGGTACTCCCATCACAACAGTCACTTTATGTTTTTCTATCATAGAAAGAGCTTTGGTTGGCTCAAATTTTCTTGGAACAATGATTACACCACCTGCAAATAAAGTTGGAAATGCGAATAAACCAATACCACCAATATGAAATAAAGGCAATAATACAATAGAGCGATCGTGCATAGTTAGATCAATCGCAAATGTATTATTAAGCGCATTCCAAAACATATTTTCTTGTGTAAGTACAGCTCCTTTCGGTTTTCCAGTTGTCCCTGAGGTATAACATATAATAAAGGATGCGCTTTCATTTATCTCTTCAAAGTTATCAATTTTTCTATCTTCTATTTCTTTTAAACTTGTAATCGAAATAACTCTTTGTACATACGATACCTTCTGCATTGACAATGCCATATTTTGAAATGTTTCCTCTACAAATAAAACTGTAGTTCCACTATCCTTCAACTGAAATATAAGTTCATTTTCTGTTAACCGTATATTTAGTGGAACAGCAATACATTCTACCTTTGCTATAGCGAATAAAAGCACAATATATTCCAAGCTATTTTGCGATAAAATAGCTATCCTTTCTCCTTTTTGCACATGTAAGTCGTAAATGAAATATGCGGCTACTTTATTTACATACTCATGTAACTGTTTATATGTCATTTCCTCCTCATCTGTAATAATGGCAATGCGATCTGGATGTAAATAGGCCCGTTTTTCAATCCAATAAGCAATGCCTTGCATATGTTCCCCACTCCCTTATCTCTTTCTCAATCCTTCAAATATTAATGACATCGCTGCTTCAAATACATCTTCTGGAACATCTTTCTCTTCCCAATAACCCCATCGCATACCTAAAAATTGTCCAATTGACATAAGACAATACGCAATTGTTTCTGTATCAAGTTGTTTAAACTCTCCCGCTTCCATACCAGCTGATAAACTTTTTAAAAATCCATTTGCGAGCTTTGCATAGTACCATCTATATAAATTATCATCAACTACTACCGCCTGTTGTACAATGTTATATAGATTAGGACGATCTTTCACCCACCGAAAAAATGCCTGAAAACCTCTTCTTTGTGCCTCTTCATAACTTGATATCCCCTTCATTTCTTCTTTAATAATTAAGCGTAACTCACGGTTCAATCTGCGAATCAATTCATCAAATATATCTTTTTTAGATGGAAAGTAATTATAGAAAGTTCCGTGCGCTACCTTTGCTTCTTGTGTAATATTCACGATAGAAGCCTCGTAATATCCTTTACTACCAAATACTTCTTCTGCAGCACACAATAATTTCTCTCTCGTTTCTAGTCCTTTTGTTGTTAAGTTTTTTACATCCATTATTATTTTTTCTGACACCTGAATCACCTCTTAGATTTGATTATAAATATATTTCCGAATTTTACAATTATTATTGTTAGACAAAATCTGCAAGTGTTTTTCTACATACAAAAAGGCCTAACTTAAAAATAAGTTAGACCTTTAGTCTTAATTAGAATTATTTTCTACTTTCTCTAACCCTTCAGCCAATTGTTTCTTATCTAGCCCTTCCCCTATTACTACTAAGTTCGTCGGGAACCCGAAGTCTTGTTCCAGTAAAGTCGGTACCCCGAACGAGTATTGGAATAAGTGAGGATATTTGTCCCCATGGAATTTCACAAAACCTTTCACACGATAAATACTGTCTGGTAAATTTGAAAGCCATTCATATAAATTGTCTTGATCAATCGATTTCGTAAATTGATACGTCATCGTTTGTATATGTAAATGCTGTTTTTCATGTAGTGTCTCACGTTCCCCATCATTCGTAAATTCAGCTTCCTCTATGTCTTCTAAAGATATATTACAATATTTTGTTTCAAACAATTTTGCATGATTATTTATTGCTTTCACTTCTTCAATTACTTTGTTCTTATCCGCATCTGTTAGTAAATCTGATTTATTAATTAAAATGTGGCTACCAAACTTCAGTTGCTCATGTAATAATTGCTGAACGTTTGCACTTAATATACTTCGATTTAACCACCTTACTGCATCTAAAACGACTACAATTGATTTCACTTCTAAGAAAGGTGCTAAAATTGGTGATACACATGCATCTAGCACTTCAATTGGGTGCGCAACACCTGTCGTTTCGATATAAATGACATCTGGTCTTTCTTGTTGATATAACGAATGCAACTGTATTTCAAGCTCTTCTTTTAGCGTACAACAAATACATCCTTTCAGAAGTTCCCTTAAAACATTCTCTTTTCCAATAATATCGGTATCTACCGAGTATTCACCAATTTCATTCATCAATACTGCAACTTTTCTCTTCTTCTTTTTTTCTGCTAACAATAAATTTTGTAATAATGTTGATTTTCCACTACCTAAAAAGCCACCTAATATATGAATTTCTACTTTATTCATTTGATCGACCATCCATTTCTTTATTTCAAGCGTATTCAAAGCGTAATAATTACGATTTATATTTATTATTTTATTAAAAGAGTCGTGATTTGTAAATATATGTTCACTGTTCATTTACTTCATATGCAACTCGAATTCCAGACTCTATTGCTCCTTGCATCCATCCATGTGTTAATGTCGTATGCTCTCCTGCAAAATGTACTTTTCCAGATGGTGATGTAATATACGGAAATAACTCGAGCTCTTGGCCTGGTTCGAAAGCTGTAAATGCACCGCAAGAATACGGATTTTTACTCCAGCTAACAGATGTTCCAGTAACAAATTCACTATAGACGATGTCACCATATATTTCCGCTAAATTTTTTAATGCGTAACGAATACGATCTCTGTGCGAGAGACTATCCCATGTTAACGCCTCATCTGCCCACGTATAACTTGCTATAACGATAGCTGGTCCTGGAGTGTGAATGCCATAACTCGGATAATATGTAAATCGAATCGGTAAATCTGTAATAGATTTACCGCCGCATTGTCCCGCTCTCTCCCAAAATCTACTTTTAAACTCTATCGCAATTTTAGTTGCAGCAATATAATTCAACTCACGAATTGCTCGTCTTTTATAATAAGAGAATAAATGATATGGCTGAATTTCTACAAATCGTAACGCTGAAAATGGAATTGTAATAATAGCAAAATCACTTGTTATTGTAAATTGCTCTAACGTTTGTTCATGATTTCCTTGTAACATTACTTTATTATCTTCTTGTATGATTTTGTCAACCTTATACGGCATTAAAATATGTTCTCTTAATTGTGGTAAGAATGCATTCGATAACTTATCCATTCCACCAGTTATTTCATAATATTTCGTTGTTGAAGTAAAGAAAATCATTTCACGTAATACTTCAATTAAGGACATTCCCATATAAGCTTCCATATCAAGAAGTACCCCAATCATATCTATTGCACCATCTGAATAATACTCCATTAAAAATGAACCAAGCGAATACGTTTTATACTTTTTTTCAACGATAAGCCAGTTTTTATCAGGATCCTTCTTAATATAATTTAGTATTGGTTCTAATACCTCTAACATTAACTCTTCTGCCGTTTTACCTTTTTCGCTCTCTAAAATAGGATATCCAAGTATACTTGGATTTTTTTCGAATATGCTTAATCTCGTTTTAATATTATTCGTATAAATAATATCTGAAATAGTTTTATTTATAAAAAGGTTTAACGGTAATTTAAATTTGCGAATGTATGCTAAAGTTAACTCGTGTGTTTCAGGAATTCGCATCGGCCCTGCATTAAAATATAAACCTCTGCTAAACGGTTCACGCATCGTATATATTCTTCCGCCTATTCGGTTATTCGCTTCTAAAATTGTTATGTTATGACCTGCTTCTTTCAATAACAATGCTGCAACTAATCCCGAAATCCCTGCACCAGCAATAACAACCTGCTTTGGATTATTCGTTTTAACGAGCCCTCCATTAATAATATGAAGCATTCTTTCCATCGTTAATGGCTGCATCATGCCCTTTTCCCCTTCAATAAAGGATTTTATTGCATTATATTCGATTAACTTACTTCCTATGTTTCATGCAAAGAATTGCACGGATACATTTTCAAATACTTGAATATCTTTTATAAAATGTAATAAACTAGATATGAATCTATAGAAGTAAGACGTATTATCTTACATAATAAAATCAATGAAATTGCGAGGAATTTTGAAATGAAAAAAGGGATTAACCGTGTTGTATTAGTAGGAACAGGAGCAGTTGGATGTAGTTATGCTTACTGCATGATTAACCAAGCTGTAGCTGAAGAATTTGTTTTAGTTGATGTAAACGAAGCAAAAGCTGAAGGAGAAGCAATGGATTTAAGTCATGCCGTTCCATTTGCTCCAGCTCCAACTAGAGTATGGAAAGGTAGCTACGAAGATTGTAAAGATGCTGACCTTGTAGTCATTACGGCTGGATTACCACAAAAGCCAGGCGAAACACGTTTAGATTTAGTTGAGAAAAATGCAAAAATCTTTAAACAAATCGTGCGCAGTATTATGGATAGCGGATTTGATGGTATCTTCTTAATCGCAACTAACCCTGTCGATATTTTAACTTACGTAACTTGGAAAGAATCTGGTTTACCGAAAGAACGCGTAATTGGTTCTGGTACAACACTTGATTCTGCTCGTTTCCGCTATATGTTAGGTGAGTACTTCAATATTGGTCCACACAACATTCATGCTTATATTATCGGAGAACATGGTGATACGGAACTTCCTGTTTGGAGTCACGTATC
Source organism: Bacillus cereus group sp. BfR-BA-01453 (assembly GCF_022662915.1). Lineage (NCBI taxonomy): Bacteria > Bacillati > Bacillota > Bacilli > Caryophanales > Bacillaceae > Bacillus > Bacillus cereus group sp. BfR-BA-01453. The sequence goes on along the minus strand of NZ_JAKUEN010000002.1, from coordinate 469,531 downwards.
AGTTGGTATTCAAAAACTACAAACACTGCTTGAAAAAGACAATACGTATAATCAAGAAGATTTAGACAAAATCTTCATAAACGTTCGTGATGCAGCTTACCATATTATTGAGCGAAAAGGCGCAACATACTATGGTATTGGTATGTCACTTCTACGCGTTACTAAGGCAATTTTAAACGACGAAAATAGTGTATTAACTGTTTCGGCATATTTAGAAGGTCAATACGGTCAAAAAGATGTGTATATCGGTGTACCTGCTGTTTTAAATCGCGGCGGTGTTCGTGAAATTTTAGAAGTAGAATTAAGTGAAGACGAAGAATTAAAATTCGATCACTCTGTTCAAGTGTTGAAAGAAACAATGGCTCCTGTTCTTTAATCATATATGTGAAAAAGCAATCCAATTTATTTTGGATTGCTTTTTGTTTATTTTCTATTTTTTAATCGATTCCTCATTATTTACATCAAGTACATCTAATAAAAAGATAAAGATTGGTATCCCGATAATAAGCCCCCATATTCCAAGGAAATGTTCTGAAAAGATGAGAATCATAAATGTATAAAAGATTGGTAAATTTGTTTTCGCAGACATAAACTTCGGGTTTAAAAAATAACTTTCAAGAGCATGGATGACTGTAATGAACACAAGTATGTACACAACGTATATAACTCCGCCTACGTTATAAGCAATAATACAAAGTGGAAATAAAGAAATAATCACACCTGCAACTGGAATCAACCCTAGTAGAAAAATCATAACAGCTAATACGAGAAGCTGCGGAAATCCTAAAACAATTAATACAATAACAGTAAGAATACAATTTACAACCGCAATTAAAAACTGTGCTTCAATTACTTTACCGAACGATCTTGCAAACCTTTCGCCAAAATATGCAATCTCCTCATAAAAAATCTTTAGCTTACTCTCTTTAAATTTAGAAGTAAAGGTAATAATACGCTCTTTTTCTAATAAGAAAAAGAGACTTAATATGAGAGACAATAATATTTGTAAACTTACCTTCCCTATATTTGCTATCGATTGATAGATGACATCTACACCTTGTTCTATATACTTTGATACTTCCATTCCGTTAATTGTCGAAAGTGCATATTTAATGATTTCATTATCAGGCGGGTTTTGAAAAAACAATTTAAATTGATAAATCAATTGCGAAATTTGTATCGTTAACACAGGTAAATATTTATACAATGTCGTGCCAATAAAGGAAACTAATATGATATACAAACATGCGATAACAATTTTCCGATTCACTTTCAATTTCTTTGAAATAAAACGTTGAAATCGATCCATTAAAAATGTCAGTATAAACGTAATTAATATTAAATTGATCATACTTTTTAATCCATATAATACAAGCGCTACTATTATTAAAACGAGAAACCGTTGAAACCCTCTACTTCGAAAGAAATTTTTCACTTCATTCATTAAGATTTAACCTCCCCCTTCAATGGATGGAAATTGAATATATTACATTTTATGAACTTCTATAGACAATCTTTCTTACTAATTGAGAAGAATCCTTTTTTTCTTTTTATATTGTTAGATTCTATTTATATTAGCTCACCTACTTACTTCAGTTGAGCTCTTTTTTTCGTTTAACCTTTTACAATTTAGGTGATTTTCTATTTTTAGACTGCTGCTCATACGCATATCCAATATTGAAAAGCTCTTTTTCACCAAACTGTTTCCCTACAAACACTACACCGATTGGTTCTCCATTTTTATCATATCCAGCAGGAACCGCTAATTCCGGATAACCAGCGACAGCGGATAGAAGAACTTCATCGTTGTTAATCATAACTAGAGCATCCAAACCTTTTTCTACTAAATATCTATCTAGCTCTTTTCTTGCATTTTCTTGACTCGTTTGCACTACTTTTTCAAACTCATCTTTCGTTATAGCAGATTTTTCAGATCCCTCAATTAATGTTTGTCCATATTTTATTCGTCTATTACTATCCTTTTTATTAAACGCTATAATCTCTTCTAACGATTTTACCGGTACATTTTTTTGCTTTGAAAGAAAATCGTTAACATTATGTTTGAATTCATATTCTAACGTTTGTAGATTATCTACACCCTCAGCGTTTAACTGAATATCATCAGTCAATATCGCACCTGCATCTTGAAGGTCTTTTCTAATCTTTTCTGCTACTGCTTTTCTATTTTCATCTTGTTGGTCTACAGAAAAAAGAAGCCCTATCTTTTTCCCTTTTAATCCACCTATTGATAAATCCTTTGTATAATCAATTCTTTCTTTATCTTTCACTTTTTCTGTCATAACATCTTTTTCGTCATAACCTATCATTGCATTAAATAACGTTGCTGCATCCTTTACCGTTCTTGCCATAGGTCCTGCTGTATCAAGCGTTTCAGCTAACGGAATAATTCCTGATCTACTCACCATACCTAGTGATGGACGTAACCCAGCTACTGATTGCTGCGTCGCTGGTGCTACAATTGATCCAGTCGTTTCTGTCCCGATTGCAAGCGGTGCAAAATCTGCCGCAACTACTGTAGCAGATCCAGAGCTTGATCCTGATGTATCAAACGTAATCGGACCATACGGATTCAAATTTTGTCCTTTTTTCCCGCTATATCCGCTAGGCATTGTAAAGGATAAATAATTTGCCCACTCAGACATATTCGCTTTTCCTAAAACAAAAGCACCTTCTTCTTTCAACTTTTTCACAATCGTCGCATCCTCATCTGCAATCCAATCTTTTAACACATACGTTCCTGCACTAGTCGGCATCACTTTTTCCGTCTGTACATTATCTTTTACAATGACAGGAATACCATATAAATTCGATTTTTTATTTCTACCTCGCTCTTGATCTAACTTTCTTGCTTCCTCCATCGCATTAGGGTTTATCTCTGTAACAGCATTTAATGTTATTCCATTTTGATCATGTTCTTGTATTCTAAAAAGATAAATACTCGTTAATTCTTCATATGACAACTTTCCATCATCAATCATTTTTTGAAGCTCATCTATAGTCGCATTTACGACTTCTTTTTCTTTTATCTTTACATTTTCTATGTTAATTCCTTTTAACTGGTTATGTATCGGTTTTAACACTCTATCTTTATCATATACGATACGCTCAGGTTCCTTTGGAAAATAATTTTTATATACGTAATATCCGCCAGCACACGCTAATAAAACAATGCCTCCAGCGATAGACAGCGTTACCTTTACCCATTTCTTCATGTTGCTTCCTCCACTCTATAAGATGCTTAGCTATAAGAAAAAGAGAGTTACCTTTTACTTAACTCTCTCCAATCAAAATGCTAAATGAAAAAATGAAAGATTTCAATCTAATTACTTCTTTTTTTGCATTTGCTTTGCTAACATTTCTTTCACTTGATTATACGTTAACCCTGAATTTTTATTTAAACGCTTTACTTCCTCAACATCAGTACCTACCACTGTATATTTTTTCTCATCATTCATTTTCCTAATTCCCTTCTCAACGGATTATTTCTTATATTTCTTCCCTAAATGCGCATAATTTAACACCACTACAAAAAAGGAAGCTGTTCTTAAGCACAGCTTCCTTCTCGTTACATATTGTATTTCTTAATAAAATTTCACTACATCTTCAGTAGGCAAGAACGTTCTTTCTGCTGGTTGTTCGTTTGGTTCACCAAATGGCATTTGACCTACTAAGCTCCACTCTGCTGGAATGTTCCATGTTTCTTTCACTTCAGCATCTACGATTGGGTTGTAATGTTGTAATGATGCCCCAATTCCTTCAGCAGATAATAACATCCACACAGTATGTTGTAACATTGCATTTCCTTGATGAGACCAGAATGGGAACTGATCTTTATATAATGGTGCGTTTTCTTGCATTTTTTCTACAGTTGCTTGATCTTCAAAGAATAGTACAGTCCCTACACCTGCATGAAAACCTTTTAGTCTTTCTACAGTCGCTTCAAAGTTTTCTGCTGGTACGCGGGCTCTTAATGTTTCTTTTACAATATCCCAAAACTTTTCATGCTCTCCATCCATTAATACAACCATACGACCACTTTGCATATTGAAAGATGTTGGTGCGTGTAAAGCTGTTTTTAACACTTCTTCAATTCTTTCTTTCGTAATTGCATCGTTTTTTGTTACTTTACGAATCGAACGGCGGTTCACGATTGCTTCTTTTAAGTTTGTTGTAGTTGCTGACATTTTAATTCCTCCAAATGTTTGTTTTATGATCTATTTTGTTATTTCATAACAAGTGAATTAGCAATATCCATCGGTATTACATTGCATACCTTCAAATGAATTTGTTTTATCCTTTTCAATTTCTTTATCAATGACCCTTTCTAGCGTTTCTTTACTAGCAAGCCCTTGAATGACTTCATCTCCAATCATGACAGTTGGAACAGCCATAATATTAGCTTCATCATATGCGTGCTGAATTGCTTCTTGATGCTTTTCTTTATATTTACGAGTTACTAAAGCATCCTTAAATTCAGCCTCAGGAAGTCCTACTTCTACCGCTAATTTTGTTAACACATCAATATCTTCAATATTTTGCTCTTCTTGGAAAAATGCTGTGAATACGCGGTGATGATACTCATTACCTAGTCCACGTTCTTTCGCAAATTGACATCCTTCAAAAGCTAAATGTGTATATGGATGTGGTGAAACACGTGGCAAGCGCATTTCAATTCCTAACTTCTTCGCTGTCGGAAGAATGAAAGCATCCCATGAACCTAATTTTTCTGGTTCATTCCATGGATCTATTTTGGAATATGGACTTGGACGCAGCTCAAATGGCATCCATTCAATCTCTACATCTTTCTCTTTCGCTACTTCATCTAATGGACCTTTTGCTAAAAAACAAAACGGACATATAAAATCTGAGTATACTTTCATTTTTACAGTCATAACTTTTCCCCCTTACCTTTATGGTTGTAATCAAATTAGTTACATTAATAACAAAAAAAATATAAATATGATTTAAGCATTCATTTTTTCTTGCAAAGTTTCAAATAAATGCCCCATCGTAATATTTCTCAAAACTTCTTCCATCGCGGATTGCGCTTGAATTAAAATAATTTCTAACACCGCTTGAATGTTCGCCCCAATTGGACAATCTGGATTCGGTTGCTCGTGAATATGAAATAACTTGTCTTCTTCGACTACGTTCACTGCATGATACACATCTAACAATGTGATTTCGTATAAATCCTTTAGTAATCCCGCGCCACCCGGTCCACGATTTACGTAAACAAAGCCAGCTTGTTTCAAATATGACATAATTTTACGAATGACTACTGGATTTGTATTGACACTCTCAGCCATATAGTCTGAAGTACAAAGTGAAGATGGATTGTTTTTCAAAATAGATAAAATATGAACAGCTATGGAAAAGCGGCTACTAATTTTCATCGTAATCACCACCTCGATGTAATCATTATAGTTACAACAAAAAGATAAGTCAACCCTTTTCGTAGATTTTTTATAAGCAAATTAAAAGTGTCCCATTATGATATATGAGACACCTCTTTTTATTCTGCAAATAGCGCTTGAAATTCTTCAATAAATAGCTGCACAGCGATTGAAGAATCCTTTAATGAAGGAACAGCTAAAGCAATTTCTCTCCATACTTGTGGTTCCAATTCTCTCGTTTGCACATTCTGTGGTAAATTCGTTAAAGATAATTGAGCTAATATTGCAATGCCTAATCCTTCTTGAATCATATTTAAAGCTGTCGTAACTGTCGAAATTACATACTCAGCCCGAAGTGGTACGTTTGCTTGTTTAAACATATCGATAATGGGTGGTTCGTATCCGCCCTTACATAATATAATCGGCTCATTCTCCAAATCACGAATTGTAATAGCGTCCTTCTTGCAAAGAGGATGATCCTCTCTTAAAATAACAACCATTTTCCCCTTCGTTAATGGAACAATCTCCATCTCTTTATTAGGCAAAATAACAATTCCTATATCAACAACCCTCGATACTAACCAATCTTCAACTTCCTTAATCGTTCCTTCACAAAGAACGACTTCTAAGTTCGGATACTTCTCCTTAAAATGGTTTATCATTTTTGGTAAGAAATGTGCAGAAGCACTCGGAAAGCTCCCAATTCGAATCGTCCCAACTTCGTGCCCTTTCTCCATTGCAACTTCTTGTTCAATCTTCTCTACACTGCCCAAAATCTCTCTAATATGTACAAGAATTCTGTTTCCTACATCCGTAACGAGTAACCCTTTTCGTTTATCCCGTATAAGAATCGTAACTCCTAACTCCGATTCTATACTTGAAATCGCATGACTTACAGCTGGCTGCGTCATATTTAACACCCGAGCAGCCTTCGTAAAACTACCTAACTCAACAGTTTTTATTAATACTTGTAGTTGTGTAATGGTCATAACTAATCACTTATACTCCTCATAAAAAAGATTCATTTTATTTATTACAGTCGATATCATATCATAGTGAAATGAATAACAACAAGGAGGTCTTACAGTGACACAGCTTTCTCGAACTAAGACGGCCATAATCCTTACCTTTCTCGTTTTCATGTGGGGAATCAATTGGCCTTTATCTAAGTTTGCCTTGCATTATACACCCCCCGTTTTATTTGCAGGCATTCGAACTTTAATTGGAGGATTCATTTTACTCCTGTTCGCCTTACCAAAATACAAAGAGCTACACTTAAAAGAAACTTGGCATTTATATGTTATTTCTTCTTTACTTAACATCATTATATTTTACGGGTTACAAACTGTAGGTCTTCAATATATGCCTGCTGGTCTATTTTCCGCTATCGTATTTTTACAACCTGTTTTACTTGGTATTTTCTCATGGATATGGCTTGAAGAATCAATGTACGGTTTAAAAATTTTCGGGCTTGTACTCGGATTTATTGGTGTAGGTGTTATTAGCTCTAGTAGTTTAACTGGACATATTTCTGTCATTGGCATTCTTCTTGCATTAGGATGTGCGATTGGCTGGGCACTTGGAACAGTATTTATTAAGAAAACTGGTCACCGTGTGAATGCCATTTGGATGGTAACAATTCAGCTGCTTATCGGTGGTCTTTGTTTAATCGGATTTGGCTCAGAATTTGAAAGTTGGTCTAGTATTGCTTGGAGTATGCCATTTGTTAGTGTACTACTCTTTATTTCATTCTTTGTTATTGCAATGGGGTGGCTTGCATACTTCACACTCGTTGGAGCTGGTGAAGCGAGTAAAGTTGGGGCTTATACATTTCTTATTCCACTAATCGCTATTATTGTAAGTTCAATTTTCTTACATGAAGCCATTACTATTAGCCTATTCATCGGACTATTATTTATTGTAGTGAGCATTTGTTTTGTAAATATAAAGCCGAAAACACTTGCTGTAAGGCAACGAGTTGAAGTGAAATAAATATGGGAAAGAGCCTACCGTTTGTAGGCTCTTTCTTATATCTTATTTTTTACGTCGTACTACAAAAACACACGTACCTATCGAAGATACAATTGCCAAAATAGATAAAACAATCGCTATCAATTGCATATTACTAGTACCTTCATTCTTTCCTAAATTAGACACTTCACCATGTTCTCCTGTTAATGACGTACCTTTTGCAATTGTAGTAAGGGAATGCGGTTTTTCAGCTTTCTCATCGCCTGTCCATTCAACAATTTCTCCGTCTTTATATTGTTGATATGCATCCCAAGCTATTTTTTGTTCTTTATCCGGATTTTTAGCGACGAAAGTAAACCGCTGGAATTGGCCAGGTAAAACCCCTTCTCCTGTTGCTTCCCATACTACAGTCTTCACTTTTCCGGCATTATCTTTTTGCTCTTCTATTTTCCACCCTGGCACTGGTTCATACTGTTGGAATTCCACACCAGACGGTATTTTCAGTGTAACTTTTGTTGTTGCTACATTCTTTTCAACTGGTACTTTTATCGTGTAAGTCTCCCAAGAGCCGATGTCAGAAGTTGCTGGCTTCACAGTGACGTGCGCACTAACAGGTAACGAAAAAATTCCCATTCCAATTACTGTTGCGATCATTGTTGTTCCTAATTTTTTTATGCGTTTCATTTTCAATTAGCTCCTTTTTATCTATACCTACTCTTTATCCCGCTATTCGCCGGGCAACCCAATTGATGAGGGCTGCTTAAAGTTTCACTTTATCTGCCACCTACAATAAATTTATAATCCGTATCGAAGCTATCAAGCGATTTCGTTAATCCATGTACTTGTATATTCCAGTTGCCTGTCATGTTAATATACATACCTTCTGCTTCATATTCTCCCGGTGAAACTGCCGAAACTTTAAATGATCCTTTTCCCATATTCATATCTAACGATTGAGTCGTTAATATGATTTGTTCCATATCAGTAACAGGTTGTCCGTTCTCATCCTTTAAAGTAATATGGAATATATTTTGTCCTACTCTATTAGGACTTACATTTAGCGTCATTTCATATCCATTATCTAATTGTTTACTCTCTGTAAAAGGTCCAGTAGGAGGCATCGGTGGTGTTTGTACGTTTGTCATAAAAGCTACGATTACGAAAATGATAATTCCAATGATAAACTCTACTTTCACCGTAGCACCTAATCCTTGCTCCTCTCTCATTCTCCCTTTCACATAATGAATAATTCCCAATATCCCCATGAAAATGAATAAAAGTACCTTTGCTAGTAAAGCTAATCCATACTTCGTATCAAATAACGAGTGGATTGTTGGAATAAAAAATGTACTGTTAAAAAGACCTGTTATGAAAATCACAATGACAGCACATGTTGCCCACGGTGAAAAACGCTTAATCATATCCCAATACATATTCCATTTGTTATCCTCTTTACGTAACAGAAGAATAATGGACGATAAACTACCAATCCATAATGAAGCTGCGAATAAATGTAAAAAATCCATAACAACAGCAATGTCTTTAAACTTTAAACCATATGCGTGACTATTACATGCTTTCATAACAAGTATCCCAATAAACAACACTATTGGAATACTCCATACTTTAAAAGACGATAGCTTCTCACGCCTCATCGCAAAATACGTAACGATTATAAGCGAACTAATTAGAGCCATTTGAGTAATCCATACATAACTAAAAACAGAAAGCTGTAACGTTTCTTTTAATAGTAAAGGATTGAATGCTTCTAGCCATGAAACATCAGCATTTATTTTCGCTTGCAGTGGTAGATTGAATAACAAGCTAATAAATATCCCTAATAAGGAAATCCATATTATGTTCTTACTCCTTGATCGAACCGAGGTTGCATTCCCTTTATACATAATAAGATTAAAGAATAGCACTCCTATAAATAGTGAGAAACTTATATATAAAATTCCACGTTCCATGATCATATCAATTTGCGGAACATATCCCATCTCTTCTACTTGTATATCATCTGCTCCAGCTTCCGCTAATCCAATACGGAATGGGATAACTCCTTGAATTGGATGTCCATCAGCTGAAATCACTTTCCACTGAATAGAGTAGAGACCATTTTTAAGATTCTCTTTCAATCCAGCTTCTAATAGCTTTTTATTTTTTTTATCAATATAAGCATCTTTTAAATCGACCCTTTTACCTGATGTATCTCTCACGTACAATGTATTAAAACTTGAGATTTGTATGTCCTCATCGAACTCGATTTTCACAACAGACGGTGCTTTCTTCAATGTTTCATTTTCAGTAGGGTTTGATTTCACAACGTATGCATGAGCAGATGCACTTTTCGGTATCAATATGATAAGCACACATACAATGAATAACAATGTCCCTAACCTTTTCATTACTTTCACACTCATTTCACTTCTTTCTTCCTCATCGCTATATTTTCATTATTTTTACTTCCCGAGTTGGATTCTCGGACGAAATATTAATCTGATTAAATATAATCTTCTATACAGTATAACTATTTATTTCTCTCTCACCTCTAAACTTCCAATACAATAGTAACTACCTTCATAGATACAACTTACATTTTTAAAGTCGATTGTTATTATATCATAAAATATATTTATGTAAGTTCCTGAAGAGGAAAAGTTATCGTGAATCATTTGTGAAGAAAGTGTGAAATGCATAAATAAAAAAGGTATTACGTTATTACGTAACACCTTCTTAAAAATATCCTTCTTCTATTTCTCTTCCGGATAATCACAATACTCTATGATTGTTCCTTCTGTATCCGCTGGGTTAAGATAAATTAATCTTCTGCCGTGTTTATTAATTCGAAGTGTATGCTCTAACGTTCGAATGCCTTGCTCCTTTAACTCTTCTAAAGCTACATCTAAATCATCTACTCGATATGCAACATGATGTACACCTTTACCTTTTTGTTTGATGAATCTGGCAATTGGCGACGTCGTATTATTCGTCGGCGCAAGCAATTCAATTCTATCTCCCTCCACTTCAAGAATGGCTACTTCGCTTTCAACACCAGGCGCTTCACTTACGTAACGATCTATTAAAGTTCCTGACAACACTTTTTCATAAAAACGTATCGTACTATCTATATCTCGAACTGCGATGCCGATATGATCAATTGTTTTTTTCATTTTATTTCCCCTACTACTTTATTTTCTTTCATTATCAATAGTAACAAAAAAAGCTATAGAAACAAGTTCTATAACTTTTTTATTTAACCTATTTTCTTATTCGCACTAGCTGCTGGTTGAATTTGATTTTTTACTTTTAAAACGCTAATGCCATATCCGATAAATCCACCGATAATCGCTGGGAAGATCCAGCCTAATCCCACTTCCTGCATCGGAAGGAATTTAGTGAACACTTGGGTTACTACTTCAACGTTAACTCCAGCTGCACTTAATCCATCGAATAAGCTGATAATAAATGTTACAGTTAAGCTCACTTGATAAACTTCAGCTCTTCCTTTGAATAATGAATGGAAGAATGTTAAGAAAATCAATACGATTGCTAGTGGATAAATTGCTGTTAATACTGGAACAGAAACTGCAATTAATTGTGTTAATCCTACATTTGCAACAATTGCACTAAATACACATAGCGTGATTGCAATTGCTTTGTAAGGAACATTTGGGAATAACTTATGGAAGAATGAAGAACATGCTGATACAAGTCCCACACTAGTTGTTAAACAAGCTACTGTAATCATTAATCCTAATAATACTCCACCATATGATCCGAAATAGTAGTTAGAAACTTTCGCTAACACTTCTCCACCATTCTCTAAATGTCCAAGCTTTGCAACACTTGAAGCACCCATATAAGAAAGGGCTGTATAGATAATTGCTAAAATAGATGCTGCAATGATTGTCGCTTTTGCACAAACGATCATAATCTGTGTTTTCGTTTTCGCACCTTTTTCTTTAATTGCATTAATGATGATGATTCCAAATACGAATGATGCAAGTGTGTCCATTGTTAAGTATCCTTCTTGGAATCCTTTAAAGAATGCATGTGATGTATAAGCTTCCACTGGTGCTTGCATATCTCCAATCGGATGTATAAAAGCAACGATTACTAATATACCGATAAAAGTTAACTTAATTGGTGTTAAGATTTTTCCAACAATATCGACAATTTTCGCGGGATTTAGCGAAAAAAAACAAGTGATGCTAAAAAATACAATTGTGAAAAGAATTAAAGGTGTAGAACCTACTCCCTCTGGCATAAACGGCTTAAGACCAATTTCATAAGAAACATTTCCTGTTCTTGGTATTGCAAATAACGGACCGATTGCTAAGTATAAAACTGTTGTAAACACAATCCCGAACACTGGGTGAGCCCGACTTGCTAATGACTGTAAATCATCTTTACCCGAAAAACCAAATGCTAGTACACCTAGTAATGGTAAACCTACACCTGTTACTAAAAATCCAGCGTTTGCAATCCATACATTTTCTCCTGCCGATTGACCAAGCATTGCCGGAAAAATTAAATTTCCTGCTCCAAAAAATAGTGCAAATAACATTAATCCAATAACAACTATGAACGAAAACGGTACTTTATTCGCCATAATATAACCCCCATTCAAATTTCCTTATCTCATTTTCCAATTTTAACTAATTGAATTTTCTGAATATTTAATTTAAGTATCAACTATTCTTGAACTCATTATAGTTTGCTATATAATATTTTGCAATACTATTTTCAAACTTTTCTTTTATTTTATAAATATACATTTTTTAACATGAAATATAGACTAAAAAACCAACATGGTCATCCATGTTGGTTTTTTACATTTATTATCAATTAAAATTTCGCCGCTACTTTTTTAACGTTCTCTAAACCTTCTTCAACAATTTGTTGTGAGCGATCTGGATATTGGTTGTGCCCTTCAATTACAACAGTCTCTGGATTTGTAATTCCCCAGAATCCAAGTACAGTTGTTACGTAATTAACTGCCATTTCCATAGGAGCCATTTGTTCTGAAGAGTAATCTGAACCACGAGCACCTAACACAACTACTTTCTTACCACCAGCTAAACCTTCCGGGCCATTAGCTGTATATTTAAACGTTTTTCCAGCTTGAGATAAGTATGAAATATATGTGATTAATGGTGCTGGTACTGTAAAGTTCCATAATGGGAACGCAAATACAACTTTATCAGCTTCTAAAAATTGATTTAAATATTGATCTACTGTAGCAACCGCCTTCTCTTCTTCAGCTGTTAACTCCATACCTTGGCTACGTTTGTATCCACCTGAAATAGCAATATTTCCGTAATAAGGAAGATTTAATGCAAATAAATCTAACTCTGTAATTTCTGTATTCGGATTTGCTTCTTTATAAGTACTTACAAATGTTTCATACATTTTTGAACTAACTGCTTGCTCCGCTGGACGATCGTTTGCTTTTACAAATAATACTTTTGACATTGTTTTATTCCCCTCTACTTTTGTATTTTCTTCTTTTTTACCAAATAACGAGCTAAATAATCCCATTTTCTTCACCTAAACTTTCTTATCATATTCATTATTCAACATCATAAAAATTCTTATTCTAATAAAAAGTTCCAATTGATACCTTAAGTAAAGATAAAAAAACTTTTTGTTATTTAATTACCTTATGTAAGTGATTGTAATATAGCCACTTACTTTAGTCAAGTAACTTTTAATAAAAAAACAAATCTCAAATTAAAAATATTTACTAAAATACAATTGAACACCAAATACGACTTTATTACTTGTATAATAAATTTAGAGAGGAAAATTCATATTTAGAAAGGATTTATTCATGAGCACTATAGAAAAGATTCAAACTTTTATTATTCTTTTGGCTGTTACATGCGGCATCATACTTGGACAATTTAATTTCATACATATGTATTCAGACAAATTTATTGTTCCCTTCTTATTTTTCATGCTATATGGATTATTCCTCAGCATCCCATTAAAAGAAATAAAAAACGGATTTCGCAATTTAAAATTTGCGGGAACAAGTCTTACTATTAACTTCTTATGGACACCTTTACTCGCTTGGGGATTAGGATCACTATTTCTTTCAGATCACCCAGCACTTTGGGTTGGATTTATAATGCTAATGGTTACTCCATGTACAGATTGGTACTTAATCTTTACTGAAATAGCAAAAGGTAATGTAGCACTTTCTACAGCGATTTTACCAGTAAATTTAATTTTGCAAGTACTACTACTTCCCATTTATTTATTTTTATTCGCTGGTGTTATGAAGACTGTAGCGGTTTCTGTTTTAGTAGAAAGTATTGTTATCGTAATCGTCTTACCATTTTTACTTGCACACGCTACAAAATTCATTATGAATAAACTGAAAAAAGCTGAAACGCTCGAGAATACACTCATTCCGTTTTTCAGCTCTGCCCAAATTGTATTTTTAAGTTTAGCAATCGTAGCGATGTTTGCATCACAAGGTAAATATTTACTACAAAATATGAATGTCGTTTTATTATTACTCATTCCTGTTCTATTGTTCTTCATCATTAACTTTGTACTAGGACAATTTATCGGGCGCGTTATGCGTTTATCTTATAAAGATACAGTAAGTCTAAACTTAACAACGTTAGCAAGAAACTCACCTGTTGCACTCGCTATTGCTGTAACAGCTTTTCCAAATGAGCCTCTTATTGCACTTGCACTCGTTATTGGACCGTTAATTGAGCTACCAGTACTTGCTTGTGTTTCACAAGTGTTGTTACTTATTAAGAAAAAACGACAATACGCATAATAAAAAACGTCCCGTAATAGGACGTTTTTTATTTTTGAAAAATTTCATACAACACTTATTTCTTATGTATCAATACAAATGAAATAACCGAAACTACAAACGTAATAATACCAATAATAATAAATATAATAGACGCGGAAATTGACTCTAGGGAATATCCCGTTATTGCAATTCCTATCGGAGTTGATACTAGTAATAACGAATTTAAGAAACCGAAAAATCTTCCTTGCACTTCATTTGGAATTAACTTTCTATACAACACTCCAAAATATACATTACTTACTCCAAATGCAATTCCTGACAGGAAATAATAAACTGAAAATAATATCGGATTTAACGTCGTACCCATTGCCGCATTAAAAATTCCCATAATAGCAGTACATATAAAAGCTGTCGTAATCGTTTTATATGTACGAATCTTTTTCGTAATAAATGCTCCTATTAAAATCCCTATCGGTGATGCCGCAAAAACTATACTATACCATCGCGTAGAAAGATCCATTTCTCTAACAACTATTACTTGTAGCGAAAGCATACACGCCGCTCCAAGTAAATTAATAAGCGCAGCGCTCATAAACAATGTTTTCAATGATTGATTACTATTAAATATGGAGAAACCCTCTTTAAAGTCTTCGTAAAAAGGCTTTTTCTTTTCTACTTTTAATTCACGTGGAAATTTAATTTTCATTAAAATTAAAAATGATATAAAAAATGTAATTGCATCTAACAAAAATACTCCATGAAAATTAAAAATACTAATTAAAAAGCTAGCCATTAAAGGGATGGCGACCGATATGATTTGTATTGATATTTGCCTCAGCGTAATCGCCTGTTGAACATGCTTTTCTTCCACATATGTTACTAACGCTGCATTTGAAGCTGGAGTAAATAAAGCACTCCCAATTGAACGTATGATAAGTAAAATTAGTAACGGAATGTATAGCATTTTATTATAAAATGCTATAACTGCAATTAAAATCATGACGATACATCTCATAACATCCGCAACTATCATAAGCTTTCTTCTCGACATTCGATCTGCTAACGTTCCTGTTACAGGTGCAAACAGAATCGCTGTCGTCGCTATTGCAATGTTTACCCCAGAAACAAGTATTGGAGAATTCGTTAATTTCATTACCCATAACGGTAAAACGAGGGTAACCATTGAATTGCCTATCAAAGAAATGCAACTTGCTAAGAAAAAATACGAAAAAACTTTATTGCTCCAAATATTTGTGCTATTCTCTTTTAAATCCTCAATTCCATTATTCACTGCGTCCTCCATTTTCCTCTTGTATATTTTCTTTAATTCTTCCTCACCACCTTTCAAAACCTCTATTTAAATGAGAAAAAACCTTCTTCAAAATAAGAAGAAGGTTTACTTATAACCGCATTCTTATCTATTGGGACTTTTAGATCCTACAGGATTTAGCACCTTTATTTAACATTAGGTTGCTGAGGCTTCGAAGGGCCAGTCCCTCCACCTCTCTTAATAAGAAGTTTTTATTTAATTATCTAAATTCATTATATTTTACATCAAAATAATTTCAATATGTTTTTCTATACAGTTAAAAGAAGATGACATCTATCATCTTCTTTTAACAATTTTGTCGTTACGTTAACAAGACCTTTCTAATTAAAAATGATAGGAAACGTAAATATAACGAAAGCTGCCCAAAGTCCGTAAATTGGCAAATACTTCGTAACGGCATCTTGGATAGCTGTCGGTCCTGATTTGTTTTGCAAGAAACGCATATAGGAAAACATAATCCAAATTAAATTTGCCCAGATCAGTATGTTTACCCCTAAAACAGCAAGTCTATTAGGTGTAATCCCGTAAGAAGAAAGTCTAAATACAATGGCTGATAAAGCGACAGTGTCAATAATAAGCGCCAGAACAATTAAGGCAAAATTTATATAGTCTGAAATGTTCTTTTTCTCATCTGAATCACTCTCAACGATAGAAAATATAGTAACCGCCAATACACCAAGGAGTATTCCGTTAAAGGCCATTAAAAAATTGCGATCCAAGAATGGATTTTTCCCGACCCAAATTACCGTTATTAGATAGATAAACAATGTAATCAAGACAAGTGGACTAAAAATTTTAGATATGTATGGTGTAATATTTTTAGCAAGTTTAAGATTCAATGATACTAAGTATGCAGCCACTACAGCGAGAGCGGCAGCTCCAAATAAAACAACATTACTAAAATAGAACTCTCCTATATCCAAGTCAACAAAGCTAAATAATCGCATGGTGAATACTGCTAGTATCATTCCACTCACTGCCATGCTCGCGTAGAGAAGACCATATTCTAAATTAAATTTAATATAAGCTAATCTTGTACTACCTTTTGAATATTCATTTCCTGTAAACGCAAGTCCCAATAAGACCCATAACAATATAGGAAGATGTAAATACGCAAGGATACTGCTGTCTTTATAATTTAATGGCAACATATTAAGATACAACCCGGCAATTAGGAACAACGCTGCAAGGAAATAAATAATACTTTTTTTCGGAGTATTATTGTAAACAAAATAAGCAGCGATAAAGGGAATTACACCAAAAGCTAGGTTAATTGGAGCAATTGCTTCCTGCTCTACAAAGTGGAAAATGATTCTAGTGCTTAGCCCTGCTAAAATAGCTAGCATGCCCATGAATAAGAAACCTTTTTGAAACAGCGATACTTTTTCTTTTTTTGCCGTCTCCTTGAAATGTAATCTTTCATACCAAGCAGCTAGAACCTGCGAATCAAGATTTTCATCCCACGCTTGTGAGAATGACTTTCTAAAAGCTTTCGGGTCTTTTCTATACATTCTCTCCAACTCATGAGGGTTATCCATATTTTCAATAATCAAATTGTGATCGTTCATAGTTTTACCTCCTCTAATAAAAAACAGTGTTGTTACCTTTCTATAAAAAGCACCTCACTGATTTATCACGATATTGATTTTAATACAAAATTTATTGTTTTACAATAAATAATTATCAATTATAAAGATTTTTTTATTGTATATTTTATTTTTAATAAAAAATAAATAGTACTACTTATTCAAAAAAATATCCTATAGAATAGACTTTTTTAAGTGTCTATTCTATAGGATACAGTTTAATTATCATATTTTTTTATTTGTTGGAACTACCTAATTCTCAAACACAAAATTAATCTTATTATCTTTCCACTCTAACTTCGCATCAAATGTTTTCTCGCCCTTTTTAAAACCTTTAATTAAATCGGTCTTTTCACCTTTTAAGAGTTTTGTCATATTCTTTTGCGAAATTGTTTTACTTAAAATCTTCTTCGAGATAGTAAAATCACATTGCGTTGTATTGTAGTTAGAACAACCGTAAAACGTTGACTTATCAATCACGTCGCCATCACATTTTTTACAGCTACCAACCTTTTTACCTGTTGTAAATTTCGATCCTTTTCGTTCAATCGATTCAACATGTAATCCAGTGAAATCCCACTTCTCCGACATTTCCACTGCATCTTCAATAATTTTAGCTGATAACTTTTTCGTTTGTTCCATAAATGTAGCTGGTGAAGCCGTGCCTTCACCAATTTCTGCAAGACGCTGCTCCCATTTCGCTGTCATTTCTGGTGAAGCTAGTATTTTGTCACCGATTGCGGTAATTAATACTTTCCCTTTATCGGTCGCATACACTTGGTTCTTCTTCACATCTATATATTTACGATCTTTTAGCATCGTAATAATACCTGCACGGGTCGCTTCTGTACCTAAACCTTCTGTTTTCTTTAATACTTTCTCAAGCTCTTCATTCTCTAAATACTTACCAGCTGTTTTCATTAACGTAATAAGTTGTCCTTCTGTATAACGCTTCGGTGGTTGTGTTTTTCCCTCTTTCACTTTCACCTTTACAACTTTCCCTTGTTCACCTTCTGCGACAATTGGAAGAATTGTTTCGTCATCTTTATCATCTTGGAAAATAACTTTACGCCATCCTTCTTGAATTTGCTGTTTTCCTTTTGAAATAAATTCAGCACGTTCATCTACAAGCGTTACAATCGTTGTATAATCAAAGATTGCAACTTCATAATGAGCGGCAATAAGCCTTCTTACAATCATATCGTAAATTTTCTTTTCATCACCTGATAATCTACTTGGATTTGTAACTTGCTCTGTCGGAATAATGGCATAGTGATCTGTTACTTTCTTTTCATTCACATAACGCTTATTGTTCATAATCGATTCAACCGGAGCTGGTAATAAATCTTTATATTCATCAAACTGACTTAACTTCTGTAAAATATCAGGGAACGTCGCTGCCTCTCCTTGGGTAACATAGTTGGAATCCGAACGAGGATAAGAAACAATCCCTTTTTGATATAGTGCTTGGGTTATATCAAGCGTCTTTTTCGGTGAAAACTTAAAGGCTTTATTTGCCGTTGCTTGTAGTGATGATAAGTTAAATAAAAGCGGCGGCTGAAATTCTTTACGCTCCGTTTTCATTTCCTTCACTACTGCCGGTTTACCTTGGCAAAATGCTGCAATTTTATTCGCCATATCAGGGTCTTTTAAGCGGGATTCACTATCCTTCTCCCATTTCCCCTCATACTTCTTTCCTTCTATATTAAAGGTTGCGAACACTTCCCAGAACGGCTCTGACTTAAAGTTTTCTATTTCCTTTTCACGCTTTACGATTAACGCGAGTGTCGGTGTTTGTACACGACCAGCTGAAAATACATCATTCATTCCTTTTTTCTTTAACAAAATACTAAACACACGCGATGCATTCATACCAACAACCCAATCCGCACATGACCTTGTATACGCCTCATAGTACGTATTGATTGTATCTGATTCGTCAAGCAAATTTTTAAATCCTTGGTAAATAGCTTGCTTCGTTAAAGAGGAAATCCAAAGACGCTTCATCGGCTTTTGTACGTTACAAAGATTAATAATGTTTCGTACAATTAATTCCCCTTCACGCCCAGCATCGCCCGCATGAATAATTTCTGTTACCTGTGGATTATGTAACAGCTGTTTCACAATGTTAAACTGCTTATACTTTGACTTTGTTACTTCAAATTGAAAACGCTCTGGAATCATCGGTAACGTATCAAGTGACCATTTTTTCCACTCTGCGTGATAATGTTCTGGATTACATAACTGCGTCAAATGACCAATTGCCCATGTACAGTACGCTCCATTTGGAAATAACTCATTCGCTTCTACTTCTAAATATCCATCTTTCCGGCGATATTTAAACTGTGAAACAAGAGCCAAACCTTGATCTGGTTTCTCGGCAATAATTAATTTCATTTTATAACTCCCTATCTGTATTCCACTGTTACTTTCATTGTCTATCTATTTAGAAGCGATGATAAAACAACAATCTTATTTATCATTCGCGGGTTGTCCCGAGTAATGGGATAACTATAATATTATACGCTTATTCTTTATTGCTTCACAATAGAAACTCATTATATAACACTTTCTTTCACATGTTCACCCGTAAAAAAAGACGTAAAAAAATCAAACGCCACCTTGCTTTCATTTATGAAATTGTGCAGATAATATGCAGATATAAATAAGCATAAGTACTCTCTATATGAACATATGATGAAGTGAATGATAGGACAGGGAGGTATCATGATGTTTGCTTATACATTAACTGCCTTAATGCTTTGCTGTATCTCAATTATTATTACATCATATATTTCGAAACGTAGTGGTACCCTAATGGAGTATATGGTATTTATTATGTCTTTTAGTATGAGTATCGGTTTAAGTATAGGTTTTTATTTAGGTATTCTATTTAAAGGAGAATTGCTATATTCTACTTTGCTTGCTATTTTAATTAGTGGATTTATCGGCTTTTTTACCGGTCTACGTTTTCATCTGTACACTGCTTTAGAAGGAATGTTCTCTGGATTAATGGCAAGTATGATGGGAGCAATGATTACAGAAATGCTAAACGCTCAACAAGCTCATAGTATACTGTTCATTAGTCTTTTACTTACTATAACGATAACTATGTCATGTATATTTCAAATTTTATCAGAAACCTTTTCTACTTTTATTCAACGGCGTTTTTTGTTATTACTTTCAATTAGTGTGGTAATTATCGTTGTCGTATTCGTGACATTCCCAGATCATACTCCCCCATCTTCATCCGGGCATGATCAACATATACATTGACATTTGGAATATAATTGACTTTATAAATTGAAGATGCTTTTCGAGGAAATATCGCCGTTTCAAATGAACAAAATAAAAAGACGCTCAAACTTGAGCGTCTTTCCCAATCATTATTTCGTAACAACTTCATCTTTTTTTACATGTACATTATTTTCTCTCATAAACGCTTCAATCTCTTCAACTTCTCTAAGGATATCTTTTGACAAGTTTTCGTATCCGTCTTTCGTTACAAGAATATCATCTTCAATACGAATTCCAATCGATTCTTCTTCAATATAAAGACCAGGTTCAATTGTAATAACCATGCCTTCTTCTAATACTCTATCTTTGTATGTCCCTACATCATGCGTATCTAAACCAAGGAAATGGCTGACACCATGATAATAATATTTTGATAACTCTTCATCTTCTTGAATTAAACCAACCGCTTTACACCCTTCTGCAAGTACTTTTTTAGCATGCTCATTTAATGCAGCGAACTTTAAGCCTGGCTTAATAATCTCTGTTGTTTCTTTTAATGCTTTTAATACAATATTATAAATTTGTTTTTGGCGACTAGAGAATGTTCCATTTGCCGGGAATGTATAACTAATATCAGCGTTATAGTAGTCTTTTTGAGCTCCTAAATCTAGTAATACTAAATCACCATTTTGAATTTGTGCATCATTATCTTCATAATGAAGAACTGTAGCATTTTTCCCACTTGCCAAAATTGTATTGAATGCATGATGTTTAATACCAGAAGATTTCAGTGTGAAATCAAACTGGGCTTCTAATTCATATTCCATCATGTTTGCTTTTGCATGCTTAAGTACATTGTAAATACCGTCTTTCGTTATAGCAATCGCTTCTTTCATAATTTCAATTTCTTCTTCTGTTTTAAACACTCGTAATTCACAAATATTTGGATATACATTACCAATTGTTACGTGGGGGTATTGTTCTCTTACATGTTTAGCAAACGCTAATGTTTTTGTCTCTGTACCATTCCACTCACGACGCTCTAAATCTAAAAATAGATGCTTCACATTTTCTGTAAAAAATATATTTGACATCGTCTTTTCAAAGCTATCTAAAGATACAACTTTCTTTATACCTGAAATTTTCTCTGCCTCTTCGCTAGAAACTGTTTTCCCAACCCATTTTTCCATTACTGGATCTGATTTTTCAATGAAAAGTGTCTCTTCTACACTATTCCCAAACTTTTTCAGCATAAAAATAGCATTTGGTTCATCGACTCCTGTTACATAATAAAAATTCCGATTCGGCACAAACTTATAATGTGCATCCGCTGACATATGAGGTGCTTGTCCAGCAAATAAAATTGTAATTGATTCATCTGGTAATGTGTTTACTAATCGTTCTCTATTTTGAGCAAAAAATGTTGATTTCATAATAATCCCCCTAGCGTTCTATGTATGATTAAAAAATAATTATCTAATCAATTCATTTTATTATTGTTACAATTTTTCGTCAATTTTTAACCTTTTTTGATGGTGTTGACATAATTAAAATTACACGTTATGATAACTATACATTAGTAAGTAGCTAATATAATTAAATCAAACTAGAGGTGAAACAAATGAAAAACATTTTATTCCGTATTAACGAATTATCAAAAAAAGAAAAAGCAACTGGATTAACAGTTGATGAAAAACAAGAACAACAAATGTTGCGTCAAAACTATACACAAACATTTCGTGGAAGCTTAGATTCCATTTTATTAAACACAAAAATTGTTGATCAAAATGGCCTTAACGTTACACCAGCTGCATTACAAGATGCTCAAATACGTTTAAAATTAAGCAAATGAGTTCCGCGCAAAAGAATTTCAATAAAACATAAAAAGAGCTGGATTTCCTATATAGAAATTCCAGCTCTTTTTATTGTTTTTTCTAATTTAGCATACGAACGATACATCGCAATTCTCCACGACACAATCATCGCAAATGCGAGTAAGAAAAACATTCCACTTAACTCTGCTAAGTCAATCGATTGACTTAAATACGATTTCATTACTACTCGCACTGCTAATAATCCAACTAAAATAAATATAAATGCTTTTGACGGTTTCATATATATTTGTTCATTTCTTATTTCAAACTTCGTTGTTTTAATAAGGAATATAGAGAAAATAAGTCCTACAGTAATTGCTTCTACTATTTCTAATGACGTTAACCGAAACGCTGGTAAGAAGTACATCATAGCACCAGTACTCATAAAAAATGGGGGCAATATAATTTTCTTTTTCGTTACCGGTTTTTTCGCTGCTTTAAAGCGAAGAAACATGACACCAACAGCCATACAGACTGCTACAATACTTGATAAAAGTGCTATCATACTTTCCACTCCTATCTATTTAACAGATTTTTTGAGTAAAATCATAAACCAAACGAGCCCGATACTTATAATAACGTGACCTAATCCAGCCATATGGCTTAAACCGTTAAAGTCAGTTCCATTTACTTGTAGAAGACCTCTCCATAGCATTGTAGCAATAGTAAAAATTAATCCGACATTATAAACTACAAACCATGCACAAAAGCTCTTTGTTTCTTGTACATGAAATACTTTAAATAGACCCAAAGCAATTAAAAAGAAGACGAAACCAAGTACTAACACATGTGTATGCACCAATTGCAACATTGTGGATCCTTTAATTCCTTGTGCTTTCGAGTACTCTCTTGCAAAAACTCCTGATAATAAACCGATAATTAAGTAGCTGAATGCTGCATTATATAATTTCTTCATTTTATTCCTCCTGTTGTAAACTTTCCATATTCGCTGCAATCATTTTACGCAAAGTTTATGAACGGAATATGAACAAAATATTACATTCTTTTTTTCAAACAAAAAGCCATTCCGCAATTACTAATTGCAAAATGGCTTTCAACTTATTTTAAATCGTCATTTGTAAAAGCACCTGGCAGTAACTGCTCAACAGTCACTTCTTTTTCATCGCCTTTTACATTCGTTAATAATACAGGCATTTTCGGTTCACAGAATTCAGCAATTACTTGTCTACAAGCACCACACGGTGAAATCGGTCCGTCCGTTTCTCCTGTAATAACTAAGTAACTAAAGTCGCGCTCACCCTCTGATACAGCTTTAAAGATCGCTGTTCTTTCTGCACAGTTACATAAACCGTAAGAGGCATTTTCTATATTACAACCAGTATAGATTTTACCTTCTTTCGTAACTAACGCTGCACCAACAGGAAATTTTGAATACGGAATATATGCTTTTGCTAACATCTTATTTGCTTCTTCAATATATTTTTTCTTATCCATATTATTTCCCCCTCAAAGTAAGTGTAATTATGATTAGTCAGTAATAACCGTATGAACTAATTTAGGAGCCACTGCTGTTTCAGCGATAGAAATGTTTTCGTAAATTTTTGCTTTTACATCTTCTACATTTTCGCGATTTGCATAAATCGTTACGAATGGCTCGCCTTCTTTTACTGCATCGCCAACCTTTTTACGTAACATTAATCCTACCGCTAAATCGATTTCATCTTCTTTCGTTGCACGACCAGCACCAAGTAGCATAGCTGCGATACCGATTTCATCAGCAACAATGTTAGAAATAACACCTGAAGTTTTAGCAGGTACATCAATTACATATTTCGCTTGTGGCATTTTTTCTGGATTGTCTACAATCGAGCTATCTCCACCTTGATTGCTTAAGAACTCTTTAAACTTCTCAGTTGCTTTTCCGTTTTTCATAACCTCAATTAGCATTTCACGAGCTTCTTCTAATGTATTTGCTTTTTTCGCAAGTACGACCATTTGACTTCCTAATACAAGTACTAATTCTGTTAAATCTTCTGGACCTTCACCTTTTAACGTATCGATCGCTTCTTTCACTTCTAGAGCGTTACCAATCGCAAATCCAAGCGGTTGTGACATATCTGAAATAACAGCCATAGTTTGACGTCCTACATTATTTCCGATACGTACCATTGCATGTGCTAATTCTTTTGCATCTTCTTCTGTTTTCATGAATGCGCCAGCACCTGTTTTTACATCAAGTACGATTGCATCTGCACCAGCTGCAATTTTTTTACTCATAATTGAACTTGCGATTAAAGGAATTGAGTTTACTGTTCCTGTTACGTCGCGTAATGCATAAATCTTTTTATCTGCAGGTGTTAAGTTTCCTGTTTGTCCAATAACAGCTACTTTGTCACGGTTTACAATATCAATGAACTGCTCTTTCGTAATTTCAACGTGGAATCCTTCTACCGCTTCTAATTTATCAATTGTTCCGCCTGTATGTCCTAAACCACGACCAGACATTTTTGCTACTGGTACATCTAAAGCAGCTACTAATGGTCCTAATACTAATGTTGTTGTATCACCAACACCGCCAGTTGAATGTTTATCTACTTTAATTCCTTCAATTGCTGATAAGTCGATCGTTTCTCCAGACTCAACCATCGCCATCGTTAAATCTGCACGTTCGCGATCTGTCATATCTTTAAAGAAGATTGCCATTGCAAGTGCACTCACTTGATAATCAGGAATACTTCCGTCTGTATATCCATTAATAAAGAACTTGATTTCTTCAGTCGTTAATTCTTTGCCGTCACGTTTTTTTGCAATAATATCTACCATTCTCATTACAATCACCATTCCTTTTTATATGATATAAATCTATTAAAATAATAATCCTACGATTGTTGCTGATAAGAAACTTACTAATGTTGCACCGAAAAGTAATTTCAAACCAAATCTTGCGACTACATTCCCTTGTTTTTCATTTAAGCTCTTAACTGCTCCTGCAATAATTCCAATTGAAGAGAAGTTTGCAAATGAAACTAAGAATACAGATATAATCGCTGTCGTTCTATCTGAGAAATTAAAGTTCCCTTGTGCTAAATCTGTCATAGCGACAAATTCATTTGATACTAATTTTGTTGCCATAATATTTCCGGCATTAACAGCTTCATGCCAAGGTACACCCATAATAAATGCAAATGGCGCAAATACATAACCAAGAATCTCTTGGAATGAAATACCGATTACACCTTTAAATACGGCATTAATGAATGCGATAAGAGCAACGAAACCAATTAACATAGCTGCTACTGTAATCGCAACTTTAAATCCGTCTATAATGTATTCTCCTAATACTTCAAAGAAAGTCTTCTTCTCTTCCTCTTGTACTTCTAACATATCTTCTTCTTCAGTAACTTCATAAGGGTTAATGATAGAAGCGATAATAAAGCCACCGAATAAGTTAAGCACTAAAGCG
The DNA here is from genome assembly GCF_022662915.1 of Bacillus cereus group sp. BfR-BA-01453. Lineage (NCBI taxonomy): Bacteria > Bacillati > Bacillota > Bacilli > Caryophanales > Bacillaceae > Bacillus > Bacillus cereus group sp. BfR-BA-01453. Next base: position 443,908 of record NZ_JAKUEN010000002.1, on the reverse strand, counting down.
GTTACAACATATTGCGGTTTTAATAACACCATATACGATCCAACAATAGACATTGAAACGGTAGACATTGCAGATGCACATAATGTATACATTCTTTTCTCTGGCAATAATCCTAGTTGTTTCTTAACTGAAATAAACACTTCAGATTGTCCTAAAATTGCAGAAGCAACAGCGTTATATGATTCTAGTTTCCCCATTCCATTTACTTTACTTAATGCTAGACCGATAGATTTCACAATAATAGGTAATACTTTAATGTGTTGCAAAATACCGATTAAAGCTGAAATAAATACAATTGGCATTAATACACCTAAAAAGAATGAAAACTCTTTTTGATTTACTAATCCCCCAAATACGAAATTCACACCGTCAGCGGCATATTTTAACAGCTCTCCAAAACCATCTGCTATTCCGCTAATTAATATATTCCCGACACTTGTATTTAATAATAGAAACCCCAAAATGAATTGTAATATAACCATCGTTATGATTGGGCGATATTTGACTTTCTTTCTATCATTACTAGCAAGCCAAGCGATACCTAAAATCAATACGAGGCCAAAAACACCGATTAAGTATTTCATAAGCCGTCTCCTCCCATTCGTATCCGCTTACATCTTTTTCAATTGTTAAAGCAATAGATACACTTTACTTTGTGTATCTATTGCTTTTGACATCATTAATGATTAGTAGTTATCTGTAGCACCTTTTGCATCATTTAATACGATTGCAACACTAGCACTTGCTCCAACGCGAGAAGCTCCAGCAGCTACCATTTTTTCTGCATCTTCACGTGTACGAACGCCACCAGATGCTTTTACACCAACGTTTGGTCCAACTGTTTTACGCATTAATGCGATATCTTCAGCAGTTGCTCCGCCAGTTGAGAATCCAGTTGAAGTTTTTACGAAATCAGCACCAGCTTTTACTGATAATTCACAAGCGCGTACTTTCTCTTCATCTGTTAATAGGCAAGTTTCAATGATTACTTTTACAAGAGCTTTTCCTTTTGCTGCTTGTACTACTTCATAAATGTCTTTTTCAACAAGTTCGTCGTCGCCATCTTTTAAAGCGCCTACGTTGATTACCATATCAACTTCAGTTGCACCTTTTGCGATAGCATCTTTTGTTTCGAAAGCTTTTGTTTCAGTAGTACTTGCGCCTAATGGGAAACCGATTACAGTACAAACATCTACATCATGTCCAGCTAATTCTTCAGCAGCTAGCTTTACCCATGTAGGATTAATACAAACAGAAGCGAATTTATATTCCTTTGCTTCTTCGATTACTTTCATAACATCTTCTTTAGTAGTATTAGCTTTTAAAATTGTATGGTCAATTAACTTTGCAATGTTCATTATCTTCACTCCTCATATCTTTTAACAACTTCATTCTAACTCTTAGTTGAACAAATGTAAATACACTTTTGAAATTTTGTTCATTCTTTTAAAAGTAATTTTCTTATACTAAATAAAACGTATTCTAACTAAGAAACAATTCATATATATAATTAAAACTTTTATATTAACAGTGGTAGTATGTATCTCAATATCCATAATTATTTTAAAAACTGCAATTTGTATTCAAAAAGCACCCCATAATTCATACATAACAAAATAAAAGGCTTTCTCAAAATGAATATCTTGAGAAAGCCTTTTATTTCTAATCTTCTTTTTGATAGTGTAACAATTCTTTTGCTGTATGCTGATCGATAATTAATACATTTGCATATCCGCCACGTAACGCACCATCAATTGCTTTTATTTTTCTATTACCACCAGCAACTAAAATAGAACGTTTCTTTAATTTCAGTTCCTCTAACTCAATTCCAATGGTCCGCTTATTAATTTCTTCACTACTAATATTTCCGTCTCCATCAAAGAAACGTGAACAAATGTCACCGACCGATTGTTTTTTGAGTAAACTCGTTTCATCCTTATCGAAATAACCTAATCGGAATAATAGCGCTTCGTCTCGCACTGTTCCTACAGTGAAAATTGCAATATTCGCTTGTTTCCCCATTTCGATAATGTGATGAATATGTCGATCCTGCTCTACTAATTCTTTTGTCACTGCATTATCAAATATAACTGGAAGAGGTAGATTTCTTGGCGTCGTTTGAAAAGCATCTGCAAATAATGCAATGGTTTCATTTGCATATGTATTTACACTAGAATGACTAATACCACCTTTTAGCTGGACAACTTCTACACCTTTTACATGTTGTGGTACGATTTTTCTAGCGATTTCATACATCGTCATTCCCCAGCTTACACCAACGATATCACCGTTTTTAACCGTCTTTTCCATATACTCAGCTGCATATTTACTTATATACTCTGTAATCGTTGCATATTCTGGCACTGGGGAAAATACAACATGGGCTTCTAACAAGTTATATTTTTCTTTCAGTAAATTACCGACATTATCTAAATCAGCGAATGGATCGGCTATACTAATTTGAACAAATCCTTTTTCTTTCGCGTACTTTAATAACCTGGAAATCGTCGGTCTTGAAATATTTAATTTGTTAGCAATTTCTTGCTGACTATAATCTGATTGATAATATAATCTTGCAACTTCTACACTTAATTGTTGTTTATCTTTATCCATAGTAACTCGCTACATATCCTTTCCTGTATTTCCTTTTCGTTACAAGCATTATACAGCTTTATGCAAGAAATTTCGACTACTGAATTTTATATACCTGAACTTCTACTCCGCTTAGTATATACAATGAAATTTAATCAATGGGGAGTTTGTCCCTCCCCTACTGATTATCATCCCTCACAAATTGGGCGTTTACGGACGACTTGTCTCCCATAATGTAGAATCTTTTTATTAAGCAAACAGGTCGGATTATTGAGAAACTCATTTTTAAAACTCAAATTAGTATGTAAGTGTGAAATAGTATTAGAATAAATAAGAGAAATAACCACTATTGATTATTTCTCTTTTCATATACATATTTATTTTTGGAAAAATAATCTAACCCCAAATACTAATAATACTGCGCCCGTAATGCCCTCCATTATACGGTTCACTCGTTCTTTTCTTAAAAAAGTTCTTAATTGACGTATTAGCGAGATATAAAGCAAATACCATATTGCGGTCAAAGTCGTAAATGTGACTCCTAATAAAAGAAATTGGAGGAAATGATTTTGATTACTTACAATAAATTGAGGTAAAAAACTAAGGAAGAACACAGCAGTTTTTGGATTTAAAATTGCCGTAGTAAATCCTTGTCTAAAGCTTTTAATTGCCCCAATATTCTTAGAGTCCATTTCTATTGGACCTGACATATCTTCTTTTTTATGTAAGGCACTTTTAATTGACTTTACAGCTAAGTAAATTAAATAAAAAGCCCCAGCACATTTTATAAATGTAAATAACATAGCAAATTTCATTAGAATAGCAGAGAGTCCTAACGTAGCCATTATTGTATGAATCATCATTCCAGATATCGTTCCTAAAACTGTCTTTATCCCACCACTTTTACCATGCGAGATAGTATTTTTTGTAACTAGTGCAAAACCAGGACCAGGCATCATTATGATTAACATTGCTGTAAGGATAAATAATAGATAATTTTCCATGTTCTAGTATTTCCTTTCCAATTTTTAGTTTTGCTTATAGTATAGCTTTTTTCATTAAAACATTAAATATAAAAGACTTGATCAGAAATTTATTTATGTTATTAGTATCAATTTAGCTAAACATTGCCCTAAAGCCACATTGATAAAACACATGAAAACTTATATATAAAATTACAAGTTCAACTCTTACAAAAAACGTGATAAAAAATAACCAGCGGAACTAGTCCACTGGTTATTTTGCCACGCCTTCATGTAATTTTTCTGTATAATCTTTTACGTCTTTCCAGCTATCTTTTGCTGTATGTAAATCTTCTTTTATAAACGTAAACTCTTCAGGAGTAATTCCTTTTACGTTTTGTAATAAGTTATTATATTTTGCCCCTACTGTATACCATTGATTTGATATGTTTTGCAGTGCTGTAATTGCTGCATCAATCGTTTCAGTCATATTTGTTGTTTTATTTTTTACATCTGTCAAAATTGCGACTTCTGCTTGCGCTCCAGAAATTCTATCTTTTAAATTAGCGATTTCTCGTTCTGCATTTGCGATATCTTTTTTCGCAACCGCAATCATCGGTCCGCCAGCAAGACATGTTATTAGAGCTACGCAAAGTACGCCACCAGCAATAACCATATCATTACTCTTTTTAATCGAATCGTTATATGTATTTATTTGTTGCTCTAGAGCTGGAATACCCGCATTCGTACTTGCCAATATCGCTGTTAACTGATTTGTATCCTCTTTGAAACTATTTGTATCTTTCGCCATTCTATCGCGAAAGGCTTTCAAATCTCCTAATAATACATCTACCTCATTTTGATTCTTTACAATATCCGCATACAATTTTTCTAAATCCGCTTTTAACTTTACGCTATCTTTTTGATCAATCGCAGTTAGCATGCTATTATAATACCCTTGAAAAGTATTATTGTAATTAATAATATTTTGATCCGTTTTCATAATTTGCGGCTTCATATGATCTAACCAATACGCCGCGTTAATTTTTGCATCTCGTTGGTGCTGAATCATATTTCCTTTAAACTCACTATTAATCGAACTTATTTTACTCAAATCCGTCTCTTGTTGATTTTGAATTAATTTTGCATATGAATCCATTGCAAACATGCTTGATGTCGTTTGTGCCATTACATCTTGGAATCCAGCTGGTCCAAGAGAATAGTTTTTCACATTTTCTTGTAGCACCTTTACATTTTGTTCTGCTGCAAAAGGATGTAAAGGAAATGCATTACTCGTTGCCACCCCAGCAATCATTAACGTTAAAAGACATTTTTTATAAAATCGTTTCTGCATACTTTTCACCTGTTTTCTTTATAAGGATATCAAAAGCTCCTGCTCACAACTGAACAGGAGCTTCAAATCATTCATCAACACTTAACGCCCTAACGATTCGTATTCGATTATGCTTTTTTCGTATCTACTACTTTAATATCTTCAGCATAAATTTTTTCTGCATAGTCTTTAATGTTTTTCCAGCTATCTTTCGCAATGTTTAAATCTTCTTTAATGAAAACAAGGTCATTCGGACTAATTGAATCTACATTTTGAAGTAAAGAATTGTATTTTGACCCCATTGTGTACCATTGGTTTGAAATGTTTTGCAACGCTGTAATTGCAGTATCAATTGTATTTGTTAAATACTCTGTTTGTGTTTTAATGTTTGTTAATCCTGCTACCTCTAATTGAGCAGTTGTAACTTGTCCTGTTATTTTTTGAATTTCAGCTTGTGCATTATCAAGCTCCTTTTTTGCTAATACGATTCCAGCTGTACCACCGCCTACAGCTGCTGTACCACCTGCAATTAACGCCACTCCTAACGGCGTTCCTGCACCTGTAGCAATAACTACTGCACCACCGATAATTGCAATTGGCCCTAGAGCTGTCGCAACTGATGAACCGATAATAATTGCATTATATTTACTAATTGCTTCATTGTACGTTGTAATTTGATTTTGCAATAGCGGAATTCCAGCGTCTTGACTAGCTAAAATAGATGTAATTTGATTTGCATCACCCTTAAAGTTTTGCGTATCCGACGTCATTTTATTTCGGAATTTCTTTAAGTCTTCTACTAACTGATCTACTTGCGCTTTATTTTCATTAATACTACTTGATAATCTAGTTAATCCTTTCGTAAGCGTCGCTTTATCTTTTGCATCAACCGCAGCAACTAAAGTATCATAATAGTTTTGGAATTTCGTATTGTAATTAATGATATTTTGATTTGTTGAAATAAGCTGTGGCTTCAATACATCTAACCATTGCTTCGCATTTCCTCTAGCTGTATCCTGGTGCTGAATCACTTTTCCTTTTAAAGCAGCATCAACAGACGATACATTTCCAAAGTTAACATTACCTTGTTTAATAATTGTTAAAGCGTACAGATCCATTACTAAAGCGTTTGAACCTGTTCTTTCCATTGCATCTTTTAGGCCTTCTGGTCCTAATGAGTATTCCTCATAGTCATTATAAGCTTTTGCTACCGCATGAACTGGAGCTTGTTTCACTGTACTTTCAGCTGCATACGTATGAGCTGGCATCATGTTTCCTGCTGCAAATACTGCCATAAGTGCTGATAGAGCCATTACTTTATAAGGTTTTTTTGTCATTTTTCTTCTCTCCCTATATCGTTACTTATTTTTAATGTACTTCAACGTTTGTAACGTAATCTTCAAATTGATTCGTTTGTTTATTCATTTCATCACTTACTTTTTTAATTTGGTTGAAATGTTTTTGTAGTAAACTACTATCTGTATATGTGCCTTCTTCAACATTTTTTTGAATTTGGATCATATTATTGTTTAAAACTTTCCAATCCGTTAACAACGTTTCTAATGTTGTAATTTGACGATCAATTAGTTCTGTAAAGCTACTTACTTGATCTTCAACGAATGTAATTTGAGTCGCCTCTGCTTCAGTTTGTGATAATTTTTGAATAAGTGGCAATAGCTCTTTTTGCTTTTGCTGAATGCGAAGAGCTGCTTCCCTCGTTTGACTATCGGCAGCATTTACAATTTCATTACTTAAAGTACCGATAGAAACGAAATCAATTGTTTTCGTTTGTGCAGTTTGATTTGTAATTGTAAATACTTGTTTACCGATATTAATAGAACCTTTAATAATTTCTTGAGGTCTATTCAATATAGTAGTTAGTTCAGCTTGAATTTCCCCTTGAATTCTTTTAATATCTTCTCTTAACTTCACAATATCTCCACTTGATCCTTGTAGTGTTTTTATTGCTTCATCAGCCTTTATTGATAAGTTATTACTATCTTTGTCTAATACTGTTTTAAATCGATTTAGCTCTAATAAATCTTGCTCCATACTCTCTTGGATGCTTTGTACTTGCAATTGTAATTTTCCATATGCGCCTGTAAAATCTGCTTTTGCCTGTTCATTTTCATTTACGTTTTCTGCTAGTTCATAGAGCTTACTATAATAGCTATTAAATCTAGTACTATACCTCATCATCTCTTGATTTAAGTCGATTAACTTCGGATTATATTCATCAATCCACTCTCTTACATTTGCCTTTGCAAATTTTTGATGATTCGTCAAACTACTCATCGCGTTCACCTTAATGTCTGGCTGTTGTAAAATAACTAATCCATATGCTTGTATAAGTGGTGATTGTGATCCTAACATTCTAATTGAATTCGATAATGTATTTGGAGCAATTACATTTTGTGCATATACTGTTTTCACTTCTGTTTGCCCCTCTTTAGCGTAAGCGCTTACAGGAATAAAACAACTCGTAGATACTGCTGTAACCAATAACCCTGTAATTAAAGTCTTTTTCACTTTAACTCCTCCTATGTATTAGCAACTATTACTATCGCATTTTATTATTCTATTTTCTTACCCATAATTTGAGATGGTTAAAATAGAGAACGTTCTCACCGCAATCCATGTATGAACCACCTCTCTCGTATTGCTACAGTACTTACTTATCGTCACAAAACATTTTATTATTTTTTCATATGTGATTAGTATGAATAACATTGTATAAAATTTCTATTTTATAGCAATTTCCACATTCACACAGTGAATATATTACATAAAAATATTATTCATATTAAACTAAATAACGTACGTAAATATGAAATTCCGTTTTGTTTTCATATAAGTTTTATACTGTAAGGTCATTTAAACACAGCTATTTATATAACGTAAAGAAGTATTTTCATTCCTTTTATTTTCAAGCTTTCATGTCTTTATTTTAAAATATAATCCACTTTACTTTTTCAATTGAAATATCCATATATCACAACAAAAACCTCTACTTACTCACAGATATAAAAATTATATCAATATATCTTTCGGATTCGTATGCAATTATGCATAGCGTATACACAAAAAGGATAGCTTCACTTTCGTAAAGCTATCCTTAAAAAACCTTCTTATTTTTTCAAATGATATGGTACTGTTGTAATAACAACATTTCTTTTATAGAGTAAATACGCACGAATGAGTAAACTAGACTGATTATGAAGAATGTTATGCCAACCTTTTTTCGGAATGAATTGTGGTATAACGACCGTAACTCGGTAATTTGATTCACTCGCTTTATACTGTACTGTATCAATGAACTTTGTTAGCGGTTGAATAATACTTCTATAATGAGAATGTAAAGTAACAAGCCTTACTTCAGGTTGCCACTTCTTCCATTTCTCTTCAAATTTCTTTTCCTCTTCCCTGTCAAAAGCGACATATACAGCAATAACTTGATCTGCTGAAAGAGACTTCGCATAGTTCAATGAGTTTTCTACCACATGTGTCATACCAGCTACTGGAACGACAATTACATTTCCTTCAATCGGAACAATCCGTTCACAAGTTTTTAAACTTAGTTGGTCTCCTACTGCATCATAATGCTTCTTAATTCGGTGGAATAAGAAGATAATTACAGGTAAGAAAATAAGGATTGACCAAACTTGTGCAAATTTAGTTAAAAAGAACATACTCATTACGATAAAACTAATGACTGCACCAATTAAATTGACCGTTAATCGCAAAGCCCATCCTTCCGGTTTTTCACGAAGCCATTTTAATACCATACCACTTTGAGAAAGGGTAAATGGAATAAATACACCTACTGCATATAACGGAATTAAATGCTCTGTTTGCCCTTGGAAAGCTACAATTAAAATAATCGATGCGATTCCAAGTATAATAATTCCATTTGAGTAACCTAGGCGGTCTCCTCTAATCGTAAACATTCTTGGTATAAACTTATCTTTTGCAAGGTTTACTGCTAATAACGGAAACGCAGAATATCCTGTGTTAGCAGCAAGGATTAATATTAAAGCTGTTGTACCTTGTATGAAATAGTACATGAAATTACGTCCAAATGTTTGTTCAGCAATTTGTGAAACAACTGTTACTTCTTTACTTGGAGAAATTCCGTAATAATAAGCTAGGAACACAATTCCTGAAAATAAAACTGCAAGTAATGCACCCATTGCAAGCAATGTTTTCGCTGCATTGTTTGGCGCAGGATCTTTAAAGTTCGGAATTGCATTTGAAATTGCTTCAACACCTGTTAAAGCAGAACTACCTGATGCAAATGCTCTTAGTAATAAAAATAAACTAATCCCTGCAACTGGTGTTCCAATCGGCGTGTGTAAAGTTGGTGACACGTGCCCCGTTAAAATATTGTATATCCCTACACCAATTAATATAAATAGTGCCAAAACGAATAAATAAACAGGATATGCTAAAACGGAAGCTGATTCCGTTACACCTCTTAAATTTAAGATGGTAATAAATATAACAAATATAATCGCAATGATTACATTATGTGCATGTAAACTAGGAAAAGCAGATGTGAGCGCATCTGTACCTGCAGACACACTTACTGCAACAGTTAAAATATAGTCAACTAATAAAGATCCTCCAGCAATTAAGCCTGGATTCATCCCTAAATTTTCTTTTGATACAACATACGCGCCCCCGCCATGCGGATAAGCAAAAATAATTTGACGATAAGATAAAATAAGGGCCGTCAATAATACTAATACCCCAACAGCGATCGGAATGGAATACCAATAAGCGATCGCTCCAACACCTGCTAAAGCAATTAAAATTTGCTCTGGACCGTAAGCAACTGATGACAATGCGTCAGAAGATAAAATAGCTAAAGCTTTCGTTTTATTAAGCTTCTGTTCTCCAAGCTCTGTTGATTTTAACGGTCTTCCAATTAAAAATCTTTTAATAGATGAAACCACTGCTGTCCACTCTCCAATAATTTTGTACGAACTTTTCTGCTAGTTATAGCGGATAAACGATTTCTTCAGAAAACAAAAAATGTCTACAAGCCATAACGAAATAGACTTGTAGACATTATTTTTTTTGTCGCACAAGCTCCACCTTCCTTCTCAATATAACGCTTACGAGGTTAGCTGTCGGATTCGGGCCCATGAGTAGCCCTACCTTTTTCAAGGATTCACCCCATTGGATTAAGAACTAATCCATAAGAACGGGTCCCCCGTACCATGCGGTTTCAGCGATTTAGAAAATTGAAACTGTGGATTATAATACTCCTTTATTTTCAAAATGTAAACAAAAATTTTTAAAAAGAAAAAATTAAAATGATTGCGCATAATCCGCCGGTAAATATACATAATGAATACTAAAAAATCGATAAAGGAGATCTATATGTCTAAAGAAAAGAAGCCTATTTTTTCCGATTCCTATTTAGATGCATTAGCAAATGAAATTAATCAATTATACGGTAAACGTGAACAGGAAATAAATTTGACAGATAGAACGAAAAGAAATAAATGATTTGTCATAAAAAAGAAAGCAATACACTTATATATTGCTTTCTTTTTTATTTTTTCATACATCCAATTGTATTGCTGATTTGTTAAAGGTCATTTCTTCATACACTTTCAAATTTTGATATACTGCTCCTAATAATGGTGTTTCTATAGAAATTTGTTCTGCTATATCTAGTAAGTATCCTTGCAAGTGCTTCCCTTCAATAAGCGAACCTTTTTCCATATCACGCTGCATCGATGACTTCATATTATACGAAATTTTATCAATTGTTTTCATATGTTCCTCGGCAATATCATCTTTAATTGGCGCTTCCATAGATCTCATAATTTGTACACATTCTTCAAATAAGTTTTGGATAAAATCGCGTCCACCTTCGCTTTCACGAATCGGTCCTATCGGTGCCCGCATTAATGTCGTCACACCCGACATTACAGTAATAAATAAATATTTATGCCACATATCTTGCATAATGTTTTCACTTAAAATAAAACTAGATTTCGTACCTGCAAATGCTTTTGAAATATGCTTTATTCTCTCTGAATCTTGAGACTTCATTTCTCCAAACACAAGTCTGTTGGCAGCGCTAGTTTGTACAATTTCTCCTTGATCGTTTAACGTCGTCTCGATAAAGCATAAACCGCCAATTACTTTTTCCTCACCGAATTCCTTTTGTAATAGTGATACATGAGCGATACCATTTAACAATGGAATAATCACAGTGTTTTCACCTACAAAAGGCTTCACATCTTGAATTGCCTCGTTTAAGTGATATGCTTTTGTTGAAAATAGAATCACATCAAATGGAGCAGTTTGATCTTCTTTCGTTATTAAATTTGGTTGAAAGGAAAAATCCCCGTTAACACTGCGGATTACAAGTCCTCTTTCCTCCAATTGTTTTTTCCTTTTACTGCGAACAAGAAACGTAACCTCTTCTCCCTTTTCTACTAAGCGACCTCCAAAAAAGCCTCCAACGCCACCAGCTCCTAATACTAAAATACGCATACAACATCCCCCTTTTCAAAATACAATTTTATAACATTCAGTATACATAACATTATACATATCCCCTGCTAAATAAGCTGAATTTTCATTCTTAATCAAGTATAAAACAGTGGTTATTTTCAAATGAATTTGGGCATGTTGTTTTTATAGCATATTTGGAAAGGAAACAATGTAAATGGAGGCAATACATACAATCGAGGAAAAAGATGTAACAACAGCTATATTTCAATTTATATTCCCGTTTTCTTTTAAAACTGGTTATGAACAAAATATGTTCCCTTTCTTACAGAAAAATAACTTTCGTCCTTTTCGACTCGATCATCTTGAAAATGAAAATACATACTATGGAAAGTTTCAAGTTTCACATCAAAATATGGAAGCATACTATCTTTCATTTACAAATAAAATTTTATTTCCTCATTCAGAGCATCAAAAGGGGTTACAGCGCTATTCTAAAGACCTTAACTTAACTGGACATTTAACAACAAATCTTATTTCCGTTCCATTCAACATTCATTCTATTGACGTAACACTTTGTCCTTATGAGCTTGGCTTCTTAACAATTCGGACAGAAGTAGAAACCGCTCCAAACATAACATTATCAGAAGCAATTGAATTTGCGGCCCGTTTCCGTGTACTTGAAACTAAAAATGATACAAACGAGACTATTTGTATTGAATGTAATGGAAAAAAGTATTCCCAAGTGGAAAGATTCATTTTTGGTTATTTATTTCATGGCATAACAGATTTCTTTGAGAAGAAGAGATTAAGAAGTTCTTACTTTCAAACCTTTCCTTTCTTTGAAGATCAGCGAATGTACGTACAAACTTTATTATCTATAAAAGAAGATATGGAACTGAATGAAGTGGATGTTTATCGTACTTCTAGTCTTTCCGGGTTAACAAGTGATGGCAAGGCATATGTGAGTGCATATAATCTGCCTTATATTCATGATTATTTAAAACAACACGCTTACCAAAGATGGGCTCCGAATCGCTATTTCATAATGGAAGAACATATATTCACATGTGTAACAAATGAAGGAGAACGCGAATTTACTAAACTTGCGAGTCAAATGTATGGGGAGTTTTATTACGCTTTATTGTTAAATCTATTTCATAAAATTGTTTTATTGAAAATGGCAAACGCTTATGCTGAATTAAACATAGAACAAGATACAAATGAAATAGAGAAATTAATTTATTCAATTAATTCGTTTACGGCGAATTACTTTTCTTTAGAGCTAGTATCCCAATCACAGAGTGAAGATATTTTCTTCCGCTTAAGAAAGCTTTTTAACATCGAGATACTATACTCGAATGCAAAACAAAATCTTGATAGTTTGTTTAAATATCAAGAAAATGTCGCCTCTAAAAAAGATAGCCTTTTATTATTAATTTTAACGCTCTACTCTGTAGTAGGCCAAATGTTAGGTTTTACTATGATTGATTTGTTAAGAAACACCGATTCAAACAAAATCTCATCGCCACTTGAATTTTTCGCACTTTTAATAGCAATTAGCGGCATCGTCATTTCACTTATTTTAGGTGCGCAAAGTTTATACCAATGGAGTCTACAACATAAACGAAGAAAAGCATGGGTAAAACAAACTGTACTTTCTGCTGTGAGAGAGAAAGACGAGGAGAAGTAAAGAAGGTTATTTTCAAATTACAAATACGCAGTGCACGTTTCAGTAAATGAAATTTTTATCGGCGATTTTTCGATTATATCAGCGCAACTCAAAATATATCAGCGATTTTTAAGATATATCGACTTACCGACAAAAACTGACAAAAACACACATAAAAAAGTACTCCAAATTTTAGTTTGGAGTACTTTTTTACACTATTATAGCTTACTTCCCTGCTTCGATTTTCTCTAATGCAGCAGCTACTTGTTCTTCCGTTAATTCATGTTGTATTACGTAGCGGTTACGTGGGCTTACACGGCATTCGTGAGAACATGCACGTAAATATTTCGCTTCGTTTTCTTCAGAACATAAAATTTTCTTGTTACATTCTGGATTTGCACAGTTTACATAGCGCTCACAAGGTTCACCTGTAAAGTGGTCTTTACCAACGATAACATGTTCTTTTTGGTTTACTGGTACAGCGATACGCTCATCGAACACGTAACATTGTCCATCCCAAAGCTCACCTTGTACTTCTGGGTCTTTTCCGTACGTTACAATACCGCCGTGAAGCTGACTTACATCTTCATAACCTTCACGAACTAACCAACCAGAAAACTTCTCACAACGAATTCCGCCTGTACAATACGTTAAAATCTTTTTGCCCTCAAGTACTTCTTTATTTTCGCGAATCCAATCTGGTAATTCACGGAATGATTCGATATCAGGTTTAATCGCACCTTTGAAGTGACCTAAATCAAATTCATAATCATTTCGTGCATCAATGATAACTGTATCTTCTTGTTTCATTGCTTCATAAAAATCTTTTGGCTCTAAATACTTACCAGTGATTTCGTGTGGGTTAATGTCATCTTCTAAACGAAGTGTAACTAACTCTGGACGAGGACGCACGTGCATTTTCTTGAATGCATGACCATCAGCTTCATCTATTTTAAATACGATACCGTCAAAACGTGGATCGTTGTTCATAGCTTCCATGTATTTCTCTGTTTGTTCTACAGTACCAGAACAAGTTCCGTTAATACCTTCTTTTGCTACAAGAATTCTGCCTTTTAATTCAAGTGAATTACAAAATGCTAAGTGCTCTGCCGCGAATTCTTCTGGGTTTTCAATTGTTGTGTACATGTAATATAGTAATACTCTATATGGTTTTGTAGTTGCCAATGTATTTCTACCACCTATCTAATTTTTAAAATCATGTATAAGTTAACGTTCATATCAAAACATATATAATAAGAAAATGAATCCCATTTCCTTCTCTTTATACTATTTTCTATCAGTTAACAAAAATAAAAAACAAGATTACACACCAAAACACTGTGGTTATGTTGTAATCCCAATATATTATATATCATACAAATGCAATTCCATCAATTAATATGCTATATTATCGGCTTTATGTTCACATAAATTTCAAAAACAGCCCTTTAATTCATTATGTTTCCCCGCCTCATCACACCATAAACTCCCAATTTTTAATAACACCACACCATTCATTGTATAAAGGCATATAATTTGCACTAAGGAAACATTTGTGTTCAAATAAAAAATATAACCTAGTACATTTAAATGTATTGAAATAAAAAATAAGAATACTTACAATAATTTCATCAAGTTAACATTTCAAAGGGGAAAACTACTATGAATAAAGACATATCAAAAGATGAACATGTCCCTTCTCAAAGTACAACTGTTCAATCAGCGCATTTAGCATTAAGCGGACAAACGAAAGGCTTAAAAAGACTATTACCATTCTTAGGTCCTGCTTTCATCGCTTCAGTCGCTTATATTGATCCTGGCAATTTCGCGACAAATATTGCCGCTGGATCACAATACGGATATTTATTACTCTGGGTAATTCTCGCTTCTAATTTAATGGCTGTATTAATCCAAACTTTATCAGCTAAATTAGGAATCGCTACAGGTAGAAACCTTCCTGAAATTGCTCGAGAAAACTTCCCAAAACCTGTTTCCATCGGCTTATGGATACAAGGTGAACTCGTTATTATGGCGACTGATTTAGCTGAATTTATCGGGGCAGCACTCGGATTGTATTTATTATTTGGAATTCCAATGTTACCAGCTGCTTTAATTACAGCTGCTGGATCATTTATTATTCTCGAATTTCAACGTAGAGGCTTCCGTCCATTAGAAGCGATTATAACAGGAATGATTTTTATCGTTGTTATCGCTTTTGGTGTACAAGTCTTTTATGCAAAACCGGAATTAAGTCCTCTACTTTCAGGACTTTTCATCCCAAAATTCCAAGGCGTAGACAGTATATTACTTGCAGCCGGAATTTTAGGTGCGACAGTTATGCCGCACGCAATCTATTTACATTCCGCCTTAACACAGCGCCGCGTAGTCGGAACAAATGATGAACAAAAGAAAAAGATTTTTCGTTTCGAGTTTATTGATATCATTATCGCAATGATTATCGCTGGAGCAATTAATGCAAGTATGTTAATTGTTGCTGCTGCACTATTCTTTAAAAACGGCTTGCATGTCGAAGATCTTGATGTCGCTTTTAACCAGTTTAGCAACTTAGTCGGTCCTGTATCAGCTGCTTTATTTGGAATTGGTCTCTTATCAGCAGGACTATCTAGCTCTTCTGTCGGTACAATGTCAGGTGATATTATTATGCAAGGTTTCATTCGAATGCATATTCCGTTATACTTACGCCGATTTATTACAATGATTCCACCATTAGTTATTATCGCTTTAGGTGTAAATCCAACTTACGCTCTAGTCATGAGTCAAGTCGTCTTATCATTCGGTATTGCCTTTGCATTAGTACCACTTATTATGTTTACAAGTAGTAAAAAAATTATGGGTGCACTCGTTAATCACCGCATAACTACCTTTATCGCTTGGATCATTGCTATACTTGTTATCATTTTAAATATTTTCTTACTGTATCAAACGTTTGTAGGATAATGAAAGAAGAAGGCTGTCTCAAATTTTTGTTGAAGACAGCCTTCTTCTTTTTAAATTATAGATTTTCATCATCCATTTACATGACAGACCGTGCTTTCAACAAATTTTATAAACTCTTCTTCCTCCTCAATAAATGGAAAATGATTACTGTATTCAAATGTCGACATTATCGCATTTGGCATAAGCTCCGCTACTTCCACTGCAAATTCATACGGACACTGCGCATCATAAATTCCAGCGTAAATATGGGCTGGTATATTTACATTCTCTAATTGTAAACGTAAATCAAATGTAGGTAACTCCTTATAAGAAAAATAATCAAGACGCTTTGATACTGTTTTACCGCTGTTCGGTCTAGCAATCATTTCATCATACGCTGATTCATTATATAAAGACATCATTGTCCACTCTTTATTTACGTCACGCCTCTCATCAATTGTAGAAGCTACGTCCCTGAGCACTGCAAATATTTCTCTTAAACGAGCATTTTGATCATTATCTCTACAATAAATACTATTTTTGTGATTCATATACTCGGCTGATGCACATAATCCGCCAGCTATAATTTTTACAAGCCTCTCTGGACACATTATCGCATATTGTAAAGCTAGCATTCCACCTGTTGAATGACCTGCATACGTCCAATCTTTAAAATTCAACGCCTCACGTATCGCTTCTAAATCACGTACTGCATCTACCATTCCCAAATTATATTTAGTGGTGTCATGTGTAGAATTTCCGCATCCTCTTAAGTTTATAAGATACACTGTGTAATGATTCGTAAATGCAGAAGCAAATAAATTACCATTACTATTAAACTCACTGTATAAATGTGTTACACAAAGTGGTTTTCCTTCTCCCTTTTGAAAATACTCAAATTTCCCTCTATCAGTTTCAATATAATATTTCTCCCACATCAGCGCTCCCCCCTAATTACCTCTTATATATTCTCCTCTTTCTGGCATCATCGCACCTTTTTCAGTTTGAAAATACAGCGGCAATCCTTCCGCTAAAAACATACTTACCTTTGATGGGTTCTGCCTTTGATGATGAATATGTAAATGTGGCTCACTTGAACTTCCTGAGTTACCTACCTGAGCAAGAAATTCTCCTTCATTTACATGTTGTCCTTCTTTAACTTTAATGGATCCTTGCTTTAAATGGGCAAGAATTAAATATGTCCCTGATTCATCTAGTCGTATATAAATATGATTACCCGCCATTGATTGAAAATCATCCGATCCAAGCTCTACATCTTTTTCATCATTATTGATGGATACAACTGTTCCAGTAGCTGGTGCCATTACTTTCGCTCCATATATTCCATAATCCTCTAACTTACTACTTTTCACTTCAGCAGGTGGAATGAGAATATCATATGCCCATCGTTCATTCGGTTTGATAACGTGATAGTTCGTTTCTAAACGATCACCGCCCCAGCCAATTAATGCTCGTTCATTCAAAGGAAAGCGCACGACTACTTTAGGGCTCGTAGAATGTACATCTGCCGGGTAAGCAAGTCTACCAATGTTCGCAAACCATCCTAAAGGCCAAGCTCCAATGATAGAGAAAATAACGATGAAGAGTAGCGCTCCATCTATTCGTTGTCTGAAAATTCCTTTCCACACAATTAGTAACGTTACCCCTATTAAAATAAAGAGTGATACTATGCTAAAGGCTTGTATACTCCACCACCCAATGACTGATATAACACCTTTAGCTAAATAAACTATACTCCAACTTGTAAGTAAAAAAGCAACTAAAATTACTAATACATATTTCTTCCACATGTCGTATCCCTACTCTCATATCTTTGTTCTACATGATACGAATTAAAAATTACGACATATAAAAGAAATACTTACGACTTTCTTACAATTCTTTATGCTGCGGTAAAGCGATAGTAAAAACTGTTTCTTTATCGTTACTACGTACAGCGATATCTCCTTTATGAAGTTCTGCTATACTTTTCGCAATTGCAAGTCCCATTCCTTTTCCACCTGTATGAGAGCTGCGTGATTTTTCACCACGATAAAACTTCTCAAAAACATAAGGCAGGTTCTCATCCGGAATACATTGCCCAAAATTTTTAATTTCTATTTCAACATTCATGTCTCTTTTAGAAATTTGAATTACAATCTCCTTTCCGTCTTTCCCGTACATAATACTATTACTAATTACATTTTCGAATAACCTCACCATAAGTGCTACATCCATTTCCACATGTAACTTCTTATCACCTTTCATACAAAAGCTCATATCGGCATCATCTAATTGTGGTACAAAATCAATCATAATTTGTTCCATTAACGCTTTCATATTTACTACACTTTTATGTAATTCAATCTCTCTATAATTTATTTGACAGTATTCTAATAATTCATCAACTTGATTTTTTAATTCATAACTTTTTCGCTTTAATATGCTTACATACTGTTCACATTCTTCTCCATTTGCATGCAGCTTATTTCCTAATAAGTCCGCATAACCGATTAAAGATGTTACAGGTGTTCGTAAGTCATGCGAAATATTACTAATCATTTCATTTTTCATTTCCTGTGATTTTTTTTCATTCTCGACAGACTCTTTTAAACTTTTGGCCATTCTATTTACATTTGCCGCTAGTTCACCAATCTCATCGCTTTTCGAAATAGGTATATGTATTTCAAAATTACCTTCACTTATTTCTTTCACGTTCTTGTTAATTTGAGACAACCTTTTCATCAGCGTTTTTGTCATGAATGCAAAGTATGTTGTAGTAAAAATCAAAAAAACTATAAAATATAAAAATGAATATTTTTCCTCTAAAACATTAACCTGACTATATATATTTCCAACCAAAATTTGAAACACTATTATACTTACAGTCGCTAATAAGATGCTACATATGAATGCGATAAAAAACTTAGCTCTAATGCCTTGTAATGATTTAATCTTCAATTTTATATCCGACTCCCCAAACGTTTTGAATAAACTTCGGTTCTTTTGGATTCTCTTCAATTTTATTTCTTAATCTTGCGATATGAACCATTACTGTATTATTACTTTCATAGGCTCTTTCTTTCCAAACGCTTTCATATATTTCTTCAATAGTAAAAACACGATTCTTCGCAGCCGCCATTAAGTACAAAATATCATATT
Organism: Bacillus cereus group sp. BfR-BA-01453; assembly: GCF_022662915.1. Taxonomy (NCBI): domain Bacteria; kingdom Bacillati; phylum Bacillota; class Bacilli; order Caryophanales; family Bacillaceae; genus Bacillus; species Bacillus cereus group sp. BfR-BA-01453. The sequence goes on along the minus strand of NZ_JAKUEN010000002.1, from coordinate 424,779 downwards.
CAGTTCTCGTAAGATTGATTGTTTCTCCATATAACATTACTGTTCTAGACACTTCATCTATTTCTAAACCTCTAATACTTATTTTCTTTTCTATTACTTGGACAGCATTTTGATTGAAATATGTATACCTTCTTAATTGAGCTTTCACTCTCGCTATAAATTCAATTGTACTGAACGGCTTCACAATATAATCATCTGCTCCCGTACTAAATCCTATTACCTTATCTACGTCCGATGATTTTGCGCTTAAAAACATAATTGGTAAACTATGTTTCTCTCTAATCCTTCTGCACAATTCTATCCCATCCATTTGTGGCATCATAATATCCAAAATAGCAAGTTGAATACTGTTATTATTTATGATTTTTAAAGCCTCTTCTCCGTTATGAGCACTTAAAACTTTAAAACCTTCTTGCATTAAATTCGCATTAACAAATCGAACAATATCTTGATCATCATCTACAATTAAAATTGAGTTTTTCACCATATACAAACCTCTTTTTGAAATATATTCCACAATCAATTTTATCACAAATTAAAACCGTACTTCCCTCTTGAATAATCTTTATTTTCAGACTAGATTATATAATAACAACACATTCTAGTTTCAAAAGAAATGGAGTGAAAGCATGTTTCCTATATTGAAAACCGACCGACTCATTTTAAGAGAACTTACTGAAGAAGATGCACCGAGTATACTACAATGCTTCTCTAATACTGACGTACTGCGCTATTATGGCCAAAAACCATTACAAGATATTGATCAAGTGAAACAAGTCATTCATAACTTTAAACTGAGTTACAATGCAAGAAGCGGTATAAAATGGGGAATTGAATTAAAGGACAAAAAAGAACTCATTGGTACCATCGGTTTTCACGATTGGTCTTCTGAGCATAAACGGGCCAAATTAAGTTATGCCTTTTTACCTGAACACTGGGGAAAAGGATATGCAACTGAAGCTGTTTCTGAAGTTATATCATACGGTTTCCATACCATTCATTTAAAGCGTATTGGGGCAATTGTATTTCTTGAAAATGAAGCTTCTAATAAAGTGCTATTAAAATTAGGATTTGAAAAAGAAGGCGTTCTAAAAAATTATATGTATCAAGATGACATTCCTTATGATACGAATTTTTATTCTTTATTAAAATCGGTTTAATAGAATACATGTGTAAAAAACTTGTTTCAATACAGCAGATATAGGTAGTGAATTTTTAATGAAGGATGCGAAGTACTCTCCATTATAAAACATTAAAGAAGGGCTATGAGTATGCTTTTACTCATGTCCCTTTTTTTATGTTCTTTTTCTGTTTTCGCAATGCTTTTGGTACGTATACGCAGAAAGGCTCACTTTCCATATAATCCCCCGTCATTGCATATGCTCTAGAACGAGATCCCCCACAAACACCACACTTTCCCTTATACTTGTCAGGATTACGAAGATTTTGAAAAACAGGGGAGTTTCGATAGATTTCAGCTAGCGAATTTGTTCTAATATTCCCGGTTTTAATCGGCAATAACCCACTTGGATATACATCTCCAATATGAGAAATAAATACAAAACCGTTTCCATCATTCACCCCTTTTGGAGCACGCCCAAGCCCATCAATTCGCCCCGTTGTTCCATTCATCAATACATCCTGATATTGAATGACCTGATTTTCCTTTTTATGTTCTTTCATTTTTTCTTGAATCACAACACGTCTATAGTGCTGACCAGCTGTTGTTTTAATGTCAAAAGAAACCTTTTTATTAAGTTGATATATCCAATGGAATACCGTTTCATGTTGTGCTGATGAAATCATATCTTTTTCCTTCCCTCGCCCTATTGGAACTAAGAAAAATATACTCCAAAGTACACATTCTAATTCTTCTATTAACACTGCCATCTCTTCAAGTACATCCACATTATAATTAGAAACAACAGTATTAATTTGAATAGGAATTTTTAATTCATGCAAATAACGAATTGCATTCATCGTTAATTGAAATGCCCCTTCTGTCCCTCTAAAATGATCGTGTATTTCAGCTGTTGGTCCATCTAAACTAAATGCCCATCTAACAAGTCCTACTTCTTTTGCTTTTTGAATCGCCTCTTTCGTAACGTTCGGGGTGGCACTTGGTGTCATAGATACTCGAACACCTTTTTTCACTGCATATTCCGCAATATCATATACATCTGGACGCATTAATGGATCTCCACCAGTAAATACAAGCATTGGATTTTCCATTTCATATATATCATCAATTAGTTTCTTTCCTTCTTCAAATGTTAGCTCTAGAGGATGACGATGATACTGTGCTTCTGCACGACAATGCAGACATTTTAATTGACATGCTCTTGTCAACTCCCATATTACAATAAATGGATTATTATTAAAATCAAGCTTCATCAATATTAACCCTCCCATCAATTGATATTCTAATTGTAAAGTTATATATGTATTTATGGTGTGAGATGTATCACAAATCATTCTCTTCCTACCCTACTGTTGATCTAATGTTTCTACCTTCCTCTTCACCAATTACAGAATCTCTTTTTTTAATATAAATACCCCTTTAGACTAAATTATCTAAAGGGGCAAAACTACACAACTTTTTATTAACATCGCGGCTTTCTTCAACTCATCAAATTTAAATTACGTTTTTTAAAATTGTATTTTTAAAGTTTTTCAACATCATTACTTCTTTTCTAAAACCATAAAGAATGTACTATCCGGTAGCGCAACAGCATTCCCAGACTCATCTTTAAACTCGATTTTCTCGCTAAGATGTTGTGTATATCCATCCTGTAAATAGTTCATAGCTTGAACGATGTTTACTTTATCTCCAAAGATACCCTTTACGAAGTCCTTATATTCGTTTGGCGTAAATATTCCAAACTGCTCTTGCACCTCGTGAACGAAGGAATCCTCGCCCCATGTATACGTATATAAGAACTCCATTGCATCGTTAACAGACATTTTGACTGTATTGTCTGCAAGTACCTCATACTGGATTATACGCCCCTTAAATTCATGGGCATACTGCTCTAAGAACTTCATTCCGCCTGCATCTTTAAAATGAATCACACGCATTAACGTTTTATCTTCGGTCATGATGCCATCACGAATGATAATACGACCTCCAGGTTTTAACACCTCATAGGCACTCTGCAGCCCCTTTTTAATTACTTCATGATTGAATTTCTTACCTTCATACTCGATATAAGAGAACAGCTCATGAAGGATAGAAGAATATACAATCGTATCAACCGATTCTTTTTCAAACGAGCTGCTTAAGTTGATTGCATCCCCTTTAATGACGTACCAAGAACGCCCCTCGTTCTGCTTCTTCTTTTTCAACGTATCAATTACGTTTTCAGAAATATCGATACCGTAGATTCGTTTATCCTCGGTCTCTTCTTCGATCATGTCTAACATGACACCGCCACCGGCTCCGACATCTACAATCGTATCTCCCTTTATATAATCAAGAATAATTCGTTTATCATCAGCTGAGCTATTCATATGCTCTAGATACACTTCTTCGTTATGGAATCTATCATATGCATCCTTTCGTAACCCGAAGAAATCAAACAGCAGCACATTTGCCCGAGCATGCATCATATCTATCTTTTCTGCCTCTACACAGAAGGTAATTAACGCCTCACCTACAGCAGAAAACTGAAACGACACATACGCAGTTTTCATATCTTCATCGACTTTAACCTTAAAAGAAACATGCGTTGTATTCGGCTTCTCATTCTCACGGTACTCCCGTAGATACTTCTCAATAACCCGCTTACGATATACGTTGTCCTTTTTCTCGCCTTTGAAATCATAGTGCAACTGCTGCATCAATTTCTCAAAATGTATATGCTGAACCTTTCTAGTGCCTATCTCATTCTTTAACATAACAAACACTGTCCAAATATCCTCGAAGCTAAGAGTATGCATAGACGGTTCTACATACCACAAATCCTTATCGGATAAGAATGTTTGAACGTCACTCTTCTCGCTTCCCATAATTATATCTTTTTCAAATACCGACTCCTTATGTTTTGGCGTGAGTCTATGTATACGAGAAGTAAATGGCTCCATATAACCATCAAACAGGCCATCAATTGTAATCTTCACATCGTTCTTCACTTCACTCCACAAAGCTTTTGATACACCTTCAATAATACATTGGTTAAGATAGTATAGAATCTCCTTTAACCTAACGTCTCCGTATTCTTCTTTATATGTGTTAATTAAATCAACATGAGAGTCCAAACGAGCCTCCCCGCGTATATACTGCCCGATTAATCCATGTGTTCTAATTAAATCTCGAATAAACAAATACTCAGTAGAGTTTAAGTTTGTCTCTACACGTTCAATAAACTGAATATCACTAAAGATATCAGCAGAACCCTCGTTATGTACGAATAGATTAATCCCTTTTTTCTTCCATTGCTCCCGCTGTTTTAAAGATCCTACCTTTGCAAGTTCACTATACGTTAGGACCTTTTCAATAATACGATACGCTTCTTCATCTAAAGGCAGTCCATCTAACACTTGTAGCGTACGGTGTACATAGTACAACACCGCATCTGTTTTCAATGTTCCAAGTACTTGTACATTCTCATAGTTTTGATGTATCTCCTCTGCCTCAATTAAATACTTTAACCATGTAGGGAGAGTATCGGAAAACCCTTCAATGTATTTATTTAGAATCTCAACGTTTTTCAACTTATTTACCCCCATTTATAATCAATATCTGTAGTAAAGTCTGGGCACCTTCTCTAAAAAGACCCTCACCTTATGCCTCCCTTTACCATCTAGAACTCTTTCAAATACAAACGTATCAAACCCAGTCTTTTTCTCTTGTAAAAAAGAGTTATCAAGTTTGTAACACTTTCTTTTGTCCATCTCTTATTTTAACTTCATCAGGAATTTCGGTGGAATAAACAGTAGGACTCAGCGGATCACTTCTTACATTGATAAACATATATTGTTATAGAATCAACTGAAAATGGAAACGGCAAGCGGGTGCACTCCACTTGCCGTTTTTTCATAGCTTAGTATGTATTTGAATTTCTTTTGCTTTCTCTTTTTCACCCTTCACGCGTACAATTAAATCATATGATCCGGATTTTGGAGCTTCAAAAGAAAGCAAACCTTCTTTTTGAGAAGTGATTTCTTCTTCATAAATAACCTTATCATCTTTTGTAACTTGTAATAAAATCGTACCTTCTTCAACAGCTGCTTCATAAGGGATTTCCACATTTCCTTTTTCAGCTTTAAGCGTTTGTACATCGTAATACCCTTGCAACGAACCAATTTTCAAAGTCGTTTCGCCATTTTTTTGAACCTTTGTAACTTGTGTCGCTGTATTGCACGCGCTTAACAATACAACAAGAGTGAGAATCATAAATAAACGTAATGATTTCATAGAAATCCCCCTTTTTTATGTATATGTGAATTAAGATCCATTCTTTAACTATTTCAAAAACACCATCACCTAAAAAGAATTACTGCTTTTCTTCAATTTCTTTTTTAAATAATTTTTGAAACTCTAATCATTAAAAATCCTACTCTTTCTTACTTTAATTGTTTCTAAAATGTAGAAAAGAACCCCTAAACCAAATATCTTTTCAGCATTAGAAATATTATTACCTAATTTAATAATAGGTACATTTAATCCGAATCTTTCGCTCCATTCCAAAGGCATATATCCTCTTTTACAGTTTATTAATATCCGGTTATCCATTGTACGAAAAGAAGTTTCGAAAAAATCAAATTCAACTTCTACTTCAGAAAGTCTTATCTCTTTTTCATTCATTAAAGAACCACGTACCATTCCAAATCCTTGTATCATATTTTCTTTAAACATACCTACACAATTATAATTTGAGTCATAAATAGCCCAATCATAGTTTTCAACTTCACTATGAAAATATGCAAGAATTTCCCCATCCTTTGCTTCCAATCCAATAACTTGCTTGTTTTTTAAAAAAGGTAATTTTGAAGAAATTATATCAGCTGAAACCATAGTTGTTCCTACTATATAGGTCCCATCAGGATTATATAAACCGTAATGTTTATTATTTTGAGGTAATTCTAGTAAAACATAAGTATCAATATCCCAAAACTTCAAATCATTTTTAGCTATATTCTCTTTTAATAAATTCCCTTTTCTTAATTGCCAAAATCCAATTCCCCCAAAAACAAACGAAGCTACAACTATAAATATTATTTCTCCCCAATTAACATCACCCCAACTATTATACAGACAATATAATCCAAAGAGAAAAATCACTGTCCCAATTAAACACTTAAACCGTCCCCTTTTTTTATAATACTCAAATAATTCCACCCAAACACCTCTATCAATCCATCTTAATACCAAAATTACCTTTTAAGTATACCAAGGACAAAATATATAATCTAATATTTTTTGTATATAATTAAAACAAACATAGTTATAGCAAGAGAATGCTTGTATGCTAATCTCCACTGCATTCCCTTATTCCATGTATGCTATATTTCTATTCTTCTTTTTACTTAAACAAACTGCTCGATAGTATTTGTTGCAACTTCTTATGAATGTGTAACTACAATTTTGCACTTCCCTTCTTTATATGCTAGGAACACTACCAAAGGATTTCCCTGCTCCTCTGTAAAAAACCTTACTTTTAAAAAGTAAGGTTTTTTGTATTTATTCATTAGCGATATAAGCATTCTTATAAGTATAAACACCACCAAATTGATGCTTTTCAATTCCCTTTACGTAATCCTTTTGTACATATGCTGAACCAATATGATACAGCGGCGCTACAGCTGCATCTTCTAATAATACCTGCTCAGCTTCTAGCAATGCTCCCCATCGTTTCTCTGGTTCTAGTACGAGATCAGTTTTTGCTTTCTTTATTAATTCATCGTAACGAGAATTAGAGTAATTCATTTTGTTATTCGGATTACCTGTCGTAAATAATTCTAAATAACTAATTGGGTCTTTATAGTCAGGTCCCCAATTTGCCATAGTTATATCGTAATCTCCTATTTGTTCTAACTGTAATTTTTGCTTAAATGGCTGTTGTTTAATTTGTATCGTTAGTCCTTGCAAATGCTTTTCTAAATCACCTTTTATATATTCTGCCATACGTTTTGCATTATCTTGTTCAAACGTTAATAACTCGAGGTTTACTTGTTCTACCCCAAGCTCTTTTTTCGCTTCTTTCCAAATCTTTTTCGCATTTTGCAAATCATATGAAGAAAGATTTCCGTTTTCTTTTCTAAAATCTTTACCAGTCTCTTCATTTATATGACCAGCTGGTACAAGTCCACTTGCAGGTTTTGCTCCGTTATTAATAAAATGAGTAACGAAATCCTCTTTATTTAACGCGAATGAAATAGCCTGACGCACTTTCTTATTTGCTAACGCACTATTTTTTTCATTAAAACGTAGCATAGCAATTGCAGGTTCGCTCGACATATGTAACTCCTTATGCCCTTTATACTTGTCTACAAATTGAGAATTAATAGGCACCCGGTCCAAATTACCAGCTTCGTATAAATTAACAGCGGTCATTGTATCCTTTACAATTTGAAAGTTTATCTCGTCTAATTTCACTTTCTTTTCATCCCAATATGTAGCATTTTTCTTTAATTGAAACTCTTGTTCATGCTTCCATTTCTCTAATACAAATGGCCCATTATATATGAGATTACTAGGTTCTAATGCATAATTCTTTCCTTGTTTTTTCAAAAATGATTCATGCTGTGGTAAATATATAGGTAGTGCTAACAGCTGTAAAAAATACGGGATTGGCTGTTCGAGTTCCACTTCTAACTTATAATCATTTATAACTTTAACCCCAAGTTCATCAAGAGGCATTGTTCCCTTATTTATCTCTTTCGCATTTTTTACATGAAAGAGCATGTACGCATATTGAGACATTGTTTCAGGTTTAATTGCACGTTTCCACGCAAACATAAAATCATTTGCTGTCACACTGTCTCCATTTGACCATTTTGCATCTTTACGCAAATCAAATGTATATTTTTTACCATCTTCACTTCTTTTAAACGATTTTGCTACCGCTGGAATAGGCTGATCTTGATCATCTAATACATACAAACCTTCAAATATGTTTTGCATAACATGTGCTGATGTACCATCCATCGTTTTCGCAGTATCAAGAGAAGGAATTTCTTCAGATACTGTTACATGTAATACTTGTTTTTTTGCCTCTGTTTCACTTTTATTCGCTTTATTATTACAAGCTGTTAATAATAAAGATGTAACAAGTGCCATTACCATTAAATGGCTCTTTTTTCGCTTCATGAGTTGTTCTCCTTAAAAATATAATATTATAAAACGTTATATATTATAGCAGAAATGCTAGCAGAAAGATGCGACATTCTTTTGAATATTTATTCGTTCAAGAAAAAAGTTTTCTTATTTAACAGGGTACGGACTATCTTGGAATCTTTTTGATTTTCAACAAAAAACACATATAAAATAATAAGGTGAATTTTTGGTTATAATTCCCACATATCCAACTGGCCGTCCATCTTTAATTTTAATTACTCTTGTATCTTCTCGCAGCTTATTTACAGCATGTGAAAATAATCATGATCCCGAAGAAGATGAAAAAGAAGGAAACGCAAAAGATTTCAAAGAGTTATTCACTCCTGAAGCGAAGAAAATCGTTGCTATACCATAAGCTACATAATGCTCTCTACTTTCCAGATCCCCATTCCAAAATTTATTCATAAACGTATCTGATACGGTGTTCCATGCAGCAGGAATAGTCTCCCTATAGTTTACAATTGCATCTTTCATATTCAGCCAGGTTTCTTTATCACCTAAGGATATCAGTCCTTCCCACGCATCCACTGCACCATCTACAAACCCAGTAGAAATACCAGTCCATGCAGCATTTAAATCTTTTTTATTGAAAAATGACTCTTCTGATTTTGGAGGGAGTTTTCCACACATGGCTCCTTCTTGAATATCAGAGTCAACTAAATTCCCTCCATACAATTCATCCACTTCTCGGAATTTAACAGCTGCACGTTCTAATTCTACTGCGATTTTATCTAATTCTTGCAAGATGTTATACATCATTGGCTTTGCTTCATTAAACATCTAATAGAAGGGATCACAAACTGCTCCAATTCCTCATTAAAAATTTGGGGCTGTTTTTGTTTTATAAATTTCAATAGTTTTATATTTTCATTCCCGCTAATATGTCATATTTTTTTCAAAATTCCTTAATAAAACCAAAACGAATTGTTGCTTAAATCACACAAAAGAAATGATTTTGCAGAATTAACTCTTCTACTTACACAGATACACGCTACTCACAATCATTTTTTAAGCTCCCCTCATAAAAAATCTATCCTTTCCCTCTTTTTATCAATGTTGGCACCAAAAAAGTTCAAACACAAAAACAGGCTGTGGAGAAAACCTTCTCCACAGCCTAAAAATACCTATCTTTGTAAACCTCGTTTATATCGACTTGCTTCAAATATAATACGCTCTTCATCTAACGTTTTACATTCGCCATTCCAAACGACACGTTTTCCGTTAATGATTACATCGCTTATATCTTTTCCACTAGCAGCATATACAAGATGCGATAATACTTCATCTGCTGGTTGTAAATGAGGCTTATTAGACGGATCAATTGTAATGAAATCAGCGCACTTTCCAACCTCAAGTGATCCTGTTTGTTTCATGCCGATTACTTCAGCCGCTCCTTTAGTTGCAAGTGTAAGAGCTGTTTCAACCGGTAACGCTGTTGCATCTTGGTGAATACCTTTTTGTAGTAAAGTCGCTATGCGCATTTCTTCAAACATATCTAAATTATTGTTAGATGCAACACTATCTGTTGCAATTCCTACTTTCATTCCTGCTTCTAACATCGCTTTTACATTCGCTATACCAGACCCTAGTTTTAAATTACTATTCGGATTATGAGCTACTCGAACGTCATGTTCCGCTAAAAATGCACGCTCATTGTCATTTAATACTACACCGTGTGCAATCACTGTTGGTCGTTTAAACAATCCGCAACTTGCCGCATATTCTACTGGACGTTTTCCGTACTGCGCTTCAATATCACGTACTTCACGCTCTGTTTCGGAAAGGTGAATATGAACCATCGTTTGATTTTCTACTGCAATACGTGCACACTCTTCTAACAGTTCTGTACTGCATGTATATGGACTATGCGGTGCAACCATCGTAGTTAACATACCACTTTCGTTATAGTAACGCTTCACATATTTCTCAGCTTCTTCAATTGCTTTCTTTTCATCCTCTTTCGTTCCGAAGCTAAATAAAGTTCTTGAAACAGCAGCTCGCATCCCGCTCCTTGATACCGTTTCCATAATTGCATCTTGATCTACTCCAATTGGATTAAACATATCAGAGAAAGATGTTGTACCACTTTTCACCATTTCAAGTAATCCTAATTCCGTACTAGCAACCGCAAGTTCTGGAGTAAATTGACTTTCAAGTGGCCAAATTCTTGTCTCAAGCCACGGCTGTAATAACATATCATCACCAATACCTCTTAAGAGACTCATTACAACGTGTGTATGTGTATTGACAAGCCCTGGTAAAACCCATTTTCCTTTCATGTCAATTACTTCATCTACTTCAAAATCATTAGCGAATTCTCCGCTCTTCACATCTATAATTTGATCATTTTCTACAATGATATATCCATTTTCTATCACTTCATTTTGTTCATTCATCGTTACGATTGTAGCGTTTACATAAGTTGTTTTCAAAAGTATTTCCCCTTTCAACTCTATGAAGTTCCCTTTAATAAGTTACCACCATTATAGTAACTTATTAAAGATTAAGAGTCAAAAGATAATTTCAATTCTTTCGTTATCTTTTTCTTCAACATGCAATATTGTTTTTCATTTGTATCTGCAAATGCTTCTTCTCGATTTGATTCTATATCCATATAATTCAGTTTTTCATTAAATTGAGCCTCTGTAAAATCAAACCTCTGTCCATCTATAAAGTTATAAAAGTGCCACGCCTCTCTTACTTTTGTCTTTTTAATCTCTCCTCCGTATATGTCTTGAACGACCAAAGCCGTTACACCACACTGTCCCTTTGCTGGATTCTCAGTCGTCCACTTTGAACTTGTTTCAATCGACCACGATCTTATTAATGCTTCATATATTCTTTTTTCCTTTACATCATCCACTCTAATCTTCCCCTACTATTAATAGTTTTACACATCATATTTCAAAAGAGGCAGTAAACGATCCTTAAAGACCGTTGATGGTGTCTCTCCGATTAACTGTGCGCCCATTTTCAAGTAATATCCTTTTGCATTCGGATCACTATCAATCGTAAAACTTTTTAAGCCTAGTTCATTTGCTTTTTCTATTACATACTTCCAAATTATTTTCCCGTAGCCTTTCCCTTTGTAACGAGGATGAATGTACAGGAAATCAAGAGCTTTATCATTACGTAAAAATGAGAAAAATCCAATCTTCGTATTATCGTTTTCAAAAACATATACAAAATTATTATTTATATACTCTTCTGTAATAGTTAAATCTTCCTTACAGGCAATTATGAATTCTTCACTATAATCCCACGTCTCTTTTGATTGTAGTGCGAGTTCACTTAATTCATTTGCTTCACTTAATAACGCTTCTCTTATCTTCATGATTCTTTCTCCTCACCTTCGATATGTAAACTATTAAAATGATTCGAAAAGTAATTAAAAAACCCTCTTATTTTCATAAATCTTTATTATAATCAGTACGGCCTGTAACAATATATTTAAAGAAAAAAACGCCACCTTTGAAAGTTGGCGTTTTCTTCTTCTAAAATTTTTTCAAACTCAATCTTTCGTTTTACTATTTCTAACGATACACACCTATACAGTTTCTACTACTGCTTCAAGCATTGTTCCATTTTTAGCATAATTCATATGCCAAGAAAAAGCTTTTTCTAAAACATGAGGAGTTTGTCCACCTCTCGTTTTAGCTTCTTCGTAATAAGCTCTTAGCTGATCACGATACATTGGATGTGCGCAATTCTCTATAATTAATTCCACTCTTTCTCTTGGGGCCAGTCCTCTTAGATCAACATACCCTTGTTCAGTGACGATAACATCTACATCGTGTTCCGTATGGTCCACATGTGAAACAAAAGGAACGATACTTGAAATGTTACCACCTTTCGCAATCGATTTCGTAACAAAGATAGCTAGGCGAGCATTTCTCGCAAAATCACCAGAACCACCGATACCATTCATCATTTTTGTGCCTAAAACGTGAGTAGAGTTCACATTTCCGTATATATCTAATTCTAAAGCAGTATTAATCGAGATTAATCCGAGGCGACGAATGATTTCAGGATGATTAGAAATCTCTTGCGGGCGCATCATTAATTTGTCACGATATTTTTCAAAGTTGGAAAATACTTTTTGCATTTTCTCCTCAGAGAGTGTGATTGAACAGCATGAAGCAAAATTGACTTTTCCAGCATCCATAAGATCAAAGACCGCATCTTGTAAAACTTCAGAATACACTTCTAAATCTTCAAACTCCGAATCTAACATTCCATGAAGAACAGCATTAGCCACTGAGCCAATTCCTGATTGTAACGGTGCTAAACGATTTGTTAATCGGCCTACTTCGACTTCTTTTCGAAGGAACTCTATTAAATGCTGTGCCATAATAACAGTTTCTTCATCCGGAGGAACAATTGTCGATGGTGAGTCTAATTGGTTCGTAAACACAATCCCTTTCACCTTTTCAACATCGATTGGAATGCCAATCGTTCCAATTCGATCATCCGTTTTCACAATCGGAATTGGAAGTCTTTCTCCTTGTTTACCTGGTTCATATAAATCATGCAGTCCTTCTAACTGCGTGGATTGAGCCATATTCATTTCAATAATAATGGACTTAGCATTTAAAGAAAACGCTAAAGAATTTCCTATTGAAGTTGTTGGAATAATCATGCCATCTTCAGTAATCGCAACCGCTTCCAAAATAGCAAAATCTACATCCATAACGTCAGCGCGAAGTAACTCTGATGTATGAGATAAGTGCTGGTCCACAAATAAAAAATCTCCGTTATTAATTCCTTTTCGCATAGTCGCATCAGCTTGGAAAGGCAATCTTTTCCCTAAAATTCCTGCTTCCGCAAATAATTTATCTACATCAGAACCTAAAGAGGCACCAGTATAAACATTTACTTTAAAAGATGTATCATTCTTAACTCGGTTTACAAGCGCAAATGGGACTGCTTTTACATCACCTGCACGTGTAAACCCACTTAAGCCTAAAGTCATTCCACTTTCAATCCATGAAGCTGCTTCTTCAGGTGTAACTACGCGATCTTTCAGACGTTCATCCCTAATTCTATCCAAATTATTCTCCATATGTACTCCCTCTCCTTATGAATATTCATAATTATTTTACACTTTAACAGTATCTAAATAGGGATTTCAGTATACAATGGCAAAAATTCAGACAAAACAGCGAATCTAACCTCTAAAGCAGAATAATTTAAAATCCTAGAAGCTTACGAAAATAACTAGCGTATGACTGACTCACTGGTACCCTTTCACCATTATCCATAGAAAGTAAAAAAGTTGAATGCGTATCAGGATAAATCGCTTTAATATGATTCACATTTACAATAAAGGAACGGTGGCATCTAATAAATGAATCTTTCGGAAGTAAGTATTCGAATTCTTGTAACGAGTATTTATGTGTCCCTGTTAACTCTTCTGCATTTACATACGTCTTTTTATCTTTCGCCTCTAAATACATGACTTTTGAAAAAGGAACCGGAATCCAGCCGTCCGTTGTTTTTAAAGTAACGACTGATTTTCCGTCCGTTAAAGCTGGGTAAATAGCTGTCACGCAACCTTCAAGCTTTCCATTGTCTGAAAATGGCACTGCCATACCATGATAAGGAATACCAAAAACATCCCGATTCATAAACTCAGAGGTTTTTTGATTCGTCACCATTGCTTTATGAGCAATTGTTCCTTCTTTAATAGGATCCCCTACGCTAATCTTTAAATCAATTCGTTTACTTGGCCGATAGTATATATATTCTTTCGTATTCGATACAGCAATTGAAATTTCATCTGAAAATAATTCCCCAACAACATCTAATAGTAAACCTAATGTTTTATCTTCCATTCTATTAACACCTCATTCACTATTATACTACTATTATGAATGGACTCTGTTGCTTTATAAAAAGTTTGATTATTAATTTTATACATTTATCTCCTCATTTGCACAAGGCTTTCTATCTATTTAATTATATAGAAGATAACCTACCTTCAAATATGTAAAAATGATATGAACACTACATCAGTAAATACTTGCAACACCTACAAACAAAAAGTCCAAACTATAAACAGTCTGGACTTAGCTTTCATTCTCATTTATTATGTTCTTCTAACCACGAAATCACATCTTTAAATACTTCTTCTCTATTTACTTCATGGAACATTTCATGTCTTCCATTTTCATATAAACGCAGTGTTACATCTTTCACGCCACATTTTTTATAATTCTCGTATACTTCTTTTACGCCTTTCCCCATATCCCCAACAGGATCACGATTTCCTGAAAAAATATGTATTGGAAGGTTTTGCGGTGTTTTCTTGAACTCTTCTAGTTTATTTACTTCTAATACACCAGAAAATAATTCTCGATAAAAACTCGTCGTACAAATGAATCCACATAACGGATCCGCAATATATTTATCTACTTGATTATTATCTGAAGATAACCAATCAAATTTTGTACGATTTGGTTTAAAGTGTGAATTGAAGTTTCCGAAAGATAAAAAATTTAGCATCGGACTTTTCGTTTTTTCCCCACGTAATTTCATCTCAATTGTCGCTACTTTATGACCAATAACTCCTAAAAACCCTGGATTCCCACCAGTTCCTGAAATAAGGAATCCATCATATAATTCACCTTTCAGTTGTACAGCACGTCTTGATAAAAAAGAACCCATACTATGTCCAAGTAAAAATAACGGGCATGTCTGCTCTTTTCTTATCGTTTCAGATACAAAGATAACATCAGATACAGCCTCATTCCAACCTACATTGGGTTTAAAATGACCATAATCTTCTTCTCTCTTCACCGTTTTCCCATGACCTTTATGATCATGCGCATAAACACCATAGCCCGCTTCTAATAACGCATCAATAAAGTCTGTATAAACGCCTGCATGTTCTGTCATACCATGTGCAATTTGAATAATCCCTTTCGGTTCACCTTCTGGTAACCACTTACGTAAATAAATTTCTGATCCATCCTTTGCCGTAACGAAACTTGCCTGTACGTTCATTTCGTCAGCTCCCAACTCTATTATGTATCTCAAAAAATGAATATCCATTCATTATTCTTATTATGTATTATATGCAATTGCTGTCATTATGACAAACGTCTTCCTTTTCCGATTAGCTGTCAAACTATTCTATTGACGAACATAAAATAAAATTATATAGTTACTTACATAAAGTAACTATATAATTTTAGGAGGTTCTACTATGATGCCATCATTATTTTTAGCACACGGCTCACCGATGCTCGCTATTCAAGATACAGAATATACAAGGTTTTTAAAAACGCTTGGAGAAACATATAAACCAAAAGCAATTGTTATTTTCACCGCTCACTGGGAAAGCGAAGTACTAACGATTTCTTCATCAGATAACGAATATGAAACAATTTATGATTTTGGAGGTTTTCCCCCTGAGTTATACGAAATCAAATATCGTGCGAAAGGCTCTTCTAACATTGCATCCATGTTAGAAACAAAATTTAAAAACAAAGGTATTCCAGTCCATCATAATATGACGAGAGGTTTAGACCACGGCTCATGGACACTCTTGCACCGTATGTATCCAGAAGCAAATATTCCTGTCGTACAAATATCAGTCAATCCATTCCTTCCTGCAAAAGAGCAATTTAAGGTTGGAGAAGCATTAAAAGGACTTGGACAAGAAGATATTTTAGTAATCGGTAGCGGTGTTACCGTTCATAACTTACGAGCACTGAAATGGAATCAAAGTACACCCGAACAATGGGCAATTGAATTTGATGATTGGATTATAAAACATATGCAAACTAACAATAAGGATGCATTATTTAATTGGGAGAAAAATGCCCCTCATGCTCAATTAGCTGTACCAAGAGCAGAGCATTTTGTTCCTTTATTTATCGCTATGGGAAGTGGTGAAAATAGTGGTGAAGTCATTCACCGCAGTTACGAGCTTGGTACGTTAAGTTATCTTTGCCTCCAATTTTAAATAAAAAGGATGAAGCAATCATTGCTTCATCCTTTTCTTTTTCATTCACCTAGTTAACTAACTTCCAAATGTCGTTTCTCTGATACCTCTTCGTTCTTATTATGAAAATAAACCCAAATGCACGCAATAAATAATAGTGATGATGTAGAGAAGAAAACATATTGGAAGCCTGCATGTGCTGCAATTTGTCCACCAAGTACTGGTCCAATCATATTTCCTAAAAACTGAAACGATTGATTATACCCAAATATTCGTCCCGTTACATGGGTTGGTGTATGTTGTTTTAGTAGAGTTTGTACGGAAGGTAATAATCCTGCTTGTGCGATACCTAATAAAAATCGAAGAATTAATAGTTGCCAAGCTGAGGTTACAAATGCTTGCGGGATAAAAATAATTCCTGCAGCAAACAACGCTACAACTAACGTTTTTTGAGGACCAATTTGATCTGATAATCGTCCGAGTCTTGGTGCTGCCAAAATAACTGCTAACCCTGTCGCTGACATAACTGCACCCGCAATTGTTTCAATATGCGCAGTTTGAGGACCAACTAAATTTTTCACGTATAATGTAACAATTGGTTGAACAGACATATTAGCAAGTTGAATAATAAATGTTGTTACAAACAAACTAACAATTAAATGCTTCGCTGGAACCATCGTCCATACTTTTTTCGGTTGTACTTTTTTTGCTTGAGCGGAGTGATTCTCTTCATGTAGGAAGAAAAAAACGATGAGAAAGGAAAGGAATAAAAAAGCTCCTGTAACAAGAAAAACATGGCGCATTCCAATTAACTCAGACAAATATCCACCAAGTAATGGACCAAGTAATGAGCCGCTCACGCCCCCGGTTGAAATTGTAGAAATTGCCCAGCCTGAATGCTCTTTTGGAGTTTCTGCTGCAATAAATGTCATCGCTGTTGAAAGGAAACCAGATACTGCTCCCATCAAAAATCTTAGTGCGACTAGTTGATATACATCCGTTACAAACCCCATAAGCGTCATAATAATCGCCATACCAAGGCTAGCACGAATTAGCATCAATTTCCGTCCATGTATATCACCAAGCTTTCCCCATATTGGTGATACGATCGCACCCATTAAAAATGTTACACCAAATGCAAGTCCTGACCACTGTGCAATACTAGAAGTGCCAGTCACCCCTAATTCCTCAATATAAAAAGATAAAAAAGGAATTACTAAACTCATACCGGCTGCAGTGGTAAAACAACCTAGCCAACAAATCATTAAATTTCGTTTCCAGCTGGCCATTTTCACACCTTCTTTCTTTAGATACCCATTCTACACCCTTTCTTATAAAAAGTTTAGTAATTTGCTTTATTTGTAAGATTTACTACAAAACCCGCTATTTTCTAATAAGAATCACTACATCTCTACATTATTTTCATAATAAAACCAACTCCCGTATATGGAGTTGGTTACTTATTCCCTATCGGTATTAAACGCGCATCACAATTTCTTTCATAAAACTCAATCGGACCTGCTTGTCCAATAATTGCGTATTCATATCCATTCTGCTTCATATTCTCTAAACAGTGATGCAACAATTGCTTCCCTACACCTTTCACACGATTTTGTTTCGCTGTGCCCATTGGACCAAACAATCCTTTCTTTCCCCTCACTACATCATAGCAAGCGAAACCTACTATCACTTCTTCTTGCTCTGCTATATAAATAGGTAAGTTTTCTTTATATGTACGAAATCCATATTCTATCGAATGTAACCACCGTTCACCAAATTCTGCTTCAACAAAGCTTGCTAATTGTTCAAGATCAGAAGCGTTAGCTTTTCTAACAGTACAAGTTAAATCATTATAAATAGGAACGAAACCTTTTAAATCGACTGCTAAATCTCTTGGCTCAGCTATAATACGTAATATATCTCTTTGAATCTGTGCATTTTCAACAACTGGATTTACACAAAATAATGCATATATAACATGTCCTTCATTAATTATTACTTGCTGAAAACGTTCCATACGTTTTTTCGCTATTTGTAAAATTTCTAGCGTCTTATGGGATAATTTATATTGTCCTATTTTTTTATAATCTTGATCCGTTAAATCATATTGTTTTCGTAATGAAAATTTTTCTAAAAAATCCGTACCCATATTACGGAACAAATACATATACAACTCGCCACAAACGCCAGTACCTTCTTTACACATGCCAATAAATAAATGAACTGGTTGAATGATATTACATTCTGCCTCTTCTGCTGCAATCTTCAATATGTTATGCATACGTTTTGTAAATTGAAATTCCTCCATATGTATCTCCATTCCCTACTACTTTACTATTAAACCGTAACCATAAATAAGTGAAACAATGATTCCAACTACTAATATACCTGGAAGTAAATTTGCAACTTTAATTTTAATAAATCCCAGTAAGTTCAATCCAATAGCGGCTATCATAATACCGCCTGTAGCTGTCATTTCTACTATAAATTGATTCATTAATCCTTTCGGGACCAAACTATTAATTTGTGTTGCAAAAACTGCAATGCCACCTTCATATAAAATGACTGGAATCGCTGAAAATACTACGCCAATCCCTAGAGTTGTCGTTAATATAATAGAAATAAATCCATCGATAATTGCCTTTGTAAATAAAATATCATGATTGCCACGAATACCGCTGTCGAGTGCACCAAGTATACCCATCGCACCAATTGCAAATATTAAAGTAGCTGTTACAAAACCTTCTGATATACTCCCTTTCCCTTTCGATCCAACTTTATTTTCTAGCCAATCTCCTAACTGTTTTAACTTTCCCTCTAATTGTAACCATTCCCCGATGACGGTACCAATTACTAAACTTAGTATGACAACAAGAAAATTTTCACTTTTCAATGCCATTTGAAGTCCAAGTACAGTAACCGCTAAACCGATTGCATGCATAATTGTTCCCTTCATACTTTCTGGTATTCTACTAAATAATTTACCTAGTAAAGTACCAAATATAATGCAAATCCCATTTACAACCGCTCCTAATATAACCATTTCTCATTCTTCACCCTTCGAATTCTTTATTTCTATATTTTGGTTTATTCATTGATTTACAGGTTATCTATATGTTAACTTAATATTGAGAATATTAACAAATATTTTTTCAATACATAAACCGCATTTTTTATATCTGTACATAAACCAATTACTTTTTGTAGACTCATTGCTAATTTAATTGCGGGATAAACTCAAAAGGGAAGGTATTTATGAAAACTTTACTAAAACGATTTCTGTTAATAGCCTTTTGCATTACACCAATTGTTTTATTAATTAACTACTCTTTTACTTCAAAAGCGAAAGACAAACCTGATTTGCAAAACAAATCTAGTAAAACCGCTTCAACAAGTGAAAAGAAAATAGAAGACCCGGAAATCACACTCACCTTCTCTGGTGATACAATGTTCGATTGGCAATTACGTCCGGTAATCGAAAAAAACGGGGCTGACTATCCATTCCAGCATGTAAAAGAAGAAATAACAAAAGCTGATATTTCCTTCGTTAATTTAGAGTCAGCATTTACAACGAGAGAAAAGAAAGCACCTGGACAATTGTTTTGGATTAAAAGTGATCCATCCACACTTCAAGCTATAAAAACCACTGGATATGACATCGTAAATATTGGGAATAACCATACACTTGATTATGGTCAAGAGGGGTTACTAGACACAATCTCTCATGTAGAAAAATTAAAGTTCCCTTATATCGGAGCCGGGAAAAATGCAAAAGATGCATATACAGCACGAGAAATGACTGTAAAAGGGAAAAAGGTCAAATTTCTTTCCTTTGTTCGATTTATGCCTGATACGAATTGGGTAGCTGGTGACAATAAACCTGGTGTTGCGAATGGGTATGATTTAAATCTTGTAACAAAAACAATTAAAGAACAAAAGAAAGATGCAGACTATTTAATCGTCTATATGCATTGGGGCGTTGAGAAATCAAATCGTCCTGTAGAATACCAAAAACAATATGTACCTAAAATGGTTGAAGCAGGGGCTGACGCAATTGTCGGAAGTCACCCACATTGGCTTCAAGGATTTGAGTATTATAATAAAGTTCCTATCGCTTACTCATTAGGAAACTTTTTATTCCCAAGTTATGTGAACGGAAAAAGTGCCGAAACTGGCGTATTAACTTTAACTTTTAAAGGAAAGGATGTCCAAATGTCATTCAATCCTTACATCATTCGTAACAACCAAGTTTCCCCTGTGAATGAGGAGGAAAAGAGAAAAGCTCTACAATACTTACAAACAATTTCAACTGATGTAGAAATTGATGATACAGGGAACATAAAAAACAAACGGAACTAGACAGCTCAAAATCTATTTCTCTGTAATACACTTTATAGAATAGGTGATGAATATGCTGAAAGATTTATTAGAAAATGTAAGTTTGTTAGAAAACATTTATAAAATTTCTATAGCCGTTCTACTTTTATGTTCATTTTTCTCTGTTAGACTTCTAAAAAAATAAAACGTGAACGAAAGCTTACTACCTTTGAATTTACTATGTATGTAATCATTCGTATTGCAATATTTTTTTGGTTAACTAGCTTTATCCTTCTTGAATTTAATGAGTATCTAGTTTAACTATAAAAAAGATAGAACAAGCATTATATTTCCCCGCTTGTATCTATCTTTTTTATTTTGGTGCTAACTCTTTCCTTCTATTAAATAAGTAAATCAAACAAAACAGGATTTTTATTAAGCTCCATAAATTGAATGTTATTTTCTTTAAAACGGGTAATTAACTGCTCATAATCTTCTTTATGTTTTAATTCTACTCCGACTAATGCTGGACCATTTTCCTTATTATGTTTCTTAATATACTCAAAGCGAGTAATATCATCTTCTGGCCCTAATCCTTTATCAAGAAATTCTCTTAACGCACCTGAACGCTGTGGGAATTCAATGATGAAATAATGCTTTAACCCTTCGTAAATAAGAGATCGTTCTTTCATTTCTTGCATTCTATCAATATCATTATTTCCACCACTTAGCGTACAAACAACTGTTTTACCTTTTATTTCATCTCTATATAAATCAAGCGCTGCAATAGAGAGTGCACCAGCTGGTTCAGCTACAATCGCATTTTTCTTATACAGTTCTAAAATCGTCGTACAAACCTTTCCCTCTGGTACTAAAACAATGTCATCAATTACATCTTTACAAGTTTCAAATGTTAACTTTCCTACCTTTTTAACCGCTGCCCCATCAACAAAACTATCTATTTTCTCCAATGTGACATTATCGTTTTGAAGAAAAGCCTCTTTCATAGATGCTGCTCCCATTGGCTCTACCCCAATAACCTTTGTAGCAGGACTAACACCTTTCACATATGTACCAACACCTGATGCTAATCCACCACCACCAATTGCTGTAAAGATATAATCAACCGTTTTCTCCATATCATGCATAATTTCAACTGCCACTGTCCCTTGACCAGCAACTACGTACGGATCATCAAACGGATGAACAAATGTCATTCTATTTTCTTCACAATAACGCTGTGCTTCTTGGAAAGAGCTATCAAATGTATCACCAACTAATACAATTTCCGCAAAATCACCACCGAAAAATTGTACTTGTGACACTTTTTGTTTAGGTGTCGTCGTCGGCATGAAAATTTTTGACGGAATCTTCAATAAATTACACGTATAAGCTACTCCTTGCGCATGATTACCAGCACTTGCACAAACAACACCGTTTTGTAATTGCACTTTCGGTAAACTTTGAATTAGATTATACGCACCACGAATTTTGAAAGAGCGAATTAATTGTAAGTCTTCTCGTTTTACATAAACGTCACAATCATATTTCTCAGATAAAACTGTATCACGTTGTAACGGTGTTTTAATAACGATATCCTTCATGCAATTATGAGCCATTAAGATATCTTCAATTTTCACTCTCTCCTTTACCTTTTGCACCATTATATATCATCCTTATCTCTTTTATATTGGCTCAATCAAAATTTGGGACTTTTAAGACTGCACCTGTATTCGCCGACGTTACCATCTGTGCGTAACGCCCAAGCCATCCCGTTTTCACTTTCGGTTCTGGTCGTTTCCATTCTTTTTTACGCTTATCTAATTCTTCATCACTAATTCTTACTTCTAACAACCTTTCCTCAACATCGATACAAACGATATCCCCTTGCTTGAGAAGTGCAATCGTTCCGCCCGCAGCTGCTTCTGGCGAAATATGCCCTACTGAAATACCACGTGAAGCACCAGAGAAACGACCATCGGTTAACAACGCAACATCTGCACCTAATCCCATGCCAGCAATCGCTGACGTTGGTGCTAACATTTCCGGCATACCAGGACCGCCTCTTGGTCCTTCATAACGAATAACAACTACATCCCCTTTCTTAACCTTCCCAAGCATAATGCCTGCAAGCGCCTCATCTTGCGAATTAAAAATAACGCATGGTCCTTCAAATCGTTTTACTTCAGTTGCCCCACTTTTAATAACTGCCCCATCCTTCGCAAGGTTTCCTTTTAATATACGTAATCCACCTTCTTCACTATGAGGGTTTTCAAGAGAATGAATAACTTCCTTATCTTTAATCTCTGCATGAGCAATGTTCTCTCTTAAGGTTTGCCCAGTAGCAGTAATACGATCTAGATGAAGTACTCCCTCTTTTCGGCTCATCTCTTTCAAAATGGCACTAATCCCGCCCGCGCGATCAATATCTTCCATATGCCAATTGGACGCAGGGCTTACTTTACATAAATGTGGTACACGTCTTGAAACGGCATCAATACGGCTCATATCGTAATCTAGTCCTGCCTCATGTGCAAGTGCTAATGTATGTAACACTGTATTTGTTGAACCGCCCATCGCCATATCAAGCGCGAACGCATCATCAATTGCTTCTTCCGTTACAATGTCTCGTGGTTTAATATCTCTTTCAATTAAAATCTTTAATTTTTCTGCTGCTTGTTTAATTAATTCTTCGCGTCTTGGATCCATAGCTAAAATACTACCGTTACCAGGAAGAGCTAAACCTAATACTTCACATAAACAGTTCATAGAATTCGCTGTAAACATACCAGAACAAGAACCACAAGATGGGCAGCCATGATCTTCAATATCCTTTAATTCTTCTTCTGAAATTTTCCCAGATTGATAAGCTCCTACTCCTTCGAAAACAGAACTTAAATCGACAACGTCTCCTTTTGACGTTTTTCCAGCCGCCATCGGACCACCTGAAACAAAAACAGTTGGAATGTTAATACGAAGTGCAGCCATCATCATACCGGGTGTAATTTTGTCACAGTTTGGAATACAAATCATGCCATCAAACCAATGTGCATTTACAACCGTTTCTACTGAATCTGCAATAATTTCACGACTCGGAAGCGAATAACGCATACCGATATGCCCCATTGCAATACCGTCATCTACTCCAATTGTATTGAATTCAAATGGAACCATACCCGCTGCACGCACTGCTTCTTTAACAAGTTTCCCAAACTCATTTAAGTGCTTATGACCTGGAATAATTTCAATAAAAGAATTACAGATAGCTATAAACGGTTTATCAAAATCTTCATCTTTTAAGCCAGTTGCTTTTAATAAACTACGATGCGGCGCTTTATCAAAACCTTTTTTAATCATGTCACTTCTCATCTTGTCAAATCCCCTCTTACGTATTTTTCACTTACAATCTATTGCTCTATTTCTTTACTAATTCTTTCGGTGCATGAATCCAGCTCATCATTTCACGAAGCTCTGCTCCTACTTTTTCTAACCCATGATTTTGTTCTGCTTTTTTCATCGCATTATACGTTGGACGCCCTGCTTGATTTTCTAAAATCCATTTCTTCGCGAATTCGCCTTGCTGAATCTCTGTAAGTACCCGTTTCATCTCTTTCTTCGTTTCATCTGTAACAATTCTCGATCCTGTTACATAATCCCCAAACTCTGCCGTATCTGAAATAGAATGGCGCATGTTCGTTAAACCACCTTCGTACATTAAATCAACGATTAACTTTAATTCATGTAAACATTCAAAGTATGCAATTTCAGGGCGATATCCGCCTTCCGTTAATGTTTCAAAACCAGCTTTCACAAGTGCAGTTACCCCTCCGCAAAGTACAGCTTGCTCTCCGAATAAATCCGTTTCGGTTTCTTCTTGGAATGTCGTTTCAATTACACCTGCACGTGTACACCCTACACCTTTTGCATACGCAAGTGCTACATGTAAAGCTGTGCCTGTTGCATCTTGATGCACTGCGACTAATGCTGGAACACCATTTCCTTCTTGAAATACACGGCGAACGAGATGACCTGGACTTTTTGGCGCAACCATCGCTACATCTACGTAACTTGGCGGATTAATTTGGCCGAAGTGAATGTTAAATCCATGTGAGAAAAGTAACATTTGTCCTTCACGAAGATTCTCTTCTACCTCTGCTTTATACACATGAGCTTGCTGTTCATCTGGCAGTAACATTTGTACAACTTGTGCGGTTCGAACCGCTTCT
This sequence comes from Bacillus cereus group sp. BfR-BA-01453, assembly GCF_022662915.1. Classification (NCBI taxonomy): domain Bacteria; kingdom Bacillati; phylum Bacillota; class Bacilli; order Caryophanales; family Bacillaceae; genus Bacillus; species Bacillus cereus group sp. BfR-BA-01453. The sequence goes on along the minus strand of NZ_JAKUEN010000002.1, from coordinate 399,950 downwards.
GATACAGACATTACTTCAAATCCATCCGCTTTCGCTACTTCATACGACTTACCAGGACGAACACCAACTACAACTTCTACACCAGAATCACGTAAATTTTGCGCTTGTGCATGACCTTGTGATCCATAGCCAACTACTGCAACAGTTTTCCCTTGTAGTAAATCTACATTTGCATCTTTCTCATAATACGTTTTCATATTCCATACACTCCTTATAATGTATTTACTTGTAGTACATCAATTAATTTTTTCAACTGACTAACAAGTAATGTCGCTTCATTTTCAGTACAAACTGCTGTGAGTTTCATTTCAGAAACACCATTATTATCTCTTTCGTTTAAATGTAAAGAAGAAATATAATAACCACGCCGAGCAAAAATCCCACTTATACGTAATAAGACGCTTGGCTCGTTATGAATAACGAGTGAAAAAGTATGACTCATTCTTCCCACCTCTTCATAATCATTTCGTTATTCCCTTTATTTGGTGGAACCATCGGAAATACGTTTTCACCTTCTTCTACACAAAAATCAACTACGACAGGTCCTTCATGAGCAAATGCTTCTAACATCACTTGTTTCGCCTCAGTTGAATTTGTCGCTCTTAACCCTTGCACTCCATAAGCTTCTGCCACTTTCACAAAATCTGGCGATCCAATTTTCGACTCTGATAATCGATTTTCATAAAACATTTCTTGCCATTGCCTTACCATCCCTAAAAATTTATTGTTTATAATAAATACTTTTACAGGGATGTTATTTTCAGCAATTGTTTGTAGTTCTTGAATATTCATTTGAAAAGAAGCATCACCTGCAATACAAATAACGAGTTCTTCTTCTTTTGCAAGCTGAGCACCAACTGCCGCCGGGAAGCCAAATCCCATCGTTCCTAATCCACCTGATGTTAGAAAAGTCCGCGGGTTTTTCGCTTTATAAAAATGTGCAGCCCACATTTGATGCTGTCCTACTTCTGTCGTAACAATCGCTTCACCATTCGTTAATTCACTTACTAAGCTAATAACATGCTGTGGTTTTAACTCACTTTCTTTTTGAATATAGGAAAGAGGGTATTCCGCTTTCCATTCCTCGGTTTTCGTAATCCATTCATCTGTCTGTGTACAAATCGGCATATGTAACAACATGTGTAACGCTTTTTTCACATCTCCAACAACTGGATATTCCACAGTTACATTTTTATGAAACTCCGAAGAATCTATATCAATATGTACCTTTTTCGAATGCGGAGAAAAGAGTTCTAATTTCCCTGTTACACGGTCATCAAAACGAACACCTAAAGCAAGTAATAAGTCACATTCTGTTACTGCCATGTTTGCAGCGTACGTTCCATGCATACCGAGCATTCCTAAAAATAATGAATCTCCCGGCGGATACGCACCCAGTCCCATTAAAGTTGACACGACTGGAATACGATTTTCTCTTGCAAATTTGATTAGTTCATCAGATCCACCTGAATGAATGACACCTCCTCCAATATAAAGAAGTGGACGTTTTGATTTTGAAATTGCTTTAGCCACCTCTCTAAGTTTCATGCTGTCTGGTACGAGTTCTGGTTTGTACCCCGGAATATCAACTTCTTCATTAAAGAAACTGGTGACTTTTGCATTTTGAACATCTTTTGGAATATCGATTAATACTGGTCCCGGTCGTCCGCTTTTGGCGATGTAAAAAGCTTCTTGCACAATTCGTGATACATGATTTACATCACGAACTTGGTAATTATGCTTCGTAACAGGTACTGTAATTCCGACAACATCCGCTTCTTGAAATCCATCTTTACCAATTAAAGGCGTTGCAACTTGCCCTGTAATGACAACTAAAGGAATCGAATCCATATAAGCATCTGCTAAGCCCGTAACTAAATTTGTCGCCCCTGGGCCAGAGGTAGCAAAGACTACCCCGACCTTTCCAGAAGCTCTCGCATATCCTTCTGCCGCATGAATAGCAGCTTGTTCATGACGAGTTAAAATGTGCTTTAAACCACTTCCGTATAACGCATCGTACACTGGCAAAATCGCTCCGCCCGGATAACCGAAAACAGTCGTTACGCCTAAATTCTTCAAACATTGAATAACGTGTCCAGCTCCTGTCACTTCTTCACACTGTAATTTCTCATATGTTGTATGCTGCTCCATTTTAATTAACTCCTCTCCCTACCTACAGTAAACTTTCCGCCAGTCCTGGAACACGTACTCCTCTTTCTCTCGTTAATTTTTTAAATTCCTCTGTCAATTGTTTCGTTACACTTCCTGGCTTCCCATCCCCAATTTCTCTTGAATCAACCTTTACAACTGGAATTAATTCTGCTGCCGTTCCCGTTAAAAATACTTCATCTGCTACATATACGTCATGGCGAGTAAATGGCCTTTCTTCACATGGAATGTTAAGTCGCTCACATAGCTCGATAACACTATTTCTCGTAATACCTTCTAGTGCTCCTAAATAAGAAGGCGGTGTTAACACTTTTCCATCTTTCACAACGAAAACATTGTCTCCAGATCCTTCACAAACATATCCTTGCTGATTTAACATAAGTGCCTCTAGCACTCCTGCTTGTGCTGCTTCAATTTTTACAAGTACGTTATTTAAGTAGTTCATTGACTTAATACGTGGGTCTAAAGCATCTGGCGTGTTACGTCGTGATGCAACAGATACAACGCTTAGTCCCTTATCGTAAAATTCTTGCGGGAATAACTTTAATTGTTCTGCAATGATAATAACGCTCGGTTTCACACAACTTCTCGGATCGAGCCCTAAGTCACCTTTTCCTCTTGAGACAATTAATCGAATGTAAGCATCAGCGTATTCGTTTTTTTGAAGTGTATGTAAAACTGCTTCTTCCATTTCTTCAACTGTCAGTGGGATTGTAAGTAAAATAGATTTTGCCGATTCATATAATCGTTTTACATGTTCTTTTAAACAAAATACATTTCCACCGTAACTACGAATTCCTTCAAATACACCGTCTCCGTATAAAAAACCGTGATCATATACTGAAACAACCGCCTTTTCTTTTTCTACAAATTCCCCATTCATATAAATATACTGGTTTCCCATCTCACATCGCTCCTCTTTTTCTCTCTATTTTTGCAATCCATTTCTATATCGATTGCTGAGATGAGTGATTTTTAACAGAATATTCAGTATATAAACCTTAAAAATATACTCGTCTCAACAATCGATTACATACTTGTAGCAATCCATTACTGAGACGAGGGAATCGTGGTACCACTCAGCTTCCTTACACTTCTCACGAAATATAAGCTCTGCAAGTCCAATTAGACTTTTGTTTTTCTATCGGAAACAACTCCGCTACTTTTTACTAGTTTCAAAAGTAGTACTCCGAGGTGATCTTCAAAGACTCGATTGTTACCACCCTCACAGCCTAGGGGTAGCTCTCTGAAACAATGCCTATCATTTACTCTCCTCTTCTACGCATTCTCTTATTGTATTTTTTAAAATAAAAACTCTCGCCTCAGCAATCAACTACTACAATTTAGTAGCTTTGATTGCTGAGGCGAGAGTTTCGCGTTACCACTCAGCTTCCTTATACTTCTCACGAAATATAAGCTCTGTAGGTCCAATTAGACCCCCGTCCTTTTACCGGAGACGATGCCGTCGCCCTCTACTCAGTTTCCCTTTCGCAAGCGATGCTCCGAGGTGATCTTCAATGATTCGATTGTTACTACTCTCACAGCCTTGGAGTAGCTCTCTGAAACGATCATAATCATCTACTTTCCTCTTCTTTGCATATACAATATATAAAGTTAGAACATTCTTAATTAACTTTTATTTGTTACACGTATTATAGGACGTTGTTCTTTTCATTGTCAACATGTTTTTAAAAAAATATTTTTAATAATACATATATTTTCGAATCTTTTTTATTGCGCAATAAAACTTTTTATATAATACTATATAAAACATATATATTTAGGAGGATTACAACAATGTCCGAAAAAACATACGAACTCGCAACCTTCGCAGGCGGTTGCTTTTGGTGCATGGTAAAGCCATTTGATGAACTTCCTGGTATTCATAAAGTACTTTCCGGCTATGCAGGTGGTCATGTAGAAAACCCAACATATGAACAAGTTAAAGCGGGTACATCTGGTCATTTAGAAGTCGTACAAATTACATTCGACCCTTCTATTTTTCCATATAAAAAATTACTAGATTTATATTGGCCACAAATCGATCCAACTGATGATGGCGGACAATTTTTTGACCGTGGTCCATCTTATCGCACCGCTATTTTTTATCATACTGAAACACAAAAAGAGCTTGCTGAAAAATCAAAACAAACTCTTGCGGAAAGCGGTATGTTTAAAGAGCCAATCGTAACTGAAATTCGCCCGGCTGCACCTTTTTATGAGGCTGAAGAATACCATCAACACTTCTATAAAAAGAATCCAGAAAAATATGCTACTGAGCAAAAAGAATCTGGCCGTGCAGACTTTATAAAAGAAAATTGGCAAAAAAAATAATAAAAATGCATCGTACCTTTTAAGTACGATGCATTTTTATCTTTGAAAAAAGTACCATACAATGATGAGAACAACCGCTGTTAATGTCCAAAGTGCGATTTCGTTTTTCACTCTACTCTTTTTCTTAGTCATTTCGTTTCTCCTAGTATAGCAATTAAACATAGTCAAGACTTCCTTTGTTTAATTGTCCACTTCATAAAAGCAAATAAATCCTTACAAATTCTTATAACAAGACCACCAACGATTCCGATTGTAATTGAAATTACTAACATCTGTACAAAACTAAGAGTAGTTGTGTATGTTATGTAGATAACAATACATATAAGTAAAACATCCGGTAAAGAAAGTAAAAACTTTTTAAACATTTCTTTAGCTCTCCTATGTTTTATTTATAAATTATATCTTTTAAAAAAGAAATCTATTACCGTTTCTTAAATAAAAAACCTCCAGTTTAAGCACTAGAGGTTTTCCATTTTATTTCTTCAATCTCTCAATAAAATCCTGTAATTTATCAAGTGATTTCATATTCTGATTACAGGCCACGGCATCTTTACAAATATAGTTTCCCTTTTTCACGAAAGTTCCTGGTATATCACCTTTAATTTCAACTAAAAACATCCCTACTTCTTCATGTCCGTGACATAAAGAACAAATGCTCTTTTTATTTAAACTTTGAAACGTTCCTTGCAGACCAACAAACTTATTTTTATCATTTTTCGCTATAATAAATTTCCTGCTTGACCCTTTATCAATCCAGCTTAAATAAGATAATTCTTTCATGTCCATTTCTTCCATATCAGGAAGTTTTAATTTTTTCACCTTAGGAAATAATTTTTTTAATGTTTGCGCTGTAACTTCCTGAAACGGAATGACGTACGGATTTATTTTCATTAAAAACGATTCTGCATCTTCTCTATTTTGAACTGTTAATACCGTATCGATTAACTCTTTCTGCTCATCCGTTAAATTCTCAAATACATGTATTATCTTTTCAATTGCTAGTGATTTTAACGCTTGAATGACACCTCTATCATTTGCCGTTGCGTGCCCATTCGCTAAAATATAAGCTTGTGATTTTATAAAATTATATTGATCACTTCTAATAAAAGCTTCCATCTTTATCACTCCATACAAATTGTTGATCTAATCTTATTGTATACAATGATTTAGCTTTTTGGTATGTAAAAGATAACTTAGAAACGAATATTACATACATCGATTATATTTTACCGCTCCATTTCCTGACAAAAGAAGCCATCATCTGTTTTCCATTCCGCATATAACACGTCTTCAAATTTAGTAATTCCTTTTTGCTTTATTTGCTTATACAGCCATCCTTCATCAAAGCCCGCTTCTCTCAAATTATCTTTCACTACTTTTCCATCACTAATTAATGAAATTGGTAAGTATACAGGCTTATGTTTTAAACTTAAATCATTTATAGTGGGAGATTCGTATTTACTTTTTTTCAGAACACTTATATTTCCGTTAGGTTCTAATATCATATATTCAACTTCTCGGATTGAAAATATATCTTTTTGTTGCCTAAGCATTTGTTGTAATTGGTTAATGTCCAAATGATTTACACTTAATTGTTCACGATCAATCTTTCCATTACGGATAATAATGGAAGGATATCCTTCAAAAAACTTTCTTGTTCCTCTTATTTTTTGCGTTATCACTTCTATTGTATAAATTAAAATTACCCATACAAATACTGAATATAAAATAGACCACACTTTAATTTTAGGGTCATATATTGAATTTCCAACGAGCTCACCAAGGACGATAGCAGAAATAAAATCAAAGGGTGTTAGCTGAGATATTTGTGTTTTCCCTAGTATTTTTGTAGCAATTAATAGAACAAAGAAACCAATTAAAAGCTCTATCGTTATTTGTCCAATATGATTCATATATGTTCACCTTTCTACTTTTCAAGTGCTCTGTATACCATTTTATAAAAAAACGGCACATTTTTTTATATTATCATGCCCGTTCACATCTCATATATCCAATACATATAAAACAAAAAGAGTCTGATTCAAAGTAATATGAATCAGACTCTTTTCCTCTTATTTAGAATACACAATCTTTTTAATCGTTTCTCCGGAAAGAAAATACTCTTCTGCAAGTTGATGAATAGCAATTCCACTTTTAAACGCTTCTTTAATGGCTTTGTTTCTTTCATCTAACTGTTTTCTTCCTCCAGATCGTGTCCCCCATTTATAATGTTTCGTTTCTTGTTTTGGAATGTAAATTGTTTCACCTTGTATATACTTTTGAATTTCAGTAATTAAACTCTCTGGTAAAACTGCCTTAGCTTTTACGTATTTCATTTCTGCTCGCCCCTTATTTTTTATGGTTCATTTCAATAAGGTGCAAAGCCAAATACAAAAAAATGATACAAGCTCATTTTGGCGATGAATTGTATATTACTTGTCTACCTCACGCAAAGTATCGCCATTTCCATACTTGGCTTTGCATGAGACGCTGCAGTGTCTGGCAATTGAATTATAATCGCCATGTAAACACCTCCTAATATACCTTTTTCATTACATTATATGATAAATTCCTTCCCCTTGCATCCACATCCTTTTTAAAGCATGAAATTACTTAGTTTGATATAATACTTTTTAGTCCAATCAAAAACTATAGTGAGGTTGCGTTATGAAGAAGAAAAAAATCATTACAATCTTTACAATATTCATTATTACTGTAGCATTATTCGGAACATACAAATTGATGAATGCAAGAAGCTTTCAATTGTTTGGAGATTTAACAAATCGAGTAGAAACAAATGAAAAAGTGATTGCTTTAACTTTTGATGATGGCCCTACTAACAATGTAAAACAAATATTACCGCTACTAGATACATACAATGCAAAAGCTACTTTCTTTTTAATCGGAAATGAATTAGAGAAAAACCTATCGTTAGGAGAAGCTATCGTACAATCTGGACACCAAATTGGAAACCATACATATTCTCATAACAGAATGGTTTTTAAAACACCTTCTTTTATTAAAGAAGAAATCGAAAAAACAAATTCATTAATCCGCCAAACAGGATTTACAGGCGCAATTGATTTTAGACCACCTAATGGAAAAAAATTAATTGGACTACCATATTATTTAAATAAAAATAATATCGAAACGATTACATGGGATCTTGAACCTGATACTTTTTATAAATCTGCTGCTGATAAAATTGAATATGTTAATAAAAATGTAAAACCAGGTTCTATCATTTTACTGCACTCTATGTATGATGAGTCTAATGAAAGTTTACAGACCATTGAAGGTATTTTAGACTCTTTATCTAAGAAGGGCTATCAGTTCGTAACAGTAAACGAACTACAAAAAAGAACAAAGTAAGAAAGGTAGCGTATCATACAATGATACGCTACCTTTCTGTTTAAATAATGCCAAGTACATTTAAGAATACGATAATAATCGCAATTGGTGCGATGAAGCGAAGTAAGAATAACCATGATACGAATAATTTATAGCCTTTATTTTTACTTACACCAAGCTCTTTCATTAATACATCTTTCTTCATTTTTAAAGGAACGAAGATAGAAACTAATAAAACACCAAGTGGCATTAGTACGTTACTAACTGCATAATCCGCTAAATCAAAGACTGTCTTTCCGAAAATTTTCAGGTCACTTAATATACCAAATGATAATGCTGATGGTACTCCAACAACGAAGATTAGTAATCCTACGATTAAAGCCATTTTTTCACGTTTCCCTTTACCTTTTGCAGTTAAAGATGCAACGCTAATTTCTAACATCGAAATTGCTGATGTAATAGTAGCAAAGAAGAATAGTAGTAAGAAAACGATGAAGAATAATTTTCCGAATGCCATTTTACTGAAAATAGCTGGCAGTACGATAAATAATAGTCCCGGTCCTTGAGATGGTTCCATTCCAAATGCGAACACTACTGGGAAAATTGCAAGCCCTGCAAGTAATGTAATCACAAGCGTTAAAGCTACGATAGAAAATGCTGAACGTGGTAAGCTTTCTTCTTTCGGTAAGTATGAGCTATACGTTACCATAACGGCTACACCGACAGATAGCGAGAAGAACGATTGCCCCATTGCATATAATATGATTTCTGATGTTACATGTGAGAAATCAGGTTGTAAGAAGAAACGAACTCCTTCTCCAGCACCATCTAACGTAAGTGCACGAACGATTAAAACAAAGAATAAAACGAATAATGCTGGCATGAAATATTTATTTACTTTTTCAACACCATTTTGTACACCTTTACTTACGATAAAAATAGTAATAAGGATGAATAATAGCTGTGATCCAACGGCTAAATACGGATTGGAAATGATTTCACCAAACGTAGCTTCGTATGCGCCATTTCCTTCCCATAGTCTACCTGTAATTGCATTCCATAAATATAATAAAATCCAGCCTCCTACAACACTGTAGAAAGAAAGTAATATGAAACAAGTTACAATCCCTAATTTCCCTAACCATGGCCATAATGTTTTTGGTGCGATTTCTCTATACGCATCAACAGCCTCTTTTTGTGTACTTCTTCCAATTACGAATTCAGCTAATAATAGCGGTAAACCAATTAATAATGTGAAACCGATGAAAATAAGGAAGAACGCGCCGCCCCCTCCAATTCCGGCCATATACGGGAACTTCCAAATTGCCCCTAGACCAATCGCTGAACCTGCTGCAGCTAATACGAAACCTAATTTTGATGTCCATTGCTGTGAATTCATCTGTTAATCTCCTCTCTTTATCTTTTTCTGTTTACAATTCAGTATTTATATTGTTCTATCCACACTCTTTTCTAATACGTTCACTTCCTTCCTACTAATAAAAAAACGCCCCTACGTAAATACGTAGGGACGACAAAAATATCGCGGTACCACCCTAGTTATGAAGATACAACAAAAGTAAGACCTAAATAAAAAACGTCCCTACGCAAATACGTAGGGACGATAAAATATCGCGGTACCACCCTAGTTATGAAGCCACAACAAAAGTAAGACCTAAATAAAAAACGTCCCTACGTAAATACGTAGGGACGATAAATATCGCGGTACCACCCTAGTTGTGAAACAATCTTCACCACTTTATTTGATAACGGTATAAACTACCGTCTTTCATTTCCTCAAAATATGAGATTTATGAAAGATGCTCCAGGACGAACTTCATGAATAATCTATATACTGATTCACACCAACCATCAGCTCTCTGAAATAGGGAGATATTCACTACTATACCCCTTCATTGCCCAAATATTATTTTCCGAATTGATTACTATCATTTTTATCATACATTAAAAATAGTGTCAACTTATATTTTGAATTTTTATGTATTACATTCTATTTAAAAATTCAAAATATGACTTTTAAATGAATAGTATTAGAACATTTATGGTTTATACTGTATTAACTTCCCTAGCAGGTTTATAGTAGTATACGATGAATGCAAGACAGCAAGAGTAGGAGGAAAGAATTTTGTCTACGTCAAAAGTTTTAAAAGGAACTGCTTTATTAAGCGGGGCCACAATGATTTCACGTATATTAGGTTTTATATACTTCTTCCCTTTTCAATTACTAGTTGGAACGCAAGGGGTTGCTTTATATGGATATGCATACTCTTGGTACGGTATTTTATTAAGCTTTTCAACAGCGGGTATTCCTATTGCCGTTTCCAAATTCGTTGCAAAGCATAATGCGCTTGGTGATTATAGTACAAGCAAAAAATTATACAATTCTAGTGTAAAATTAATGTTGTTTATGGGCTTTTTAGGATTTTTAATTTTATTTATTGGAGCACCGTACATATCACAATTTATTATTCGCTCGAAAACGCCAGATCCACAATTTATCGCTGACGTAACACTTACGATGCGAGCATTAAGTTTCGCACTTATTATCGTACCAGCTATGAGTGTTACACGTGGTTATTTCCAAGGTTTTCAACATATGAAACCAAGTGCTGTTTCTCAAGTCGTGGAACAAATTGCACGTGTTGTTTTCATTTTAGTTGGTAGCTTCATCGTCTCAAAATTATTAGGGGGTTCAGTAGCTTCTTCAGTTGCAGTTGCTACGTTTGGAGCTGTTATCGGAGCACTTGCAAGTGTCTCTATTTTAATGGTGTACTGGAAAAAATATAATGGATTAAAACCTCCCGAAGGTGAATTAAAATCAAGAGCATCGAATATCCCATTAAAAAATATTTATATAGAATTACTTCGCTATGCAATCCCAATTGTATTTGTCGGCATCGCAATTCCACTTTACACGTTAGTAGATCAATATACTGTAGCTGATGTCCTTAGAGCGATGGGAGAGCCGTTAGAAACAGCAAATGCAGTTTTCGCTTATATAACGAACTATGCCCAAAAGTTAATTATGATTCCAGCTTCACTTGCAACTGGATTCTCCTTAACGATCATTCCGGCTATAACGAAATCTTATACAAGCGGAAAATTAGAAGAATTACAAGAACAAATTTCAAAGATATTTCAAGTCTTGTTATTCTTCACGATCCCGGCTGCCTTTGGTCTTGCTAGTATCGCTTACGATGCATTCCGTATGGTTTATGTAAATCCTGAAATTGCACTTGGTGGATCACAATATTTAATTTCATTCGCACCGTCTGCTATATTAAGTGCGATTTTCACAGTTTCAGCAGCTATTTTACAAGGAATCGATTATCAAAGAAAAACAATGATTGCATTCTCAGCCGGGATTCTCGTTAAAGTTGTAGTAAATACACCGCTCTTACATTTATTTGGCGGACACGGTGCTGTACTTGGAACTATTCTTGGATACCTCGTTTCCAATAGTATTATGTTGTACTGCATCGTTAAGTTTGCGAAATTTAAAATTGGTGAGACAGCAAAAACAGTATTTCTTATTACAATTTACTCCGCAGCAATGTCTGCTGTTGTAATTGCATTAAAAGCAATTTTAACATGGTTAATTCCTGGACAATCTTATATCGAATCACTTCTCATTGTTGTTATATGCGGCGCTGTAGGAGGACTTGTTTACCTTTTATTCGTATTAACAAGTGGACTTGCTTCACATATTCTCGGTGATAAGATTCAACGATTACCAGTACTAGGTAAATTGATTAAATAAAGTGAAACTTTAATCAGTGGGGGTTTTCTTCATCCCCCACTGATTATTAGTTGAACCAACCGGACTTTAATGGGCAGCCCGATCCCCACCTAACTTCTTTGCTCTCGCTGAATTTTGAGGTGGGGGTCTTACTGCCCATTAAAGCGGGATAAAAAGAAAGAAGGGGTGTAACTCATTGTTACATCCCTTCTTTTTTACTTCACATATTGAATACGCTTTTGCTGTTCAGCAATATGTAATTCCGGAGCATGGTGTTCTACTAACTGTAATAGCTCCTCGATTAACACTCCTAACTCCTGTATACTATACTCTGGTTTCCCTATTAACGTATTCGCCATACGCTCATATAAGTTTTCAGGCTTAATAATCATTCGTTCCACATTATATGGCATCCATTTAAACGCCGGGTGATGTACATACATTTTATTCAAACCAAATAAGACCCCAAATATATTCCTTTGTGCTTCACAAATAACATCATATAGCATAAGCCAATCTTTTCGTTTTAAAAGCGCCTCTCGATTATGCCAGCGATTGCTTAACCAAAGATTTTCTGAAATCATCCGTTTCGCTAGATTTTCTGGATATGCTACCACTCTATCTTTTAATGCATGTACTTTCTCTTCTCCATACAAACTAACACCGTCATGCACGGATGATACAATACATTGTTTTTCATAACTTATATCATATTGATCCACCACATCCGAAATCACTTTCTCTACTGTTTCTGTTAAAAAGTTACTAATCTCTAATTTAATTCCTTCTTTCGTCAAATACGTTTCCGACCATTCTTCTTCCTCATAAGGATGATATGACAAAATTGTTCCACCAATATAGTTAATAGGCCCTTTACGATCCTCATTCTCTGGTGGCATTGACCATAAAATATGTAGTTCTATATCTGAATGTTCATCTTCTAGCTTTCTAGCTACTGAACCGGCTAAAATAATAGCCTCCACTTTTGGGTTCTTCCTATAAATCTCTGACATTTCTATTGCTTTCTCTTTTAATCCCACTTCATTTCCCCCTATAATTGCATTACAGCCTTACTTCATTTATTTATTTCGATATTACACATTGTATTCCCTTTTCAAAATTCCACTACATCATATTTCTACCCAATAACGTTGTACAATTTCCCCAGTATGAGAAGAAACTACTTCATTTTCTAACACACCGCCAACCTTTTGAATCGTTTTAGCCGAAGCGATATTAGCTTTATCGCAAGTTATTAACACTTTCTGCAATCCTAATTTTTGTGCTTCATCCAATGCAAATTGTAGTTGTTTTGTAGCGTAACCTTGGCGACGTTTATTTGGATGGACACTATATCCAATATGACCACTTTCCCGCAATAATTCTGAGTTTAGTCGATGTCTAATATTTACAAAACCTATAAGTTCCCCTTTTTCAAAACTTAAAAATTGGCTAGACGGTACTCGATTACCTTGTAAGTTTTCTCCCGCTTCTTGTATACTCACTTTTTCAAACCATTCATCGAGAGAATCAAAATTTTGTAAAGAACTACTGCCGTGTGGTTGTTCATCAGCATGTAAAAACGCATCGCGATACTCCATAATTTGTTTGCTATATTCATATGTTGGTTTTAATAGTTTCATTGCGCTTCTCCTCTCTAAATAACCTACAACAAACCCCTTAATAGCTCTCTTTCACCATTAAGGGGTTTCTATCATTTTCATTCAAATAATCCCATACTCAAATAACGCTCCCCTGTATCAGGTGCAATACATAAAACTTTTTTACCAGCGCCTAATCGTTTTGCAATCATAATCGCTGCATAAACAGAAGCACCAGAAGACGGCCCAACTAATAACCCCTCTTGTCTAGCTAAGTTTCTCATTGTCGTTAAAGCCTCTTCGTCTGCAATTTGAATAATTTCGTTATACACCTCTGTATTTAAGTTCTTTGGGATAAACCCTGGACTTGTTCCTACTAGTTTATGAGGACCTGGAACACCTCCGGATAGTACGGGAGATCCTTTCGGTTCTACTACTGCAACATATAAATTTGGTAGTTTCTCTTTTAACGTTTCACCAGTCCCAGTAATCGTTCCACCAGTTCCTGCCGTTGCTACGAATGCATCAAGCTCTCCATCCATTTGTTCATAAATTTCAAGTGCAGTTGTATAACGATGAACATTCGGATTTGCCGGATTTTCAAATTGTTGCGGAATAAAACTATTTGGAATTTGCTTTTGCAATTCTAACGCTTTTGCAATTGCTCCTGGCATTCTTTGTTCTGCTGGTGTTAAAACTACTTCTGCTCCGTATGCTTTTAATAAATTTATACGCTCTTTTGACATATTATCTGGCATAATTAAAATCGCTTTATATCCTTTTGCGGCTGCATTCATTGCTAAGCCTATTCCTGTATTTCCACTTGTCGGTTCAATAATTGTATCTCCTGGTTTGATGAGACCATTCTCTTCTGCAACGTGCAATAAATTATAGGCAGCACGGTCTTTCACACTGCGCGATGGATTAAACATTTCTAGTTTGACATACACATCTGCTGCGTCTTCTGGAATAAATTTAGATAATCGGACGACAGGTGTATCTCCTATTAATTCTGTTACGTTTTCACATAATTTCATGGCGCATCCCCTATTCTATCGTTTTCTTATCACTTGGTAATAACCAAGAAGTAAGTCCAATTAATGGTAGACAACTACATAGTAACATAATGAATTGTAGACTATATATGTCCGCCAATTTCCCAAGGACTACAGATCCTAAAGCGCCGAGTCCAAACGCAAGCCCTACAATTAATCCAGATACCATTCCTACTTTTCCAGGAACAAGCTCTTGTGCATAAACAACAATTACACTAAAACTACTTGAACTAATAAAACCGATACATAAAAATAGCGGTACGACCCACACGAGCGAAACGTGAGGTAATAAAAGTGCAAGTGGCGCTGAACCTAGCATTGAAAATACAATAATTGTTTTCTTTCCAAATCGATCTGCTAGTGGACCACCAAAGAAAGTTCCTAATACACCAGCAATCATAAATGCGAATACGAAATACTGGGCATTTTTTATAGATAAACCGTAATGCTCAATTAAGTAAAATTGATAAAAATTCCCGATACCAGCACCGTACCAAGAGCGTACAAAAGTAAGGAAAACAAGAAGTAAAATAACAAATTTAATATGTGTACTGACAATCGCATTTTCCGCCTCAAGCGCAGCCCTCTTTTTTCTCCTCACAGCGCCAGTCGCTAATTCATTCCTATACCAATTTGATACGAAAATTAATAATACAATTCCTACCGCTGCAAAGGCCGTAAAACCTAAAGAACCAATTTGCCCAAGCGGAACGAAAATTAACGCTGTAAAAATAGGAGCTAGAGAATTACCTGTATTTCCTCCCACTTGATAAATCGCTTGCGCTAAACCTCGTTTCGTCCCTGCTGCCATATAAGCAACTCGGGCGCCTTCTGGATGAAAGACTGCGGAACCTAATCCGATAAATAAAACAGAAATAATAACAATAATAAAGTTCGGTGCAAACGCGAGTCCAATCATCCCAAGCATACTCGAAAACATACCGAGCGGTAATAAAAATGGTGACGGCTTCTTATCCGAATACATACCAAAAACCGGTTGCATAATCGATGATGTCATATTTAACGCAAACGCAATCCACCCTACTTGCATATAGGATAAATTCATCGTTTTTTCCAAAATAGGAAACAACGCGGGCACAACTGCTTGCATCGAATCATTTAAAAAATGACCGAAACTAATCGCAAATAATATTCGATATATTGTCGGTGTTTCTACTGTGTTTTTTTGCGAAACTGCCTGCATATGTGAATCTCTCCTTTCTGTAAAATATATATATTTATTACAGTAGGTGTAATAAATTCTGACTTTTGAAACATTTCTATTCTATACTGGTTTCATTTCTTTTTCCAGAAATATCACTTCTTACATAATATATTTTTTCTATATGCTTTATCGGATTTGTTTATAGAAATTTTCTATATTTTCTTTTATACTAAGGCAGAGATGAAGGAAAGGATGACAACTATGAAGAAAAAAACAAAGGGAATCGTTG
Source organism: Bacillus cereus group sp. BfR-BA-01453 (assembly GCF_022662915.1). Classification (NCBI taxonomy): domain Bacteria; kingdom Bacillati; phylum Bacillota; class Bacilli; order Caryophanales; family Bacillaceae; genus Bacillus; species Bacillus cereus group sp. BfR-BA-01453. The sequence continues at coordinate 384,229 of NZ_JAKUEN010000002.1, read as the reverse complement.
CACTCTCAATCACATTATCTATGTTTTTAACAGCATGTGGTCAAAAACAAGAGGCAACAACTACTGGAGAAAAGAAAAAAGAATCTTCAAAACAAGTATTAAACATTGTAGAAGCTGGGGAAATTTCTACACTTGATTCATCTATCGCAACCGATGGGTTTTCTTACGCTGCTTTAAACAACGTAATGGAAGGATTATATATGCCTGGTCCTGACAATAAACCTGTTCCTGCAGCAGCTGAATCATACAAACTGAGCGAAGACGGAAAAACATATACATTTACATTACACGATTCAAAATGGTCAAATGGCGATCCAGTAACTGCTCATGATTTTGAATATGCATGGAAACGTGCCGTAAATCCAGAAACTGCTTCTGAATACGCACATATTATGTTCGATATTAAAAACGCAGAAAAAATAAATAAAAAAGAATTGCCAATTGACTCATTTGGTGTAAAAGCAATTGACGATAAAACATTAGAAGTACAGTTAGAACACCCTGTTCCATACTTTTTAGGTTTAATGGGATTTGCAACATTTTATCCTCAAAACAAAAAGATTGTAGACGCACAAGGGAAAAATTACGGACTTGAAGCTGCAAATGTAGTTTATAACGGACCTTTCCAATTAAGTGAATGGAAACATGATACAAGTTATAAAATGACAAAAAACCCGAACTACTGGGATAATAAAAATGTGAAATTAAATGAAATTAATGTAAATATCGTAAAAGATACTTCAACAGCTGTTAATTTATTTGAAAGTAAACAAGTAGACCGAATTACGATTAATTCAGAGTTTGTTGATAAATATCAAAAAGATCCGAGCTTAAAGAAGATGGAACGTCCTTCTGTAACGTTTTTCCGATTTAGTCAAAAGAACCCTTTGTTAGCAAACAAAAATGCTCGTAAAGCTATTTCACTTGCTTTTGATAAACAAGGAATCGCAACAACGATTTTAAACAATGGTTCTATACCTGCGAATGCATTCGTTCCAAAAGGATTCGTAAAAGGACCTGACAATAAAGATTTTCGCAGTACAAGTAATGTAAAAGTAGAAACAAATGTGAAAGAAGCTAAAACACTATGGGAAACTGCGAAAAAAGAAACAAATTTACAAAATGCTTCTCTTTCAATCATAACAACTGATGAATCTAACGATAAAAAAATTAGTGAGTTTTTAAAAGGTGAACTGGAGAAAAACTTACCTGGATTAAAAATCACATTACAACCACTTCCAGTAAAAGCATTTTTAGATCGTGAAGGAAATGGTGATTTTGAAATTTCACTTTCTACATGGGGACCAGATTATCCTGATCCTACAACATTTTTAAATATGTTCGTCACAGACGGACCGTTTAATAAGATGAGTTACTCAAACAAACAATACGACGAATTAATTGAGAAAACGAGCTCTACTTTAGTAACTGACTTACCAGCACGTTGGAAAGCGTTCCAAGATGCAGAGAAAATCTTACTTGAAGATGATGCAGCTATCGCTCCAATCTTCCAGTCAGGACTTGTATATTTAGAACGTCCAACAGTAAAAGGTGTTGTTGTTCGTCCATTTGCAGGAATTTATTCTTATAAGTGGGCCTCTATTACGGAATAAGAAAAAGGCGATCCTAAAACATATTAGGATCGCCTTCTTTATTAAATTGCAAAACGCTTATATTTTTCGTAATCGCTCGTCTTACATTCCACTTCTAGTTTCGTACCTTCGTTTTCATAACTCGTAGATAGAACGTGCGCATGAGTATTGAAATAAGAAACTACCTGTCCTTGATCATACGGAATTAACATTTCACACTTCGTATACTCTTTATAAATGTGTGTGCGAATCATTTCGACAAGCTCTTTTATTCCAACATGTTTCTTCGCCGATAAATAAACACGGTCTTCTTGTACTTTCGGAATTTCAACATCTACCATATCTGATTTGTTATAAGCATAAATTGTTGGAATATTTTCTACTCCAATTTTCTTTAACGTTTCATTTGTAATATCAATTAACTGTTCATAATTCGGATTTGCATAATCTACAACGTGAATAAGTAAGTCTGCTTCCGCTACTTCTTCTAACGTTGAACGGAATGCTTTCACAAGATGATGCGGTAATTTACTTACAAATCCAACTGTATCTGTTAATAAGAATGATTTGTTATCTGGTAAATCAATATTTCGCACCGATGTTTCTAACGTTGCAAATAACATATCTTTTTCAAATACTTGTTTTTCTTCTGTACCATTGTAAATTTCAAGCATCGCATTCATCGTCGTTGATTTTCCCGCGTTCGTATAACCTACTAATGCTACAACAGGAATTTCATTTTTCTTACGTTGTTTTCGCTGCGTTTGACGCTGCGCAACAAGAGCTTCTAAATCTTTATTTAAAACTGAAATTTGTTCTTCAATTTTACGACGATCCAACTCTAATTTCTTCTCACCGACACCTTTATTTTTCGTACCAACACCGCCGCTCTGTCTTCCTAACGATTCACGAAGACCAATTAAACGAGGCATCATATACTGAAGGTGGGCCACTTCTACTTGCAACTGCGCTTCTTTCGTTTTCGCACGTTGCGCAAAAATGTCTAAAATTAATATGGTACGGTCAATTACTTTACAATCTAAATCTGCTTCTAAATTTCGAATTTGAGAAGGCGATAATTCGTCATTAAAGATGACCATATTCGCACCTACTTCATTTACATAGGCTGCTACTTCTTCAATCTTTCCTTTTCCAATATAATGGGATGGATTTACACGTTGTAAATTTTGCGTCACTTGTCCAATTACCTCTACATCACAAGCTTCTGCAAGATTCATTAGCTCTTCCATCGAATATGCAAAATCATCCTCATTACCTAAATTTACTCCAACTAAAACTGCTCTTTGTAATAATTCTTCCATATATTTATTCCTCCATTTCGATTACGAAAAATAAAAAACACAGGTCGCTGCCTGTGTTTTCGTAAACGGATAAGGGTTCACCAAAGAAACAGGAGCAAGCTATACTTTCATCCTATCTCATAGTCAATAAGTCCCAAAATCATATACGTATCCACAATAAGTGTTCACCTATACGATCCCATTCTATTTATAAAGGCAAAACAAAAAGAGGGCGTATTCGTCCCTCCCTCTTTTTCACATATAAGCTTAATAAAGGGTTCCTTTAAAATAGGCAGACCAATCCCGTTCACTCTGTACACAGACAGAGCCTTTGAGCGCTATTCAATTATTGGCACAAAGTATTGAGACGTAATCTGATTAAGATCAAAGGAAGCCCCTCCGTTCATTTTAAGTTACATAAAGTGTAGCATAAGTAATTCGCTTTCACAAGGTTTAACAACCTATATCACACGAAAGAAAATCTTTATATTTTTACTTTAATCGTCATTTTTTGCGCGTTCTTCTCACGATAAAAATCACAAGAGTTACTATCAGTAACAGACCTATAGAAATGATAGCAACTTGCCACCTACTGAAACCGCTCACCATCTCCCCTTTTAAATCCACTTTCTTCGTCGGAGCAACACCCTTAGCAATATGACTTAAAGTATTTCTCTCTATCTCTGCCTCATCTAATCTCTTCGTACCACTACAACTATGTGTGTATAATTGTTTTTCCGGTCCTCTTTGAGAAGAAAATACTAAGTACTCTCCCCCCTCTACAAAGTGAAACACACAATCACCACCATCTGTATATACGATGATTTGCGTAAAATTTGTCCCTTTCCAAATTTTCTTCACTTCAAATAACACTTCAATTTCACCCTCTTCTTTCCTTCCAATCTCAATTACTTTTCCCTCAAACACTACATCATTTTTTTGAAGTGCCTCTTCTGCTGATACGTTAATACAATCACAAGCATAAGATTTCTCTGGAAAAATAATAAAAATAAAGCTACAAATAATGGCAAAAGGCAACATACGTAAAATTCTTTTCAAGGAGCCCAACTCCCTTCATTATCAATTTTAGAAACTTCTCGTATATTATTTTTACAACACTCGCTAAATTCCTCCATAGTAAGCTAAGTCGTTCAATACACTAAAAATCTATATTGACATTTTTATAACCTGATATTAGTATCAGGTTATAAAATAAAGTTAGGAGCTGTTCCTATGAATTCTAAATCCCGTATTACTGCAATTGGTACTCATGTTCCAGAACAAATATTATCAAATCATGATTTAGAAAAAATGATCGATACGAATGATGAATGGATTGTACAAAGAACAGGAATGAAGGAAAGAAGAATTGCTTGCGAAGATGAATACGCCTCAAACTTAGCCATTAAAGCAGTTGAAAATTTATGTACAACATATAAGAAAAACTTAGAAGATGTCGACTGTATCATTGTCGCTACTACTACTGCTGATTACGTTTTCCCTAGTGTTGCTTGCCAAATACAACAATACTTCAACATACCTCATACAATGGCATTTGATTTAAATGCCACTTGCGCTGGTTTCACATATGGCTTGCACGTCGGTAATAGCTTGATTACTTCTGGATCGCATAAAAAAGTACTTGTCGTAGCAACAGAGACATTATCAAAAGTTACTGATTACACCGATAGAACGACCTGCATTTTATTTGGCGATGGTGCTGGCGCTATTTTATTAGAAAGAGATGAAAACAAACCGAGCTTTATCGCGTATCACATGGGCACAAACGGTGACGGCGGAATTCACCTATACAGAACAAATTTATCTACCACTATGAATGGCACACAACTACAAACAAATGAAAAAATCGTTCAAAATGGGAGAGAAGTATATAAATGGGCAACACGTACAGTGCCAGTAGGTATAAAAGAAATGTTACATACTGCAAATATGAAAATGGATGATATAGACTGGTTCATTCCTCATAGCGCTAACTTACGAATGATTGAATCTATTTGTGAAAAATCTCAAATTCCAATACAAAAAACATTAACGAGCGTGGAATATATGGGGAATACATCTTCTGTCTCTATTCCACTCGCTCTAAATTCAGCTAGAAAAGAAAGTAAATTAAATAATGGAGACAAACTTTTACTATACGGATTTGGTGGTGGTCTTACACATTTAGGTCTTATTGTGGAGTGGGATTTAAGTTAAATGTATGAAAAAGAGGTTCTAGTCAATAACTAGAACCTCTTCTTTAATTTCTTTCTCCTTTTCGAGACCATATCACAACAGGAATAAGCATGAAAGCTAACACTCCTCCAGCTAATGACAATGCCGCATAACTTGAATTCGCTACTACCATTCCTGACATCGCTCCACCAGAAGCTCCAGCTAACGCAATAAACACATCTATCTTCCCTTGTGTTTTTGCACGTGTGGAAGGTATAGTTGCATCAACAATTTGAGCAGTACCACTGATTAAACCGAGGTTCCATCCTAATCCGAGTAAAGACAAAGCAACGATTAATAGTATTAAAGAATCACTCGGCGCTAACGCCGCTATGACACCTGCTGCTAATAAAATTACTCCGCCAGCTATACTCATCGTAGTTCTTCCAATTTTATCAATTAGCATTCCCGTAACGAGAGATGGAAGGTACATTGCACCGACATGAAAACCAATTACAAGACCTACTGCACTTAAAGCGTGACCGTGGTGTCCCATGTGAACTGGCGTCATCGTCATAATTGCAACCATCACGATTTGAGTAAGTATCATTACGATAGCTCCAACAGTAATACCTCGCTTGTTTTCTATTGGCTCTTCTGTTATTGCTTGCCCTTTATATGTATGTTCTTGTTTATATGATTCTATCATATTAGCAATAAGTAACGGATCGGGACGAAGCATAACAAATAAAACAAGACCCGCCAGTATAAATGCCGCTGCTGATAAGATGAACGGACCAGCAAGTTCAGGAATTCCAATTGAATGAGCAAACCTTCCCATTACACCTACTAAATTGGGACCTGCGACTGCACCAAAAGTCGTCATTACCATCGTAATACTAATGGCAGTTGCTCTTTGCTTCTTATTCGCTAAATCCGTTCCAGCATAACGCGCTTGTAAATTTGTAGCTGTGCCCGCGCCATATATGAGTAAAGAAACTAGTAAAAGAATAATACTATTTATTAAAGCTGCCAATACAACTCCAATAGCCCCTAGTCCACCTACTATAAAACCCGCTGCAAGCCCTACGCGGCGACCATACTTTTGCGATAACTTCCCAACAAAGAAAGCCGCTATCGCAGATCCCATCGTAAACATAGCAGCCGGTAAACCTGCAAATGCATCTGTCCCAAGCATTTGCTGCGCAAGAAGTGCACCTACTGTAATCCCAGCAGCTAACCCAGCTCCGCCGAACATTTGTGAAATGCTTACGATTATTAACGTTCTTTTGTATAATTTTTGTTGCTCTTCCTCTGTATACATACGATTACTTATTAAAGCCCCCGCCTTATGTAACAATTCTTCATCCTCCCTTTAAAATTAAACCCTCTTGTTAATGTACTATGTTTAACGTTACATATTCAATGCCATTTTCCATTCTTCTCTTTCATTCTAAAAAACTTTCTAACCGAACTCGACTTCTCTCATGCTATATTAAAAATACTACCATTCACAATATGTAATCAAAAAACAAAAAACAGGCTGCTATTAGCCCGTTTTCTTTACACTTCCTCTACTACTCTTCCACTTTTCTTTTTACTCAAAACCTTTCTTTCCGAAAATAACAAACTTACTAAAGCACAAATTAAAATAATTGGCACACTCGCTTTATATAAATCTGTAAAACTCATCGCCATCTGATTCTTAGCATAATGGTTTACATCATTCGAAAATGCGAGTACTTCTTTCTTTATACTTTCCTCTTGTTTTTCAACTTCATTTGTCACTTGATTCATAACTTCTTCTCTTTTTATATCTCTACATTCTACTGGAACAGCATTTAACACTTCATCTACTTTTTGGTGAATTAATTCGTCTTTTTTCTCTTTATGTAACCCTACAAATTTTTCATTTTGATGCTTTTCTACATTCGTTTCTATACTTTGATTCTCTATTTTTTCTTTTGTCATTTGTAATATCTCCGCTTGCTGAGCATTACCTACATGAATATTACGCACCTTTTCTTCTGCATAACGATATACATTCTCTTTATTTACAGTTAAGTTGTGAGTTAAGTTAGATACAAATATTGCGACCGCTAAAACAATACCTACTTGCCGCAACATTGACACGACACTTTGAGAAGCAGTTAATAATTCCCCTTCAAACGAAGAAGCACTTAAAACTGTAATTGGACCTACTACTAAACCATACCCAACACCCAATATCATACATGGAATAATAATTTCTATATTTGTTGAATTAACATCAATCATTTGCAACCAATAATAAGATAAGCCCATAACAAGAAAGCCTGACAAAATAATAGTTACTTTTCCGAGTTTTTTAATTAAAGTTGCTGCAGCTGGTGAGACAAAAAATATCATTGCTGAAATAGGTGTCACTAAAAAAGCTGCTTCAATTTCCGTTCGACCTTGTATTTTCGTCAAGAACGTCGGAAGCAATACAGTAACTCCAATTAAAAATACATTACTTAATATAACAACGATAGATGCTCCAACAAACATTCGATCTTGAAATAAATTTAAATTCACCATCGGATTATGAATCTTTCGTTCTACTAAAACAAATAGAATAAGAGAAATAGTGCTAATTGCATAACAAAACAAAGCTATATTACTTTGCCATCCCCATGTATTACCTTTTACTAATATGAGAGTAAAAGAAAAAATTGCTGTGCTACTTAATAGCAATCCTATCCAATCTATTTTTGAGATAATACGTTCTTCATTTTTTATTTGTAACATAAAGCAGCATAAAATGATTCCAAGAATACAAATTGGAACATTAACGAAGAACACCCATCTCCAACCGAAATTTTGTGTAATAATTCCACCGATTACTGGTCCCATTGCAGCTGACAATCCTTGTGTTACGCCTAAAATTGCTAGTGCAACATGCCTCTTAGCTAATGGCATAGCTGATACACCAATTACCATACTAGTTGGAAATAAAATCGCTGCCCCTACACTTTGTATAAAGCGAGAAAAGATAAGAAAATCCCCCGTATTAGCAAAAGCACAAAGTACCGATCCACCACCAAAAATCACCAGACCAAAAATATACATCTTTGCTTTTCCAAAGATATCAGCTATCCGCCCTAGCGGAATAGCGAGTACAGCTATTGTCATTGTATAAACATTTAATACCCAAGACATCTTTTCTAATGAAGTATTTACACTCGTTTGTATCGCCGGTAAAGCTATATTCATAATTGTCGTATCAATCATACAAAGAAATATACCTAAGCACATTAAAAAGACAATCTTAATACCCTTTGATTGTTCCATGTTCTTCTACCCCTTTATTTATTATGAACGTTTTTTCACTCTTCCATTTTATTGTGTTCTTTTGCTTCTAGTTGCTCTAGTTTTCTTTTCAAAGTCTCTACTTGAGCACTATACGATGCGATTCCTACATCAAGTGAAATTTCCTCAACAAAAGTAATACCTTCTCTCCACTTTTCATATTTCAGACGTAGATCCGCAATGTATGCTTCTTTCCTTTCAATTTCGTCCTTAATCCATTTTTTTATCGCCTGACCATCGCTATAATTACCGAAATACATCCTCATTAAAAAATCTGAACGTAAAACATCTTTCTCTACATCCGTTTGCATGTATTGATAAAACTCTTTACGCCCTGCATCTGTAATAAAGTACATTTTCTTATTCGGTTTCCCTTCTTGCATAACAACTTCTTTTTTTATTTTCCCCTCTTTTTCCAACTGACGTAACGTTGGATAGATCATCCCAAAACTTCCATCAAAGAAATGAGTAAATACATCTTCAAACACAATTTTAATATCATAACCAGACAATTCTTTTCCCATTAATAAGCCTAAAACAACATCTCTTCCTTTCAAAATAAGACCCCCACATAGTATATAATCAATAATCATATTAACAATGTTAATATGATTATTGATTATATACCTTATTCTGTTATTTGTAAAATGTTTCTAAATAAAAAACACCCTGTAATTTTATTGTTTAAAATTACAGGGTATTTCTACTTTATATTTCATAAACAAACTTTGTACTATTTTACAACTACATCTTAATTCGTTTTAAAATCTTCTGTCTTACCTTCTTTCATCTCATAATAATACGAAGGTAATTCTATATTATGTTCTAAAAGGTAATCCTCAATTAACGAAATAATCACTTTCAACGTTTTCAAACGAGCGAATAATTTATCGTTACTCGCGATAATTTGCCATTTCGCATTTGGTCTATTTGTTTTTTCAAACATTTCTTCCATTGCTTCAACATACTCGTCCCATTTTTCACGGTTACGCCAATCTTCATCTGTAATTTTCCATCTTTTCAAAGGATTGTTCTCTCTATCTTTAAACCTCTTTAATTGTTCATCTTTACTAATATGATAGAAGAACTTCCCGATTATATAATGATCATCTGTTAATAGTTTTTCAAAATCGTTGATCTCGTCATACGCTCTCGTCCACTCTTCCTTTGTAGCAAAACCTTCAACACGCTCCACTAACACACGGCCGTACCATGAGCGATCAAAAATAGTAATTTGCCCATACTGAGGTAGCTTCCGCCAGAAACGTTGCAAGTAATGGTATCGTTTTTCATGAGGTGCTGGTGCTCCAATTGGATTTACTTGAAACCCACGCGGATCAAGGTGTTCCGTCACTCGTTTAATCGCCCCACCTTTTCCAGCCGCATCCCAGCCTTCCATAACGAGCATAACTGCAATTTTTTCTTCTTTTACAATTTGCTGCAACGCTAATAAGCGCCTTTGATATTTTTCAAGTTTCTTATTGTACTTAGATTTCGATTCAATTCTTTTCGTTACATCTACTTTAGCAAGAACTCCATTTTCCATAAAACAAATCCCCCTTGTTGTATGACAATGTTATTTTAACATATCCATTGGGATTTTTTTCAAATTGAAATTTTTTTCAAAAAACAATCTCTACTTTTTTTATATCGATAAATTAACTTCACCAATATACTTTTAAGCACACCTATTATTAATTACAAAAACAAAAAAGGAGACTATGCAAAAAAATCTCTACACAGTTTCCTTTTTTAAGATATATGTCGCTTACTTAGAAAGACTAACAATAAAAATAGGAACTCCATCGATTCATCATACTACAAACGAATAACAGGCGGAATACCTCCTTCTGGTAAAAAATAAGAAAATACTGTAAATCCAATGATTAACATTGAAAATAATGTAATTATAATTCCACCTGGTAATGTTAGAAAAAGAGTATTCGGCCTTCTCTTCATAGAGAAAATCATCGAGTATACCCCCAGAAGAAGACTTATTATAGCAATAGTCACATAAACAACTACTGCATACCATGGATTGAGTTCTAATAAAACACCAGAAATAAATATATACAAAAATAATAATTGTAGAAAAATACTGCTTCCCATACTTACGAGTTCTTTCAATATATCCTCCCCCTAAATCGCATGGTATATTATCTCAAAAAGAGAAGAAAATAACAAACAAATTCATTAAAGAATGGGAGCTCTCAAAAAATGAAACGAAAAATATTAACTCTCTTTACACTTATATGCTTAGCACTACCAATACAAGCTAGTGCATACACATTTCAATCACTACCAATTGCATCAAAGTCTAAACAGTGGTATATCGAAATTGATAAATCTCATAACGTAAACAAGCAAGCAATCCAGCCAAAACAAGGTGTATTTGATACATATAGTTTACTCGTAAAAAACATCGGTCATGATGTATCAAACGTATCCGTGGAAATACTTGATAACAATCCTACCTCTAAAGCTACCTTTAAACCTACTACACCTAATGAAAATATTTCTAAAAGTCATACAAGCTTTGACTACATGGTATTCCCATTAGACTTTAATAGCCATAATTTTAAAGTTGTGATTACTTGGGAAGAAAAGAACTTTTCTTACAACGGCCATCCAGTAAATGAAAGTAAAAAACTGAAACAAACATTTGTATTTAATGAAGAGTAAGCCCTAATTTAATTAGGGCTTACTCTTCATTTACAAAACCAGTTTGAATGGCTTCTGTCACTTCTTTTGTGATGTCCAGTTTTGTTGCATCGGTGCTAATTTTCTTATGCCAAATATGCACGGAAGGCTTTTCGTTACAAAAATGTTTTATTAATACTAGTTGATTATATGCTAGCTTATTTTCTCTATGGGTAGCAATATAGACTGTGAAATTTTTTGCTTCAAAGATCTTTTCCTGCAAAGTATATTGGTTGTCCCATTCCTTTGCGACTATATCGTTCAAATTTTTTATAAGCATATAAGTCGTTCCCACCTTCCCTTATATCATCAATCAAATCTTCGAATACTCGGCACACATAATGCTACTCCAATTGTTACAAGTACTAAAATAGCTAATGTTATAATCGTTATCTCGCCACCTATGACAGTAGCTAACCATCCTACAACTACATAACCTAGTGGCAATAAAGCAAATGAACCTAACATATCAAGGCTTGCCACTCTTCCAAATGCTTCTTCTGGCACGAGCTCTTGTAAACTCGTTTCCCAAATGAGTCCAAATATCATCATACCGAACCCTTCAATTGCCATTAATACAATTAAAACAGGTGCCCAAGTAATGAACGGCATTATTAAAAGCGCACAACCACTTATTAAAACACCACCATAGGCAAGTATTCCCCGCTTATACCACCGTTCTCTCCCGCCGAATATTAGCGCAGCAACTACAGCTCCAACACCAGAGGATGCCATTCCTAATCCATACACATATGCTTCAAAATGATGATGAACATTAAATAACCATGGAATTAATACGACGATAATTCCTGCATAACAAATATTGATGAAAGAAAAGACTAAAATTGTAATCCATAGCCACGGATGACTTTTTAAAACAAAAACACCTTCCATAAACTCTTGTTTATAATCGACTTTTTTCTTTTCAATAGGTTTTACTTTTTTAAACTTTATTTCTCTTAAAAATAATAAACAAAAAAATGATAGCAAATATGTTACTGCATCTAGTCCAAACCCTATTCCGGCAGATGCAACTGAAACGATCAATCCTCCAAGAGCCGGTCCAATTAGTCGTATACCTTGATTGCTCATTTGCGTTAATGCATTAGCTGCATTTCGAATTTCTGGTACAAATACTTTCGCTCTTACAGCCGCATATGCTGGCTGAAATATCCCTTCCATAAGTCCATATAATGCTACAAGTACATATAGAAGTGGAATTGTTAAAACATCCATAAATATAAGTATTGCAAGTAATAGCATTAATACGCAGCGAATTATATCTGTAAATAACATTACTTTCACCCGATCCATTCGATCTACTACTAATCCAGCAAACGGTAACGCAAGAATATTAGGAAGCATGTACATTGCCATAGTCATTCCCATTACAACTGTTGAACCAGTTAATGAATACACAACGACTGGCAAAATAACCATCGTTATCGAACTACCTAAAGTCGAAAGCAATTGCCCGATCCATAAAAATTTAAAATGTGGTGACGCTTTAACCGGCAATAACAATTTACCGATATAACTTAAACTTTTCTCTGTTGGTATTTCTCCTTGCATATACCTCTCCTCTTTTCAAATTAAGTTAACAATAAAACAAAAACAGAAAATTCAATCTTCAACACTTTTAATTATATATGAAACGGTTTAATTATTGGTAAAAACATAAAAAAGAAACTCATACTGAATCTAAAAATATTACATGTTAAATATAAATAAAAAAGGTGTTTTCATAAGTGAAAACACCTTTTTTATTTATAATTTTAAGTTCTTCTTCAATGTCCAATATTTTTCTTGCGCATTTTCAAATGAAAATTCTACCCAGCCATTTGGATCTTCACGATATACATTTACTTTTGTACCATTTTCTAGTTTTCCAACTTCATTTTGTGTCACATTTGGTACACTCTTAATTGGATTGTTAAACGGGAATGGAACTTGATAGTAAGATCCTACCGATTGGACAGTAGCTTTTGCATCTTTTGCATAATCTGTATAAGGAATCGCTTCACTTAATACTTCTACATTTAATGTATTAGGGTTTTTCGGTAGTCGTTTTGCATTTTGGTAATCTGCTTTATTAAAAGGCTTAATGCGTTCCATGATATTAGCGATTTTCCCAGCCCATGCTGTATCTGTTGAATACATAACATTCATTGCTGGCAATGTGTAACCTTTGAAATATCTTGCACCATCTTCTAAGTAGTTCTTTTTTACATAATCAGCGTTATATGAAATACTTAGTCCGTATGACGGTAAATATTTTGCATATGCAAATGGATCACGATCATATGCTCTTAAACCAAATAAATTATGTTTACGATATGCAATTTCTGATTTACCGTAACCAGATTCTAAGATTGCATGTGCAGCTAAGTATAGTGCATTCACACCATACTCATTTTGCGCTTTAATAAAGTCTTGTCCAATTCCAACTAACGGGCTATCTGGATGGAATCTTTGAATATAATTATCAATCTCTTGCGCTGTTACGTTAGATGGTAATGTCACATCTAGATTAATATATGATGGTTGTTCAACAGGAACATCCTTTTTTATTTGCATCGCTTTATATAAAAGTTGTGCATAGCCTTCACGCGTTAATACACCTGATGGATCAAATCCTCCAAGTCCATTCCCTGCCGCTACACCATTAGATTGTAATGCACTAATTGCTTCCTTTGCCCACCAATATGTTGCATCTATATCATCAAATGTATGTGGTGCTTTTACTTCTAATTTAAATGCTTTTTGCAAAATAACAGACATTTCAGCACGGGTTAATGATTCTTTCGGTCTAAACGTTCCTTTATCATCACCTACGAAAATCCCCATATCTGTTAATGCTAAAATTTCCTTTGGGAACATTGTCGTTCCTGCACTAATATCAGAGTATGGATTTTTATAATCACTTTTTGCTTCTGGTTTTAATGCGCGATACATTAATGCTGCTACTTGCTCACGAGTTACAACATCTCCGAAGCCGAATTTACCATTATCGTAACCTGCAATAATCCCTTTTGACGTTAAATCATTAATTGCTTCAAGTGCCCAATGATTTTTTGGAACATCTGGAAATTCTTTTGTAGATGCAAACGAAGTTGCTGGAGCCATCACTACTTGAAGCGCGACTGTCACTGCTAACACATTAGAAATAACTTTTTTCATAAATTTTTTAACACGTTTTTTATATGCTTGTCCCGTGTTAACTTGCCTCCCTTTATCGTATAATTTTCCCTATTAAACTAACACACTCTTAAATAGTCAACAGTAAAAGTATACGTGATAAAAATCAACTAATCTACCATTATTTTATTTATAATCAACATAATACGATATATCTTTTTATTTCGATACAAAATTACATAAAATCACATAAAAAGCCCATCTCTATGTAGATGATGGACTTAGCAATCAATATTGTTATTTAGCTAAACGATATTTTTCAACATCGAAACCTTTCCACTCATAATAATCTAAAATCCCAGCATAAACTGCCTCAGCAGCAATTTGTCTTCCTGATTCAGTAGCTAATTTACCATTATCTATATCATTATCAATAAAGGCAAGCTCTGTTAAAACTGCTGGTACTGTATTATTATTTACTACATAAAGTGAGTGATTGTCTTTTATATTTCTATCTCTTGTATGTAGTGCTTCTACTACTCTATTTTGAATTTTCTTTGCTAACACTTCACTATCCTTTTCAATCTGTGTCTCTTCTCCACGCTTGGATTTTTTATAATAATACGTTTCCGTTCCATGACCATCATGATTTTCAGAAGAATTTGCATGAATGCTTACAAATATATCTGCATTGTTCTCTTGACCAAATTTCACTCGATTCGCAAGAGATTCATTTTTGTTACTTCCTGGATTTCCATTCTCTTCACGTGTTAATAAAGCTTTTAAAGGTGTATTTTTTTCTAACAACTTCTGTAATCTTAAAGATGTATCAAATACGATTTTACTTTCCTCTACACCTTGCCCTGGATTCCCTGGATCAAATCCTCCATGACCAGGATCAATAATAACTACCTTTTCTACTAAAGGGTTACCTATTTTAAGAGAATCTGCCTTTTTTATAAATTGAGCTGCCTCTGCTTTAGTTAGAATTTTTTCGGGCTCCCATTTGTCACCAGTTCCAATAGAAATCCCTAATTCAACTAGAATGTTAGCTTTTGCTTTACCCCAACTTTTTTCTAGATCACTAAATTTAGTTGCTGGAGTACCATTTACTTTAGAATCTAATTTGTAAGCTTCTACAATAAGAGAGGCCATTGAAACTCGGTCAATTTTCCCAGTTGGATCGAATACGCCCGCTCCTTTCCCTTTTACAACGCCAGCTTTTTCTACAGCTGCGATGAATGGGGTATACCATTGGTTTTGAGAATCACCGAAAGATGGTTTAGCATTTTTATCGATTGGTAAGTTTAAGATTTGAGCCATCATTGTAGCTGCTTCTGCACGAGTGATTTCTTTTCCTGGCTCAAACATTCCTTTTTCGTTACCTGTAACTGCACCTTTCTCTACTAAATAGTAAATAGAGTCTTCTGCCCAATGTTTAGCTGGGACATCTGGAAATTTTTTCGTTTGCGCGAAACTACTAGATGAATAAAATAATATACTAGCTGCAATTACTCCTGCTGCGATTATTCTATTTTTCATAGAATATATTCCCCTCTCAAGTACGATGTATTGATGTAACAGACTAATTATAGTTCTGAAAATTAGTAATAGTCAATTGAAAATTGTATAATTTTGTATTATTATTGTATTTTTTGTCATACATAACTATAGTTAAAAACTATAAGATTTTATTAAGAGGAGAGATTCATATGAGCAACAATTGGAAAAATATAGAACACCGTATTTACACGATGTGTATGATTCAGCGGGATAACGAAGTACTGCTAATACAGCGCCCCGATCATCTAGGCTTCCCTGGCTACATCGCTCCTGGCGGAAAAGTAGATTTTCCAGAAAGTATCGTTCACGCTGCTAAACGGGAAGTAAAAGAAGAAACTGGATTACTTGTTTCAAATTTAAGTTTTAAGGGATTAGATGAATATGTAAATCCGAAAGAAAATGTTCGCTATATGGTATTCAATTATTGGACAGACTCATTTAAAGGCGAACTTCTTATGAATCCTCCAGAGGGCGAATTATTATGGGTGCCAATGGATACAGCATTAAATCTTCCTATGCAAAATTGGTTTAAAGAGAGATTCCCATTATTTTTTGAAAAAGGTACGTTTGAAATTCAACGTGTTTGGGATCGCGATTTAGATAAACAAGTTGCTATGACCCTTACCCATACGTAAAAAAGCTTGGAATCCCTCCAAGCTTTTCTTACTTCTCCTCCATTTTCTTAATCTCATAATCAATTTCTAAAAACTTAACTCCGAATATCCACATTCTATGTTTTGCTACTAATATTTGATCCTTGTTCTCTTTAATAATAAAAGTTTCTGCTAATGGTAAATGTATTGTAAAGAAACGAGTATGCAAATAAATACCCTCATCTCCCTTACCATTTCTTCTCAGCTTACTAGTAATAATTAAATTATTATTATCATTACGTAATTTTAAAACCCCCGTCATATTCGAATATGGTAGAGGCAATGTGATATTCATATATGTCTCATTCTTATACGTATGTTTTGAGTAAAGAGCTACAAAAATAGATGCTCCTGCTTCATTTTTCCTTAACCAAGCTCTTACATTCTCCCTTCCATCCTTCTCATCCATTATCCCTATGATAGAGCCGTGCATCGTTTCCCACTTGCCGCCCATTCCTAAATGTATTTGTCCTACACGCTTACTCATTTTCTCATAGCAAAATGCAAACGGGCGGAACCAGCGAGTCCATTTAATATGCGATTGTAATTCATACTCTGTTGTATTTTCATAAAAACGAATAATACTTACAGGAATCTTGGCCCTATCAAATATCCCACTATGGAAATCATTCATTTTATCAACTAAACCTTTGTATTCCTTGCTATCTATTACATTTCTGTTATGTAAAAATGCTTCACCAACTGTCGCCTTTCCTCTTAATCTGCTCATTGGTTTCCCGTAATATTTATAGTTCGGAACACTCTTTTCAATCATCCAGCCGACAAATGCCGGCAACGCTACTCCAATTCCATTCACAACACCGTGAATCCAAACCATTTGAGCAATTGTAATCGTCATTACATGTTTCAAATTCCCATACGAATATATGAGTGAGAACATAATTGTTACCATGAGTGTACTAGACGATATGACTAAGAGAATTTTTGCGCTGATAGCATTAAATTTCGTACGCCAAACATAAATTCCATAACCATAAATAGCGCATAAATATAGGAACACTGCAAAAAATTCAAATACCCTTGAGTACGTAATTCCAATCGCAACTGTCATAGGTGAAATAACGATGATAAACATAATCGCATCATATACTTTACTGCTCTTTTCTCTCTTTCGCCCTATTAAACCAGCTGATAATGGCAATAGAAATGCCGAATAATGAAAGTGTGCAGCTGTGAGTAAAACAATGTCAGAACTAAAGTGCATAATGGAGAGTTTTGATACAGAAGCAAAAAACCAAAAACCACCTAAAAACAAATATATAAACGCACTATCGACAGCCGTTTCTTCTAATGGCTTCCGTCCTCTTTCTAGTAATCTATTTATACCAAATAACGCAACCATTCCCGTATATACAAACCAAATTATCGCAAAGATATATTGATTTGTTACGAAAGTTAACATTGCACAAATCGCTGCTATCGGATATAAAAACGATACGGATTTATAAAATAATACATACGATCCATTTCGTGCTCTTTTATCAATAATACAAAAAGACATCGGTATACATAACAAAATAGATAATAAAATAATTGCTTCAACTGGGTTTACATTTGACCACTCACATATTAGAAAAATAATATAACAAGCAAGCCCAACTATTATATTTTTCATATCATTTATTTCCTCTCCACAAATGTTCCCCTATATGAAAATAATGAACCAATTAACGGATTGCATACTTGTACATGAATTCGAAAGCACTGTTTTGTTTCATCATAACTTTCTACAATGTTGGCCTCTCCGTATAAGAATCTAGGTAACGGGATTTTTCTTCTAAACATGTAAAACCATTGTTTCTTTGAAGAAATATGCATCGCCCCCATCTCATCAATATGAAAATTCAGTGTAGAAACAAGTATGTGTGGTTCACCAAAATAATCTAAAATTTCATTTTCATCGAATTTCATTACCGCATTAAAATATCTTTTCTTATTACGAAAGTAAAAAGTACGATTCCACCGCACAAGTTCATTTCCATGTTCATCTCGCTCAGCGGTATTATGTATTGTAAATGGCACTTTCTTCCCACGCTCAGGGAAAAACATTCGAAACTTCGATGCAATTTTTAATATCAATTTTACGAAAAAAGAACCTCCGTAAATTTCATCCATCTTTCCTTCTCCAGTAAAGCTATTTTCTTCTGTAATCTCATAGCGTTTCTGTAATTTTGGATGAAGTTTTTTATAAGAATCCCCTAATAGTCTTTCATACATATTAGCCATACATTATCCCTTTCTCTTCCTCTTGCAATTTTTTGCACTTGGTAAATCAAAACTATTCATATAACCGACAATCGATACCCCCATTAGTAAAACGTTTAATGTAATTGGATTAAACGGCTCTGTAAAGCTTACGATATTCGTAAATCCTGCCACTATCGTTAAAGCTATTAACATAAAAATATGTACGACAAATACTTTTCGCTTTTGAAATGGCAATAGCCATAGGACACCAAAAATAATTTCTAGCAATCCAATTATTTTAACTAAAAAAATACTATGCGCAGTTGAACCAATTATTACAGACAACATTTTTACTTCTTCTGAATGAGTAAACACTAGTTTGGGCACTATCCCTTGATACATCCATACAAAGGCAATTAATAAACATACGAGCCAATATGTCATTGTTTTTCTAATTAATAATCTAGGGTGAAGCCCCTTTTCTAACCATAATTTTAAAGCATCAAAACTCCAAGCAGTTGCCCAGCCTAATAACGGCCGAAACATATAGAAATCTATTACATTCCCTATACGACCATACCTCGTATCATAATCATATTGCGTCTCAAAATGAATATGTTCTTTACAGGGTGTATACTTCCAATAACCACGCCCTATTTGAATAAGAGATAATGTATTATCCGTCCAAAATTTTAAAGAAGAAATACGTTCTCCCGTTTCTTTTCTTATCTCACCTATCGATTCACCTTCTCCAGCTATTTCAAGTCCAAATCCAATCTTTGTTTTATATAAAAATTTCTGTGGTTCTCCTTCTTGTTTTTCTAAATACGAAATTTCAGTAAAGCGAGCATCCCATTCTGTATGTATATGTGGTTCTTGCGTGTATTCCCATAATTTCTCCATTGTTATGTTCATTTCTGCTGAAACATAAATAGGCTTTTTCCCTTTCATTCTTCCACCTCCAATGCACTATAATTTTAATGTACATGTAATAAATTTATTTTGCTACATTTTTCACAAACTTTCTCATAAAAAGATAGAATTTTTAAAATATATATAAAACACTTGATTCCTCGAAAAATTTAAATTATTATAAAACAAATGTTACCAACAACTTCATAAATCAAACACTCTCGCCTAAAACGTGAGATAGAGGTTGCGATACTTATGAGTATTTTAATGGAGACACAGAGATGTCTATGAAATTAGATGAAAGGAAGTATTGCCGAAATCGATATATTTCTCTGTATGTATCGATTGGGGCTGTTTTCGAATAGAAACAGAACTGTCATATGTACAGACGTGTACGTATGAAGAGCTATCTACAAAAAAGAGATATCATTTTTATGGTATTCCTTTTTTGGCGGTTTTTTTATTAGCTCCGTTTTCTGTTTCCCTTTTCCTGTAACAGCACCATCCTCACTTATTTGAGATGGTGTTTTTTGTTTTTCTCTGGTAACTACAGGAATATTGGGATTTATATATGTCCTAATCTATTCTTAAAAATGGATGAAAGAAGGAATTCGTAATGGAAACGATTGTACAAAAATTTGGTGGCACTTCTGTCGGAAGCGTTGAACGCATTCAACATGTAGCAAATTTAATTATTGAAGAATATGAAAGAGGACATAGTATCGTCACTGTCGTTTCGGCAATGGGAAAAAGTACAGATGAACTTGTCGCACTCGCTAACGCGATTACAGAAAATCCGAGTAAACGCGAAATGGATATGCTTCTATCAACAGGAGAGCAAGTGACTATTTCATTATTAACGATGGCACTACAAGCAAAAGGTTATAACGCAATTTCATTAACAGGATGGCAAGCTGGTATTACGACAGAATCTGTACATAATAGTGCACGGATTACTGACATTCATACAGATCGAATTCAATCTTATCTTGCTGAAGGTACGATTGTTATCGTAGCTGGCTTCCAAGGCGTTAGTGAAAACCATGAAATTACAACGCTTGGACGCGGTGGTTCTGATACAACTGCTGTTGCATTAGCTGCTGCACTGAACGCAAAAAAATGTGATATTTACACAGATGTGACCGGCGTATATACGACGGATCCACGAGTTGTAAAAGATGCTTATAAATTAGATGAAATTTCTTATGACGAAATGTTAGAACTTGCAAATCTCGGTGCTGGTGTATTACACCCGCGTGCTGTTGAGTTTGCTAAAAATCATAATGTCATTTTAGAAGTTCGCTCAAGTATGGAACAAGAAAATGGAACAATTGTAAAAGGAGAATGTAACATGGAACAACAATCAATCGTTAAAGGTATTGCATTTGAAGATAATATTACACGTATCACATTGAAAGGATTGGAACATGGCTCGCTTTCAACAGTTTTCGCTACATTAGCAGCGGCACATATTAATGTAGATATCATCATTCAAAGTATTACAAATGAAGGAACTGTTCATCTCTCCTTCTCCATCCATTCTAATGATTTAAAAGAAACATTAGAAGTATTGGAACAAAATCAAGAGGCACTTCACTATGAATCAGTAGAATATGAAAATCATTTAGCAAAAGTATCAATTGTAGGATCTGGTATGGTATCTAATCCAGGTGTTGCTGCGAATATGTTCACTACTTTAAAAGAAGAAGATATTCATATTAAAATGGTAAGTACATCAGAAATTAAAGTGTCTGTCGTTATTGACCGCCTGCATTTAGTAACAGGTGTCGAGGCGCTGCATCAATCATTTATGGCGAAAATTGAGCCTTTAGTGCAGATGATCTAATTTTATATGTTCAGTAACACATAAAAAAAAATCATATTAATCTACTTCCTTCCTAATTAAACAAAAGCTGTTCGTTAACAAGATGCTATATGACATAAAAAAACACCTTGTCACATTTTCCTATACTGTGACAAGGTGTTTTTGAATGAAAGGAATTTGTAACTACTTAGTAGTATAATTATGAGCATGATTAAATAATAAACTTTTATACATAAGGAGATAAGACTATGGCAAACAACAAATTACTACGAATGGACAATATCAGCATCGTTGTAGAATCTCTTGATAACGCAATCTCTTTCTTCGAAGAGATTGGATTAAAACTAGAAGGACGCGCTACTGTCGAAGGTGAATGGGCTGGTCGCGTAACCGGACTCGTTTCTCAGTGCGTGGAGATTGCTATGATGGTAACCCCAGATGGCCATAGCCGAATTGAACTTTCGCGATTTCTCACACCACCTACTATAGCAGATCATCGAACAGCTCCTGTAAATGCCCTCGGTTATTTACGCGTCATGTTCACCGTTGAGGACATTGACGAAATAGTATCCAGACTTACTAAGAATCATGGTGCTCAGCTCGTTGGCGAAATAGTTCAGTACAAGGATTCGTATCGACTCTGCTACATTCGTGGAACGGAAGGCATTTTAATTGGTTTAGCAGAAGAACTTGGTAACAAGTAAGTAATGTTTTACTGAAGTAAAAATATTTGAAAAAACTTTACGCTTAATAAAACTTAGATTTTGAACCCCGTCCTAGCTTTAGAACGGGGTTATGCTTGTTTGGACTTTTTAACATACTATTAATATCTCAAAATTATTATAAAACAATTCAGTTGCATGTTGTACTCTTTCCTAGGAAATATAACTGATTCTTCTCACTTTTTATCATATATGTGACATTATACATTTCGCTAAGCAAAATTAAATTATCAATATCCGGACAGCTTTTATCATGTTCCCACTTATACACAGCTTGCCTTGTCACACCAATTTTCTTAGCAACATCTTCCTGTGAAAACCCTTTTGACTCTCGTAATCTTTTAAGTTGTTGTCCTAAGCTCATAACGTCCCCTGGTTTAAAATTCTTATAAAAATCTATAAATTGTTGGCGAACCAAGTCAAATGCCAACTACCGAAAAGGAATCTCACCTTTTTCCTGTCCGTAAGGGTTGTGACCTTTTCATCCACCTATTGTGAAAGAATGACGGCAGGTTCCTGTTAGGAACGATCTGTCCTTACATACTACCATTCATCCAAGTCAGTAGTATGCAAGAAGTTATAAGAAATAAACCAGTTCCCCCCTTCTCATTTAAATTTTAAATACGAATTGTTGATTGCTCATATAAACAGTTTTGTGAAGAATGCTCCACAATTTCCAATTGTGATATTCTTTCCAAGTTTGAATTGTTTGTAACCATTTTTTATATACTTTTTTCGTATTCTTTTTACTTTCTTCCATGGAAGCAACAAGAATACGCAGTTTTGTTGTAATTTGGTTTTTTAATAATAATATAATCTCTTTTGGTACTTTTTCTTGCAATTCTAATCCACGTCTTGCGATCGTGAATGCGGCTGCTTCATGAACGCTAATACCGAAATTTTTACTGTATTTTAATTTTCCAATCACACTTGTATAAGCGGGGTTTACTGTTTTAATAGAAAATCCGTTACGAAGAGCCATACGAATTAAACTGTTCAACATCTTTTTATACGTAAATTGATGGAAATTACGATTACTGTATGTATCAGTATCATGAGATTGTTGAAACTTTAAATCTTCTAAAACAATTCCACCTACATTGTTTTCCAATAACCATGTTTTAATTTGTTGTACGATTTGTCCAATTATCGTTGCGCGTTTGTTTGTTGAAAACGTATTCAGATTGTGTAGATAAAAAATTTTTGAACCTTTAAAATTACCTTGTTTTGTACATAAACTAACTGCAATGCGGTCCGGATTCACATCAATTCCTGCAATTACATCTGATTGTGGTGTTTCCTTGAAATCTAGTACACGACCTATTTCTGTTTCATCAAACGTAATATTTACATAAAATTCATTTTGTTTACGAATGATTTCTACACTATATTTTTGATGCTCTATAATCGGTTTTCCTTTTGGATTTACACCGATTTGCTTTCCCATAACGACATTTGTGATTTGATGATAAAAATGATATGGAATGATAATCGGAACTTTGATTCGTGGGCTTTTTGTTTTTCCATTTGTTCGTCCTAATGGATTTGCAATTTCTAACCATCCTTGCCCGCAGTCATCAACTGTAATGCGCATGTTCAAATTCCCTTTTTTGCTTTTATCTCCACGAGAATATAATTGTCGTGTCCGCAAATCTTTCCATTCTTGATTGGATATCTTGTTTTTCATTCTTTCATAGAAATTTTTCCGCCCACCAAAAATAATAGGAGGTAATGTTTTATTTTTAATATGTTTTGCATACGTTTCAATTTTTTGTTCTAATTTTTGTTTTCGTTTTCTTAAACCAATTAAACAAGTTTCTAATGAAACTTGTTTAGGTCTTTTTTTGCCGCGTTCATAATCATCTATTTTTTGTAACATCTTTTCTAACTTTTTTTGATTGTTTTCTAGGTAAACAGGAAGAAGTTCTTTTTGAGAGAAAAGGATCGTTTGCGCTTGTAAAATTGCATCTTCACAAAAACGTTTATTTAACAAATATTTAGGTTGTAGTTTTTTTATCAATTCTTTCTCGTTTTCGCCCTCAATCAAACGATTAAAACTATATCGTTTTGCACTTTCGAACGTACGAATCAAAGTAATTAAATCTTCCGTTTGTTCTTTTGTAATAGAATTGATTTTACAAGTACGTGTTGTTTTCATCCTTTTCCCCCTTTTCATCACCTGAAAATATTATAGGTTGAATTCTGTAAAATATAAAACCTGTAATTGTAAATTTTTATAGTTTTTTATAGATTCTTATTTACTGTTATTAACTCCTTTAACAAATTACGACATAATAGGAGATAAAAAAGAAAGAAACTATTGGTACAATCCACTGTAAACCACTCGTTTACACAATAAAAAAGAGAGAATAACTCTTTGAGTTATTCTCTCTCTTCTATTAAAATAGATGAATGTTTTCCTTCTTGCAAGCTTCACGTAAATCGTCAGGCCATACAGAAGATTGAACTTCACCGATATGTGCTTTACGTAAGAAGTACATGCACATTCTTGATTGTCCAATACCACCGCCAATTGTTAATGGTAGTACGTCTTCTAAAATACCTTTATGGAAATCATACTCACGTTTGAAGTCTTCACCTGTTTTCGTTAACTGCTCATCAAGTGATTTACTATCAACACGAATTCCCATTGATGATAATTCGAATGAAGATTGTAATACTGGGTGCCAGAATAAAATATCACCGTTTAATTTCCAATCATCATAATCAGCTGCGCGTCCATCATGCTTTTCACCTGAACGAAGTGCATCACCAATTCCGATAATGAAGACAGCACCGTGTTCTTTTGCAATTGCATGTTCACGATCTTTCGGTGTTAATTCTGGATATTTATCTTCTAATTCTTGAGAAGTAACGAAAACAATTTCTTCCGGTAAATACTTTCCAAGGAACGGATATTTTTCAAATAAGTGATCTTCTAAATCTTTGAATATTCCATAAATTGTTTGTACTGTTTTTTGTAAGTATTCAACAGTACGCCATTCTTTTTGAACGATTTTTTCCCAATCCCATTGGTCAACATAAATGGAATGCGTTGCATCAAGTTCTTCATCACGACGAATCGCGTTCATGTTTGTATATAAACCTTCACCAGCTTCATATCCGTATTCATGTAATGCAAATCGTTTCCATTTCGCTAGTGAATGAACAATTTCTAATTCTTCTCCTGAATGTAACATATCAAATTCAATTGGACGTTCTACACCGTTTAGGTGATCGTTTAATCCTGATTTTTTCGTTACGAATAATGGTGCAGATACGCGGAATAGTTCAAGGCGTTTTGCTAATTGGTCCTCGAAAAATGTTTTAACTTCCTTAATTGCGATTTGAGTCTCTCTTACTGTCATTAATGATTGATACATGGTGGTTTCCTCCTAAAATGTTTGGATGTTGTGAAAAGAAGCCAACAAAAAAAGCCCTTCTTTCCCAAAAAACTGGGACGAAAGGCTTTGGTTCCGCGGTACCACCCAAATTAGCAACAGAGGTTGCTCACTTATACAATACGGAGATGAAATATCTCGATACTGTTCTTCTTGTAACGGCGAAGTTCCCGGCTAAGTCTACTTTCCTATAAAGGATTTCGGTTAGCAACTCCAGGAGGTTCTTCATAATAGGCTTCGTATCAGGCTCACACCACCCCTGACTCGCTTAAACTACGTCCTACTACTACTCGTCCTTTCATAGTCGTTTTGTTGTCACATCTCTGAAACATTTTATTAATGATTATTCTATACAAAAAATAAAGAAAGTCAACAAAAAGTTTTAAAATATTTTTCAATTCTTTATTTTACGGCTTTATTGATTGTTGTTAATTTAACATCTTTACTTTTTCTGCCTCGTCAATCCAAAAAATGTTTCACTGACTGAAACTAACGTATACACAATAATTAATGTGATCGTTCGGAATATAGAATCCGCAGTATTTCGTATTATTTTCATTTTCTTTGTAATTCCTTTCAGTTTACGTGCAAATTCGTGTTATACTATAGCATTCAAGCAGTTTATTTTTACTTAAAGCAATCATAGTCATTTATAAAGAGTATGTTCTAAATCATTGACTATTATCAAATAAGATTTTTATATAACGGAGTGATCATATGAGTAAAACGAAAGCAAAACCGAAAAAAGGTGTAGGACAAGGTACAGGAAGTAAAGGATGGAACCGTTGGCAATCAAGTGCAAAGAAGAAGGCAGCTGCCAAGCCATATAAAAGTAAAGGGAATAAAAAGTAAATTCTGTATTATCTCTTTACTTTGTTCAAAACAAATTATAATTATTACACGAAAAAAGCTATGCTCTCATACATGTGAAAGCATAGCTTTTTTATTAAATCATTAAAATATCTCGTATTTCTTCCTCCGTGATTGATGATAATTTCTCTTCTCCCGGCTCAATCACTTCAGCAATTAAATGTTTCTTACTTTCTTGCAGTTCATGCATTTTTTCCTCGATTGTTCCGTGTGCTACTAATTTAATAACTTGTACCGTATTTTTCTGTCCCATCCGATATGCCCGATCTGCTGCTTGTTGTTCAACAGCTGGATTCCACCATAAATCGTATAATATAACCGTATCGGCACCCGTTAAGTTAAGCCCCGTACCACCAGCTTTTAAAGAAATGAGGAATAGATCCCCTTCTCCTTCGTTAAATCGATTACATAGTTCTACACGTTCTTGCGAAGGTGTATTTCCGTCTAAATAAAAGTATGGAATCGCTTGACGATTTAATTCACGACCAATAATGGACAGCATCTTCGTAAATTGAGAAAAGATTAAAATTCTCTTACCAGTACTTCTACATTCCTCTAATATGTCTAACAGTTGCTCAAATTTAGCTGAACTTCCCTTGTAATCATCAACGAATAAAGCGGGATGACAACAAATTTGTCGTAATCTCGTTAAGCCGGCTAAAATTCTAATTTTATTTTTACGTAACGTATCTTTGTCTAAATGTTTTAACGTTTCTTCCCTTAATTTCGCTAAATAAGCAGCATATAGTCTCTTTTGATCTGGTAATAACTCCGATGACTGTAAGTGCTCTATTTTATCTGGAAGCTCCTGTAATACATCTTCTTTTAGTCGTCTTAATACGAACGGTTTTACGCGCTTCGCAATATCTTCACGCCTTAAATCACCGAATTCTTTTCTTCCTGGTAATAATTCTGGAAATACGACGTGAAAGATAGACCATAGCTCTTCTAATGAATTTTCTACAGGCGTTCCCGTTAGTCCGAAACGATATTCAGCTTGAATTGTTTTCACTGCTCTTGCAGTTTGCGTTGTCGGATTTTTAAACGCCTGTGCTTCATCCAGAAATAGTGTGTGAAACGGCCTCGCATACGATCTTACATCTCTTCTCAGTAATGGATATGACGTAATGACGACATCAAATTCCGCTACGTCTTTTAAAATTTTTCGTCGTTCTGTTTGATTTCCATCTGCAATAACCGCTCTAATATGCGGCGCGAATTTTTTCAACTCGCTTAACCAGTTGTAAACTAGAGACGATGGAGAAACGACTAATATAGGCAGCTTCTTCTCTCGAATTTCAGACAGAACAGAATCTATATAAGCAATACTTTGCAGCGTTTTTCCAAGTCCCATATCGTCTGCTAAAATACCGCCAAAACGGTAATAGGCGAGTGTCTTCATCCACTCAAATCCGTATACTTGATACTCTCTCATTACAGCATGTAAAGTTTGTGGCACTGTAAACTTTAATTTTTTCGGATTTTGAATACTTTCCACTAGATCTTGCACAGACTCATCTAAACTTAAAACATTACCTTCATGAAGTCCGTTCATCCATTTTACACTTCGAATGAGCGGAACATTCACTTCTTCCCCACGTAAAAATTCTTTTCGAATACCTGATTCTTTTACAAACTGATTAATTTCATTAAACTCTTTACTCTCTAGTGATAATAAAGAACCATTCGCTAGTCGGTAATATTTGCGTTTCTCTTCCAGAGCCACTAACACACCTTTAATTTCCGCTTCCGGTATTCCTTTTATATCAAAACGAAATGATAACCAATCAATTCTTTCTTTTCTTCTCACTCTAATAAGTGGCGCTGTATCCCCTTTATGAATACGTAATTTGATTGCTGTTGTCGCGTAAATATCAACTAAACCTTTTAACGTTGGAACGATGTGATATAAAAAGTTATACTCAGCTTCTTCATTATGCATAAAGTAGCCACCTTCTGTTTTCGCAAAAGCACTTTCACTCATAATGTCTAAAATCTCTTTTTCCTTTTTCTCATCACGATTAAAAACAGAAGGTTGCCCGTCTTCTTCTAGCGGATTTATCACGACGTTTCCATAATGGAATTCGAGCCCTGCTAGCAAACGATTTTTTACTCGATCTAAATACAGCTTTGCTTTTAGCAACGGCGTTTCAACACGATCGGATATTACTTCATCAATGCGCACTGTTCCAAGTTTCATTAATCCAGGCACAACTTTCGCTACGAAATGTTCCATCTTATTTTCAGGAATATAAAACTGATTGCTATTTGAGCGACTCATCATCTTTTGTAATTCAATAAGTCGCATACAATCTTCCATGGGTAAATGATATAATTTCCCATCGTAAAGAGCGTTGTTATACATCTCCATAACTCGAACACGATTTAGACCGTCTATATGAAGGGTAAACCCGCCATTATTCCCTTTCGTAAACTCAAAATGTAATGGCAATAACCCTTTTGAAATGTGTAATCCCTGAAACAGTTGCTCATTTTGTTTTAGCTGTACATACTCGGCTCTAGAAAGTGCAGAGAGCATATCATTCCACGAAGCTGGCGGTATAAATATCATACTTTCATCTTGTTTCGCATGTACTTCTAGTGCATCTTCATACATTTTTTCATTATGATATATTTTAATGAGTTGTTGTATAATCGCGTCTGTTTCTTGTTTAAAACTGTGTACATCTGGCGTATATGTAAATTCATTGGAACAATGAAAAGTCTCTCTCTTCTCCACTTTAGAAAGAAATTCTCTAATATGATTTATAAAATATGTTTTCGCAAGTTTTAACTGAATTCCAAGAAGAGCCCCACCGCTTTTCGTCGCTACTGGTAAACATATAAACGCAACATCTAATATTTCACGTGTATCAAACCGATGTTGTTTACTTTTTGGCCTCAGTGGTTTATCTGCAAACAACTGAAACATCCCGTTTGTTAATTGATCATTTCTGCTACTAACAGAGCCCATTCCACCCGTTTGCTGGTTATAATTTATTTGTATCAATACAGCTGCAACATGTTGACAGTACGTTTGGAAAGATGCTAACGAAGGACAACTACATCTCGCAACAACATCACCTTTCTTAGCTTTTTTTACTGTAACATGGAAATCCTCGTTCCCTTTTACCGTCGCCTCACAAATTTCTTTCGTTTCATCATAGTAATTCACGATTACTTTATTTGATTTATAATAAGCTTCGCCTCTTTTATATGAGGTTTCTCCGCATACTTCTTTAATAATCGATTTATTTAATGTAAAACTCATTGTTTTGACACTTCCTTAATGTAAAACCATTTTCTCTTACTTAACATTTTACATGCTTCACGAGAAAATATAAAATGTTGATTTAACAAAAAAAGATGCTTATTTATAAGCACCTTTTCACTCTATCTCCATCAGTCGTTTCGCCTCAAAATACAACACTTGAATAAATTTTTTCGTATTAATTCGTATATGGCCAGAAGTCGCTACCCCATCCTTTGTCATTTCTGTCATCCGTTTTCTAACTACAGTGAAATCAAAAAACTTCGGAGCATAACTTTCAAATTTCGGATTTGAAAAGTCTGTTAGTCCAAGGGAAGCTAAATGATTTAATGATTGATAAATTGCTCTTCTTACACGTTGTTCAGATGCTTTTCTCTCTTTCTCTATATCTGCATCTGAAGCTAGTTCCCCTAATTTTTTTACTGTTATTTGGTGAAAGATATCTTTTAAAGCAGGAAATCCAAACTCAAATGTTTGCGCCTTTTCTTGTCCATATAAATATTCCAGCATACTAAGTAAATCTTTACTTCCATTCTCTCCCGCAATACCGAGTTCTGATAGTAAGAAGCGTCCTGAATCTGATATCTTTTTCCCTTCTTGCACTGTTTCACTACGCATTTGCGGCTTTTCCCACTGAAACACATTATTCAATGATTTTTGAATGTCATATATAGAACGTTCCAAACGAATACGTTCTATCACTTTTCGTACAACAGATACTACTTCTATTTTGTTTAGTGGTTTTGTAATATAATATTCCACACCAAGTGTATATGCCTCACCAATGAGCTGCTTCGATTCAACTTGGGAAATCATAACAATTTTCCCAGTAAATGAAGATGCTATATGGCGAACTGTTTCAATGCCGTCTCTCATCGGCATTAGTAAATCAATAAATAAAATGTCCACTTTTTTATAATTTAACTGTTCTGCTTCAATAAACGCTCCATCTTCCGATTCTCCAATTACTTCCCCAAGATCGCCATCCTCAATAATTTGCGAAAGCATCGAACGGAAAACTTCATCATCATCTACAATATAATAAAACAAACCTATTCCCCTTCCCGCTTTAAACTGCACTCCGGTAAACAAACGATAAACTTACACCCGTTCCCATTTTCATTGTCTTCTAACCTTACTTCTCCGCCGAGCTCTGTTACCATTTCATCTATGTAAGAAAGTCCAATACCTGTGGACGGTGTTCCTGTTTGATCATACTTTGAAGTAAACCCGGGCTTAAATACTAATTTCTTATACTTTTGTGCAATACCAGGGCCATCGTCAATCACTTCAAAGATTACATTTTTTTCTCGTTTATATAACTTAATACGAATGAGACCTCTATCTTCAATTGCTTCAACTGCATTCGCAACTAAGTTATTAAAAATTGATAGCACTGTATACACGTGATATGCAGCGTGTTCACCTTCTATATGTTTAGAAAAACGTATATCTTTCTCTAACATTTCAGCATACTTTTCATTTATTCTTACAATCATTTCTGTAAGCTCATGACCTTCTACATACTCAGCCACATTTTTATCTAATAACAGTTTAGATAATCCTGCAAAAATCCTTTGATTATCCTTTTTTATTTCGTGCACTTCTCCTGCTATTTTCAATGCTGTTTTACTGCTGGAATCATCATTCGCTTGTAAATTCCGATATAATTGATACGCTTCTTGTGTAATTAATTCTGCATTTTGTAACGTTTTTTTCAAATGAACAGATTCTACATATAAATTTGAAAGGTGCATGAACATTTTTTCATTTTCTTTTCGAACTTGTGATTCTTTTAATTTCGTTTCATATAAATTCATCATATTTAAAAAGCCAAGTGCAAAGAAGCTACGGAAAATAGCAATAATGATGAGTTTATTTACTTCAGAAATTGTTATTGTTGTACCTAGTACTAACATGTGATAAAACGCAAGTTCCGACATACTTGCAACAATTTCAATTGAAATTCCAAGGCACCCAATAACAATTGGCTTCTGATGAAACTTATTCACCCTACAAAGTGAAAAAAGACTTCCATAAATAAAATAATAAAAGAACACAGGATAACGCAAATAAAATGATTCTGTCATATGAAATGAGCCTTGCATGACCCAGTCAAGGCATACGCGGAATAAGACTACACATATACCGACAAGAATACCTGCAGCAGCTGCTGGTATTCTTCTTAAAAATAGTAATAAAAAGAAGAATAACGGCGTCCCAAAGCTAACCCGAAACGTATCATTAAAAGGATGAAAATTAAGCTCTCCTGCAATCGGAACAACTACCATTAATATAATTAAAAGGGATATATCTTTCTTCCATAATTGATTCCAACTCAAAGGTGCCACTTCCTATACTCTTTTTTTCAGTAATAAAAGTGAAAGCCCGCTTATATTATAAACGGGCTTTATTTCTATATTCTAACCTTTTCTACCGCTTTTATTTGGCGATACTCAGGCTCCCAGATTGCTTCTTTCACTGCAATCTTAATATCGTTATCACTTAAGTTCTCTCTAGCTACACCTTCTGCAACAGCAACTTTCGCTACTTCAATTGCTACCATTTCCGAGATATTACGTAATTCTTCAACTTCTGGCAAAATAGGTGCTCCTGGCTGACTTGTGTCCACCATACTTGCAACTGCTTCAGCTGCTGCTGCGAACATTCCATCCGTCATAACGCTTGCACGTACGACAATTGTTCCAAGACCAAGACCTGGGAAAATAAGTGCATTATTTGATTGTCCAATCACATACGTTACACCGTTATATGTAACTGGTTCAAATGGACTTCCTGTTGCAACTAACGCTCTTCCTTCTGTCCACTTGATTAAATCCGCTGGTTTTGCTTCAGCAAGTGGCGTCGGGTTCGACATCGGTAAAATGATTGGTCTTTCTACGTGAGAAGCCATTTCTTTAACAATCTCTTCTTTAAATGCGCCTGCAACAGTTGATGTACCGATTAAAATTGTCGGTTTTACATGTTTCACAACTTCAGCAAGTCCGATTACACCATTTTGCTTCCACTCACTTACTTCCGCTTCTTTTCTTGCATACGGAATTTGGAAATCAAGAAGATCTTTCATATTATCTGTAACTAATCCGTTACGATCAATACACCAGAAACGCTTATACGATTCTTCTTCTGATACACCTACGCGGACCATTGCATCTCTAACTTGATCTGCGATACCGATTCCAGCCGTACCAGCACCAAATACAACAACGCGGTGTTCACTTAGTGGTACACCCGAAGCTTTCACTGCCGATAGCACAGCAGCAAGTGAAACTGCACCTGTACCTTGAATATCATCATTAAACGTACAAATATCATGACGATATTTATCTAGAATTTTTCGTGCATTTCTAGAACTAAAGTCTTCCCAATGTAAAAGTGCTTTCGGGAATTGGTTACTTACCGCTTGTACAAACGTATCAATAAATTCATCGTAAGCTTCACCAGTTATACGAGGATGACGATTTCCAATATAAAATGGATTGTCTAATAATTCTTCACGATTTGTACCTACATCTAAAATTACCGGTAATACGCGGCTAGGATCGATTCCAACTGCTGCCGTATAAACAGCTAATTTTCCGATTGCGATGTTAATACCACCAACGCCCCAGTCACCAATTCCTAATATACCTTCTCCATCTGTTACAACGACTAAATCAATATTTTCTGCTGTTGCACCAATATTGGCAAACGCTTCTTCAATACCTGACGGATCGTTAATTGATAAATACACACCTCGTGGTTTACGATATTCATGACTATATCTTTGAATCGCTACACCAACAGTTGGTGTATATACGATTGGTAACATTTCGCGTAAATGATCTGTTAAAATACGATAAAATAATACTTCATTTCGATCATGTAACGCTGTTAAGTATACATTCTTTAATAAATCATCCGGCTGAGAACAAAATTGTTCGTATGCTCGGCGTGCTTGTTCTTCCAATGTTAAAACTGCTGGCGGTAATAACCCTTTTAAACCTAATTCTTCTCTTTCTTCTTGCGTGAAAGCGACCCCTTTATTTAAAAGCGGTGTTGATAATACTTCTACTCCTCTTAATGTCGTTTCTAATGAACCATTAGAAGCTACTGTAAACTTGCTCATAACATCCCTACCTCTATTCATATATAGCATTTCTATATTGTAAACAAAAAAGAGGGGCTTGTCCCCCCTCTTCTTTTAATTTTTCTTTAAAAGAGTTGCTCCTGCAATCCCTGGGTGTGTCATTTCGAATGGATCTAGAATTAATTCTAAGTCTTCTTGTGACAGTACACCATTTTTCACACAAAGTTCTCGAACGGATTGCCCTGTCGCGATTGCTTCTTTCGCAACGCGAGCTGCTGCTTCATAACCGATATGAGGGTTCACGGCTGTAATAATTCCTACACTCTTCTCAACATACTCTTTTAAGCGATCTTCATTCGCTTCAATTCCTTTTAAGCAATTGTCTGTAAAGGCACGGAAACCGTTATTCATAATACTAATTGATTGAAGTAAGTTGAAAACAAGTACTGGTTCCATAACGTTTAATTCTAATTGTCCTGCTTCTGAAGCAAGGCAAATTGTATGGTCGTTACCAATGACTTGGAACGCAATTTGATTAATTACTTCTGGCATAACAGGATTTACTTTTCCTGGCATAATAGATGAACCTGGTTGACGAGCTGGTAGCATAATTTCCGCTAAGCCAACGCGTGGACCTGATGCCATTAAGCGAAGGTCATTTGCAATTTTAGACATATTCATCATACATACTTTAAGTGCTGCTGATACTTCTGTGTATGCATCCGTATTTTGCGTTGCATCTACTAAGTCTTCTGCACCAACAAGTGGTAGTTCACTAATTGCAGCTAAATGTTTTACAACTGCTTCAATATATTCTGGATCTGCATTTAAACCTGTACCAACTGCAGTTGCCCCCATGTTCACTTCATATAAGTGTTGACGTGATTGCTGAATTCGTTTCATATCACGTTCAAGTACACGAGAGTATGCTTTAAATTCTTGTCCAAGACGAATTGGCACAGCATCTTGTAAATGTGTACGACCCATTTTAATCACATGATCGAACTGTTCTGCTTTTAATTCAAATACATCGTGCATATAACCCATCGTTTGTAATAAACCTTCTAATGCGTTTAATGTTGCGATATGAATCGCCGTTGGGAATGCATCGTTTGTTGATTGTGCCATGTTTACATGACTATTTGGACTAATATAATGATAGTCTCCCTTTTCCATCCCTAATAATTCAAGCGCACGATTGGCAATGACTTCATTTGCATTCATGTTCATTGAAGTACCTGCTCCGCCTTGGATTGGATCTACGATAAAATGATCATGCCATTTTCCATCGAGAATTTCTTGAGCAGCTTCTGCGATCGCGCCACCCTTGTTCAATTCCAATCTTCCTACATCTGTATTCGCAAGCGCTGCAGCTTTTTTTACAACTGCGAACGCTCTAATTAAACCTTCAT
The DNA here is from genome assembly GCF_022662915.1 of Bacillus cereus group sp. BfR-BA-01453. Classification (NCBI taxonomy): domain Bacteria; kingdom Bacillati; phylum Bacillota; class Bacilli; order Caryophanales; family Bacillaceae; genus Bacillus; species Bacillus cereus group sp. BfR-BA-01453. The sequence goes on along the minus strand of NZ_JAKUEN010000002.1, from coordinate 349,066 downwards.
GGATTTTGTATCCTGTAATTGGAAAGTTTTCAACTGCACGCATTGTTTGTACGCCGTAGTATGCATAGTTTGGTACTTCTTTTTCACCTAAAAAGTCTTTTTCAATTCGAACACCATTTTTAACTTCAGTTAATGTTGCCATACTTATTCACTCCTTAACGATTTCTTATGCTGCTTTTGTTTCTTTGACTGTTTCTACATATTGTTTTGCTTTCTCATTATCGAATTCGCCTTCCCACTTCGACATAACAATGGCCGCTAATGCATTTCCTAATACATTGACAGATGAGCGAATCATATCTAAAATGCGGTCAATTCCCGCAATTAACGCGATACCTTCTAGTGGTAATCCCATTGAACCTAACGTTGCTAATACAACAACGAACGATGCACCTGGAACTCCCGCCATACCTTTGGATGTTAACATGAGAACGAATAATAACGTTATTTGCTCTGTCAGTGACATGTGCACACCGTACATTTGTGCAACAAATAATGCCGCTAACGCTTGATAAATAGCCGATCCAGTCAAGTTAAATGTATAACCTGTCGGAATTACGAAAGAGGCAACTGCCTTTGGACAACCGAACTCTTCCATTTTTCTCATTATATTAGGTAAAACAGCTTCTGAACTTGCTGTCGTAAATGAAAGAATTAGTTCTTCTTTTAAAATTTTCATTAATGTAAAAATATTTACGCCAACCATTCGTGCATTAATACCTAATACAATCACAACGAATAGTATAACAGTTACGTATACAGCTAGCACTAGTTTTCCTAAAGGAAGTAATGTTGCTACACCAAATTTTGCAACCGTAACCGCAATTAATGCGAATACACCAAATGGTGCAAATTTCATAACTTGATTTGTAACCCAAAACATCGCTTCGAGTACACCTTCAAAGAAGTTAAAGACAGGCTTTCCTTTTTCCCCAATTGCCGCAACTCCTAAACCGAATAATACTGAGAAGAAAATAATCGGTAATAAGTCACCTTGTGCAATCGATTCAAATACGTTTTTTGGTACAATGTGAACAATTGTATCAGCAAAACCTTTCTTCTCGGTTGCATCGGCTGTTTGTTTATAAGAAGAAATATCACTTTGCTGTAAGTTATTCATATCAACGCCAGTACCCGGTTGGAATATATTTGCCGCAAGTAATCCCATTAAAATAGCAATCGTCGTAATAATTTCGAAATAAAGAATTGTCTTACCGCCTAGTTTCCCAAGCTTTTTCATATCTCCTACACCAGCTACTGCAACAATTAATGCTGAAATAACAATTGGTACTACAATCATCTTAATTAAGTGAATAAATATATCCCCAATTGGTGTGATATAAGAAATCGCCGTTTTATTGCCATAAAAGACTGCCCCTACTACAATCCCTAAAACAAGCGCGACAAAAATTTGTGTTGCCAATCCGAATTTTTTCATTTATGTTCATCCCCTTCATGCGAACGCTTTCAATTTGAATTTATAAAAGCTACTCACACATCTTATAAGCGAACCTACAAAATCATACAAAAACCTACAAGTTCGTCACAAAAAATTCGAATATTTTTCTTCTTTTTTTCATTGACACCATTTTGTTAAAAAACTATAAAATATACTTGATAAGTAATCAGATTGTTTCGTATAATCAAAAAGATATATACTTACAACAAATCAAAATGAAAAGGAGTGGATGATATGAAAAATTATGTGCAAAAATTCGTTCTATCTTCTTCTTTTCTTTTTCATTTTCTTAAAAAGGAACAAAGGCATTTGCCTTTGTTCCTTTTTTATTGCGATCTATATAGGGGGAATTGTTATGAGGCCATATAAACGTGTCTTAATTAAATTAAGCGGCGGTGCACTTGCCGATCAAACCGGAAATAGCTTTAACTCCAAACGATTAGAACATATCGCAAACGAAATTTTATCCATTGTTGATTTAGGTATCGAAGTATCCATCGTCATCGGTGGCGGGAACATTTTTAGAGGTCATCTAGCGGAAGAATGGGGAATCGATCGTGTAGAAGCTGACAATATCGGTACGTTAGGTACAATCATTAACAGCTTAATGCTACGCGGCGTTTTAACAAGTAAAACAAATACAGAAGTGCGCGTTATGACTTCCATCCCGTTTAATGCTGTAGCTGAACCATACATTCGCTTGCGTGCAGTCCACCATTTAGATAACGGGTATATCGTTATTTTTGGAGGTGGTAACGGGCAACCGTTCGTTACGACAGATTACCCAAGTGTTCAAAGGGCTATTGAAATGAATAGTGACGCCATATTAGTTGCAAAACAAGGAGTCGACGGCGTTTTTACTAGTGATCCAAAGCATAATAAATCAGCAAAAATGTATCGAAAACTAAACTATAACGATGTTGTTAGGCAAAACATTCAAGTAATGGATCAAGCTGCTTTATTGCTTGCCCGTGATTATAATTTACCAGCACACGTCTTTAACTTTGATGAGCCTGGAGTAATGAAAAGAATTTGCTTAGGTGAACATGTGGGGACGTTGATTAATGATGATGCTTCATTGCTTGTGCATGAAAAATAATTATTTCCCATCAAAAAAGGGCGTCTTTTCTAGACACCCTTTCTTCCTTTATCATCACAAATAAAAATCAACCCATCCCGCAAATTTCTCCTTACAACGATCCCAAAAAGATAACTTCTCAAAAAATTCTTTCCTCATTTCTTTTGAATCACGAAAATCCTCTGTTAACGCCTTATTAACTTGCCCTACAATAGGACCGCCATGAATATAAAAATTCATTTCATCATTTATATTGAAGCTACGCGAAGTAAAGTTTGTTGTGCCAATAACGGTTAATTCATTATCAATAAGCATTAATTTTCCATGGAACATTCCTTTTTTATACCCATATACAGTAATCCCATTATTAACAGCTTGACGTATATATGGATACGCCGCTTCTTTTATAAGAGGTAAATCTGGTTTATATGACCAAAGTATTTTTACTGTAACACCACGCTTTTGTGCTGCAATTAAAGCATTCATTGATTCTTTATTTTTCGCTATAAAATACGGCGTTGCAATTACAATGGAGTGCTGAGCTTGTTTAATGAGCTCTATATATTTTTTAGCAACGTAATGCCCATTGTAACTCGTCATAGTATGTAATGTATTCCCTTTACTAGCTTTATTCGTACTCCTCTTTATCTCTTCTTTCGTATCTCGTTTCCAATCTAAAGCAAATTGTTCTTCTAAATCTTTTGCGCCTTCTCCTTTTATCCGTACATGATAGTCTCGCCAGTACCCAAAGTGTTTATCTTTCCCTAAGTACTCATCCCCTATATTAAAACCACCCGTATAACCAATCTCCCCATCAATTGTCGTAATACGGCGATGATTACGATGGTGAAGTGAATAAAACCCGAATGGTAATTCAGGTTTTCTACTATACGTAAAATGTACACCACTTTCCCGCAATTCATTTATCATCTTTCTTTCAAATGATAAATCATTAATGCGATCCACTGATAAATAGACGTTTACTCCTTCTTTTGCCTTCTCTTTTAATAAATTTAAAAAAGTATGGCTACTTTTATCATCCGACAAAATGAAGAAATACGTGTAAATGGAGCTTTTGGCTTCTCTTATATCAGTAAATAATTGTTTATAAAAAGACTTCCCTTCTACATATAATTGAAAGTCACTATGATGAGGTGCATACTCTGTCGGCATGTTTTTCCCAGCTTCCATTTTCCTTCCTAAGGTAACGTCAATATGCATCCAAATTAAAATAAAAACGAAAATAGCAATAATAATAGAAGTAACTCGCAATATTTTTTTAATCATTTTAATTTCCTTCCGCTCGTTTTCTTTCCGCCTTTCTATTTTGTCATTCAAATTTAGATTTCATGCTTCATACAAAAAAGGATGTGACTTAACGTCACACCCTTTTTTATATTAAACAAAGTTCCTCGCATCATTATTTCTTCCAAATTTATAAATCGCAATTAAGAAGAATGCAATTGCAAAAGCAAATAAGATTAATATGTTTAAATACAACTCTGAGAACGGTATTCCCTGTTGTAGTTTTGCTATCGTATCTAATAACCAACGCTGCGGAAGAAAATCAGCTACTTTTTGTACCGCCTTTGGCATAATGTCGTACGGGAAATAACATCCAGCAAGCAAACATGTTGGTACTATCATTAAATTTTGCATTGCATTTGAAGCAGCTGAACTTTTTGAGAACGACACAATAACTAATGATAAACCAATTGCAATTAAGGCAAAGATCATTAGCACACCAATCATTACTATGAAAGGCATATTAATATTTGTATGAAAAACATTCGTCAGAAATAATACTGCAATGACAATTTGCAATGTTAATATCATCATATTTACCGCGACGTTGGACAATATAAATTTCTTTCCGTCAATTGGTGTTGATAATAATCTAAAGTACGTTCTATTCTCTTTTTCTTTTAAAATAAATCCTGATAAGTTCACTGCTGAAAACAGCATAAACATAATAAGATAACCCATCGTTTGATTTGTCATATCTTTATTTTTCGATGTATCTTCTAGCGTCTCCGTTTTCATTTTAAATGAACTTTTTTGATACCCTGCGTACATACTATTAAATGCACTTTGATCTGTTCCTGCTACTTTACTAATAGCTGCTACATTATCTATATAGTTGTATAAATATGATTTTATAAACCCCGTTACTTGATCACCTTTAATCGATGCAACTTCTATATGGTCTGGCTTTCCTTCTCGAACACTTTTTGAAAAACCAGAAGCTAATGTAATAACTCCATCAAGTTTTTTGGAAGTGAGTTTATCCTCTACTTCAGACTCCTTCACCTTACTCACATTCACATGATTTAATCCTTCTAAAAACTTTATCGTATCGTTTGCTATCGGCTCGTTTTCTTTATTTATAATCCCTATATTTAACGATCCTTGCCCTGCATTTCCGTATATCGAAAAAGAGATAAGCGTTCCGATTATTGGCAAACTAATAATAATGAATAAGCTTTTTTTATTTTTCAAAAGTACAGATAACGTTTTTTGTATGAGCCATAAAATATCTTTCATACTATAGCCCCTCCCGTCTACGTAATGCAATAATTGCAATTAATAAAAAGAGTGCTGATATTCCAATATTTAAAGAAATGACTGGTAGTGCTGCCCCTACATCATTCGCATAAATAATTTTCATAACAGCTGTGTTTGCCCACGTTAATGGTGATAAATTCGTAACGAAATTTTCTTCTACTACGAAGTATGCCCCGCCAAAAATAGAAGCTAATTGCACTACCACCATAATAATTGCTCTAGACGCTTCAGGTGTTTTTGTAATATATCCAATCCCTAAACCGAAGCTAATTGCTAGAAAGACTTCTGTTAATAAAATAAGAAATATGATTCCAAGATGATCGCCCCAATTCGCTTGAAAGACAAATTTACTAAATAACATGACGAGCAATATGCACAGGGCGTTTGCTACAAGACTACCAAGCACTTTCCCAATGAAAATTTCAGCCTTACTTATAGGTGCAGCAATAAGGCGATCTCCTGTTTTACGTATTCGTTCGCCTCGAATTAGAAAACTTGCTCCCATCGCAGCGTACAGTGCAATCATCGTCGTCATTACAACCGCATAGTAATCCATAGAACCCGGTTTATTCGCAGCTTGTAAAGATGTTTCTTTTATATAATCATTATGATTTCCATTTGAAATAACTGCGCTCACCTTACTAGGATTAACTTTTGTAACTTCGGCTGCTACATTGTACTTATCAACAAATGTTGTTAGCATGCCTTCCACAATACTTCCCTCAATACTACTTTTGTCACTTCCGTAAAATTTCGCACCATCTTTCTTTAGTTCTACATAAGCAGCATATTTATTTTGCTTCACCGCTTCCTTCCCATCTATACCTTCAGAAGCTTTTTTAAAATGAATACCCGATTTATCAACTTCTTTCGCAAATGCTTCAAACGTTTGAGAAAACGTGCTACTTGCTTCATCCTTATATAGCACTTGTATATCTTTAATCGAATGACTATCACTATTAAATGCGTTTGTTAATGCTGTTCCTAATACAAGCATAAGCACAATCGGAAATGCTAACATAAAAACTAAAGTTCTTACGTCTCTGAAATCTCTTTTCATATGCATAATTGCAATATTGAAGATGTTCAATTGATGAACCTCCCTTTACCTTTTCTTCATTTACCGTTTATTTATCTCGTAAGTTTCTACCAGTCAACGTAAGGAATACCGTTTCTAAGTTAGGAGCCTGCTCCTCTAACGAACGGATTTCAATGTCATGATTGATGAAGTGCTGAACAATTTTATTTAAATTATTTAATCCTGCATCAGAATTTACTTTAATTACGTTCTCTTCAATTTGAACAGCTTTCACACCGTTTATCTCTTTTAATTTTTCTACATCTAAATTCTCTACCGATTTCACTTCAATCCAAATATCTTTCGTATCAGTAATAATCGCTTTTAACTGCTCTTTCGTTCCTTCTGCAATCACTTTACCGTGATCTACTATCGCTATTTTCGTACAAATCTCTTCTACCTCTTCCATATAGTGACTCGTATAAATAATCGTACTTCCCATTTCGTTTAATTTCCGAACAGACTGCAGGATATAATTTCTTGACTGTGGATCAATTCCAACTGTCGGCTCATCCATAATAATTAACTTCGGTCTATGAGCAATTGCACAAGCGATATTCAGTCTTCGCTTCATCCCACCAGAAAAGTTCTTTGGATAGCTTTTCTGTTTATCGCTAAGTCCTACAAATTGAAGAGCTTCCTCGACCCTAGCTTTTAATTCCGCTCCTCGTAATCCGTACAATCCAGCAAAGAATTTCACATTTTCATAAGCTGTTAACTCTTCATAAATTGCAATATCTTGCGGAACGATACCGATATTCATCTTCGCAAATCGATTATGTTTCTTTATATTTTTTCCTAGTATGCTAATTTCACCTTCATTACTTCTTAACAAACCAGCAATCATGTTGATTGTCGTACTCTTACCAGCACCATTCGATCCTAAAAAGCCAAATATTTCTCCTTCTTTAATAGATAAAGACATATTATCAACTGCGATGAAATCACCAAATTTTTTCGTTAAATTTTTAATTTCTAAAGTATTCATCGTTTCACCCCTATTTCGGTTTCTCTGCTTTTAGTATAAACAAAAAGAATGAACCTGCTCAGTGCAGAAGTTCATTCTTTTCACATGAGATTATTCACTTTTTTCATATGAGATGATTCATCCTCATATCGGTAGCAACATTGTTACTGAAAAACCACTTGTTCCATCTACAATAATTTTACCATTTACAGACGCCGTTCGTTCCTCCATCCCCATAATCCCGAGACCTTTTTTAACAAGTGTTGCACCTTTTCCATTATCCTTCACTTGCACTTTCACCATCTTGTTAAGTACATGAATATCGATTGAAATGACTGTCGCATCAGCATATTTCATCGCATTTGTTAATGCCTCCGTAACATTTTCACCGATAATCTTCCACTGAATCGGTGAAATCATATCTAAGTTCCCTTTATAAACGAAAGGAATATTCACATCATGCTTACCGGCAAATTCCTCTATGAATAATTTCATACGATGAATACCAATTTGCTCAGTTGGTGGTTTCATATTTTTTAATGTAATCCGAATGCTTTCAATTCCATCTTTCGAAATATGAATTGCATTTTGTAATAACTCAGCAGATTTCTCTTTATCTATCGCCATTAATCTCTTTGCTGCTTCCATTTGAATTAGCGCACCCGTCATCGAATGACCAATTTTATCATGAATTTCTTGAGAAAGTCGATTTCTCTCTTCTAACTTAAATGTGTATTCTGATTGCCTTATATACTCTTTATTTTCATGTAAGCTTTTCGTCAATCGCTGCATATCTTTTCGCATCTGATCATTTTGTGATTCAAGTTTTAATACACGCGATATATACCGTTCTGCCATGGTTAATACGAGAAAAGAAAATGCAACAATTAATCCATATGTCATTCGAATACTTTCATCTGTAAATATAATAGGAATCATCATCATGATGAAGAGTTTCCATTTCTTCTCTATATAACGGAATATAAGTTCATATAAGTTCAATGGTAAAAATAAAATAAAGAACGAATGAATCTTCCATGTAAATAACATAACTAGACCAATTGATACGCAAGTTAATATGTTTTTGTACGTATCTGTTTTAAATATAGAGATCAGCACGTTTACAGAAAGATATAAAAGCAAAGTAAGTATAATCCATGGTAAGTTCTCTACATTTAAATACATGTAACTAAACACAATATATATAAAGACAATTAATTTACTTACAATTAACCAAAATTCCATATCTTTAATCTACTTTCCCTGTTAAGTAATAAATCGCAATTTGTGTACGATGTTCCAGTCCGGTTTTCCCTAAAACTGATGTAATATAATTTGCAATTGTTCCTTCTGATATGAAAAGTTGCTTTGAAATTTCTTTATTCGAAAAGCCTTTTGCAATTAATGCGATAATACTCAGCTCTCTTTCAGTAAAAAGACTTTTATCTATTTTACATTCTTCCTCTTTACTTTCCATTAAATTAGACTTAATTTTATCGAGAACTACATCTTGCATAACAGTTTGGCCGTTATATACTCCTTTTATCGCATCACGAATACGCTCCGGATCATTATTTTTTAATAAATAACCTTTTGCACCGTTCTTCACTGCGTCCAAAATATATTCATCATCATCAAACGTCGTTAAAATTAGTGGCTTCGTTTTCGTCTCTTCACAAATGAATTTCGTCGCCTCTACCCCGTTCATATTTGGCATACGAACATCTAAAAGGGCGATATCAATGTCGTTCTTTTTGCAATAGTCCACTGCTTCTCTCCCATCATTTACTGTATCTACCACTTCGAACTCTTCATATGTATTTAAAATAATTTTCATACCTTCTCTAATAAAAGAATTATCATCTGCTATTAATATTTTTATTTTCATGTTTGTTAGTATGGACATTCCCCTACTAACATTCACATCCTTTCTTCCTATAACATTTCCCACTTGCTCATTATATACTTCTCTTTACCATTTTTTCACACCTTTTTTCATATAGCCTCCTTTCTAAAAATATATTATTCTTTTTTTACAACATGTGTAGGGGGACCAGTCATTTCTTACGTCTATATAATAGAATGCGTCAAAAAGGAGGGAGAGACCCATTGAGGAAAAACAATTAATTGAAAAAGCACAGCAAGGAAGCGAACATGCTTTTCGTATCCTTGTGCAAACATATCGTCACTATATTTTCCAAGTTATCTTTTCTATTTTAAGACATGAAGAAGATGCGAAAGATGTTACACAAGAAGTATTCGTAAAAATTCACGCCTCTCTCCCAAATTATCAATTTCGCGGATTAAAAACGTGGATGGCACGTATTGCCACCAATCACGCTATTGATTATAAGAGAAAAAAAGCTAGAGAAAACGAAGAACTCTCCTTATGTAAAGAAACTGAGGAAAATATAAAATCCTCTCAAAATATTGAGGCTTTATTATTGACGAAAGAGCAAAAATTACTCATCGCTCAAAAACTGAGAGAACTTCCCGAAAATTACCGTGACGTCGTTCTCGCACATTACTTAGAAGAAAAAAGCTATCAAGAAATTGCTTTACAGGAAAACATCGAAGTGAAAACAGTCGAAATGAAACTGTATCGAGCAAGAAAATGGATTAAAAAACATTGGAAGGAGGAAGAGTTTCTATGATGCATTATTCAAAAGAAGATTGGCGCAATTATACACTAGATTTTATAGAGAACAATGAACGTGAATCTATGGAAGAACACCTTTATGAATGTGACCATTGTTTAGCACTTTATATGGAAAGTATCGATGAACAACAGGAAAACCTTCCAATGATAAATGATGATTCATTTACGAATGAAGTTATGACGCAAATTGATTTTGAAACGCTGCAACCTAATGAAAATATAAAAACAAACTCACTAAAGCGCACCATGATTCACTACATAATTGCCACTGCGGCTACAATTATTTTTATGGTAAGTGGTTTATTCCAATATATTTTTACAGCGACATCAAATTTAGAGAAATCTTCAAAACATAACGAGTCTTCTATCTCACAACAAATTGTAAACAAATCAGTAGACACATCAAAAAAGGACGGAGGTTCAAAGCATGAATAAAAATCCCTTTTTAGCACTTGTATTAGGGCTAATTCCTGGGCTTGGACATTTATATTTAAAGAAATTCGGACGGTTTATTTTATACAGCGGAGGAGCTTTATTACTATTTTCTTTCGCAGTTTTTTGCGTAGTAGAATTAATAGCGCGCGAACTTGCTTTTCTTTCTCTATTTTTACTAGCCGTGTTATGGGTGGTCAACTTACTAGATTTAGTTATCACAATTATTAACCAATCGAAAAAACAAGCAACCGGAGAATTAACAGAGTCCTCTAAAGAGAGCGAACGATTTTATATCATTCTTCTATCAATCATTCCTGGACTTGGACATTTTCAATTAGGACTTATGCAACGTGGACTTACATTTTTAGTAGCTTGCACAGGAATCGGAAGTATGATTATTTTCGTTGCACTTTTAACATCTCAAGAAAGTTTTCTTATCTTTCTCGTGACGTTACCTGTTTTATGGATTTACAATTTCTTCGATGTTGTTCAGCAACTCCAGAAAAAAGAACGTGGCGAGCAACTAGATGATCGTACGATTTTCGAAGAGTTTGAAGAGCACCGTGAACAAGGAAAGAAAAGTAAAACATTCGCTTCTATTTTAGCGATGTTCCCCGGAGCAGGACATATGTATTTAGGCTTACAGCGACGCGGTCTTCAGCTTATGGCAGCCTTTTTACTTTCCATATACTTACTTGACTTATTAAGACTTTCTGCGTTTTTATTTTTAGTTCCAATCATTTGGTTCTATAGCTTTTTTGACGCTTTACAGCAAACTGCAAAGTATGGAAAAGAACGTGTACATGACGAACCTATCATTGATTATTTTATCAATCATCAAAGATGGATCGGTATTGGGTTAATTACACTCGGTGGTTATTATTTATTAGATCAAACAGTCCTTCCTATTTTGAATGATTACTTTGCAACTATATTTAACATTCATCTTAGCGAGCTGTATTATCGCTATTTCCAAACATCTATCGTTGCACTCCTCTTAATTGGTGGCGGCTTTAAATTGTTACTTGGAAATAAAGAAAATAAAGGTGGTACGAAAGAATGAGAACATGGCGCGTTGGAACATTTTCAATGGGGCTTTCTATTATTGCATTAGGTTGCTTCTTACTATTTTCAGTTATAAAAGGTACTGAGGTATTAGATTCCTTAACAGCATGGTGGCCTGTTTTACTTATTATACTTGGCGTGGAAATTTTACTTTACCTTCTAATTTCTAAGAAGGAACAATCATTTATTAAATATGATATTTTTAGTATTTTCTTTATCGGTGTTTTAGGAAGTGTTGGCATTGCTTTTTACTGTTTATTATCAACTGGATTACTAGATGAGGTTCGTCATTCTATTCATACCACTCGCCAAACGAGTAATATTCCAAGTGGACAACTTAATATACCTGAATCTATAAAGAAAATTGTAGTGGATGCAGGACAGCATCCTCTAACAATAGAGGGAAATGATACAAATCAAATTCATCTTCTTGGAACATATGAAATGACGACGAAAGCTAATGAAAAACTTAATTTAAAACAAGAAGATTTTCTTTCCGTTCAAACAGCCGGGGAAACAATGTATATCACTTTAAAATCATTACCAGTTCAACATACGTTATGGAATTCCGCACCACAGGTCAAACCGACACTCGTTCTTCCACAAAATAAAAATGTAGAAGTTCGTGCTTCAAATAACGAACTATCCCTTTATCCAGGGCAATTACAAAATAATTGGTTTGTACAAGAAAGCTCAAGAGTGTCTGTCCATCTTGCAAAAGAGAGTGATGTATTTTTAACAGCAGTAACAAATCAAAAGGAACCACATGGCAATACACCTTGGGAACAAGTTGAAGATGTAACAAAAAAAGAAGAGAATACTTCAGAAGAAAATCCAGAATTAAACGGGCAAGAACATTGGTATAAAAATTCGATTAAAACCGGGAATGGAACATACAAGTTAAATATTGAGAAAGCTTACAATTTAAATATGAGCGTTATTGAAAAATAAAAAAAACCTTCCGCAATTGCGGAAGGTTTTTCTCATATAATCGCTTTAATTCCCTCTAACACTAAGCCAATCATAAATCCGCAAACAGCTCCGTTTACTCGGATCCATTGCAAATCTTTACCGACGTTATTTTCAATCATTTCAATTAACGTTTTATCATCTAACTTATCAAGATTTTCTTGCACAAGCTTTCCGATTTTCGAATGGTTATTCTCAACAAGCTTCACAACTTGTTTTTGTAACCAATCTTCTATTTTTTGAACAGTCACTTCGTCATCTTTTATTTTATTCATTTGTTTTTGTAAAAATGGAATAACATACTTATCCGCAAATTCTTCATTGTTTACAAAGGCAACTGCTTTTTGTTGTACTTGCTCAAGCATTCCTTTTATTTTTTCAGTACCATCCCAATTTGCAATCCACTTTTCTTTCCATTTTTCTAATTCCTGTAGCAACGCTTCATTTTCTTTTACATTTATAATTTCTTGACGAATTTTCGCTAATATAAGTTGTCTCGTGCTATTATCAGCATCTTGTAAGCTGTTAATATTACTAATAATAAACTTCTGCAAAATGCCGCCAATTTTATCTTCATCTACAATATTCATAAATGATTTCAAAGTAAACTGCAAGAATCCATCTACTTTTATATTTTCCATCGCCTTCATACCTAAGCTTCCGAGTTGGTAACGCGCTTCATCTTGCGCTGTCCAGTCTTTCACTTTTACTAATATGTAATCAAGTGTCTTTTCATCATATTCTTGCACAACTAATTGATCAACAAGCACTTGTAAAATGTTACTTGTATTCATTGTATGCAAATATGTTTTTAATTCTTTTTCAATAATAACCGCTAATTTTTCCGTATCTATTGAAACAATCGCTTTCTCCGCAATCGTTACAATCCCTTTTTTCACAGCATCAGACTGCATTTCTCTCTCAGCAATTTGCAGCACCATTTGTGCTAGTTGCATTTCTTTTACTTTATTCGTAATGCTTTCTTTCGTTAGCCACTCATTTTCTAACGTATTGATGAGCCCTTTCGTTACTCGTTTACGGTTTTTCGGTAACAAAGCTGTATGCGGAATTGGAATTCCCATCGGGTGACGGAATAATGCTGTAACTGCGAACCAATCCGCAAGTCCACCAACTAACCCAGCTTCAAATCCACCTTGAATAATCTCACCAGCTACCGACCCTTGAAAAGGAATAGAAGCCGCAAAACCTACCCCCATAACCCCAAGCGAAATACCCGCTATATATTTAGTCTGTAATGACATCGTATACACATCCTCTTATTATGTAAAATAAAGCTTTTTGTTGTATTTATACAATATTAATTATCCTTTATATATACTATAAAGAACTATTGTGAAAATAACAAAGATTTTTATGTACATGAAAGAATGAGGCTATAATTAGCCTCATTCTTCTTATTGGTGCTTATTCCGAACTTTTCTTATAATATCCATTCATCACATCTTTCGGAACCATACTACCGCCTGTTCCCCACACAATATGAGTACCTTTCTTCATCTTCTCTATTAACTGTTGCTTTTGTAAATACGCATCTTCTGTACATACTTTCACTGGTCCTATCATACCGGCTAATGCAGAAGGCTCTAAATAAATATTTTCCGTATCAGCTAGTTCTTTTAATAATCTATATAACTCTTCATCACTTACTGTGTAATCTCCACTCAAAAATGGTTCTATCGTTTTACCGACAAATCCAGACGGTCTTCCTACCGCTAGTCCGTCCGCGTCTGTTACATTATCAATTCCGATATCTTGAACGGCGATTTTATCATGAAGTCCTGTCATTAACCCAAGTAACATACATGGTGAATGCGTTGGCTCTGCAAAGAAACAGTGTACGTTGTCTTTATACAATAACTTTAAACCAAATGCGACTCTGCCAGGTCCGCCACCTACTCCGCATGGCAGATAAACGAATAAAGGATGCTCTTCATCCACTACAATCTCTAACTCTTCTAATTGTTTTTGTAAACGCGATGCCGCTACTGCGTATCCTAAAAATAAATCATGTGAGTTTTCATCATCTACAAAATAACAACTAGGATCAGCATCTGCTTGCTGGCGCCCCTCTTCTACTGCTTTACTATAATCAGCTTCATATTCAATAACGTTTACACCTTTGCTTCTTAATAAATCTTTTTTCCATTCTTTTGCGTCTTACAAGCTGTAAAATCTTATATAAGAAATTTAGAACAACAATAAATATTTCTTAAGAAGAAAAAGCGTAGGAATTTAATCTTTCTACGCTTTTTAAAATATTCAATTTAGATATTCATTTCCATGAAATGACTACATGCACTATCAACTTAATAGAAATTTATATTATTATTTTAAATAAAGACAATCTTTCAGAAATACGTTATATTCCATATGAATTTATATAGAAAACATAATTAAAGGAGAACTGAACTTGATAAGACATATAGCTAGTTTCTTACTAGGAACATTTGTTATGATAATTGGTTCCTTATATGTTATGAAGCCGATTAATCATTTCACTATTTTGGAACGCTTCTCTTACAGAGAATATTTTTGAGATTCATTTTTCACCATGATATTTTTTTACTTAAATAGAGTAACAGAAAGCATCATTTATGTTAAATCCAATTAATAATCATTATTTATTTTGATAGAATTTTTGAATTTCCTCATCAAAATATACCCAACCCTTCCAACCTATATGAATTGTATCTTTTAAAAAATACTTATCATATTCATGGTTAGAAAAATCTACAATGGGGAATCCAGCCCTTTTGATTTGTGCATATATTTTGTTATAATACTCATCACGTCGCTCTTTTGGAACGCCTGCATAATCATACCATGGTCCATTAAATGGAACGGATATAAAGAGTGGTTTTGCTTTCTTTTGTTTTAAAATATCTAATATAAGTTGAAAATCTTGATATTCGGGTGATTCCGTATATGACTCATGCGCTCGATAACCTTTTAAGTTATCTAACTTACTTTTAATATTTTTGTTATAGTAATGATTTACAATACCAAATGCATTAGAATCCGATTCCATTTCTCCAGTATTCTCCGCATGGTTACGAATTTTTTCCCAGGTAAGCAATCTTAATTCAGGATCAACATTTGCCTTACGAGATTTAATATCAAATATTGACATCATTAAGTCTTTGCGATCTAAGATATTACGGTATAGATATGCAAACGGCTTAGAAATCGTAGATTTTAGGGAATGAATTGTGTCATTATATACAATACCCTCTAATGAGTTTTTTAACAGTTTATCTTTTTGTACAATCTCGAATTCTAAAAGGCGTTTAGCGATCTGTCTTTTCATCTCAGGTTGTAATTCATCATTGAAAAGAAAATGATAGGCCTGTTGAGATGAAAAATTTGGTGCGAAGTGTAATTCATCCAAGCCTTCTTTCACAAACCATTGTGGTGAGAGTACAAATACCATTTTTCGGTTTTCTAAATTATCCATTAATGCAGAAAGACTTAGTACATGAGTCAAACTTTGTGTTCCACCTCGTCCAACTAAAAAAGGGATAAAGCCTTGATTGTTAATCTTAAAATAGTTTGAGGGGTGGTACACATCTAAACGTGAAAACTCTGATGAGCCATACATAGGAAGATATTTCTGATCCATTAGCATTTTTTGCTGTAAAACAATTCCTTGAAACATCTCTTTTTTTAGTGAAGTGGTTGCATCTTCAACCTTTTGTTCACTAACTAATGGCGTAAGAAAGCAAAGTGGAATCAATAACATTCCAAAAAAGAGAAATAAAGCTAAAAATAGCGGACCAAACTTTGGTTGCTTCATCTCATTTCTCCCAGTTTACTAACGATCATGTTTGGCGTTGTCCAATGATCGCGCTCAAAATCAGAAATAGATAATTCAATACCCAAACGATCTTGAAACTCTACTAATAAGGACACCGTACCAAAGGAATCAAGAATACCCTCTTCAAATAGTTCAACATCTAGATTTTCTTTTACTATGCCGGTTTCACATATTTCTTCTAAAATATCTAATACTTTATTTCTAAATTCAGCCATTTACTTATTTTCCCCTTATTATCTACTATATTTTACTCTTTTTCTTTTATAGGAACCATTGCAAGAACTGATAGTTCTGCATTCATTAAATCTTTTATCACTTGATGAGAAGCATATACTGGTAGCGAAACAATAAACCCATCATCTACTTTTGTAATGTCTTTTTGTGTAACGTACTCCAGAAATACTTTATTTGCGGCCGCTACAAATTCTTCATCCCCTGTTCCATCAGGGTATGATACACCGATTTCTCCTAACATAATATAATATTGCTTTTTAATACCAGTCATATCCATTGGGTCAATAGATTGAATCGTGTAATTTACCATTTCAGATTTTACTTTCCTTTCAGGAATATCTAAGTCAAAAAACTCTCCAGCTTCTTCTAAAATAATATCTATATCTTTAATTGTTCTTATTGCATTAGTTGCTTCTTTAAAAGACATTAGTTGATCTGTTGATAAAATAATGTTTTCTGCATTTTTCTTAAACTGTAGATTTTCTAAAATCTCTTCCATTTCTTCTACATTTTCCAGAAACAACATGTCTTTCTCCATATGGAGATTTAATTCTTTTAAATTCATCAAATACATTTGTGAATATTTTAAATTCATCTCTTTCATTTCACGCAATTTTTCTAGGAATTTTAACACCTTGGCTTTACGATATGTTTCTGCCATCACTTTCACCTCTTAATATATTTTGTATACAGACGGTATACATTTCGTATACATAATGTATACGATATATATTAGGTTTGCAAGGATTAATTTTTCTTTTAGACAATATAAAATAAAGTTGTAGTTTAAAAAAAATCTAACATTAAAACTACCTTTGATTTTCTACTTCTGATTTACCTTGTGAGTTTACTAATACAACCCCAACTATAATTGTTACGATACCCCCAAAAATAAAAACATTAAAATGTTCGTCCCAAACTAAAACTCCAATTAATGCTGTTAATACGGTTCCTACCCCTGACCAAATTGCATATCCTATACTTAAAGGAATGGTCTTAAGGGCAAGTGACACGAAGTAAAACGAAAGCCCAAAACCAAGAATTACCCCAATAGAAGGGAGCAAATTTGTAAAAGCCTCAGACATTTTTAACATAGAAGTTGCAAATACCTCTGTGATAATAGCAATCGCTAAAGCAATATAACTTTTCATATTCTTTTCTCCTTTCATCATAATCAATGACTCCCTCCAAATTTTAAAATCATAACTCCTCCTATAATAAAAAGTAGGCCAAGTAACTTTTTAGGGTTCTTATTTTCTTTAAATATCGTCATTCCTATCAACGCTGTAAAAGCTGTTCCTAATCCGCCCCATATCGCATAAGCTGTACCTATTGGTAGTGTTTTGAGTGATAAGGAGAGAATATAAAAAGCTAATCCATATCCAATTGCGACGCCAAGTGAAGGGAAAAGCTTCTTAAATCCATTTGAGGATTTCAACATAGAAGCGCCAAATACTTCACAAAGAACCGACGTAATTAATAATATATAAGCATTCATTTTTATTCCTCATTTCTTGTCATATCAACTAATTGTTCAATTACTTTTTGCTGCATTTCTTTATCTAAAGGAGCTACATTTAACAATTGTGAATAATAAAGACCATCTATCGCTAATCGAATAATAGTTGCAGTTATAGGATTTAACCCATCCTGCTCTGTTTTTGCTAAAACGGACTGATAACTTTCGATTATACTTTTAGCCACATCTGGGTTTAACAAAGAGGTTGCAAGTATTCCTGTGTTTAATTGAGCATTATGTTCTAAGTCAGATTCAGCAACTGAAAGTAATGCACGGGACCATTTCCCTAATGAAATTGGATCGCTCTCAGCTTGTTTATAGATAGCAAGTTCATATTCATGGCAAATATATTCTGCTATCCCCTTTAATAAAGATTCTTTATTTGGAAAATGATGTAATAAACCCCCTTTACTAATACCCGCTTTCTTAGCTATAGCATCCAAAGTCACAGCATGAATCCCATTTTCGGTTATAAATTCACTAGTGGTATCTAATATAAGTTTTCTTTTTAGGTCAGATTTTGATAGCATATTTTACTTTCTCCTTTCTTTTATAGGTTTATTCAAATCTCCCAGAACAAAAACCGTCTGGTTGGTCTTTTTTTAAGATACAATTTGTCCTCTAGTTTGTCAATTCATAATTTTTTTCTTTGATTTTAGAAAAACCTTATTTATTTTTTGGTTATTCCTCCTAAGGAAAGATGAACATAAAAAAACAATATATGTACAAAAAGTAATGTTTTCTATATGTGTTATAAAGTTAAAAGAATGTGGGCATTTTTTAGTGTTCAGAAAATTGTATGTTTATGAACAGAGGGTGAAACTCAATAATATCAACGTTTTTTATCTATAATCGTGTTCATAAAGCGTGTAAATAAATGTTCAATTAAACTTGATTTTTTTCTTTTTGAACATGTAATTATCTATGAAAATCCTTTAAAGATAAGATTTTGTAGTCCTTAGCATACAATTTTCCCGAAATGATATGGTAACCCCTATATGACTATGATATTAACCTTTGGATGATTGCAATGCTTATATTTTGCATTTTTTCTGCGATTTCTGTTCTTATATTTAAGTTACCTAATTTTTGTAGGAACAAAAGCACTCATATGAAAAAATATAGTCAAATAAATAAGCGAAAAAAAGCAAGGAGAAGGCGTCGTAAATAATTGTTTTTTTATGTTAGGGTTTTTACTTCTAAAAATATCTTAGTATATAATAGCCGCGGTTTTACGTTGGTACCCCTTAATGTAAAATCGAAATAATGTCGTACCGTTTATAAAAAAATTGAATCAAAATGTTATTATTTCAGTTTTTCTTCTTCCGCTAACAGGAAGTTTAGTCCAATAAACGATGTTATAATTTAAATCAATTAGGGGGGATAGATTTGAAAAAGAAAATTATTATTCTTTTATGCTTGTTAATTTTTTGTTTGTTAATAGCATATTATTTTTATCAAAATAATCAAAATGAAGAATTCGTTAGATGGGGCGATAGTATACATACTGTCGACACTGAAAAATTAAAAGAGAATGATATTGAATACAAAATTGAAAACGGTAAAGTTTATATTCCAAAAAGTTCTCTTAGAAAAGCAACATTTTGCTGTTCCTAATAATAATACAGAGTTAAGTTATATTTCTAATACACAAAAAAGATGTAGATTATTCTACATCTCTTTTTTATTTTATAAGATTCTTAGTTTTATATCTCTTATACCAAATTAGTTAGCAACTTCAATAAAATCAAGATAGAAAAAAATAAGGTAACACCCTTATTCTATCTTTACAGTTTCTTTCGATAAATATTTAAAAGCTGTATCAAAATATTCCTTTTTTCCCCAAGTATCTGAATTCCCAATTACAACAAAATATTTTTTTGCTCTGCTTGCTGCAACGTTTAATAGATTCGGAGTGCTGGATGCCCAATCTAACGGTCCTGTTCGCTGATCATCTACTCCTAAAACTAAAATAACTAATGGGGCTTCTTTTCCTTGGAAAGTATGAACCGTTCCGATTTCTATTTTTTTGTTTTCTACTGAATTTTTGTTTAACTGTTTTAACTTTTGAACCACACTTACAAAAGGTGAAATAATGTAGCAATCTTTCCCTGGATTATTTTGCGTAAACTTATTGGCAATCTCAATTGCTTTTTTTCCTTGCTCTGAAATATAGTGATTTCCTGAACCAGTAGTTCTTCCTCCAATATTCAACCATTGACTCATGTACATTGGGTCCTGTACCATATCTTTGTTCTTAGTCGCATGTAACATTTTGTCTTGGTATGTTGTTTTATTACATATCTCAAACATAGGGCTGTCACAACGTCTATGAACACGAAGCGGTGAGCCCAACCACTTTGTGTTATTTTTGGAGTCAATCATTGTTCCACCAAATTTGTTATTAAGATCAGCAAATTCTTGTACACTTACTTCACTTCTAGTTAAATGATGGAAAAATGAGCTTTCACTCGTAATTCCAGCACTTTCGTTTGCTATTAATTTGAGTTGATCATCACTCAACGTTACAACCGGAGGTATTTGTAATGGATCACCTACCACCACAACATTTCTAGAACGCCAAATGGCTCCAATTGCAGATTGTGGTGTAGCTTGACCTGCCTCATCAATAAACAGCCAACCAATATCTTCCGTTTTCAAATCCCTTAAAAATCTTGAAACAGACGCAAAGGTTGAAGAAATTATAGGTGTAAGTAGGAATATGGTATCAAACATTGCTTGAATGAATTCTTCCCTTTGCTTTTCATTAATTTGAGAATCAAGATTCGCTTTTTCTTTCCCACCTAAAAAATAAGCCCTTGCTAAAGTTAAATTTTTTTCTATTTTGTCCTGATTTTCAATTAAGAAAGTACAATATTCATCCATCATTGTTTTGAATAGCTTACTCCGAACACAATTAATTCGATCTTCTTTATTATCACCATCAATATTAACAAATTGTTTTTGTGATGATTGCCACTTTTCGTCATCTATATCATCAAAGTTATCGTTTACTTGCACGGTTTTAATCATACTTGATATCTGTTGTTCTAAACTATCAAAGGAATACTCAGCATCTTCATGTATATTACACAGATCATTAATCTCATCTGAAATATTTTGAAAATATTCCTTTATATTTGCTGATTTCCCCATTGCGGCTGATATTTTCCCCCAGCGACTTTCGACCTTACTATATCCTAAAAACTTGTAATTGTTTTTCATTAAGTCCTCATCTTTAGGCAAATCCATACTTATATTTTCAACAGCAGCATTATTATTTGATGTTACTAAAATACGGTATTCTTTAAGTTTTGAATGAAATGAATAATAATAATCCTCTTGTCCCTCAGAAAATTGTATTTTTGTAAATAAATCCTGTGTTTCCTTTAAAAACTTTACTTTCTCAAAAATAATATTTGCAAACACATCTTTTAATAATGTTGTTTTACCAGTACCGGGAGGACCGTTTACAGAAAAAATAAAACCCTCTTTTTTTAGTGTGTCCTTGACATAGGTACCAGTTTATACAGCCCCATTTTTATTTATACGTTAATTCCACACCTGTTTTGTAATACCCATTCATCACATCTTCTGGCACCATACTACCGCCAGTTCCCCACACAATATGAGTACCTTTCTTCATCTTCTCTGTTAACTGTTGTTTTTGTAAGTACTCATCTTCTTTACATACTTTCACTGGTCCTATCATACCGGCTAATGCAGAAGGCTCTAAATAAATATTTTCTGTATCTGCTAGTTCCTTCAACAATCTATATAACTCTTCATCACTTACTGTGTAATCTCCACTCAAAAATGGTTCTATCGTTTTACCGACAAATCCAGACGGTCTTCCTACCGCTAGTCCGTCCGCGTCTGTTACATTATCGATTCCGATATCTTGAACGGCAATTTTATCATGAAGTCCTGTCATTAAACCGAGTAACATACATGGGGAATGCGTAGGTTCGGCAAAGAAACAGTGTACGTTGTCTTTATACAATAACTTTAAACCAAATGCGACGCCGCCAGGCCCGCCCCCTACTCCGCATGGTAGATAAACGAATAACGGATGTTCTTCATCCACTACAATCTCTAACTCTTCTAATTGTTTTTGTAAACGCGATGCTGCTACTGCGTATCCTAAAAATAAATCATGTGAGTTTTCATCATCTACAAAATAACAGCTAGGATCTGCATCTGCTTGCCTTCTTCCTTCTTCTACAGCTTTACTGTAATCAGCTTCATATTCAATAACATTTACACCTTTACTTCTTAATAAATCTTTTTTCCATTGTTTCGCGTCTGCTGACATATGAACCGTTACGTTAAAACCTAGTTTCGCACTCATAATCCCAATGCTTAGCCCTAAATTCCCTGTTGAACCGACCGCAATTGAATATTTGGCAAAAAACTCTCTACATGTATCACTATCTAAAATGGAATAATCATCTTCTTCTGTTAACATACCATGCTGCAAAGCTAATTGTTCAGCATGTTTCAACACTTCATAAATGCCGCCTCTAGCTTTAATTGATCCTGATATCGGGAGATGACTATCACATTTTAATAATAATTCTCCTAATATAGGTTGCTCGTAATTTTTCTCTAAAGACTGTTTCATAGAAGGTATCTTCACTAAAGGTGATTCTATAATACCGCCTGTGTCTTTCGTTTCAGGAAAAACTTTCGCAATGTATGATGCAAAACGCTTTAACCTCTCCTCCGCATCTTTTACATTCTCTTCACTGAGTGGCGAATCTTTTATTGCCGTTTCATACTTTTCCATGTTCGGATTCAGCCAAAACACTTCTTCTATTTCAATCAATTTATTTAATAGTGGATATTCCTCTTTTAATTTCTCTATTTCCTTCATTCCTCTTCCTCCTCATCACCTTGTAGCTTGCGATTTAATAAATTATAATTAAATTAATTTTAATATAGTTTAACATAAATTATCCACTTTAGTTAATTTTAATTTAATTTATTTAAATATAATTTAATAATTAGTAAGGAGATTTTCAATATGGAAAATATAGATATTGGTAAAAAAATTGAAAAACAAAGAAAAGAAAAAGGTTTAACGAGTAAAGAACTTGCAAAGATGGCTGATATTACACCATCTATGTTAAGTCAAATTGAGCGTGGATCTGCTAACCCTTCTATCCAAACATTAAAAGTACTCGCTAAGGCTCTTGATGTTCCAACATTTAGCTTTTTACTTGAAGATACCAATACAGACGATTTAATTGTACGTTCTCATAGACGCAAAAAAATGATTATCGATAATTTATCATATGAAATGCTATCACCTGATTTCACAGGAAATTTAGCAACAGCAATTATGACCGTCCCGCCGAATACAGCTTCATCAGAAAATGTACTAGAACATAAAGGTGAAGAATTAGCATTTGTATTAGAAGGGAAAATCACATTACATTTAAATGAAGAAGAATACATATTAGAAACGGGTGATAGCGTAAAAATACCCGCTTATTTAAAACATAAATGGGTAAATCAATTCGAGAAAAATGCCATTGTTTTATTTTCTGTTACTCCGCCGATTTTTTAATAGATGTAATAAAAATAGCCACGTGCGGATTCCTCCGCACATGGCTATTTTTATCTTTTCGGCACGAACAAAATCCCTAAACTCATAACACAGAAACTTAGTATTTGCTGCATCGATAAACCAAATAGAACCGAATTCTGTTCATTAACAAGCGAAATAATAATATGAGCAAACCCCTCAATAATTAAAAAAACACTTATATTCTTTCCATTTCCAAGCCTTTCATTTTTCATCCATAACAAGCCCACTATACAAAGAGCTAGGATAATCTCGTATACGAAGATAGGATGATATAAAAAATTAGATTCATATACTTTCACACCCCAAGGCAATGTCGTTTGTATTCCTACTTTTTGGTGGAATAGAAAATAAAAAATAATACTCATACATAGCGCAATAGGTAATGCATCAAGTAAAGTACGGAGCGAAAATTGCTCCTTTTTACTTTTCCAAACAATGTATACACTTGCAATTATGCATCCTACTACAATATGTTTCGTACTTCCTATAGCTAATAATGCTTGCAGTGGCGACCTAATAGCCCATATTGGATTTAAAATTGCTGGTGCAAATTTCCATACAAATACGATGATAAGAAAAGTATTTGTTACTGCATCCATCATTTTTTCATATGGTACACTTTCGTTCTTCATCTTTCGTTTCATCAACATAAATCCAAATAAACTTCCAATTATAAGAGATACGGGTTGTAACCTCACGATCCACTCCATCACTATGAAATCCCTTCTTAACTCTCAATTAATTTCTTAAATTTCTCTTCTAATTGTTCTGGAGGTAGTACGCCTCGTACTTGCTCTACGATAATTCCATCTTTATTAACAAAAAATGTAGTTGGTAAAGAAAACACTTTATAATCTAATCCGGCTACTCCGTCCATATCTAGTAAAACAGGAAACTTAAATCCGTGACGATCCGCAAAAGCGCTCGCTTCTTGCACTGGATCTCCTATTGTTGCATTTACCGCAAAGATTTCAACATCCTTCTTATATTTATCATACATACGAACTAAGTCAGGTGCCTCCATTTCACATGGACCACACCATGATGCCCAAAAATTAATAAGATATGGTTTACCTTTTGCATCATGTAACGAATACAGCTTCCCGTCTAATCCTTTTAATGTTATATCTGGTGCTTTAAATCCTACTTGTGGTAATACTTCTGTTTTCTGTAATTCCGCTTGTTTCGCTTTTCTTTCTTTTTCTTCTTTCTTTGTATTATAAAAATTCACTCCGGCCCAAATTAATGCCCCAGCCAGTATAATAGCAATTAGTTTCTTCACTTTTCTTCCTCCCAAAACACTACATAAAGTAGTGTTAATTCTTAAAAAAAAGAGGCTATATGCACTCTCCAACAATCAGTACAACCGACATACAGAATAAACCTACTGTTACATATACCGAATTCGTATGTAACGGAATAGTAAGCTTAACAACTTTTTCATGTAACACTTGCTCAATTCGTAAATTTATTGCTGTTTTTGCAAATGAAGCTGTAACACATCGATTTTCCATTGTCTTTATTTTAATTAATTTTAATAATGCGCTTCCTAACTCGAATTTAGATTTCATTTTACGCATTGCATACTTATCTGCAGCTAACTCCTGATACACATGATAGCGCTGCAATAACCCTTTTAATATCGGGATGTATATCATTCCTTCTGCTAATAACGTAAAACAAAATAATTTTAGCGGATCTCGATTGTTTTGATGATATTCTTCATGAAAAATAATCGCATCCATTTCTTCATCTGAAAATGTTTGAAGCATCCCTTCTGACACGACAACTTTCGGACGAAATAATCCAATTGTAAATGCCGCAACTTCCGCAGTCGGCAATATATATATTTGTTTTCCTTTTCGAACGAAGGCGATAAGTACTTTTTGTAATCTTTTAGTATCGAAAAATTGTCGCCATATTCTTTTGCACACGATAAACACAGTAAGTAGTAAAAATCCAGCAATTATAATACGAATGAGCGATAATTCTTTCATATGTTTTTCTAACTGAAACAAGCAAAAATTCGAAAGAAAGAACGCCTTATTTTGAAACAGAAATGGATATGTAACGTAATACAATAGCATACTAAAAAAGAGGGAACTAACAATGACTGCTAACAATACGATTTTACGCATTTGCCATTTCATTTCATTAATCCTCTTTTTTTAACTGACTCAATTTATCTTCTAACTTTTTTATTAAAGTCGGATCAACTTGCTCTAACTCATCTAGCATATGATTTACAACTAAATCTCCAAATTCCCCCATCAATTCCTGTGTCATTTTCTTCGTTTGATTGGATAAGAATTCTTCTTTTGTTTGTACAGCACGATATATGCCACTTCTTTTCACAGTCTGTTTTTCTAAATGTAATTTCTCTACTAACCTGTTCATAACTGTCATCACAGTATTAAAATTCACAGGTGATTCTTCGCTTAATTTCTGCTGTACTTCTTTAATCGTAATACCCTCGCTAGACCAAACAATCTCCATAATTTTTGCTTCAAGCGGTCCAAAGAAATGATTTAACCCTTGCTCATTTAGCTTATAGTTTTGAGTAAACATAATGCGGCTCCTTTCACACTACGAATTGTAGTACAAATTACATGAAAGGTCAAACGTAAATGATATATACAAAAATGAACTACCTATCATAGGCAATTCCATTCATTTTAAACCTAATTTTTCACCAAATGTATCAAAGAGATACTGCTCTAATATTTGTACACTAAACTTCTCATTACGTCCAAGTGCAAACAATTCCCGATCTTTCGCTACGATAGTATCTAACGGGATAACGACATTATCCACTATTTTTGTAATTTCAATGATGTTACTTTTTACATTTACCTCTGTTTTAAATTCAATGTTTTCTAATACGATATGTGAGCGTCTTCCTGATGCAAAAAAAGTAAAGTTAGGATTTTTATAAATACCAATTTCACTCTCTAGCGGATATAAATATTGAAAAATGATATCTCTATGTCCATCTTTTATTATTTTTTCATCCTTCTCATCATCCAAGTATTCCTTCACCTTCGTTGTAAATTCAAATCGAAAATCCACTTTTTTCACGCTCCCTCTTTGTATTTTTATATTAAATAAATATATTGAAATAATTTTACCATATTGTAATACAACTTCCTATTAAAAGTAAAAACTCATTTGTAAAATCTCTATTATTTCCAATTCTTTTTTAAAGGATAAGCACTCATTCAATATGAATACATGCTTCTTTATATCCATTTAAACATATTGTTTCCATATTTTGAAACAATAGTATGAAGTATTATATATTAATAAATTGTTTCTAATTCATTTCCCAATATAACCAGCCTTTGCTTTACTATTCCGATATATTTAAACTATATTTTCTACTTAATCATTACATCACAGAAGGAATGTAACTCTCTTCTATCGAATTTTTATATAACGAAAATGATTAGGTGGTGCTTTACTATGAAATTAGCTGTCATTGGTGGCGGTGATTTACAAGATTCAAATCACTCGCCTATTAATGAGCGACTTATAGAATTAACAAATAAACAGTATCCGAAAGTATTATTCATTCCTACAGCTAGTCATGATGATGAAAGCTATGTAAAATTATTTTTAGACACATTCGAAAAACAATTACACTGTGACGTACAAATTTTACGTATTATAGCCGATACACCTTCTAAATATGAAATAGACGAAATGATTCAGTCAGCTGATTTAATTTATCTCGGTGGCGGGAACTATATTCACATGCTTACACAATGGAAAGAACATAAACTAGATGAGAAATTATTATATGCTTTGCAGCAAGGAACGCTCATTGCAGGATGCAGCGCTGGTGCTATGTGTTGGTTCACATCTAGCATTCGATCAGATTATGAAGGATCTGGTTATATAGAGAGCAACGGCTGGGGCATTGTGAACAAAAGGTTTTGTCCACATTATAATCAATTAAATAGAATGAACGCCTTCCATTCCTTTTTACAAAATCATCAAGGTAATATAGAAGGCATTGCACTAGAGGATAATTGCGCCTTATATATTACAGAAGAATCTTTTGAAATTATCGGTGAACCAGAAAAAGCGTGGGAGTTTTACATGAGTGATAATAAACTCATTAGACAACATTTTGATATTACTTTAAAAAGCTATTTATAAACATACCTTTACAAAAAAATGTCCCTAAGTAAAATAACTTAGGGACATTTTCAATATTTAACTCACTAATCGCGTAATTCGTTTCTTCTGCCATGAAAGCTTATAATATGCATATTGCAAGATTAAGCTGACAATAAATGCTGCTGGGTATCCAATCCATATCCCTTCTATGCCAAGACTTGTATGGTAAGAAAGGTAATACGCTACAGGTACTTCAACAAGCCAAATTGATACGACGCCGATAACAGTTGGCCATAATACTGTACCGCTTGCTCGCATTGTCGCACTAATAATTTGCGCATGACCGAAAATTAAATAACTCCATAATGTGATCATAACTAGGCTATGAGCAATTTCAATTGTAGTTTGACTCGTTAAAAATAGTGCTAGAATGTCTCTTGAGAACAAGTAAATAAGAGATATTAGCACACCACCGATGACGTAGTTCATAATAATTCCAGCCTTCACAACTTTCTGCAATCGATCAAATTGATTCGCACCAATTGATTGTGCAGCAAAAATGGAGACTGTAATACCAAGGCTAACGGCTGGCATTTGTACATAACTTGCAACTTGGTTCACAACGCCATATGCCGCTGTTGCATCCGAACCGTAACGATTTACAAACGCGATTACCGCAATTTCTGATAATGAAACTAATATCATATTAATACTCGCTGGAATACCGAGTCGTAGTAATAGCTTTAATAAACCCCAATCCATTCGAAGATATTTCCTTACCGTACTATCTAATTGTAGTGGGTGATTTTTCTTCTTTAAATACACTAACATGACAATAAACGTAATAACTGTAGATATAACAGAGGCATAGGCTGCTCCATAAACGTCTAATTTCGGAGCTCCTAACCATCCAAAAATAAGGATTGGTAATAAGATCATATTTAGCGCTGTACTTACAATTAAAAAGTAAAATGGCGTTTTAGAATCTCCTGTACCTCTCATAAACGTTGTGTATGCGAAATATAAAAATAAGATTGGCATCGATATAAATAAAATACGTGCATAATGTACACTTATTTCAATAATATTTTCTGGCGTTCCCATAAGGCGCATAATATCCATTGCAAAAATACTACCTACTATCGCTAACACAACTCCAATAATAAAAGTAAATGTCAACGTCGTACCAACAATCGCTTTTAAACGATCTTCGTTTTTTGCCCCAAATGCCTGACCTATTAAAATAGAACTACCTGAACCAATACCAATTACAAATGAAACGAGTAAGAAAAATAGAGGAAAGAATGCCGATATGGCCGCTAAATCATTCACTCCAAGCCATCTTCCTACTACTACCATACCGAATAATTGTCCAACTGATTGTAGTACATTACTTAATAGTAACGGTACTAAAAACATGGACATCGATTTCCAAATCGGTTTACTCTCACTTTCTAACTTATGTGACTCCGCACCTTCTTTATTGTTATTTGTAGGTGGTTTCAAATTTCATTTCTCCTTTTATTAAAAATCTGTTTTTCAACTTACATCTTTTTGTATATTTGTTGTAATGGTGTGCTTCTATTCATATTCTTTCCTATGTTATTATAACTTCACCCAATATTGGCTTCCATCAGCTGTTCTATCTAAAAACCCGTATTCGATTAAATATCTTCTTAAAGTTACAAAATCCGGGTATACGCTTTCTATAATAGCATTTACTTCTTTTTCAGTGTACTTTTTATGACTATCAAACTTCGTCACTAAATGACGTAATATAATTAATTTACGCTTTTGCTTTTTTGGAAATTTAGAAAGCGGTCCATCTAATCCCTCTGTAAAATGCGTTTTTAATACTTCATCATTTTCTTCTTCTGTAATATTGTAACGATCATCTACCATCGTTGCTGTTCTATGAATGGGTACAAATTTCGTTTGTACTTTTGATTTTTCTTCTGACAGTTCCATTAACGCTAAAAACACTTTCGCTTGCTTCATTTTCTCTCGAAGTGTAAAACGATGATTGCGGATGGTTGAAGTACTTCCGCCATCCATCTCTTTCACAATCTCTTTGTCATTCAGCCCCATATGGAAAAACTGAACCATCTTCTTTTGCAAATCCGTTAAACCCGTATACTTCTTATCAAGGTTTAATAAATAGTCAAACATAGATGTATGTTCGTTTTGCACATGCAATTGTACAAACTTCTCTGCTTCATACAAAACTTGATTATCTTGATAAATAACACCCTTAATAAACGTTTCTCCACAAGCTAAACAAATATACTCTTCCGTTTCCTCATCAAACACATACCCTTTTTTCAATTCCTCTACCGACGCATCCCAAAACTTCTCCGAAATATCGCTCATACTAAACACTCCTTTAAAATGTCCGTTTTAAAATAAACAAATTTCAATAACGTTTATTATCACTTCATCATCTTAACATAAACGAAATAAACATTTCAATGTTTCGTTTACCTATTTTTCAAACCTTTATAAAAAACGTCTATAAAATATTCTTTAAAAAGGACATGAAGCAATAAAACGTGTGAATATGCAATTATGCATATTCACACGTTTTATTACGATGTTATGATTTAATTTAGTTAAAGTACACGTATACCGAGGTGACTAACTTGAAATTTAAAGCGAAAAAAAATCCGTTTCACGTCATTTTTATTACATTATTTATCATGATTTTTTTCATTTCACTATTTTTCCAAAATGAAAATTCTATTTTTTTCACCCTCATGATGCTGCTAAATATCGTGAATCTTTCTTCATTCTATTTCTCTCACTATAACGTAACGGAATCATCTCTTTTCGTAAAACATGGTTTCATACTACGTACTGAAATTCCCTTTGAAGATATTCGCCACATTAAATACTCTGGTAAAAAACTTCATTCAAAGAAATGGACTAGACAGCAATTAGAAATCCATTATAATTTATTCGACTCTGTGACAACTTTCGTACCACAAGAAGAAGAAAAATTCATTGCACTTTTAAAAGAAAACTGCCCACATATGAAAATATTGAATATGTCTGCTAACAAATAATATATTTTGGCACTTACAGTAATAAAAAAACCAAGATTCTAAACAAAGAATCTTGGCGTTTTTATTACTCTTTCGGAGCAATCATTTTTTTCGGATCGACAATTTCATCAAATTGTTCTTCTGTTAGTAATCCAGATTGCAATGCTGCTTCTTTTAAAGTTAACCCTTCTTTATGAGCATGCTTCGCAATTTTCGCTGCATTTTCATATCCGATATGCGGGTTTAATGCAGTAACAAGCATTAATGAACGATTCACATTCTCTTTAATGACTTCTTCATCTGCTTCAATACCAACTGCACAATTATCATTAAATGAAACAATTGCATCTGCTAATAAGTGAGCAGATTGTAAGAAGTTATATGCAATAACAGGTTTAAATACATTTAACTCAAAATTGCCTTGGCTCGCTGCAAATCCGATTGTTGCGTCATTTCCCATTACTTGTGCTACAACCATCGTTAACGCTTCACTTTGCGTTGGATTTACTTTACCTGGCATAATAGAGCTTCCTGGCTCATTTGCTGGAATAATAATTTCTCCTAGCCCACTACGTGGACCACTTGCCAGCCAGCGCACATCGTTAGCGATCTTCATTAAATCCGCTGCTAATGCTTTCAATGCCCCATGCGTATATACAACTTCATCATGACTCGTTAATGCATGGAATTTATTTGGTGCAGACATAAATTGCTTACCTGTAAATTGGCTAATTTCCTCAGATACCATCTCACCAAATTTAGGATGGGCGTTTATACCTGTTCCAACTGCAGTACCACCAATCGCAAGCTCTTTCATATATGTATTGCTCTCTGCAATCATACGCTCTGTTTTTTCAAGCATACGGTGCCATCCACTAATTTCTTGTCCTAATGTTAACGGTGTCGCATCTTGTAAATGTGTACGACCAATTTTTATAATATGTTCAAATGCTTTTACTTTTTCTGCTAACGTTTCTTTTAATTTCGTAATTGCTGGTAACACGTGATTTTCTACTGCGAGTACACATGCTACATGAAGCGCAGTTGGGAAAGTATCATTTGAACTTTGAGACATGTTCACATCATCATTCGGATGAATATGTACGTCAAACCCTTTCTCTTTCAAAATTTGATTCCCTCGGTTTGCAATTACTTCATTCACATTCATGTTTGACTGCGTACCACTACCTGTTTGCCATACGACAAGTGGAAAATGTTCATTCCATTTCCCTGCTATCACTTCGTCAGCTGCTGTCACAATTGCTTCTGCTTTTTCTTCTGATAGCTTTCCTAATTTTTTATTAGTAAGTGCTGCACTCTTCTTTAAAATGGCAAATGCTTTTACAATTTCAAGCGGCATTTGCTCTGTTCCAATCGGGAAGTTTTCTTTACTACGTTGTGTTTGTGCTGCCCATAATTTATCAGCTGGAACTTTTATTTCTCCTATTGTATCTCTTTCAATTCTGTACTCCATTTTTTCATCCCCTTGAAAATAAAATACCTACATTTCTTATAATAACAGACTTCCCTTTAAATGATAAGAATTCTCACTCATATAAATAGATATTTTATATTTATTTTAAAAACTCCTCTTGACCTAAACTTAAGTTTAGGTTGTATTCTTTCCTTTGTAACCTACTATAACAATACTGGAGGAATTCAATATGAAAAAATATGCTTTCATAACAGTTGCAAATAAAGGAATTGGATATGAACTTGTTCGTCAATTAGCAGAAACAGATACAACAAAAAATTGCTAAATATGAGGATGAGATAACCTCTTCAACTCCTATTACAAAATAAAAAATCACCTTCTACAACACGTAGAAGGTGATTTTTTATTTATGATGCTTCTTTTCCTTTTTCAGCATCATCTACATACCAAATGAACTTGCCTGTATATCCGTAAATAACTGCTAAAATTAACGATACGAAGCTTAACCACATAAATGGAATGTATGATATCGTCGCAACACCTAAAATACCAGCCATAAAAATACCGTTATCCGACCATGGAACCATACCTGAAGTTAATGTTCCACCTACTTCTGAGTTACGCGCTAATACGCGGCGGTCGATTTTTAGTTTATCATAACTTTCTTGCATAATTTTCGGTGTTAAAATAAGTGATACGTACATCGCACAGCCAAATATGTTCGCTAAAAATGCAACGATTAATGTAGATAATGTTACATTACCAGCAGAATTTAATTTCTTTTCGAATTTTGATACGATTACTTTTAAAACACCTAATTTTTCAAGTAATCCACCAAACCCTAAACCGAAAATAATTACGGCTACTGAACCGAGCATACCGTTAATTCCGCCACGGTTTAATAACTTATCGACAAACTCAACGCCTGATTGAATTGAGAATCCGTTATATGCTGTTCCAATTGCGTCTCCAAAGTGCATTCCTTGGAAAACAGTTGCCCAAATTGCGCCAAGTAAAGCTCCCATTGCAATTGTAGGCATAGAAGGCTTCTTCATTGCTAATAGTACAATGACAATAATCGCCGGAACTAACATCCATATTTTAATATCAAAGTGTTTTAATAATGATTCCTTTAAAAATTCTACTCGATTTAAATCTACGTTATCTCCGCCATACATCCAACCAGCTACAGTAAACATAATGCTAGTAATAATATACGCTGGAACGTCTAATACAAGCATAGCTCGTACGTGTGCAATAACATCTACTTTTGCCATAGATGCTGCAAGTACTGTACTATCAGAAAGTGGCGATAATTTATCCCCGAAATAAGCACCTGAAAGAACTGCACCAGCAACAAGTGGTAATGGTAACCCAAGACCTTCACCAATCGCCATCATTGCAATACCTGCTGTTCCAACTGTTCCCCATGATGTTCCTGTCGCGATAGAAGTTATCGAACAAATAATTAATGTTGCTAATAGGAATATGCTAGGGTGAATAAATTCTAATCCATAATAAATTAATGTTGGTACTATCCCACCAGCAATCCATGTTCCAATTAAAGCACCTACTGCAACTAAAATGAGTATTGCTTCTAATCCGTTAGAAATCCCTTTCGTAATTGCATCTTGCAATTCTTGATAACGAAATCCTAATCTTAATCCAAGCGCAATTACTAAAAACCATGAAATAAATAGCGCTAATTGAATTGGGAGATCAAAAATCGTTTGGAAGGAAAAGACAACAGCAAGAAATAATAATAAAAGAACTATGATTTCTAGCATCGATGGTAATCTTACACTTTTCATTTTTTTCTCTCCTTACAAGTCGATAACATGACGTGTGTCGTCTTACATGTATGTAATATACAATTAGCGAAGACAAAACAAAATTTTCATATTATTTCGATTTATTTTTCCAGTATAATATATTGGACACCTTTTCTATTGTAAAAGTAGATGCTACTTTTCGCAATGGAAAATATAAAAAATGTTACATTTTTTATATTTAACAATCAAAGGGTAACTTTTTTAATATTTGCCAACATAAAACTTTTTACTATTATCCTCACCGTTTAAAGGAATATCGTTATTCCCCACACAAAAAAGCATGCATCATTCAAATGATGCATGCTCCACTTTTATTTATACATATTTTGTATTTCTTCTTTATTTTTAAGTATTTCCACAAACTTATCGCTACAACCTTTCGGAAATAATACGCCGAGTCCATATGAATGCTGGAACTGAAAATGAGGGTGCTTTGCTGTGACTTCATCCCAAAACTTATACACGCCGAAGTTTCGATCTTTCACCTCAATATCATGAAATAACACAATACCGTTATTCGCAAGTTTCGGTAACCATGTTTTATAATCATGAGAAACTGCTTCATACGTATGATAGCCATCAATATGCAACAAGTTTATCGTTCCATCTTGAAATTGATCAACGGCCTCATCGAAAGTAGAACGAATTAAATTACCTATATTGGGATAACTCGTATTTACGACTTTCTCTACGATTTGATAAACGCCTTCTCCATATGGACCTGTATGCCCATCTCCCGTCCAAGTATCTACAGCAAAACATTTTGTAGCTAATCCCCCATCCTTTACACCTTGACAAAAACTAAAAAAAGAAGCTCCTAAATGTGTACCTAACTCGACTAATACTTCTGGCTTTTCAAACCTTACTAAATCATATGCAAAGTCTAAATGCCCAATCCACGCCGTATTTGCCCGAATAAAATGGCTATAATTATCAAATTCAAATGTTGGTTTATGAGTAACCCAGCTCATCGCATATCTCCTTCTACCCATATTTTTAACAAACCAAATTACTCTTATCTTTATTTTTTTATCCTGTTGATTATGATTTAATTTTATAATTTTATCTCTCTTTATTTAACCTACTCACTTGTATCGTAAACGTAACTGAAAATACTATAATTCCTACTTCGCAGTACAGAAATTTCAGTTTATTTTTTATTCATTTCGTGATATATTGCATATTGTATACAATATATTTTCTGAAAGGAGGACTCTATACATGATGGATCCAAATCGTTTAAAAGGAATCATTATGGTTGTCATCGGTGCTTGTTTATGGGGCTTGTCCGGAACAGCTGCACAACAACTTTTTCAATATGACAATATTTCTACTGAATGGTTAGTTACAATTCGATTGCTTATATCGGGCGTTATCTTACTCATTATTTCATCATTCGGAACGAGAAAAAAAGAAATATTCAGCATATGGAAACAAAGATCTGATGCTACTAAAATGATATTGTTTGGCCTATTCGGTATGCTTGCTGTACAATACACGTACTTCGCTTCTATTAAAGAAGGAAATGCTGCCGTTGCAACATTATTGCAATATTTAGCTCCTATATTTATTACTGTATACTTACTTTTCAAATGGAACGTTCGTCCATCAAAAATTGATTTTATTTCAATTGCCCTTTCATTAGTAGGCACTTTCCTCTTACTAACAAACGGGTCTGTTCATAACTTAGCTGTTTCTACACCAGCTATCGTTTGGGGTATTTTATCTGGATTATCTCTCGCTTTTTATAGTTTATATTCAAAAAAATTACTAGATAGATGGTCTTCCTCAGTTATCGTTGGATGGGGCATGATTATTGGGGGTATGGGTGTAACGATTGTACACTTTATTACTACGAAAGAATTCATTTTATTGTCAACGATGAAATATGTAAAACTAAATACCTTACCGCTCATCACATTTGTCATCATTTTCGGAACACTCATCGCATTTTATTTATACTTAGACAGCATACGATACTTAACCCCGAAAGAAACGACATTATTCGGTTGTACAGAACCACTCGCAGCTATTATTTCTTCTGTATTTATATTACATGTACCATTTCAATCTTTTCAGTTATTAGGGGCCCTTTGTGTCATTGTAATGGTGCTTATCTTAAGCCAAAAACCGGATGAAGGGAAACCCGAATTAAAGCTTGTTCATGAGAAAAAGGAAAATATACAATGAAAGGATTGAATTCACTATGCCTATCCCTCAAAATAATAAAAAACTAGGAAGAGTTTCAGCAAAATCACTCGTTTTAAATCAACTACAAGATTGGATTATTGAAGGTGTACTGAAGCCCAATGAAAAAATTAATGATGGGGAACTGGCTGAAGCACTAGGAGTAAGCAGAACACCTGTAAGAGAAGCGCTTCAAATATTAGAGCTTTCTGGATTAGTGGAAATGGTACCTGGACAAAAAACAAAAATTGCTCCTATTCAGTTAGACGACATTCCGATCATTTATGAAACGATGGCTGGTCTTCACTCTATTATAGGAAAACAAGCACTTCAAAACATTACAGACGCTGATCTGAAGCTACTTTCTAAAATAAATGATGACTTTCAGTACTCTATAGAGAAAGAAAACACAAAACAAGCTTTACAACTAGATATACAATTTCACAATACCATTTCTTCTATTGCTAAAAATCAATACATTGAACCCTTTCTAGAAAATATGCAACTTCACGTTTTACGCCTTGAATATTTGTTTTTCCAAAACTTTGTTCCAGCAAGTCAATCTATTGAAGAACATCACTCTATCATTCAAGCATTACAGAAGAAGGATGAAAAACAAATGGAACAAATGATGACTCAAAACTGGCTCCGTCCAATGAAAGAAATACAAAAAATAATTTCTACGAAATAAAAAGAGAGCTGGCTACACAAAATCGTAACCAGCTCTCTTTTTACTAATATATATAGCTATGCCTGAATATCTGCATAATCTTCCATATCTTCGTACTCTTTTTCCAATTCTTCTAAAGACAGCTCGTATAATTGTCGGTCACGAATTTTAAACACACCTGCTCCAATTAACTCATCAATTAAATGCCTCTTACGATTTTCAACAGCAAAACGGAGTTGACTACTCATCTTTTAAAAAACTCCTTTCTACAATCATTGAAAATGATAATCTTTATCAATTACCACTTTTGATTATAAAAGATGACTCTTTATAAGTAAAGTAATTTCATGAAATATTTACCTTACAAAGTATTTGTGGCCACATTATATATATGTATGCCCTGCGAAAAATGTTATGACACTTTTTCTTATCCTTTTTCTTTCATACTTTGCAAGTTGTCTCATTATGATTAAATTCACCATCTATTTCTACTTGAATGGTGACATGTTCTACATGAAACTTCTCCTTTAATACATCCGTCGCCTCTTTTAATACACTTTGAGTTTCATTTCCTTTAATAATCAAGTGGCAAGTCAATACTTGAAAATCCGATGTGACAGACCATATGTGCAAATCATGAACTTCTTTTACAACCGGAATATTTAATAATGTACTTTTTACCTCTTCAACATTTATGTGTTGTGGTGCACCTTCCATTAATATATGAACCGTATCACGTGTTACACGCCATCCACTAATAATGACTAAAATAGACACAAGAATACTAGCAATCGCATCTGCAGCAGTCCATCCGAAAAATTTAATAAGTAACGCAGCAATTATCGCTCCGACTGACCCTAATAGATCGCCTAATACGTGTAAGAAAGCACTTCTTAAATTCAAATTGCCCTTCACATCTCCGCCTCGCATTAATATCCAAGCTGATAAAATATTAATAAGTAGACCAAGTACAGCAATAATGAGCATCCCATTACTAGCAATCTCAACTGGCTCTTTAAAACGGCGAATTGCTTCAATAAAAATGTATACTGAAATGACAATAAGAACGACACCGTTACATAATGCCGCTAACATTTCGACTCGCTTATATCCATATGTTTTTGCAGTTGTTGCTGTTTTTTCTCCAAGCTTAAACGCAAGTAAACTTAGCGCTAACGATACCGCATCACTTAGCATATGCCCCGCGTCAGATAGTAGTGCTAAGCTATTTGTTACAAATCCCCCAATAACTTCAGCAATCATAAAACTTGTTGTTAGTAAAAATGCAAGTAATAACGCTTTTTTATTATTAGAATTACCATGATTATGTGAATGTCCCATACTAAGGCTCCTTTAAGGATAATATCTGTACATTAGTATGAAACAAACTCCCCATCTTTATCCCGCTTCCTCTGTATACACACTTCGCTACATTTCAAACAAGTCCTTTTTCTCAACAAAAAATAAGACTACTTCTTTTTCGGCTTCATATTATTTACTAATGAAAGAATTTTTAAGGAGGTTACGAAAATGAAACGTTTATTTCTCTGTATGGAACGTGAACTTGTTGTAGTGAAAGAACGATATGGTAACTATGAAGCGGCGTATCACTTACAAAATATGCAACCTACCTGTATCGCTGTTGATCCATTTCAAAAGAATCGTGTATATTGCGGCACTTTTGGACGAGGTCTCTGGTTAAGTGACGATAGCGGAGATTCATGGAGACCAATTGGAGATTCTTATCGTTACTTTGATTTTCCAAAAGAAGATGGTATTTTACATTCTTCGATCACTTCCATTACGATAAGCCCGAATGAACAAGTTAACGGATATGGCGTCGTTTATGTCGGCACAGAACCGAGCGCTTTATTCCGTTCAGAAAATGGTGGGGAAACGTGGACGGAACTAAAAAATATGAAATCATTATTATCTTCTTATACGTGGGCTTTCCCGCCTAGACCTTTTACTCATCACGTACGCTGGATTACAGTTGATCCAAACAATCCAAATACAATCCACGTTTCAATTGAAGCTGGTGCTGTTATTCAAAGTAATGATAGAGGGCATACATGGATGGATAAAAAATTCGGTGCTCCTATCGATGCTCATCAATTGCTTATGCACCCTGAAGCTCCAAATCGCCTTTATGCATCATGTGGTGACGGATTTATGGGCGGACCTGATCGCGCATACCTCGAAAGTTATAACAGCGGAAACAGCTGGATTTCATGCAGCGAAGGACTTGAACATCATTATTTATACAGCATGGCTATCGATCCAGCTGATTGTGATACAATTCTCGTTTCTGCCGCACCAAGCGCTGACCTCGCTCATCACCGTATTCCTTATGAATCTTATATTTATCGTAAAACGAAAGATACTCCGTTCCAGCAAGTACAGCAAGGTCTACCATCAGCAATCGGTACAGTCATTTCAATGTTTGCGACAAATCCAGCAGAACCACATACGTTTTACACTTTAAATAACAATGGCGTATTTCAATCCACTGATAGCGGCGAATCGTGGGAACAGCTAAACATTCCATGGAAAGATGAGTATAAAACACAACACCCGCATGCTTTACTTGTTACTAGTTCTTAAGGAGAAAAAGACTGCCTAATCGTTTTAGGCAGTCTTTCTTTTATTTCTTTAAATCAATTACGATATCATCTAATACAATATCTTGACTTTTCGCTTCTTTTTTCGGTACTTCTATTTTCTTCTCTTTCCCATTCACATACTCCACTCCACCATGATTTTCAGGTGTATGCACTCGTAAGTGTACGCGAGGTGTAACGATAAGTTTTGTTGCATTTTCATTTAACTTTTGGAATGTGGAACTCCAACTACTTTTGTGCGGTTCTGCTACTGTACTACTTCCGCCATTTCCTTCACCTGCATATTTATTTCCTAGATCATCTTTTATTTCTAATTCCACATCAGCGCTATCCCATATACTTCTTAATACTTTAGATTCTTCCTGATTGAAAAAAACGATAAATGACATCGGAGTTACTTCCATTTTGTCTATATTTACTTTTATTAATTCATTTTCAGAAACCCCATTAACCTTTACTTCTTTACTATCCATTGCTTTTAAACTAAGTGCGAAATTCCAGTTTCCCTTTATTACATTACCTTCATAATCCAACTCAATTGCCTCTATATCCCACCAAACATTTGCAACATCTAATCTTTCACTACCATGACCACTCATCGTAGTCATACCTACATATTTCCCCTCTCCAACTTTTGTAACGTTTGAACTACCTCCTCCGCCATTAAAGCCCCTAACTTGCGGACTTCCAAATGGGAACGGCTTCTCTCCTAAATCTTTTTCGCTTTCAATAGAATATGTGATTGTAATTGTTCTACCATCAAACACAGCATCATTAATGGTAACCTTAACCCCATTACTCTCTCTCTTCATATTCAATTCAGTCGAAAACTCTTTATAATTTTCATAT
Source organism: Bacillus cereus group sp. BfR-BA-01453 (assembly GCF_022662915.1). Lineage (NCBI taxonomy): Bacteria > Bacillati > Bacillota > Bacilli > Caryophanales > Bacillaceae > Bacillus > Bacillus cereus group sp. BfR-BA-01453. Next base: position 308,853 of record NZ_JAKUEN010000002.1, on the reverse strand, counting down.
AACCCTGTTCTACCATTATCTAAAAATCGGAATATATCACCTACAATTGGCAATCCTCCTGCATATGTAGGAAATCCGATACCAAGCGTTGCAACTGATAATCCTACTAAAATAGATGCAGCAGCAACGCCTTTTTTCCAACTTTTCATCTTTTTCTTCGTACGAATAGATTGTTTTAAGTTGCGCTTCACTTTTTCTTTTTCAATTTCAGAAGCCTCAATTTCCTCAAGTTCTTTTTCATCTATATCAATATCATTTAATAGTTCATAAATGTCTTTCATATTGCACTACCTCCAAAACTAATATTCGTAGCATTTTGTTGTAGTTTCTTTTTCCCGCGGTACACTCGATTATCGATCGCTGCCCGGGTTAACCCTAACTTGTCACCTATTTCCTCTGTCTTCATACCGAGTAAATATTTCATAATGAATACTTTTTGATCTAGCGGTTCTAATTGATTAATAAGCTTCAATAATTCTTCTCTATCTTCCATAACAATTAATTCATCTTCCGCTGACTTTTCCGTACTAATATGAAACTCATCCGAAATAATTTCTACTTTTTTAGTTGCCTTCCGGTAATAATCAATTGCTTTAAACTTCGCAATCGCTGCAATCCATTTTTTAAAATCACTCGGCCCTCCATGAAACTTATTTGCATTATTCCAAATGGAAAGAAATATATCGTTTATACATTCCTCTATGAGTCCATCATTTTGAACTGGAAAAAGAACTTTATGCGTGATTCCCTTTATGAGTGGTAAATATGTATCGACAACAAATTCTAGCGCATCTTCTTTTTGCCGCTGTAATCTTTTTATAAAATTTTTCTCATTTGATTTCATGTAGCGATTCCCCTTATTTTTTTGTAAAAGCTTTTACACCCTATATAACGTCTAGAAAAAATTTTTCTCTCATCTTTTTATTATTTTTTGTATGTAATGGAATACTTTCCCTTAGCCATTGTCTCACATAACTATGCATCCAAAGAAAATTTTCTCAAGTCTGCAATTTGATTCATGTAGTACACTATTTATATAGTCACTCTTTAACTTAGTGTACATTTTATTTCGTTAATCTACTTTTAAAAATTAGGAGATGAGATGTGTATGTGTGGAATTACAGGTTGGGTAAATTGGAATAAAGATCTTTCCAATGAACATGTTATTTTAGAAAAGATGGCAAATAGCATTCAGCATCGTGGTCCTGATGCTGAAGGATTTTGGTTTTCACCTCGCGCGGCCTTTGCACACCGGCGTTTAATTGTAATTGATCCAGAAGGCGGGACGCAGCCGAAGACATTTCGTGCTGGTGATTATACGTATGCTCTTACTTATAATGGAGAAATTTATAATTTTCGTGAGCTGAGGGAACAACTTCAAAGATGCGGTCATTCATTTGAAACGCATTCAGATACAGAAGTGTTACTACATTCGTATTTAGAATGGAAAGAAGACTGCGTACAACATTTAAACGGCATTTTCGCTTTCGCCTTATGGGATGATCAGAAGCAACAACTGTTTTTAGCACGTGATCATTTAGGCGTAAAACCACTCTTTTATACAGAAAGAAATGACAGCATTATTTTCGGATCTGAAATTAAAGCATTATTAGCGCATCCATCTGTTCCTACTGAAATTGATGCGGATGGCATAAATGAAATATTTGGATTAGGCTTATTTCGAACTCCAGGATGTGGCGTCTTTAAACATATTGAAGAAGTGCGTGCTGGACATTCTATAACATTTACACGTGATAAAAAAGTAGTTACGAAGTATTGGAATTTAGAAAGTAAAGCTCATACAGACTCTACTGAAGATACAGCATCACATATTTTATCTATTTTACAAGATACAGTAAAAAGACAATTAATTGCCGATGTTCCTCTCGTCTGTATGTTATCAGGAGGATTAGATTCTAGCGGGATTACTGCACTAGCGGGGAAAGAATTTGCTGCTGAAAATAAAACACTTCATACGTATTCCATTGACTTTGTAAATAGCGCAAAAGATTTCGAACTGACATTTGCTCGCACTGGTTTAGACGCTCCTTGGGTAAAACGCGTTTCTGAACATGTAGGGACATCTCATCATGATATTATTGTGAATGCTGAAGAATTAGCAAATCACTTATTCGTTCCCCTCCGTGCAAAAGATTTACCGAGTGCTGGTGAAATGGAAACTTCACTATATTTACTATTTTGCGAAATGAAAAAAGATGCGACCGTAGCTTTATCCGGCGAATCTGCTGATGAAGTATTCGGTGGATACCCTTGGTTTCATCAAGAGGAATTACTATATGTAGATAAGTTTCCGTGGCTAACAAATTGGAAGAATACATCTCCTCTTCTACTAAATGAAGTAAGTAACCAATGTAATCTAGAAAACTATATTGATACACGATTCCAAGAAGCGATACTTGAAGTACCTACTCTTGAAGGCGAAAGTAAAAAATCCGCGAAACAACGTCAAATGTTTTATTTATTTTTAACGAGATTTCTTCCATTCTTACTTGACCGTAAAGACCGTATGAGTATGGCTGTAGGATTTGAAGTTCGTGTACCGTTTTGCGATTATCGATTAGTTGAATATTTATGGAACGTTCCTTTCAACATAAAAAGCATTGATAATATTGAAAAAGGCATTTTACGTAGAGCATTAAAGCCTGCTTTACCTGACGATGTACGGAATAGAAGAAAAAGTGCGTATCCAACTTCACAAGACCCACATTATTTACAAACAATCCGTCATTTATCACTCGACATGTGTAGTAATAAAAACAATCCTATTTTCTCACTTATTAATCATTCCACATTACTTGCTATTGCCAATCAAAGTAATAAAGAAATTAACAATTTCGAAGCAAGAAGTGCTATGGAGTATATGCTACAAGTAAATGAATGGTTAAAAACGTATCACATCCATATTGCTTAAAAAAAGGAGTTCAAGGATAAAAACCTTGAACTCCTTTTATATTAATTAGCACATCGTTTATTTTCAGTGTCAATGGACCATCCAATAATTGTGGCACAATCTCTACCTTTCCACTGCAGTACATTTGTTAATACTGGCTCAATCTGTAAGCAACTTCCGTCGTGTAATATTTCTATTAAAGATTGGTCATCATCAAACCTTCGTTTATCACACTCTAAAATACCGTCCGTTGCCATTACGATGTGATTCATTCCTTTTTCTAATCCTCTTACACCTGACGTAAAGCAAGGTGTATTTGCTGCAAAAATATTTTTCCTACCAATATATTCGTAATTCTTCCGTTTATTTAATCGCCCTTTACCATTCTTCGTTTTCTCAGAATGGAATAAATATGCGAAGCAATCACCAACTGATAACCAATATAAAAATTCGCCTTTTCTCAAACAAATTAAACATGCAAGTTCTTCATCATCTTGATCACATTTTTCAATAAATAACTCATCTGTAAATAACGCTAATAAGTACATATGTGTATGATGAAAAGCTAAATGTATCGGGTAGGAAAATAACTCTTTTAGTTTCTCTTTTCTTTCTGAAATGGCTTCTATTATATAATCAATATTTTTTGTTTTGTGGTGTGTATCAAAAATCATAACAAATTCAAATTGTAATTCCGGATCCCACCAAGCAAGCACCGCATCTCCTCGTTCATATGCATCACTCTCTTGATTTCCCCCATATACGCCGACTGAAAGAGGACCACATTTTTCAACATGTATTTCATCTACATACATCTGTTCATGACTCATCCATTTGAATGTATTCACAGCTATCATCCTCTCTCTTGCTGAATGTATACCTTTACACATAGATTACCTTATATTTCAATAAAAATAAACTTTTTCAACATTTTTTATCCAAATAAAAGGATTTTACTTCTTTAATAGCGAATATATCTTATTATACGACATAAAAACAGGAGGATTTATTATGAAAGACATCAATCAGCATTGGGAGAGCATTTATTATCACTTACGATACGAATATGAAGACAACCTTTCCCATCAAGCTATTCGTATTTTACAAATCGTTTCTCGTGAGAAAGATATAACAATTGGAAAAGTCGCTACTGAGCTTACTCTCTCTCATAACACAGCTTCTGAACACGTAAAGCGCCTTATTCAAAAAGGGTATATCATGAAAGAAAGAAACAAACAAGATGAAAGAGTTGTGAACCTTACTTTAACGAAAGAAGGCATTGAAGTATTAGAAAAGCATACTTTACTAGATAAAGAAAAGATAAAAATATTAGAATCGCAGTTATCGAAAGAAGAACAACAATTAATTGAAAAAGCTTTTTCATTATTAGCGAAGGAGGCAAAGTATGCATTTCCTCGTTAAAGTAATCGTTTCGGCACTTATTATCGGTGTTATTACTGAAGTAGCTAAACATTATAGTACGATTGGCGGGTTTATTGCTGCCCTTCCTCTCGTAAGTTTACTGAGCCTATTTTGGATTTCTTTCGAAGGCGGGAACAAACAAGAATTAAGTCAATTTGCTATAGGTGTATTATATGGATTTCCTGCATCCGCACTACTATTATTTATCGTCTATATTGGGTTAAGAAACTCATTTTCACTTAGTACATCTGTCCTGTTCGGTATAGGGGTTTGGTGTATTGTTTTTGCTTGTCAAAAATTACTTCAATCTTAGTTAGGAGGGTTTACTATTTATAAATTTGTAGAGGTATTGGGGCAAACTATAGAAGTATATATGAAAGGAAGTAGTAAACAAACTGTAGTCATTCAAACCGGAATGACTTGCTCATTTTATGATTGGCTTCCTATTATAGAAAAGCTTTCACAGCACTTTACAGTCGTTTCCTACCATCGCCCAGGTTACGGAAAAAGTGAGCTAGGGAATCATTCACGTACTACATTACAAACAACAAAAGAACTTCATATGTTACTACAAAAACTAGATATTCACGAACCAATCATTCTAATCGGTCATTCCTATGGAGGTTTATGTGCACAACATTTTGCGATGTTATATGAAAATAAGCTACAATCACTTATTTTAGTTGATTCTACTTCTATGAACTTACACAGATTAGATGAACTTCATTTACCAATTTCTGATCAGACTGATTCGGATGATATGTGGCTTCAAAAATATAATACCTACTCCAAAATGGATGTAGAGATGCTTTCTAATGAACTAAAGACTATGCTAGCCGATCAATCAAGACAGCAAATTGAATTTTCTACCTCTCCTACATTATATAAAGCGACAGCTTCTGAACTATCGGAGTGGAAAAATTGTGCTCGCTCAATAAAAGAACTCTATAAAACAATAGAAGTACCTTTAATCGTTATCGGTAGAGACCCTCAATATTCTATTACTCAGTTGACTGAGGACGGCATGCAAAAAGAGGAAGCGACACAACTTGAAGCAATGTGGCAAGAACTGATTCATGAACAATTACAAATCTCAATAAACAGCCAATATATACTTGCCGAACATGCTGGTCATGGTATAGAAAATGATCGACCAGATATTATTATTGAAGCTGTTCAATCTGTACGAATAAAAAAAGGAAGCAACTAAAGCTGCTTCCTTACTTATCTATTCATAATCTTCTTCATCATCGATTTCTTCGTAATACGCATTCCCATTACTTACATATATAGGACCATTCGCAACGTCAATACGTAATACCCATGCCCATGGCACAGCTAAACGCTTATGTATTGCTCGCCAAAAGCTCATTGATTTTCTTTCGTACTCCTGGAACTCCTGAAGTAACTCTTTGTAGGAGGAACCGTCTAACTGAATATTTGCTTCTAACAAACGAGAATGGGCATAGTACTGCAGCTCTAGTTCAGCAGCAATTTCCATTTCTTCTTCCGTTGCCATACCAATAATTGTTCCATCTGGTGGTACAATTTCATATACGTTGTGAACTTCAATAAGCCCTTCTTTCTCTTTCTCAAACATGTAAACAGCCTCCTTTAACATATTTTTTATGTTACAAAGTCATACTTCTACAATAACTTCTCTCTTTCCTCTTTTTTTGATAAACTTTTACAAATTATTTATCTGATAATCTGTAGACTGTATTCTTTCAGCAGAAATGAAACAATTATTATCAAAAGTTAATTTATACACGTCAGGCATATGAAGGGTTTTCCAAAACTGAAGATCATATTTCGAGTCAAAATAATTCATAAGTAATACCATAATATTCCCATGAGTTCCTATTACAATATTCTTATCTTCATATTTTTTTAATATATTTTGAATACATATTACAGCACGCCTTTGCGCTACATCATTCGATTCTCCGCCTTCGTATGCAAAACTCCAATCTTCCCACACATTCTCGATAGCATCATTAAAATCTGCTACCGGCTCTGAACTTAATAACCTTTCTCGTAAATCTTCTTCTATTTGTATCGATACATCATATGTATTCGCAATTCCTTGTACAGTTTGAATTGCTCTTTTGTACGGGCTAGAAATCACAACATCAATATGTTTATCTTTTAATAAGCGTGTTACATTCTCTGCATCTAAGTGCCCTTTTTCAGATAAAGGTCGCTCCCGTTCTTCTTTTGTATAGGTAGAATGGGCATGGCGAACGAAATATATTGTTGTCATTTATTCATCTCCTTTTTCCGTTTCTACCCAAATTCAATACATTATCATCAAATCCCTTTACTTTTACAATAAGTGCCGCCAAATTTAAATGTTGATTTTCATATTAATAAAAAGGAAACACCCCATATGGTATTTCCCTCATTTAAAATAGACTACATTCAATTAAATACTTTATCAATTTTATTTCTGTCGTATTCTAGGTGGTCTAAGTTCTAAATTTGGAAACGTTTCAAGCATATACTCCTTCAACCTCATCTCAACACCTACCTTTAATAGCATCTTGTTTACATAATAAAATTATTCTATTATAATTTATTTCTAAACTCCTCACTTGTTATAATATCTCGAATAAAATAGTCTACATTATTTCTCAACTTTTGATATGCAATTTGATCTTCTATACCGTTAAACATAATGACAGCTTCTACTTTATTCCCTTTCTTATCTGTAGTATACAAGCTTTTTGTCAATACGAATGCGGTAGAACCACCTTTTTGACCAGCATATTCGAACTTATTATTTTTAACTGTTCCTTTGAAAATGTTCTCGATTTCTTCTTGCATTGATTTTGGAAAATACTTTCTACTATTTATCTTTTCCATTATACTCATATAATCTTTAGCATTTGCACCCACTAATCGATCTGACCAAATTCGCTGAAATTCCATATCTACCTTTAATGGGATATCCCGCTTTTTCCATTCTTCTTCGTCTTTCATCCATTCATGTATTTGTAACACATGTTGATTATACTCATCCTGTGACATGTTACGTATCTTTTCTAACGATTGATTTTCTGGCTCATGAAGCTCTTTTTCTACATACCCTCTCATATATAATGAAGCAGTATATGAAGAGAACTTGTCATGACTGGTAAGCTCTAACTCTTTTATACTTTCATTTACTCTTTCTATTCCAAGCTTATCTAACAAATATGTTGTATTTGCATTAGAACTATAATGAATCATGCCTTTAGCTACTTCTTCTAAAGTAATCTGTCCATTTTTCACGAATTCTCTCTCTCTAGCATCTTCTAACCAGTCAGGATGCGCTCCACCATCAGTATCTTTAACGTAATATTTATCTAACTCGTACAATGAAATTTGTTCATCTCGACTTATTTTCCCTTCTGATACTTGCTTAGCAAATTCAACTGCTATTACGATTTTTGCCATACTTGCTAATGGTAATTTTACATTTTCATTTATAGATGTTACTACTTCCCCATTTTTCCTAATTAATAATGAATATGTTCTATCACCTTTATGCTCTTTTATGTACTGTAATACGTAATTAGGGTCTTCTTTTGACAAATAGTACTTCATAATAAAAAAGAAAGCTATACCTATAATTTTTAATATGTTCACAATATGCCCCCTCTACTACATTCCCTTCTATATCATAATTATAACGAAATATATTACAAAATTATACAAAATAGAATAAATCTTCCTAAAAAAGAAAGAGTTATTCTATTTCACATGGTGTTATTTGTCCATTTAACGTAACTACTATATTTGACTCGTCACTTTCTTTAACGCTACTTATACGATTTGAGTTAGGGGGACCAATTACAACTGACTCCTTAATTGGCGAAAGGTCCTTCTCTAATTTTTCTGCACTTACACCATATGCAGCTTGAAATACTTCTGGCGGTGTTAATCTAAGTATGTCTGATCCTTCTGCTGTTTCAAACTGATCGTTATTAAAGAACAAATGTAATTGCACTTCTTCTGTTACCGCTGTGATCCAATGCCACCATCCCATTGGAATAAAGACAGTTTGCCCCGCTTTCATATGATAATTTTGCAATTGATTCGTTTCCGGATTTAAGATGGATGTAACTGCTTCTCCTGATACAACAACATCCAATTCCCACGCATTCGGATGCCAATGTGGTTCTCGCATATGCCCTTTTGTCATAAATAAATCAACAAACGCACCACCTATCATCGCTGGTAACTGCGTTGACGTAACTTCATATGCAACGTTTTTCTCATTCCTCTTAAAAAAGATATTTTTTCGTGAATCAAAGAAAAGATTTGGAGTTCCTGAACTTTTCTTTAAATTTTTATCCTTTTCGGCAAGAAGACTCCATCTGATTTGTTTTACGGCTGAAACCCAACAATTCAGGTGGAGATGAATTGCCGTCAGCAGGTAGACGAAACAATTTTGTTTCTTTTGTCTTACGATATAACCTGCCCTAGATAAGGAGGAAATATATTGTAGGATAACGAAAATAGATAATGATAATCATAATCATTTGTCTGCTTGAACCAAAAGAAATTAACAGGTACAAAAATATGGCTTTCCTAAAAAAACACAATCTTAGGAGAAAAATAATTGTAATGAACTCTCTAAGAAAGGTCGTGAAAACAATGGCTAGAAAGAAAGCAGTGAAAGTATTACGGAAACAAAATAAAAGAGAAACGATGCAACGATTCACGCAGAAACAGAATATCGGACGAGCTTGCCTGACTGCAAAAGAATTTCGTTTACTTAAGCGCATGTCGCATAGTTCAAAAGCACTGCGAAATGTTGGGTTGTACACGATAAAACAAAGTTATTTGAACCATAACAGGGTGGCTACTGTAAAAGAAGTGGACAATGCCATGCAGGCTGATATGAACTACTCGGGCGTTCAATCAAACTCTGTTCAAGCGATTCGTAGAGCCTTATTTACAGAAGTGAAGAGCTTTTTTAAAGCGTTGGAACAGTGGAAGAAACATCCTGATAAGTTCACAGGTCGTCCGAAGTTTCCGAATTATTCTCGTTCCACTGACAAACGAATCATTGAAATCTATCAAGTGCCAAAAGTGGATGAGAACGGCTATTGGATCATTCCAATGAATGTTGCATTTAGAAAAAAATTCGGTTCCATTCGAATACGTATGCCTAAAAATTTAAGAAATAAAAACATCTCCTACATTGAGATTGTACCGAAGCAAAAAGGTCGGTTCTTTGAGGTGCATTACACATATGAAATGCACGTTTCTCAAATGAAGAAACAACCCATGACTACGAGTAACGCTTTAGGTTGCGATTTAGGTGTAGACAGATTAGTAAGTTGCGTGACCAATACAGGTGATGCCTTCTTAATTGATGGAAAAAAACTAAAATCCATTAACCAGTACTTCAACAAAACGATACGTAATCTACAACAAAAAAATGTGGAAAATGGACTTTCAAAACGAATTGTAACGAACAAAATCGCTGCACTTTGGCATAAACGAGAACGACAAATACATGGTTACATTGCACAAACGGTAGGCTTGTTGTTCAAAAAAGTGAAAGAATTCGATATAGATACGATTGTTGTAGGGTATAACGCTGGTTGGAAACAGAAATCTCATATGGGGAAAAAGAATAATCAAACATTTGTTCAAATCCCATTTGAGAAATTGATTGCGGCAATTGAGAATAAATGCATAAAAGAAGGCATCCGCTTTTTCAAACAAGAAGAAAGCTATACTTCAAAAGCTAGTTTTCTAGACAAAGATCCGGTTCCAGTTTGGTCTAAGGATGATAGAACGCAGTATCGCTTTAGTGGCAAACGAATTACGCGTGGTCTATATCAAAGTAAAGCAGGAACATGTATCCATGCTGATATGAATGGTGCGCTGAATACATTGAAAAAATCAGGAGTTGTAGAATTGGATGACAATCTCAAAGTGAAAACGCCGATTCTATTAGAAGTGCAAAAACGTAAGGCTGTTGCTTCGCGCATAGCTTAGTGGGTGCGTCAACCATCTATGTGTACTCGACTCGTCGGGGCTTGTAGCAAACGCCAGATTCATCTGAGTGGTGGCTTCTTCCTCAAGGGAGAACTGCTCTTTTTCGAAAGGGTGGTGCAAGTGGGAAAACAATCGTTCGTTGCCAGTACCAACCAAAAACATACTTGGGGTGTCACCATAAGGTGGCATGAATGCTAGAGCGTCAAACTGTCTAGCGATAGACGAAAAGACCTAGTGTTCTAACTCAAGCCCCCACTGAAAGGCTTTATCTCAGCGGGGTAGTTGACTATCTGGAACATAACCTGAACTACTCATTTTATTGTAAATACAGATTTGCAGACATTCAAAAAACTTGTAATGTATCGTGAAGAGTTAAAACAAATATCTAATGAAAAACTTGAAAAAGAATTGATAAAGAGTACGGAAAATGAGGCGAATTTTATGGAAAGGAAAAGTGGTATTGATAAAATTGACTACAAAGAAATAAAAAAGAAGATATGGATGAAGAGGATATCAAAAGATTCGATGAAAAATATAATAAAGATTGGACAATAGTAATAGCTAATTACGGAAAATTCTTTGAACAACTTGATACTACTGTAAAAGCTGGATCTATTTTAAGTTTTTATTTTTTCAAAAAAACTGATGGTGAATATTATATGGTTTCTAATGATGGTGGTAGCATTAATCAAGTTATTAAACATGGAAAAGAAGATGTATATATAATACAGTTTCTTAATTTTGATTACTTTAAGCCGTATTCTCTTCTCATTAATATCAAGTTAAATGAAAATAATGTTATTAAAAAACATAAAGTTTTCATTTCACTAAAAAACAATAGAGTTGTTTAAAAATACTCTTTAAACAACTCTAATTTTCAAAATTATTCTAGCAGTTTCTCAACTTTATCATCATCGATAAACCTAATCTTTTTATAGTAAGGATTTCTTCTAAAACTACTATAATACTTCTCTCCCAGAGACTTACTAATTATAGTTTTTTCAAAAATAACATTTTCTAAATCACAATTATCAAAATCTATATCTAGTAAAATTGCTTCAGAAAAATTTGCACCTTGTAAATTACAATTTTGAAAACTTACTTTTTTTAATGTAGAATGAGAAAAATTACTCCCATTCATTATCGAATTATCAAAACTTACATTTTCAATAAAGGCATCTGAAAAATCTCCCCCTAAAAGATAACTATAGGAAAAGTCTGTATTTATCATATGTGAAAGCACAAAACTTGTACCCCTTAAATCCGCCTTATTAAAATATACTTCTTCTAATACAGCTTCCTGCCACGTTGTCCCCTGTAAATTAGACTTTTCAAAGTAAGAGTCAAAAATATCTGTACCATTAAATACAGCTGCACTGAGTTCTGAGTACGATGCATCGAAACCTTGCAGTGTTTCCGCTTCAAAATTTAGTCCTTCTGTATTTTCACAATTAGACATATCCATACCACACAACAATGTGCTCCCCCACTCGGGTGTGACATGTCCAAAAACAGTATTTGAAATAGCCATTTCTTCTACAAATGGCTTTATATCAACTTTATTAATTAAATCAGCATATTCATCGATACCTCGCACTAAATTATTAATAGCAAATAAGGAAATCCATTTATCTATGGGTAGATATTCATTATTTTTAATACCCTTCCGAATTAAAACTTCTGAATTATATATATTTTGTTTTTGATCATAAATAGGAACCGTATAAGAAGTCTCATCTTCTATCAGATGCAAACAAATTTCTTTTACTTTTTCTATATCAGTTTTATAGAGTCCCCAATTATCAATAGCTTCCTGTGGAGGCTTATTCCTATTTAATACATCTGGATTAATCCAACGCTCTCTAAGTTTATTTGAGTTAAGAAAATTTGGATATTCATCAATTATCATCGAACCTATTAAAGGAAAAATTTGATTTCTAGAATTAATGTTCTCTTTATTTTCAGTATTAATTGAACTCCAAAATATTGATAGTAACCCCTGAAAAAATCGCATTGTTTGAGTTGTTGGTATCCCCAAATTGAGTTTCATCCTAGTTTGCTGAATATTTTCGTCCTCTAATGCAGCATATATTAACACCTTAAGGTAATATTCTGCTAATAGAATTTCTGCAAAAGATTGGTGTTTAAAATAAAAATACTCTTTATTCTCTCCAAAATATGATTGTGAATAAAAGTGATGGTACTCTGCTTTATGCTCTTCTTCTGTTTCCATCAAAATTTTAGATAATTCTTTTACCTTAAGGACATTATCTTCATTTATATGTCTTTTAAATTGCCAATTTACGGCCGAGGCGTGGAGTATATTTCTATGCTTTAATTCCTCAATGACCTTGTACTCATGAAATAATGAGTCATCTTTAATATACTTCGCTTCTTTCGTAAGTAAATTGATAAATGATATAAATATACTTAACTTATTATCAATTTCAATTCTTTGATTCGCATATACAAGTTTATATAGCATATAGGCAAATATGGGACGAGAAATTTCTTCCATACCCACAATAGACTGTCTCAGCAAAAATTCACTTATACTCCAATCCATTGTAATTAATTGAATCACCTTCACTCCAAAATTATTCTCACGAGAGACGGGTTTATCTAAATTAATCACTTTTTTGAAAAATAAATCAAAATCTGCTTTTTCAAATCCAGTTAAATTTATATAATACTCATTATCTTCTTTATCCCTATACGGTGCATACCTACTGATAAACTTATTTAAATGACTAATGGGTCTAGAAGTTAATATAATTTTATCCTTATTATATTTTAATCCATTCCTTGTTAATATTGATCTCGCTGAATTAAGTACTTCATCCAATTTATCTCCTGTCAGCTCTCCACTTTCATCGAGTGAATCTATTAAAAATAAAAATTTAGTATCTTTATATTTTTGTTCTTTCAAATCGATATTATAAAGTCTTTTCATATATAAATATATGCAACCTAAATCTGTAAAATCCTTATAATCAATATACCATCGTAGATTAAAATAAATGGGAAAATACTCTTCTTCTCCTTTTAAATAACTTAAAGCATATTTTTTAGCTGAGTATTTCAAAAAAGATGATTTCCCTTTACCAAAATCCGCTATTAAAAATGCTATTTTAATTGACTTGGAATAATTTATTTCTTTAAAGTATTCTTCTAATAATTGTTCAACTGGAATTGGAAAATCATATCCTGGCTTTTTTTGTCCTATTATGGAGTAATATTCCGGTTCATATTCAGTATCTTGAAAATTATTTATAGCATATTCATCCAATCTTTTCCATTTCGCTAATGTCTCAATGTAAGGTATTTTTTCGTCTCCTTCATAGCCTATAACCCCTAACGCGACCATTTCCTTCAAAAAATTTTCTTCTTCCAATGAAACAACTTTACTGGTTGATATTTCTATACCGCTTTCAAATAAAAAATCGTATGCTTTTCTGAAAGATACAGCACCTAACGTATTACCTTTAAGCTGCTTCAAAATAACCCCTACAATTTTATTTCCAACAATAACCGGTGATCCAGAAGCCCCGCTATAATTTAATTCAAGCCCTGCCTGTAAATGCAAATCATAAATCAAAACATTTTCTTTTACCGTTGTGTCTAAAATTGTACCATTAATTTTAGATCCATTGGTAAATATATCCTTAACATAACTGAACGATCTCCAATCACAAATTTGTAAATCCCAGCTAATATTTAGTTCTAATTCGTACGAAACCTGTACAGAATGATTTAGTTTTAATATGGCAAGGTCGTATTCACTAGATTTCGCTATACACTCTGCTAGGTAATATTTATCCTCATTTTTATCTATATATACTTTGATATTTGATAATTGGTCCTCTAAGTTATGTAAAGCTGTTAAAAGGGTATCTTCCTTTATTAAAAAACCAACCCCTATCTTCCCTGCTTCAATACAAAATATCCAATCTCTAAGTTTTTCTTCTGACATATTTTTCACCTTTAATCAATTTCAATAATCAATACTTGTTCTTTTTCATTAATCACCACTTCATATCCATGTTCTTCCATTAATGTTTTATCAAGAATTGGAGCTATTTTTTCCAAAGGGTAATTAAATACTAAACTTTTCTTAGTCATTTCATTACTTTTTATAATTCTTGCTAATGTCTCTAGATGCGGATGACCATGTTGACTGCCATCTGTTGTTATTAAGTATTTTTTTGATGACAACAGATTATATAATGATAATCCATTATTATATTTACTACCATGATGTGATATTTTAACTAAATCTAAATTTTTTAGAACCTTTGGCGGTAGATGCTTAATAGTACTTTCTAACACATCCGAATGGGTATCGCCCATAAATAGTAATTTTTTTTGTCCGATTTCTAATAAAATTACTATTGAGCTACCATTTGTCACTGATTCATCTGGAAAGAATCTTTCGTTACTTAATTTATCAATATTAAATTTTGCTGAAGCTATATCTTCCGCCTCTTCACCTGTACTTTCATTTTCTTCAAGTAAAATACCTTCAAAAATATCTTCGAAAATAGAATGATTCTGAATTAGCTTATCATACCCCTTACTTCTTAATTCTTTCTCCCAATAATTTTTTAATTTTTCTAATGCATCATAGGTAGGAGACAATAAAGTAACTTTGATATCATCCATTATAGTAATAGGGTTAAAATCTTTAATAAATATTGATTGATTTCCAAATGAGGAATTCCAACTATACCCTCCTTTTAAAATCAATGATGCAAAATGAGAGCCTTGATTAACACTAATATCTTGCGCTTCTAATTCCTCATCTTCGTCTAAGTGCTGTGTTTCAACTCTTATATTATTTAAAATACTAAGGTCTACTTTGTTTAAAGATTCATCTTGAATATCTCTATATAAGTTCTTAAAGCTATTATGCCAAATTTCATTAATTTTAATTATTTTACTATACTGATTAGAACCATTTTCTTTTAATAAATTTATCGCTCCTGTTATGTGATCAGCATCTACATGGGTAATTATTAGTAGGTCAATTTCTTCCCCCATTTTTTTCAATTCTTTCAAACGTGGTTTTAAGAATTTTTTATAAGTCTTAGCTAACCCACAATCAATTAAAATATTTTTCGCTTTAGCTCCTGGTTCCTCGATTCTTAATAACATACAATCCCCATAAGAAGCTGGAAATACTTCTACAAATACCCTTTTCATTTAAAAACCTCTCTTACAGATTAATTTTCAAAATACGAATATAATTTACCGATTCAAGTTGATAATGCATCACCGATAATTATAGAAACCAAAGCAAATAATCAATGATTCTTTATAGTTTCAAATACACCTTGAGGAGTTAAGTGGTGTAACTCAACATATTTCTGTTCATCAAAAACTTTCGCTTCTTCTGCTCCACCCATAAAATCTTTTTTAATGATTCTATTTAATTCAATTAATTGTTCCAGTCTTGGATAATCCGCATAGCCAGCATAAATATCCACTAAGTTCCGAGCTAAATCAAACTTCTGTGAATCATGGATAGCCGTTTCCTTTACTCCCAGCACACGAAATCTATGCTCTATTGCTTGAAATCCATTGTTAATGTCACGCATATTCCAATGAACTCAATTAAAATTCACCTAGCATTACTTTTCTAACTCATCATAATGACTTTCTATCTCCGTTAATACCCCTTTCTTTTCAGAAACTTTATGAATAAACAATGTTTCAGTTTGTCCAATATAAAAAAACGAACTGCAATAGATAAAATCCTAGGTTTGTCCATCATTTATGTCGTAAAAACTCTCACATAAGTAGTGAATAATTAATAGGTTAGATGTATTTTCTACTAGATTATGAGTTTCATTTAAAGTTTTATATCGCTTTGCTACCCTCTATTTAGTATTCGCCATCATTTCCCCTCAAAATAAAAAACATCCGTTCGTTTATTTTTATTATAAGCGAACGGATGTTAAACGTTCAAATTTTAAACAGCTTTATTGTCACAATACATTTATCCCTCTTTTCCACTCCGAACATTTCGGCTTTCACACTGTATCGTATGGAAAAAATGTATGAATGTGCCTATCATTCACATAACAAAAAAACATGCCTCATAATGAGAACATGCTTTGTGATATCCTTCACATTATTTAGCTAAAAATAAACTTTTTACTTACCATGATGTAACATTAAATCACTAAGTTCTTCTTCAATGTGATTTAATTTCGCAACGCCTTCTTTCCATTTATGAATATAACGTGAAACCCCAACAAAAAACAAAACGATAATTGTGGAAAGAATAATACCATATACGATTGCTACAGTACTCATAGTTACACTTCCTTATAATTAGTAATGTGGTTATTAGTTATATTTTTATTATAAACCTTTTTCTTTTAAAATACTTCAATTTCAACTTTTTGTAACAAAATTGATTTTTCTAATAATAGTACATAACATTATAATACTAGAAGAAATCTCTTTCTGATTCCTTCTAGCGTTATAATTGAAAGAACTAAAACTCTCATTCATAGTCCTTTTACTTTACACCGACTGAAACTGTTTCTGGCAATGTGCTACCACCATCAATGACAATGTGTGTACCTGTTATGTAGCTTGATTCATCGGATGCTAAAAAACCTGCTAACTGACCTACTTCTTCAATTTTCCCTAAACGTCCTAAAGGAACACCTGAAGCAATTCCATCGATTACATTACTCGGCTCATTTGGATCAGATTCATTTGCTATTTGCTCTGCCATTGGTGTCATAATGTAACCTGGACAAATTGCGTTTACAGTAATATGATGTTTTGCAACTTCTCGTGCTAATGCTTTTGTAAATCCCCAAATTGCTGCTTTCGTCGTTGCATATGCAGTTTCACCTTCATCAGCAACCAATGTTCCTGTTACAGAAGACATATTCACAATCTTTCCGTAACTTTTCTCAATCATATATGGCAATACCGCTTTAGAAAAATTCCATACCCCATTAATATTTACTTGAAATTGAAAATCACGCATTTCATCTGACATATCTAAAAAATTTGCAAGTCGAATAACACCGGCGTTATTTACTAACACATCAATCTTTCCGTACTTCTCATATGCATCTTTCACTACTTCTTTAACAGCATTCATATCAGCTACATCGACTACATAACTCGCAGCATCTAACCCTTTACTTACGATATTTTTGGCAGTTTCATGAACTGTCTCTGAAATATCAACAAGTAATACTTTCGCCCCTAGCTCTGCAAATACATGTGCAATTCCAGCTCCGTTCCCCATCGCAGCTCCTGTAACAAAAGCGACCTTACCATCTAATTTCCCCATTTTATAACCCCCTTATAAAATATATAACGTCTTTACATTTTTATCATACCAAATATTCCCTCTCATTCTTTACAAAGCTCCATTTGTTAAAAAACGTTCAAAAAAAGAAAATTTTTCACAAATTATACAAAAGTTCACCATATGTACTATTATCATATGAGTTATATTATTTAATAGGAAAAAGGGGATGATATACTATGACGATTTGGTTTATTGTTATGTTAGTTGTATTTGGGGCATTTAAAATTATCGTTTCGAGCCTTCCTAACACTGTTATTGAATCCATTATTAGCAAGTACGAAACACATCCGCAACTGGAAGAAGAGAATGCGACTGTTACAATCAATGGAAATAACTTAGAAGGCGAACAAAAATCCAAAATTATTCATGATTTTAACGAAGGTTTATTTTTAGATCGCTATTACGCACCGCCACATAATGAGGGTACGCCTCTAATTATTAATGCAAAACGTGGCAAAAAAGATTTTACATTTTATATTTATAGTCATGAAGAGCATGTTGATGTTGTAAAGCAATATAAAAAGAAGGTCGTTGCTTATAGTTTACGCTCTAAAAACCTTCAAAATAGTGATATGTTCGTGTCAGCTGATTTAGCTTAATACTCATATATAAAAAGGAATCCATGGCATATGGATTCCTTTTTACTATTTACTGAAAAATAAGCTCTGTCTTCAAACTATCTTTTGGTAACAGCCATCCTTTTTGTTCTAAACTCTTCATTAATAATTCTCTTTTTTCTTTTGCTATACTTTCCTCATTTGTTTTAAACGACACTTCTATTACGAAATCATCTTCTATTTTCCCTGTATTACTTAGTGGCCAAACTTCAATATTCGTTTTACTATTTTCAAACTCCCCTGTATACCTTTTCATTAATACCGGACCGTAAATACGGGAATCCCTTAACATCTCTTCTCCCCAATTCGTATACAACCATTTGTTCATTTTCCCCGGTAACTTTTCTACTAACATGTTTTGAGCAGCTTTTTCGTTTGGTAAATCAAGTACTCCATATCCTTTCGCACTGTAACTTTTCTTATTTGAAATACTTAACGTTTTCTTTTCAAATCCCCAGTCTATTTCCGCCTCATAACTATCCGTATTACTATCGAATCCTTCTTTTTTAGCTACTTCTAGTGCATCTTGAATTACACCATTTGGAATAGGATATCTTTTTTTATATGTTAGCTCAAAATCTTTACTAAATTCTTTCTTTCGTATTCTGGCAAACCAGCCTTCATTACTTAAATTTTTATTTGCAGTATCTAAAAACTGTACTTGTATTCTTTCATAATTTGTACCAGCCTGGAAATGCTCTAGTACATCTTGCTTCATCTCTTTGTTAGGACCTAGTACTTGTTCTGGCTTTAATAATAACTTCACTTCAAAACTAGGTGTCATTGGACTAGCGGCAAATCCTTCCTTAACGTTATAAAGGAAACAACAAAAGAAAATACTTACGAATACAAATACGCTTTTCATATACCTATCCCCTTTACATTTCAAATGACTTCTATTCGTTCCATAGTAAGTGAATATACATTTTCATACCCTGCGGTGCTAAGCTTTTTCTGTAATCGATCCGTATCCTCTTTCAAAGCGTGTACTAACACCGTATGTTCTGGTGATAATGTATTTAACATCTCTTTCACATCTCTTATACTTTGATGAACTTTATATGGAACTCGCTTCACCCTACATTCTTTACCTACACGTTCCTTCAAAACTTTTTCTGCAAAACTCCCTTTCGCAATATGTCCAGTAAAGATAATAGAATTTCGCTTTTCATGCCGAAGTTGTTCATAATATAACTGCGCTCGCTTCGTTTGCATATTCGCATCACTCATTACAACTATTCCATAACTATGTTGCGTACCGCTGTCATCATCCATAACTATTATGTTTCTTTTTAAACTCTCCATTAGCTCTTCAAGTTCTTCATTATTTTTGATCCAATCTTTATATGCGAACATCTGTTGAAATCCATCCAAAATTTCTTGATCTACTATAATAGGGAGTTCTTTATATTTTTTATATAAATACAATACGATATCTTGCGCCCTACCAAGGGGGGGCAATGGTAGTAATGTTATCCCTTTATTCCCCGCAGCTCGTTCAATTTCTGTACATAGTTCGTTTATTCGTTCATGTTGCGAAACATCATCAGTATGATAAGCGGCATCTACGATTGCGACTTTTATATCGCCGTGCAACTTCTCAGGTAAATTAGCTCGCAATATGTTAGACTCTGCTGAGTAATCGCCAGAATAGAATACATATGTATGACTCATATCCACTAAAAACCAAACAGCTCCTAATACATGCCCACTATACCCCCATTGAAAACGCAATGTAGGAGTAATCTGTACCCATTCATTCGGATTGCTAATCTCATCAATATATACATAATTTAAATCTTTTACATTTTGGTCGGTATAAGGTACATGCCATCCTTGCGCCAAATTGTAGTTTCTCCATTTTTCATAGTAAACTGGGAGTTGCTCCTTCGTATAACGAGTTGTCCATATTTTTTTCTTATATCCATACTTCGCTAATAAAGGTAAGCCCATCGTATGATCTTCATGAATATGTGACAAAAATACTGCATCTAAAAACGGTACAACTTCTCGTTCTATTTTTGGATAACTATCCTCATATGACCGATTAATACCACAATCAAATAATATTTTTGTCTCTTTATTTTTTACGAAGTAGCAGGAGCGACCGTATTCTCCCGCTCCTCCCCACACTTCTACCCTCATCATGCTACCCCTTTTCGTTTTTGCTCCATATGCTGCAGAAGTAATAAACATAGTGTTGTAAGTCCAACTGAAACGACAGCCATCGCCATTCCAATAGATACTTCTCCTTGTTCAAATTGAGCAAAAATAAATGTTGCTGACGTTTCTACCGATGGAGGTAGTACGAGAAGCGATGCTACTAACTCCCTTATCGAGATTGTAAATGTCATCGCCCATCCGGCAAGAATACCCGGGATAATAAGAGGGAATATTATTTTTCTAAAAATATACATATAATTCCCAGAAAAAATACTTCCTGCCTGCACGAGAGAATCATCAATTTGCCCGAGCGATGCTTTTACATACTGCACTGTATAAGGTAAAAAAAGAACAACGTACGTTACGATTACCATGACTGGTGTATTGTAAATGGACAGGGGCATATAGGGGGAATTCCAAAATAAAATAAGCCCTACAACCATTACGATTCCTGGTACCATGTTCGGTAACATACCGCACATATCCAGCCATTTTTCAGAGGACTTTTTCCCCTTTCGAATCATAAGTGCTAAAAAGACGCCAATCATAACAGCAATAATCGCTGTTATAAGTGAAAAAAGAAAACTGTTCCATAGAGCTTCTAATCCTGGAGATCCGATTGTAAATAATGCTTCATAATGACTCGTTGTAAAGTTATGTAACTGTAAGCCTCCGCCTCTTAATTTTGACAAAGAAGCAATCAGTATAGAAAAATACGGGATTCCAATTGATACGATTAATAAACCAATTACATAAACCCATGCTACAACGCGCACATATATAGACAAAGTGTACCTTTTAGATTTCACACCTTTTCCACTAACCATTGCATATGAATACTTTCGATTTAATACGTTTTGCATATACCAAATGAGCATACATGCACTAAGTAATAGAGAAGATAATGCTGTTGCACTACTAAAATCAATTGGCCAACTCGAAATAAATTTATGAATCTCTGATGTTAACACATGAAATCCGATTCTTCGTCCAAATGTAGCCGGTGTTCCAAATTCAGCAATCGTCTTTACGAAAATGAGTAAAGCACCCATTACATAACTTGATACTAATAACGGTAATATTATTTTTCTTAAACGATAGAAAAAGCTTCCACCATGAACTGCTGCCGCTTCTTCTTTACTACTCCCAATTTGAAGTAATGTATTCTTCAACATGAAGTAAAGAAATGGGAATAAATGCAGACTCATAATTAAAACCATACCTCCTAAGCTAAAGAACGAAGATGAAACCGTCTTTAGCATCGGAAAAAACTGTTCAAAATATCCGTTCGGTTGCATGAACAAAATCCAGCCCATCGATCCAATATATGGCGGTGTCATAAATGGAATCATAAAAACAATATCTAACTTGCTATGCTTTCCAACATCTGTTTTGCTCATAATGAAAGCTAGTGGAAATGCAAATACGGTAGCCCCTATTACTACGAGTACACCTAGAAGCATCGAGTTTAGAAAAATGCCAGCTAATCCACTACTCTGCATCACTTCAAACGGCTTTAAAAAATTCCAACTACTATTTTCATATACACTAGAAAGTAAAATGAGAAAAAGCGGAATGACGATTAACATCGCCACAAGTAACAACGCTACCGTCATCCCAACTTGCCTTACTGATCCAAATCGATTTACCATGTAATCACCATCTTATTGAAATACTTTCTTAAATTGTTTTCCTATTTCATCTTGTTCTTTCTCAACTGTTTTCCAATCAATATGTAATACTGGAATCTCTTCCACATTCGGTCTATTTTCCGCTTTTATATCTGTTCTACCGGGTAATAAATACGCTTTAGAAATTTGTTTTTGTACATCATCTGATAATAAATAATCAATAAACTCTTTTGCACCTTTTACATTTTTACTATCCTTCATAATACCTGCTGCACGTGGGCTAATAACTGTTCCGCTTTTTGGATAAACAATATCAACTGGTTCACCCTTTGCTTTTGCACTGTACGTCATATAATCAACACCCGCAATGACCATATCTTTTGCTCCTGTTACAACTGGATCTAACGCTTCTTGGTTTGCCCCTGCTACTGTAACTTCATTTTTCTTAAGCTGTTCAAATAAATTCCATCCATCTTTTCCATTCTTTTTCACATATCCTGTCACAAAGTCTAAAGCTGAACCTGAAAGTGCTGGATCTGGAAGATTCACTTTCCCTTTCCATTCTCCTTTTGTTATATCGCTCCAATCTTCAGGCGCTGTCTTCACATTTTTTGTGTTATACACAATTCCTAACGCTGAAGCACTATATCCAAAATAATGTCCTTTATCATCCGACCATTCAGAACGAAGCTTATCAGCTTGTTTCGCTTCTTTATAAGCTAACGTTTGTCCATCTTTTTTTAATCCTTCCATCGCTGGTAAAGATGCAAGTACGACTACGTCAACGACTGGATTTTTCTTTTCGGCTTCCATTCGCGCTAAAATTTTACCTGTTGTTCCTTGAAACATTTCCACTTTTATACCCGTTTTCTTTTCAAAGTCCTTTTGAATTTTTTCTGCTAATCCTTTTGGTCCTGCACTATATACAACAATCTTCTTTTCATTCGTAGTTTTACTTTTTGCATCTGCATTACCTGTCTTTGAACTACACCCTGTTACTACGGCAGAAAATAATAAAGTACATACAAATAACGACTTAAGCGAACTGAATTTCTTCATACGATTCTCCCCCTATATGGTGAATACATTTTTTCGGTACATATAACGATACTGGCTTTCCGATGCTTAGCTTACTATTGTGATAAGCTGTCCATATTCCGAGTGTCCCCATATTTACTTTCACTTCATAACGCTCTCCTACATATGTAACGTTCTGGATTTCACCTGTATACATTTCACACACTTCATTTTTTGTCCAGCTCACATGCTCTGGACGAACCATTTGTTTCCCCTCTACAAGCCAATTTGCCTTACCAACAAATTTTGCAACAAATTCATGAGATGGCTTCACATAAATATCTTCTGGTGTTCCTTTTTGTAATACTTCTCCTTGTTTCATGACAATAATTTGGTCTGACATTGACATCGCTTCTGTTTGATCGTGGGTTACATACAATGCCGTTAAACCAATGGAATGAACGATATCCATAAGCTCTAACCGCATTTCTTCTCGCAAAATTGCATCGAGTGCACTGAGCGGTTCATCAAACAAAATGAAATGTGGCTTCGTTACAATCGCTCTCGCAAATGCGACACGTTGCTGCTGTCCGCCAGAAAGTTCATGCGGATAACGTTTCTCCATTCCTTGCAAGCGAACTCGCTTTATTGCCTCTTCTACTTTTTCCCGTATTTGATTCGTTTGCTTTGTAGCTCTTAAACCAAATGCAACATTTTCAAATACAGTCATGTGTGGCCATAAAGCAAAATCTTGAAATACCATACCTATATTACGTTCATGAGGAGATGTTTTTATTTTTTTAGAAGAAGAATACATGCACGTATCTCCAAAATATATTTCACCTTTATCTGGTTCTTCAAGTCCTGCTATCATTCTAAGTAAAGTCGTTTTCCCACATCCCGAAGGCCCTAACAGTGTGGTGAATTCACCTTGTTTCATCACAATTTGTAATGGCTTTAACGCCTGCGTTTTTCCAAAATTCTTTTCTAATCCACTAATTTGAATGTCCATCGTTTCACCTCTCTCCCCTCACTCTTAACCTGCTTTCATTCTATATGGAAGATTTATACTGAATGTTAATGTACTGTAAAGATTAAATTAAAAAACTTCTAATAAACTATTTATTTCTATAGATTTTTTCTATAGTTAAAATAAAAAAGGCGGCAATTCATAATGAATCTCTTAAAATTAGAAATTGTAGTGCTTATTAAGAAATACAAAAAGCTTACGATCGTTGCAGAAAAACTAGGTGTTAAACAACCTACTATTACATTCCATATAAAAAGCTTAGAAGAGGAACTCGGTGTATCTTTATTTGAATTACGTTCGGGAAGGTATTTCTTAACAGAGGCTGGTGAAGCATTGCATCATTATGCTTGTAAAATAGATGCGCTTATGAAAGAAGCTAGGCGAGTCACGCAAGAGTTTAAAGATTTTCATAAAGGAGCTATAACAATTGGAGCTAGTTATGTACCAGCGACTTATCTTTTACCAAAAATTGTTCATCAATTTCAATGTGAATTTCCAAATATAAAAATAACACTCATGGTAAAAACAGCTCCTGAAATTCGAACGATGCTACAAAATCATGAAATTGATCTCGGTGTAATTTCCGCAGCACCGTTTGATGAATCATCTTTAAAACAGACGAATGTAATGCCTGATACACTTGTTCTTGCTTTCTCCAAAGAACATCATTTTTCAAAGAAAGAAAATCTATCATTACAAGATATCGAAAAGGAACGCATATTACTACATCGTAATCCATCTACAACGAGAGATTTACTTACAAAATGGATGTTAGCTCATAACATTACATTCCAATCAGAAATTGAATTAGATTCATTAGAAACGATGAAACAAATTTTAAAATACGGTAATGGGGTTGCCTTTATTTCTAAACTTGCTATTGAACAAGAAGTACAACGAAATGAACTACGCTACATACCCATCCCTGAATTTGAATTTCAACGTAACATTTATACGATTCATCATGAGGACAGGTGGAATTCTAAAATTATTTCTTTTTTACTACATAACATCACTTCTTATGCAACAAAAAATTAAAAGACTGTCGCTTTACACGACAGTCTTTTAAGCTATAACTCTATTTATTTTTCTTCGCTTCAATTTTTGCTTGCGCCTCTTCAGCCTTATCTAATGCTTCTGAAACTTTTTTCTCTTTTTCTTTCACATCATCTATACTATCTACAGCTTTAATGAGTTTATCAATTCCTTCTTCTTCTACTTTTCTACGTTTTGCTACTCTTTCATTCACTTTCTCTTCTACATCTTTTGCTTTTTGAAGCATATTCTCTGCATTTGATGTTACAGCTGTTTCAAGCGCATCGTCTTTTTTCATTTGTAACACTTCATTTGCAATGTCTTTCGCTTCTAAATACTTACCGTCTTTTAATGCCGTTGCTCCGTGATCCATTTTCTCGGCTATTTCTTTATATGATTTCGCTTCATTTCCTGATTTCTCTTTTTCTGCTTTTTCAAACCACATTGTTGCATCACTATATTTTTCATCTTTCAATGATTGCATACCTGTTTCAATATATGTGTCATAATTGCTACATCCAGCCATTACGACTAATAGAAAAAGCATAACAAAACTTAATTTTTTCATGCTGTTGTCTCCTTTTCTTTGCCTGCTCACTATACTGTAACATACATGAAAAAGAGTTTCAAAAACTAAAATACTAATTTGGTCATTTTTATTATTTTCTTATTTTTAAGCCGACACATCCACTTGTTTTTTCGCCATATGTTGCCTTACTCCAACTAATACAACTAACAATAAACCTCCGCCTATTGTCATCATAACAATGCTAGTTGGCAACATGTCTAACAATAATCCATATACAATCATACCGAGCGGTGCGATTGCAGTCGCAATTGTTTCAAGTAGGCCAAATACACGCCCTAAGTAGCTCGGATCTGTCGTCTTTTGCATATGTACTTGCATCGGAATATTGACAACCATAATTGCTATACCAGTTAACATCATGAAAGCAATATAGTAAATAAAACTTGCTACTTTTGGAATGGTAACTAACAACGGGAATACTGTACATAAACTTAAACCTGCAAACAAAAACAGTCCAGTATAAATAGAACGAAACGGATTATTCACTTCTTTACGCACTGATAAAGTAATCGCACCCATTAGCATTCCGACTGCTAACATTCCCTCTACAGTTCCGAGTTGCTTTGAAGATAAATGCAATGTACGTATGATAATGTATGGCAGTGCAACGGTTAGCCCACAAGCAAAAAAGTTTACCCACAATGCTATTTTCATTAAACCATATATTTCATGTTGTCGTTTTACATATGAAAAACCTTCTTTTATACTCGTCAAGAAATGCTCTTTACTCTCAGCCACTTCTTTTTTATATAAATCAAATACAATAAATAATTGCAAAATAACCGCTAAAAAGAACGTAATACTATTTAACAAAAAGAACGACTGAATTGAAAAGAAACCAAATACTACTCCGCCAATAATTGGTCCTAAAATATTTGATAAAGAAGCTGCCGTTTGATTTAAAGCACTCGCTTTTTGAATACGCCCCTCATCTACTAAATTAGGAATAGACGAAGTTAATGCAACAGAATAAAAACTTGCACAAATTGATAATAATGCTGCTGAAATATAAATAAAAAGAAGTGATGGTCCAAATATAGTAGCAAGAATAAACATAATAAGCATCGTTAAACTACTTAATAAATCTGTACCGATGACAAGCCATCTTCGACTCACACGGTCAGCTACAGCACCAGCAATCGGCCCACAAATCATCCTTGGAAGTGATCCGCAAACGAGCGTAGTAGCAAACCCCATTCCTGAACCAGTTGTCTTTAATACGTATAACCCCATTGCGAACGTATAAATACCTGCGCCTAATAAAGACGTCATTTTTCCAATCATCATTAAAATGATATTTCTCGTTGCAATCTTCATTCTTGAATCATTTTGATCTATACTTACATCTTCCATTATGACACTCTCCCCTTAAAAGTTAAATTGTGTTAAACTTATTATATAATCAACTTTCCAATTATTACAACAAAAAGTTTAATTGTATTTAACTTTTGGTTATAAAGGAGCTACAATATGGCAACTCTCGGCGAAAAAATTAAAGCATTACGTAAAGAAAAAAAACTTACACAAACTGAACTAGCAGGTTCAGAATTGACAAAAAGTATGCTTAGTCAAATTGAAAATGGAAAAGCTACACCTTCTATGAAAACGTTACAATATATTGCAGAAAAACTTGAATGTGAACCGAGCTTTTTATTAGAAGAAGATGAAGGAAAAATTGTAGAACTCATTCAAAAAATGGAGCCACTAATAAAGGCAAATGGCGATGAAGTATACAAAACTTTACTACCTATCGTTCAAACAGATTTACCTCCAACTTTAAATACAGCACGTTTATATAAACAGTTCATAACAGCAGCAGCTGTTATGAACGATTATAATATTGAATATTACGTTGAAACCGCTGTTTCTATATTTGAAAAATATACTTTGTATCGCGAAAGTACTGAAACCAAACTACTGTTTTACTATATGCTCTTCAAGCAGAAAAAATATAAAGAATGTTTACAGATGATCGCCACAATTCGCGACGAATATAAAACGAAGAATTTAGAAATGGATCTTATTACACATATACAATTATATTTAAAAGAAGCAATTATTTTACTCGCATATGGCAGTTATGAAAAATGTGAAAAAGTCATTTTAGATGCACTTGCATTTTCAAAAAAACATCAAGTGTATTATAAAACAGATGAATTTTATCGCATTTTATCTTATCAAAAAATCATTGTAGCTGATAAAGAACGATATTTATATTACATAAAAAAATCTGAGCAATTTGCCATTTTTACAGAAGATACTTTATCCGCTGCAAATATAGATATATTAAAAGCTTATTACTATAACACTGTTACGAATGAATATACAATCGCATTGGAACATCTAGAACAATTTCGAGAAAAACTAAAAAATGATCCAATTTTCCAAGACGATGGGCTGTATTATCTTGAGAAAGGGAAATCTTTGTATGGTTTAAAACGTTATAAGGAAGCTTTGGAAGCATTAAAACACGCTACCATACCAGATTATATGAGTCATCCACTTGATCAATCGTGGTTATTAACAGCTGGATCTTATCGTGCCCTTTGCTATATAGAACTTCAAGATAAAAAATCTGCCTTAAAAGAGGCAAAAGAAGCCGTTCAAACAATAGATAGCTATCCTGATTCAATCTTCTCTTCATTTATTAAAGAAACATTACAAATAATACAAAAACTTTAAGAATGTCTCGAAATGGTATATTATTCCTCTTTTTTAGCAAAGATAATAATGATGGGAGGAATATAAATGAATATTCAACGTGCAAAAGAGCTTTCTGTGTCAGCAGAGCAAGCGAATGTTAGTTTTCAAGGCATGCCTGTTATGATTCAACACGTCGACGAGAGCAATGAAACCGCCCGCATATATGAAGTAAAAAACCCAGGACGCGAATTAACAGTTCCAGTTAATAGCCTAGAGGAAATATAAGAAATGCCACTTCATTTTTTTGAAGTGGCATTTTTCTTTTTTTAGATTACTTATTATACATTTCCTCTATCTTCTATTTTACAGAAGCTGAAAAAATAAGAATTTTCTACTTCTTTTCTTTTTGTGACCTGCTAAAATACAAACTATGGATTAATTATTCACACTATACATTAAGGGGGAAAAATAATGGCATCTAATGTAGAAAAAAACAATTCTTATTATGCAGTTATATTCACTTCCAATTTATCTAATGATACAGCAGATTATAGTACAGTTGCCGATAAAATGGAGGAACTCGCAAAGCAGCAACCTGGATTTCTAGGTGTAGAAAGTGCGCGAGATCATGCAGGGCTTGGAATCACAATTTCTTATTGGGAATCACTTGAAGCAATTGAAAATTGGAAACAGAACGTCTTACATAAAGAAGCGAAAAAAAGAGGTCGTGAGCAATGGTACGAAAACTTCCACCTACGTATCTGCCTTGTTGAGAAAGAATTTAAGTTTCATAGAGGTACTTTGTAGATATGAAGAAAAAATTAGCTCTCATTGCTGTTCATGAAATATATGGTGTGAACGATCATATGCATCATGTTACTGACCACTTCACTTCATCTCATATAGATGTATTCTGTCCTAATCTGCTACAATCACAACATGCATTTCCTTATAGTGATGAAGAAAAAGCATATCATTTTTTTATGAATCATATTGGATTTGAAGATGGAAAAAAGCAAATTGAAACATTCATTACTCATCTTTCTAGTCGTTACACACATATTGGACTTATCGGCTTTAGTGTTGGTGCTACCATCTCATGGCTATGTAGTAACAATCCGAACATAGATTTTATTATCGGATGCTACGGTTCCCGTATACGTGACTATATTCATATGAAACCAACATGTGCTACCTTACTTATATTCCCTGAAAAAGAAGCTAGTTTTTCAGTATCCTCTTTCATTCAATCGTTGCAGCAACAAAAGAACCCTTTATTAGAAATACAGCAACTACCCGGTGAACATGGTTTTCTAAATCCGTACACTGAAAAATATAACGGGCACTCTACAAAACAAGCATATAATTTAATAGATTCATTTCTTGTAAAAAACACTCTTATAAAGGAGATGTAAATGACACTTACATTACTCTTACTTATTTTCATATTCATTGCCTTTTTCTCAGCGCTAACTATTATTTTAGCAACTGTAAAAAAGGGGGATTTTTCCAAACGCCCCTACTTACAATCTATTATCGTTTGCATTTTATTTTTTACAAATTGGATTTTATATTTATCAACTTTTTATGCGTTACTTCCCGAGAAAATTAGCGAGTTCCTATTTCTGCCTATTTGGTTTTTCCTTTGTATATTAGGTTTTATCACTTTCTGGCGCGAATGGAGAAACAACCGTGTGTTCTCCATATGTATCGGTTTTCTTTCCTTTATTAGTTTTTTATTTGGGTTATTGTTGTTAGTTCTTTCGGGGATGTGACTGTTATAAAGAGGATAAAAATCCTCTTTATAACAGTTTTTTTCGTTCCATAACGAAAGGAATTATTAAATAAAGAGCGTAAGCAATCACCATCCAAATGGTAAATGATATAATTTGCTGTGAGGAGAATTGTGAGAATAGATTAGAAGAATTATATAAAATGTAAGTATCTAAAATTAAACCGATTGCTGTACCGCATATACCTAACTTAATTACTGCATATTTTGTAGTATCTAGTCTTTTGTATAACCACATTACAAAGTATAAAGCTATCGCTGTTGCTAATTCAAGAAACGTCAATTGTAGAAGAAATCTATTTGAAGTGTATTCTAATAAAACAGAAGAACCGAAAATAATGAAGAACGCTGAGGCAAAAAACCAAACGCCGATAGAAAATAAAATAGTGAGCCAAAGTTTATTATTCATTACCATTACCTCCCTTTTGTAGCTCTATGAACTTTTCCAATAACAGGTGCAACTCACCATATACTTTGTCGCTAGAAAAAGATGGATTGAATAAGGCTTGCAATGCCAATCCATCAATTAATGCATTACATAAAACACTCCACGTTTCAGTTGAAATTTGAGATGTCATTGTACCTCCTATATTTTTATTTAACACTCTTGTTAATTGTTGGTTTTCATAATGTAACAATCCACCAATTTTATTTTTCATCGCATCATTTTGTAATCCACTAGCTACTAATTGAAAAAACAAATGATGATACATTGAATCTTTCACACATCTACTTTCGGCAGACTGCAAAGCCTTTTCTAACTGTACATCCTTTCCTATTTGTTCCCACGACGCTTTACAAAACGATTCAGTTACTTCCAGTAATAATTGATCTTTCGTTTTAAAATGATACTATACGGTACCTTGTGTAACTTGAGCACTCTCTGCAACTGCTTTTAATGTCAACTTTTCCATCCCATGCTCTGCAATAATTTTTTTTGCTGCTTCCAGTAACTTCTCTTTATTAACAACATTCGGTTTTGCCATTTCTATAACCACCCTTTAAGTTAGTTAAATAACTAACTTAAATTATACAGAAAAATCAGATAAAACAAAAGGAAGAAAAGCCAACTTTCAACTTTTCTTCCTTTTATGTTTACCTTTAGATTTCACTGTCACTGATTCACAAGGTGTGTAATAAATTTGAGGTGTCGCCCTATCAACAAACATCATAAACGTAATAAAGCCGATAATAAAGAAAATAAACAACGTTAATAAAATTGCTCCTATCGTTAAAAGTATCATAACACCACCCCTATATTTTTCATGTTATTACACTTTTCGCTATTATATGAGCGTAATCCTTTTTAGAAAAAGAAACGTAACAAAATAATCACAATCACTCCCGTTAATACTGTACCTAATAAACTACGAGTATATATCGCTACAAGAAATGTTGGAATTGCTGCGATCAGGTAATCCCACTGCATCGTCTCATGCATAAATAAAACTTGCGCTAAAAGTGCTGCTAATATCGCGATTGGTATGTAATTTAACCATTTTAAACCCCAGTCTGGAATTTGTAGTTTGCTAAATACGAGTAGAGGTAAAATACGTGGCACGAGTGTGACAGCTCCTGCTGCTAATAAAAGTAATAATATGTCTAGTCTCATTTCCATTTTTCAATCACCACTCCAATCGTCGCAGCTAGTAATGTTGCGATAATAACCGCTATACTATCTGGCATAAATAAGTGTGAAACGTACGCAATTATAATCGCTACAATTGCAACAGTAAGATGAATTGCTAACTTCGGTTTACTACTTATAAGCTGAAGTACAAATAACCCGATAAACATCGCTGGTAATGCATAATCCATCCCGTACGTATGCGGATCTGGTATCCACTCACCAAACAGCCCGCCGATAATAGTAGCAAGAATCCAATTTAAATACGCTGTTACGTTAAGCCCAATCATCCATCTTTCACCTAAATATCCTTTTTGCGCTGCATGCTGTACTGCAACACCGAACGTTTCATCTGTAATTTGCGAACCAATTAGTAAGTTTTTAAATAGAGGCAGTTTTGTAAAGTACGGCGCGAGCGCAGCACTCATAAGAAGGTGGCGCAAGTTAACAAAAAATACGGTAAAAATAATTGCGGAAGCAGGAGCACCAGCTGCATACATACCAGCTAATATAAATTGGGCAGAACCTGCATAAATTAAAGTGGACATAAACGCAATTTCAATGATGGAGAAACCAGCTGTTTTTGCAATTACGCCAGCTGCTATACCGATGCTCAAATAACCAAATACAGTTGGTAAACAATCTTTTACTCCTTGCTGAAATGTATCATCGCTTTGCAAAGCTACATGTGCCTCAGCTTTACTCATCCTTATCATCCTCCAGTCCTTCTAAAGTTCGTTTTCCTGTTACAACATGAACTAAATCTATATTTTCACGCCATAACGTATCTAACTTATCAGCTCCAAATTCCTTCGTGATTTCTTCAACCATAATATCGTGCCGCACATACTCTGTAGCAACGAGAACTAATGCTGGGTCATACGTTGTAACAGCCCACGAAGTGCTATCATTTGTGAAGTTCGCAATTAATACTTCTTCCCCGTCACGCGCGATTACAGTTAAATGACCACCCATTCTCTTTTCAACAACGTGGGGCGTCATATAATTATGGTGAAACGTCGCTCCTATTTTTGTTTCTGGAGCGCCAAATAAGATTGAAAATATATGTACACCTTCCTCTTCCTTTTGATGAATGTACGGCTCAATTTCATGCACTTGATCTTCCCATACAGAAATCCATAGCTCTTCCTTCGCTCTATTAATTATATTGCATATTTCTTTTAAAACACGATCATTTGAGCGAATATGCGAAATTACATCTATTTGTCGCTCTTGTTCTAAACCATTTAATTTCTCATCTAAAAATTCAAAGGACTTCTCAAAGTCTTTTCGCATTCGATTCATTAATTCGGTAGCTGGTACTGGTACATATTTAACTGGTTCAGAAGGTACAATATGTACCGCTCCTTTATCCATTAACTTACCGAGTACCTCGTAAATCATAGAACGAGGTACTCCTGTTTGTTTACTCACTTCATAACCAGTTACTGGGGAATGTTTTAGTAGTCCAATATACGCTTTACATTCGTACTGGGAAAAACCTAACTTTTGTAATTCTTTTATAATTTCATCCATCGGTAACCCCTCACACTCTAAATCGCTCTAACTTCAAAACGACGATTTTGCTTCCCTTTACTTTTTACTTTATCAATAACAAGTGTTCCTATTTCACTCGTATTTTTCACATGTGTGCCTCCACAAGCTTGTTCGTCTAAATTTTCAATTGTAACAATACGGATTTCTTGGATAGTAGTTGGCAGGAGGTTTATTGCTGTTTTAATCATTCCTACAGAATTTTCTGCTTCTTCGCGGCTCATATAACGAGTGGAAATTTCTTTATTTTGTTCAATAAGTTTATTCACTTCCTTAACAATTCCTTCTACTTCCACGCTCGATAACTCTTGTAACTCATTAAAATCGATACGTGCTTTGTCAGGATAAATTTGATTTCCAGTGCAGAGAGCTCCATACTTTTCATAAACGACAGCTCCGATAAGATGCAGTAAAGAATGATGGCGCATTAAATTATGACGTCTTTCCCAATTAATCTCTAATTTAACAGGACCTAATTTTACTTGAGCTCCATCTTTTATATAGTGAACTATTTCTCCCTGCTCCTTCTTTACTTTTTCAACTTCAAATACAAACCCATCTTGTACAATGACACCTGTATCACATTCCTGCCCTCCACCAGTTGGATAAAAAACTGTTTCTTTTACAAATACTTTATTCCCTTCTACTTTTATCACTTCTGTTTCGCAACTCGTTTTGTATGCATCTTCTAAATATAATGCCGTTGCCATACTCTCACCTCTTTAGTAGTTATAGTTATACCTACTAATATAAAAAAGAAGCTCTGCAAAGTCAATTGATAATTCTGAAATTTAAAACTAATAAAAGACTCCTTTATTAGGAGCCTCCTATCTCAATATTTCATTTGCTTCTTTTTCATAAATTTTATCAAATGAAGTCATAACGCGTTGTGACGCTGAAATCATTTTTTGATCTGTCATAAGATCAGCCATCTCTTTCGTCATATCTACATTTGAATTTTCTAGCATATGATTTTTTACTGTCCCTGTTCCGTTCGGTAAATCAGCAATGTTCCCTTCTGCTAGTGTAAAACTTTTGTTCTCTCTTTGTACGAGACGATTATTCGCTTCTGCACCTACTGTTTTTGTTTGCAAGCGAGCAATATTGTTTTGTGTTACTGCATCATATAACGTACCGTCTGCTTGTACAGCTACTTTTGCTCCTTCTGGAATACGAATACGTTCATTATTCTCTCCCATTACGAAAGCACCTGAAGTTGTTTGTAAATAACGATCACTATTTAATGTAAAACTACCGTCTCTCGTTAAAAACGTTTCATTATTTTTAGATGTAACGAAAAACGAAGCTGTGCCAGCAGTTCCGTCATCTAAAAAGAAATCTGTAGCACTATTTGTCATTTGTATATTTCCTTGCACTAAGTTCACATGCGTTGCGGCTGGTACTACAGCGTAATCGACCGAACCGATATTTGTTACAGCACCATCTCCGCGGCGATATGTGTCTTGTACATCAAATACTTTTGAAGTCATATTTTCTGCTTTAAATCCTGTCGTTTGGGCATTTGCAACGTTATTCGAATGAACATTAATACGCTGCATGTAATTCATCATACCCATAGAACCTATATAAAGACCGTTCATACTCGTTTGAATAAGGCAGTTACCTTATCCTTCACCTCTTTTCTATGATGTTTGCAACATTTGTTTCGCTAAATGTTCCGCTGTAGCGATATGTATGTTTTTCTTTACGTCTTGTCCGTCTGTCATTAATACAATAGGAGCTGATGATACTGCTGGAATTTTCAACAATTCACCACTACTTGCCGTTTCATCAAATTTCGTAAAGACGATACCATCAATATGAATATCTTTAAAGTTCGTAATGATTTCGATCATGTCTTTACTTTTCATCGAAGCTGATAACGTTAAACAAATATAATCTGGCTCTACTTGTCCCATCGTTTCAATCATTTCTTCCACTGTTTCTGACGCACGATAATTTTTTCCAGCTGTATCAATTAAAATATAATCGACGCGCGCTTCTTCTTTAAAGTACGTAAGCGCTCTTGTCATTGCAGCTTCATCACGCACAGCGATTACTTCAAATCCAATTGTCTTTACGTAATCTTGCAGTTGCTGTACTGTCCCAATGCGCGAATGGTCTGTCGTAATAAAACCAACCGTTTTTTTCATACCGTGAAATTGCCACGCCATTTTCGCAAGTGTCGTCGTTTTTCCAACACCAGTTGGACCGATTAATGCAATTGTTTGTACTTCTTTTTCAAATACATTTTCCGTATTGAAATGGGAGCTCATATCTTCCAATATATATTCGATTACTTCTTCTTCTGTAATCATCGTTGCACTTTCAAACTTCACTTTTAACTTTTCAGCATATGCGTGAATGAAGTATTGTTCTACATCGTTTTGTTCTAGCATGCGAATTACTTTTTGAATAATAAATGGTACAGATTCTTGCTTTTCTTTTTTTACAACCACTTCTTCTTTCTTGACAGGAACGACTTTTTTCACAGCTTTTTGCTTTTTCGTTACTTTCGTTTCTTCCGTCTGTTTCACAACGACAATACCTTTTTCAAACAGCTTTAATAGCTTCTCTTTCTTTCTTGCCCATTCTTCACTATTTCCTGTTTGCATCGCCGCATATGACATAGGAGTCGTCACGTTTTCTAAATTGTGCAGTACCGATTGAATTCCGTTCGCCTTCACAATTTGTTCTGAAGGGTCATTCACAACATCCATTAACTGTTCATGAAATTGCGCTGTTCCTTCGTTCACTTCTTCCTGTTTATCCTCTGGAAAAGCAACTAACATTTCATAATTCTTTTTCCAAAAAAACGGGATATTTCGTTTTACACTTTCATCGACAACGTAATAATAATCTGTACCATATTGGTCAAATAACTTTCGATACAATTCATTTTTCGAAGCTGCTTTTATTCGCATTAACGCTTCTTTCTTTTCTGTACTTTCCATTACTTCACCCCCTACTATTCAATATAGGCAATTTGATCTACAACAATTTCTGGTGCTAATTCGCTAATACAAAGTACTTGCGCTTCTACTTGATAACGCTCAAGAAGTCTTACAATCGCAAACCTGAAATCTTTTCTACGCGTTAATAATACTGGTTCTCTTCCCATTAACCTCGCTTGTTTCAATACGCGTTGTACTTGTTCAACGACTCGCGTTTCTAAATCTAAATCCCAGTTTAATAAATAACCTTGATAAGAATTGTTCACAACGTCTGCATCTAACTCAATTGAATCTGAGAAGAGCGCCGCATATATTTTCCCGTCAGGATTTTTCGCATTTTCACAAATCACTTTTGAAATACATTCACGGACGAATGACGTTACGCCGTCAACATGATTTTGATAAATTTCTTTTCCGTCAATAATACCTTCAATAATAGTTGGTAAATCACGAATAGAAATACCTTCTTTTAGCAATTGTTTAATAACATTTTGAACGAGTGATAAATCAATTTCTTTCTTCTTAATCTCTTCTAATAAAACGCCGTTATCATTTTCAAGTGAGTTAATTAAGTCTTTTACATGTTGACGCTGAATTAACTCATGAAGATTACGTCTAACGACAACATCTAAATGTGTAATTAATATGCTAAGTGGCTCTAATACTTGATAGCCTTTCATTTGTGCATCTTGTACCATATGTTCTAAAATCCAATATCCATCCTCGCCAAAAATCGGATCTTTCGCCGGTTCTGCATCTAAATCGGCCATTACATTCGGTGTTTTCAGTGCTAATAAGTAACCTGATTTTAAAACTCCTTCAGCTGCCTTCGCACCTTTAATACGAATAATGTATCGTCCGCGTGGTCTAAAACTCGTATTATCTTTAAAGTTAATTCCAGGAACGTTAATACCGAGGTCAGTAATAATCGACTTCCTCATAAGAACAACTTTATCACGAGCTGTTTCTCCGTTAATTTTCTGCTTTACAAGTGCTGCTAAATCTAAACCTAATTCTACAATAATTGGATATTTATCTGTAAATACGCCAAATGAATCTTCCACTTGTTGCAGTTGCTCATCTTCGCCTTGAATCATTTCTAATTCTTTTTGAAGTTCATCTTCTTTTTCTTTCTTCATGCGGTTTTTATTTCGAATTCCTAAGAAGATAATTGTTCCACCAACGAGTGCAAATGGTAGAAATGGTAGCGGCGTAAAAATACCCATTGCGATAAATAAACCGCCAAGCGCATATACAACGACTTCATGCGCTAATAACTCTTTAAAGATACCTTCCGTTACTGTATCCGGTGAACCGTCAAATACACGCGTTACAATAATACCTGTTGAAATCGCAAGCATGAGCGATCCAATCTGGTTTACAATTCCGTCGCCGACAGTTAACTGTGTGTAATGAAGAGCAGCTTCACCAAAGCTCATTCCTTGCTGCATCATTCCGACAATTAAACCGAAAATGATGTTTACGAATAAAATGACAATCCCGAAAATAACGTCCCCTTTAATGAACTTCCCGGCACCATCCATCGCCCCGTAAAACTCTGTTTCCATATTTAATTTTTTTCGTTTTGCTTGTGCATCTTTTTCTGAAATAATACGCTGGTTTAAATCCGCATCGATCGACATTTGTTTCCCTGGTAAAGAATCAAGTGTAAAACGAGCTGCTACTTCAGCTGTACGAGATGCACCGTTTGCAACGATAAACTGGAATATGATTAATACTGTAAAAATAACGATACCAATTAATAAGTTCCCGCCAATTACGAACTGACCGAACTCTTCAATAACATGACCAGCATTTCCGTTTGTCAAAATCGCTCGCGTCGTCGATACGTTAATCGATACACGGAAAATCCCGATTAATAACAACATCGTCGGAAATGACTTTAATTCATCCCACTCGTTAATACTTGTCGCTCGCATATAAATAAGCACTGACATACTTAGTAGAAAAACGATAATGATATCAAGTATAAATGGTGGAAGTGGAATTAAGAGCGCCACTACGAATGACGCTGCTAAAAAGATAGAAAAATAGGTTCTTGCAGAATCTATCTTAAACAAAGAGATCTCCTCCAAACGCGCTATTATACTTCAAGTTCGTTCGTTTGAATTAAATAGCGCATAACTTCAATTACAGCTACGTATAAATCTTCTGGAATTGTCTCATCTTCCTCGACTTGATAATATAAAGAACGAGCAAGCGGACGGTTTTCCACCATTGGTATTTCTTGTTCACGGGCAAGTGTTCGTATATATAATGCGAGTTCATCTTCCCCTTTTGCAACGACAATTGGTGCTGCATCAACGTGTTTATTGTACCTGAGTACGACCGAAATATGGGTCGGGTTGTTTACAATAAACGTTGCGCCATCCATCTTCTTCGCAATTGTTCCTTGCAATATGGCGTGCATAAAGTTTTTTCGTTTCCCCTTTACTTGCGGGTCTCCTTCATTATCTTTATGCTCTTGTTTTACTTCTTCTTTTTTCATCTTAATATCTTGTTCGTACTCCCACTTTTGATAAATGAAATCAATAATAGAAAGAACAATTAATATAATTAAAATAGCTAAAAAGATAAATTTAATTTGCCTTATAATTTCAGTAAGTGACGCAGTCCAATTAAATCCAATCATACTCACGATTTTCTCTAAATTCTTTTTAAATAGCACATAAGCGACGTAACCGATTAATCCCATATAAAACAGTGATTTCAAAATATCTACTAAACTTTTACGACTAAACAATCTTGTAAAATAGTTTTTTGGGTTAATACGTGACGCTTTCGGCTTAATAACTTTAGAAGAAAATAAGAAACCGACTTGAATCATATAATTGAATAAATGAAAAGCGTATACGAGTATTAATATCGGAGCTGATACTTTTAGTAGTAAAATCCCCATCATATAAAAATACTCGGTTGAATCTGTATTTTTTCCAATTTGATCAAACAGCACCGATACGGAATTGGCAATCTCAAACCCGAGCCAATCTCCAAAAAAGTAAACGACAACTGCTAACACAAGTATGGAAAATAAATTATTTAAATCTTTACTCCGGGCAATATTCCCTTCTTCACGCGATTTTTTACGCTTCTGCGGGGTGGCCTTTTCTGTTTTATTATCCTTTGCCATGCGCGTCCCCCTACTTCGTTAAGAAAAAGTTAAATAGTTTCGTATATTCCTCAAGCAATACATCCGTCATATTTTTAAACACATAACCGAGCATCGGTACACTCATTGCAATAAACAAAATACCACACGTAATTTTAATAACGTACGCATTCATAAAAACGTTTAATTGCGGAGCGTTTTTTGCGATTAAAATTAAAACAAAGTTAATGATGAACAAACTTCCCATGAGCGGAAGAGCAATTTCAACCGCTGATGTAATCGCAAATAATAACGTTGCGAGTAGACTATCTAAAAAACTAGTCGTCAACAATTTTGAAATCGCCTCTGTATATTGAAACGACTTTAAAATCGTGGCAACGAAATAATTAATGCCGCCAAGTGAAATAAAAATAATGAGAAAAAATATATCAAAAATGGTTGATAGTAAAGTAGACTGTGAGCCTGCATTTACATCAAACAAACTTGCTTGTGATAAACCGATATCAAAGTCTAAAATATGCCCGGCCATTTTCGGAATGTTCCACAGCATTTCTACAATTTTTGAAAGTGATAATCCAATTACAATTTGCGTACCTGCATAAGCTACAACGTCCCAAGTTGTCTTTATGTGAGAAACATCAACTTGATCGGCCACTGTAATGGAAAGAGCAAGTCCAAATGTAACCTTCGCCATCGCTGGAATAGATCGACCAGAGAAAAACGGTAAAAAATATAAAAATGAAGTAATGCGGCAAAACGCAAAAAACGTCGC
Source organism: Bacillus cereus group sp. BfR-BA-01453 (assembly GCF_022662915.1). Lineage (NCBI taxonomy): Bacteria > Bacillati > Bacillota > Bacilli > Caryophanales > Bacillaceae > Bacillus > Bacillus cereus group sp. BfR-BA-01453. Next base: position 268,627 of record NZ_JAKUEN010000002.1, on the reverse strand, counting down.
CGCCCATAATTCCATATTCATTTCAGTCCACCTATCTTAGTACGAACGCAATAGCGATGGAATTTTATCAAATAAATCTAAAATAAGTGTCGTTAATTCTTGAAACATCCACGGACCTAAAATGATAATAACGAGTACAATACTCGCCATTTTCGGTAAAAACGTCAGCGTTTGCTCTTGAATTTGCATCATCGCCATAATGACAGCGATGATAATAACGACAATCATACTAACACCGGCAACCGGCATTAAAATCATAACCCCTTTATAAAAAAAGGTTTGAAAAATATCTATAATTGGTGACGTATTCATTTATATGACTCCTATCACATAGCATCAAACGCTTCAGGCGACCGTTTTAAACATAATGTCGACGATTTTTGTATATCCACCTAAATATACGAAAACGAGTATTTTAAACGGTAAACTTAAAATCATCGGCGGTACCATCATCATCCCGAGGTACATTAAAAGTGTACTAATAATCAAATCTATAAATACAAACGCTAAATAAATGAACATCCCCGTTAACAATCCTTTTTGAATTTGCGTTAACGTAAAGGATGGTACGAGCGTAAATAAGGAAAGATCTTTTAAATCTTTCGGCAACTCTTCTCCGCGCACTTTCAGCATCATTTTCAAATCATGCTTATACGTATGCTTTGACATATACTCTTTCATAATCGGAGCTGTCGTTTCCGCAGCTTGGCTTACCGTTATTTTCTCTTTCGTCATCGGATCCCACACATCGCTCTTTAGCTGCCCAAGAACAGGCTGCATCGTAAAGAGTGATAAAAATAAGGCAAGTCCAACAAGTACTTGGTTCGGTGGTAAATTCATTACCCCAAGTCCTTGACGTGTAATCCCAAGAACAATCATAAAATAAGTAAAATGTGTAAATAATAGAACGATAGATGAAGATAATGATAAAAGGGTAACGAGCGCAAATAGCTGTACACTTGAATTACTCGTAAACTCTTTTCCATTTTCGAAATTAATAAAACCGTTTTGGGCTGCATACGCTGGATTTACAAAAATAATTGAAAAAACGATAGAAAATACGAAAATAACGGCTAATAACGATAACTGTTTCTTTATTCTCATGATGGATCCTCTACTTTTTTCGTTTCACTCTTCACCGCGTCTTCTAGCGCTTGTTGAAACTGATTTCCTGTTCCTGTTAATTGCACAGATTGTACACCGTTATTACTAATAACAGTGAACACTTGCTTGCCGTCTACTTCAAATAAAAAGGCGCTCGTTTGATGATTTAAATAAACGCCGTCTTTCACCTGAATATGGCCATTTTCACCTTGTTTAAAAAACTGCTGTTTGCGCGTCTTTTTCGTCATATAATATGCACCGTAGCCGAGCGCACCAAACAGTAAAACGACTTGAAATAAGGTCGTCATATACGACATATGACTCCTCCTCTACTCTTTATCTTGCATTTGACTTTGCGCTTTCATAAGCGCAGCTTGCTTCTTGTCAGCTTCAATTTCAGAAATGATAATACCGAACTTCTCGTCCATTACGATCGCTTCTCCAATGCCGACTTTCATATTACTTAAATATACATCTACTTTATGTCCTAAGTTTTTCTCTACTTCCAGAACATCGCCAACTTTTAATTGCTTCACGTCACCGAGCGTAATAGATGCCTTTCCAAGCTTTACACCAAGTTCAATCGAAATATCTGAAACAGTATCAATATGTGCTTTACTTGCTTCATTTCGCTTTCCTGCAAATTCTTCTAATCCCATTAATGACACAGGAGATACTTCATGCTTCATATGGATCCTCCTACTCTACAAAACTTTTAAATAAGAGCGCCTTACGCGTTCCATCTTTTCCAATAAAACAATTAAATTTATGCTTTCCATCTACATAACCAAGTAATTCATCTGAAACTTTCGTATGAAGCGGAATAATATCGCCCTCTTCAATTTGTTCAATCTCGCCCATCGTCATCTTCTGCTCACCAATCGCAACGTGAACTGGTTTATACACTTGATTTACTTTCACTTCTACTTCAGATGTATACTTTTTACGCTTATCTGAAGAATGTTCGACAATATTTTCAGACGTTAACTTATCCATAATTTCTTCAACAGATAAGAACGGAATCCCGATGCGCACCGTCGTATTCCAAAAATCCGTTTTCATATTTACATTCAGTAATGAAATAATATCACTCGCTGTCGTAATCTTAAGTGCATTCGGATCTGTCTCCGTCGTTACAAATGTCGGTTTAATCGCTACAACACTTTCAAACGATTGCTCTAAATTTTTACATAAAAGCGAGAATATATTATCAAGCGTTAAAAACTCAAATGCTGTTAACGGTCTACGCATCGTAAAATTACGCTTACTATCCCCGCCAAGCCAGCACTCATGAATGTAAATAACAAATGCTAAATCAATCTCAATAACAATTTCTCCAAGCTCTGGAAGTCCGAGATCAATGACGCAATATAAATAATAATCTTTCGGCATTTTCTCCACATACTCACTCGTAAATGGAACTTGCTCAACTGTCGAAGGCTCTAAGTCAATCGGAATACGCATACGCGCTGACAACGTCTGTGACGTCTGTTTACCAAACGTAGAAGCAATCGCTTGCAAACTACGTAAATGTTCAACACCGAACTTCTCCGGTCTATTAAAATCATACTCTTGAAATTTATCTTGCTTCCCTGCTTCTTGTGCGAAAGCTGGCATTTCCTCGCCTTCATTTACCGCCTTCAGCAGGGCATCAATTTGCTCTTGGCTTAATTTATCGCCGCTCATGAAAATCCCCTTCCCTACCTTTTCAATTCAACGATTTCAACGTACATCTTTCCATTCTTCGTCAAAATCTTTCCGGTTCCAATCTCTTCATTCTCAAGCATAAGACGCACCGTATTTTTCGTTGAATTTTCAAGACGATACAATGTACCTTTCGTAATATGAAGCAGATCTTCAATTTTCTTTTTCGTATTTCCGATTTCAAAATAAATTGTTAACGGAATATCATCTTGTAATTTCAATCTAGCCACTCCCATATCATGTTTACGAAAATTTCATTTTCTCTCTATATATGAAACTTCTTATTTCGAAACGTCGATATTTAATATTTTTTTAATATATCCTTGCGTTTCTTTAAATGGAGGTACCCCTCCGTACTTTCTCACATTACCAGGACCAGCATTATAAGAAGCAAGCGCTAATACTAAGTCACCGTTATTTTTCTTTAAATAACCACTTAACTCTTTCACGCCGCCTTCAATACTTTCAGCTGGTGAAAATGGATTTTTTATACCCATCTCTTTCACATTCGCTGGCATAAGCTGCATAAGGCCCATCGCCCCTGCATGTGACACCGTTTTCGGATTAAAATTAGACTCTACTTCAATCATTTTTTGAATTAACGTTTTCGGAATTCCGTATGTACGACTTACTCTATCTATAATATCCTCATACTTCCCTTCATTTAAAGAACGTATTTTTTGAATATTATACTTCTTCGTTAATCCCCACGTATCTACAGCCTCATTTTTCGTTTCCGGGAAACGTCGTTCAAACTCTTTTTGCGCGACTTGCACTTCATCAACTTTCTTCGTTTCAGGCTTTTCTTCCGGCTGAATTGCTTCCTCTACTTTACTAGAATCACCTTTATTAACGAGCGCTTCTATTTTCGTAGATTGTACCGGCTGACTCATATCCTCTACTTTGGCCGGTTGCGTAGTAGCCTTCGTCTCCTTCATAGGCTCGCTTTGCAACTTCTCTCGAAACCTACTACTAACGAACGCCTGCGGACTACTTAACTTTTGCTGAATTTGTCCTTTCTTATATGCAAGCACTTCTTTTACTATATTTCCAACTAACATAATATCACCTTTTCGGTAAACAAAGATAATCTAATATTAGAGTTTTTTTTTAAAGTTTGCAATAATCCTTTTAATAATATTGTAATAAAAAAATGAATATATTGTTAAACTGTTATTTTTTTATATTTATTAATTCGAATTTTTAGTTGACACCCGCTATGACAGGGATTACAATAAATCTCGAAATTGATTTTTTTGCATATTACCGTTTTTCAATTTGCAGAAAAGTCAATATAAAAAAATGGGGGTTCTTAACATGAGAATTAATACAAACATTAATAGCATGCGTACACAAGAGTACATGCGCCAAAACCAAGCTAAAATGAGTAACGCTATGGACCGTTTATCAAGCGGTAAACGTATCAACAACGCTTCTGACGATGCAGCAGGTCTTGCAATCGCAACTCGTATGCGTGCACGTGAAAGCGGATTAGGTGTTGCTGCTAACAACACACAAGACGGTATGTCATTAATCCGTACAGCTGACTCAGCAATGAATTCAGTATCTAACATCTTACTTCGTATGCGTGACATCGCTAACCAATCTGCGAATGGTACAAACACAAAAGAAAACCAAGATGCATTGAACAAAGAGTTTGGCGCATTAAAAGACCAAATTGATTACATCTCTAAAAACACTGAGTTTAACGATCAAAAGCTATTAGATGGTTCTAAAGATTCTATCGCAATTCAAACTCTAGATAATGCTGATACTAGTAAACAAATTAATATTAGTTTATCAAATGTATCTACAAAAACATTAGAACTTAACGATTTATCAATTAGTGGTTCTGGAAAACAAACTGTTAAAATTACAGATGAAGACATAAAAAATGCCGCTGAAGATATTAAAGCTTTAAAAGCTGCTCAAAAAAAATTAGCTGAATTACCTGATGGTACTGGGACAGATAAAGCTGGTGATACTATCCCTGCAGCTGGGGAAAAAGAAATTCAAGACGCTGTTGATGAATTCAAGCAAGCATTTGATAAAGTTAAAGGCTTGATGAGTGATGAAAACATCAATAAAATCGAGGAAAAATTCACTGCATACAATGGTGATAAAAAACTTACCACAGCTCAAGGAATTGGCACAGAAATTGATCCTGCTACTATGATTAAAGCTGGTGATATTGAAAAATCAGGTCCAAACGCTTCTGCTGCTATTAAATCAATTGATGCTGCCCTTAAAACAATCGCTGACAATCGTGCAACTCTAGGTGCTACATTAAACCGTCTTGACTTTAACGTAAATAACCTTAAGAGCCAATCTGCTAGCATGGCTTCAGCTGCTTCTCAAATCGAAGACGCTGACATGGCGAAAGAAATGTCTGAAATGACTAAGTTCAAAATCTTGAACGAAGCTGGTATCAGCATGCTTTCTCAAGCAAACCAAACTCCACAAATGGTTTCTAAATTATTACAATAATCCATTTGAGTTAGTTTCATGAATAAACCTCTCTGCTTGCGGAGAGGTTTATTTTTTCTATATAGATAGATTATTTGAAAAAGCTTTCTTTTTTTATGTAGAAGAGAGCATCCGCAATGCATAGAAGCGGTCAGTGCTAATCTTAATCTCCTCTTATGTTAAAACACAAATAGCAAATAAGTATAAGCATTTTTATCTTTTCATGACCGTTTATTAGCTTTATAACACTAACTATATCAATCTATAAGGAGTGTCTATTATGCGTATTGGTACGAATGTTTTGAGTATGAATGCTAGGCAATCTCTATATGAGAATGAAAAACGTATGAATGTTGCAATGGAGCATCTGGCTACTGGTAAGAAGTTAAACCATGCTTCTAATAATCCAGCTAATATTGCGATTGTGACTCGTATGCATGCGAGAGCGAGTGGTATGCGTGTGGCGATTCGAAATAATGAGGATGCGATATCGATGCTACGTACAGCGGAAGCAGCTCTTCAAACTGTGACAAATATTTTACAGCGTATGCATGATTTAGCTGTTCAATCTGCTAATGGTACAAATTCAAATAAAAACCGTGATTCGTTAAATAAAGAGTTTCAGTCTTTAACAGAGCAAATTGGCTATATCGGCGAGACGACTGAGTTTAATGATTTATCCGTGTTCGACGGCCAAAACCGTCCTGTTACGTTAGATGATATCGGTCATACAGTAAATATAACGAAACATATTCCCCCTTCCCCTACACAACATGACATCAACATTTCAACAGAACAAGAAGCAAGAGCGGCGATTCGTAAAATTGAAGAGGCTTTACAAAATGTATCACTTCATCGTGCTGATCTCGGTGCTATGATTAACCGCCTACAATTTAATATCGAAAATTTAAATAGCCAAAGTACAGCGTTAACAGATGCTGCATCTCGAATTGAAGATGCGGATATGGCGCAGGAAATGAGCGATTTTTTAAAGTTTAAATTGTTAACTGAAGTTGCACTTAGTATGGTTTCACAAGCAAATCAAATACCGCAAATGGTTTCCAAGTTACTACAATCTTAAAAAAATCATCTTCCTTCTTTGAAACGATTCCATACAAAACAAAAGGGAAATACATATAAACTATGTATCTCCCTTTTATTTTGTACCCAAATTTTATTACTGCGTTACAGTCATAACCTGTCCACTGCGATCAACCATAATTTTCATTTTACCGTCTTGTGCGTTATATAACCCTAATTTATGCAAATCTTGTTTACATTCTTTTACAAAGAAAGGCAATGTGCGAATTTGATCGATATCAGAGCTCGTAATGAAATGAATTAAATGATGTGTCATTTCTTTTATATCATGAACAAGCTCTTCCTTTTCTCGCTTGATCCTTTCATTCTCAGCTCGTAATACATGTAATTCGCCTTCGAGACCACGAGCATTCTTTTCATCTTTTGAACGCTCTGCAGCCATGCTAGAAAGCTTATAGATTCCTTCCATAAACTGATGTAGTTCGTGCTCTTTTCTTTCACTACACTGACTAATCGTTTCAAAATTATCAACAATGCCAGATATAACTGTTACAAGATTTTTTTCGTTCTCTGTATTTGGAACTTCATTTCTTAATTCTTGTTTGTTTTCTTTTTTTATTTCAACAATTGGTTCTTTGACAGGTGTATATTTTCGCTTTCGTCCTGGTTTTTGTTTTTCAATATTTTCAAACGGTATTTCACATTTTTTTAATTTGTAATACGTATTTTGTAATTGACTTTCTGTTTTCGGAAAAAGATTTAGTTCTTTTTTACTAACGTATTTTGAAATATTAATAATGTTTAAACCGTGACGTTGGGAAAATTGATACACTTCATACAGTAACTCTAGCTCAGTCTTCAGCCATGTAATCGCTGATTTTTCATACGCTCGCATCCCACCATGTTTTTCTATATCTATTTGAAATAATACCATTCTATTATATAAATCAACTAGTTCTTCATATTTTACTTGGAATTGTTTTTCTATTTTTTTAAATTCCGCTTCTAGTTGCATATCGTTCATTTTATTATTTGACATGTTTTGTAAAAGACTTAATACATTGATTGCTGTGTGGTGATACATAATCTGTGCCACTCCCCCTCATCCTTTCACAATTCTCATCTGACTCCCATGTCTTCTCAGAAAATAGCAATTTTTACATATCCATATTATAACATTTCGAAATTGTCTGTCAAATAATAAACATACAAAAATGTATAGAAAGTATAGAAATAGAAAAAGATTTTTTCATTCATATGCATAATTGCATATGAATCACTTTTAATTATATTATATGGTATTTAGAATGTAATTTCACCGAAAAAATTTGCGTTATCACGAAAAATTACTAAAAAAATCCAAAGATACATTTTTATATTTTTAAATCAAAAATCTTTAAATGAAGATTTTTCATACATACAACCACAAACACTCCAAAAACGCTCCATCTTTCCACCTATACAGAGTATAAAACAGTAAAAAGGAACTAACCAATACTACACACGGTTAGTTCCCTTCTCTCCACCAAAAGAATAGAGTTATAAATAACATCTACAAAACTTCAATTGAAGTCTCACATCGTATGGAGCCCTACTAAGCACTGACCGCTATCACACGCGGCTAGTTTCCTATTCCAGAAAAAAGTAGAAAATTGTTCACCAGTTCTTCTAAAAAGCTCTCGGCGATCCACTTCTTCCATTCCCCCTAAAGCCTGCTCGACATCTCTGGTCTGAACATGGCATGGGACTCTATTAGGTACTGACCGCCACCACGCATGGCTAGAGCTTCTATTCCAGCTAAAAAAAGCTTTTAAATCTCTTTTACAGTACTAACTTATCTACTAAGCCGATTAACTCTTGAATATCTGGCTTACTTACTTGCGCATTTGCTCCTACCGCTTCGCCTTTATGGAATAATTCATTTGTAATTAATGAAGAGAAAATAATGACCGGTAAACGATTCATTACTTCACTATCTTTAACCACTTTCGTTAAATGGTGTCCGTCCATTTTCGGCATTTCAATATCCGTAATTAGCAAGTGAATATGTTCAAACATTTTTTCCCCTTGTTCTTTCGCTAATTTTTCAATTTGTGCTAACGCTTCTGCACCATTGCTGAAGAAGTTCATTTTCGTATATCCAGCTGATGATAATGTTTCTTCTAATATTTGGCGAAGCATTGCTGAATCTTCTGCAATATAAATCACTTTTTCAGCTCGATCTGTTTTCTGTTCTAACCCTGCAAGTGATTTATTGTCATAACCAGTACCACTAATTTCGCATACAATTTTCTCATAATCTAATAGCAAAATAATTTGTCCATCTAGTTTTACAATACCAGATGTCGTTTCTTCTAGCCCCATAGACAATGAAGCTGGTTCATCAATTTGTTCCCAAGAAATACGTTGAATACGATGCACTTCATCAACACGGAAAATAACTTTCATTTGATTTAATTCAGAGATAATAAATTTCGTTTGATCAAGTGGCTTTGTCGATTTTAAATTAAGAGCTGTCGCTAAGTTAATAACAGGTAAAATTTCACCACGTACTTGTACAACACCTTCAACTGCATGATGAGATTCTGGCACAGTTGTAACAGGGAATGGATTAATGATTTCACGTACTTTCATTACGTTAATACTAAATAGGTTTTCACCAACAGTATATGTAACAATCTCTAATTCATTTGTTCCGCTTTCTAATAAAATACTTTGTGCTTGTGACATAAAGGTGTCGCTCCCCTTCCATTAATTCCGTATATCTAATTATTAAGCTTTATTAAAACGAAAAAGTCAACTATCTATATAAAAAATATAGATAGTTGGACGATTCATTTATTTAAAAAGACAATTAATCTTGTATAAACGAAGCAAGTGCTTCTAACAACACTTCTTGTGCTCCTACAATTTCTGTCGGCATTGCTTCCCACTTTTTCGAAAGCTCCGTTTCTACTCTTATTCTTAGCTCCGAATCCATTTCTTCTAGCACATATTCTTTCGTCGCTATATCAACATCAAGTAGCGCAAGTGCATATAATTCTGGATCATTTATTTTTTTAAATAATTGTTTCAATATAGCTGGTGCTATATGTTTTAATTTTTCAATATGAATTTCCTTATCCGAAAATAGTAACTCATATTGAATAAACGTAACATTTTCTTTAATTACTTTAAAATAGCAATTATTTTTTTTATCATTTACAAAATAACCGTTCGGATCAGCAATAATACTCTCTACTTGACGAATTAAATTCGGCAAACTACTCGCCGCCATAACAGTCCGCTGCTCAACCTCACTTGGCGAAATGAATGTAACGCGATACTTATTCTGCGCCATCCTCCTCACCTCTCCTTTTATAAAAATCTATCATCACAAACGATCCAAAAGGCACTGGTCTGCCATAAAACGATTAACCATCCCAGTAACCTTTCATCGATCCATTTTTGCAACTACACTTCGCTTAAATCCTCTTAAACTACCCTAGTAACTCTCCATATCTCTGGTCTTACACACCAGTCGAGCACCACATAGGCACTAACCGCCACCACACTCCGCCAGGACCTCTCTCAAAACCTAAAAAAGAGCTTTTAAAGTCTTTTAAGACCTTTTCAATAACTCGATGTTATTGAACCAAAATGCAATCTGCTGATCCGTTATCCCTGATAGTGTAATAAAAAACTCACGGCACTTCATCTCGTCCTTAAACAGTTGGTACTTCCATTCTCCTTCGCTACCAACACTTATGAAATAAAACTCATGAATACGGCCAATGATTGATTGCTTTTCACCAAATGAATATGCAGGTACTTGCTTAATTTCAAATTGATCCGGTAAATATATATGCTCTTCTCGTTCCATTTTTAACACTTGCTCTGCAAGTTCACGTTTATTTTCGAAAAAAGGCAATTGTAAAATTCGTTCTTGTCTTGTCGTCATACGAATAAAAAACCCTTTCTACTGCATTACAATTTTACTTTATGATATATTATCGAATTAAGTTTACAACTTCATTTAATACTTCATCTGACACTTTAATTACTTTCGCATTTCCTTGGAATCCGCGTTGATAAAGCATTAAATCAACAAATTCTACAGATAAATCTACGTTTGAACTTTCTTTTGCTGATCCTCGTACATTACCTGCACCATTCTCACCAGCAACACCTATTCCTGGAATACCCGCTGATGGTGTCGCAACGTAATTTCCATTTCCTGTTTTCATTAATCCACCTGAATTAGGGAATGTAGCTACAGCTAATTGTCCTACAACTTTCATACTACCATCCGAATATTTCATCATAACGAAACCACCGTCAGAAATAGAATAGTCATTTGCAATTGCAGCTGGGCGCCCCGTTACTTCTGTTGTAGAAATAGTTTTTCCTGTTGGATAATTTGTTAATCCGCTTAAATCAAGTGTTAGACCACCACCAAAAGGAATTTGAACAGATCCACCTTTAGTAATTTCACCAGTTACTGGATCTTTTTGTACAGCCTCATCTGTCTCCTTTAAATTTCCTAATGTATCAAATTTAAGATTTTTTTCGCCCGTCATGCCTTGGACAGGCTTAAATTCTTTTTCGTTTTTAGAATCATTCCTTACAGAAACTGTATATGTATATTCGCCTGGCACTGGCTTTTCAACTTCTTTACCATCTACAGTCTCTTTTGTAGTCTTTTGCTTAATATTTACACGTAACGTTAACGAGTTCCCTTCCGCATCAAAAACTGTAAATTCGTGAGATAATGCATTTTGGTTTCTAGGAAGGTTTCCGCCTATTGTCGCTTTATCTGTTTGAATCCCACCAACAGCTGATCCCATTGGAATATGAATTGGGCTTGGTCGTGAAGAAAAATCTATTTCTTGTGTTCCTGTTTTCACACCATAACCTAACACATACTGTCCACCTGTAGTTGTAACATAGTTATCTTTCGATACACCAAAAGATCCTTTTCTCGTATACTCTACATTTCCACCGTTACGATCACCAACTAAAAACAAACCGTTTCCTTCTATCGCTGTTTCCATCTTATCACTAGTTAAAGTAATAGAACCATCACTAAAATCTGTAGATGTCCCACTGAACTTTACACCGTTACCAATACTCTTTGGATTCGTACCAGCATAGGCACCATCACCACGTGAACCAACCGTATTATTATATAGCAAATCATCAAAAATAGCTTTTTGCTTTTTATATCCAACCGTTTGTGCATTTGCAATATTATTTGAAGTAACACTTAATGCATTTTGTGCTGCATTCATCCCTGTAATACTTGTATATAACGCTTTAATCATAACCTTTGTACACTCCTTTTATTAATCTGGCTTAACCTCTTCATTTTTTTCTATATCATCTTTCTTCTCATCTTCCGGATTAGTTTCTGTTATCGGTTTATCAGAAACCCTTTCTATGAAACGAAGTGAGACAACTTGATTATCAACAATAAGTTGCACATCGTTATTTTCAGCAAGTCGAACTGTTTCCACTTGACCAGTCACTTGCTTTCCATTATTGCTTACACCTCTAACATACTTTCCTAAAAACTTCATCCCTCCATCAAGAGCCGTCGAATACATCGTTGATTGCAGTTTATCTACTGCTTTTGTCATATTCTGTACTTGCTCCATAAGCGATAGCTGTGCTGTTTGGTTCATCATTTGGTTCATATCCATCGCATTAAACGGGTCTTGATGTTGAAAGCTTGCTAAGAAAAGTTTCAGGAAATCATCTTTATCCATAATACCGGGTGTTTTTTGAGTACTTGCTGATACTCCGTTTGCTTGTTGAGCAGTCGACTGTGCACCAGTAACAGATGCGTTTTTTGTTTGTGCTCCTGCTTGTAACGGAATATGATTTGTACTCGTTGTATTTAATCTAACTGTTGGCACACTTTATTCCTCCAATAATCCCGCAAATTCTTTTGATTCTTGTTTTTCATGTCTCGTACTTGCTAGTTTTTGTTTTTGTCTTTGCTCTTGCTCACGCTGCTCTTTACGATTTTCATCTTTATCTGCATAACTAATTTGAATATTGATTTCTTTTTCTTTTAACTTCAATCTCAACTCATCAAAAATGATTTCAACACGTTTTTTCGCATCGTGTTTTTCCATTTCTACGTGAACATCAATTTGATCTCCATGTTTTTTCATAAACACTGTTAATGTACCAAGTTTTTCTGGATTTAACTGAAATAACACACGTTCTTGTTTCACTACAAACTTTTGCAAGGCTTCTACTTGTGCTTCCATTTTCTTTCCTAAGTCAGGCAATGAAACTTTCTCAGCGCCACTATTGGATTTTCCTATTTGATCAGTACTTGTCGCTTTATTTAATAACTCTGCACCGGCAGAATTCGAATCGTTGAATACATCACCTTCTGGCAACTCTAACTTGACATCTTCGCTCTCAGCTTTCGGAAGATCTCCCTCTAAGTCTTTGGACTCTTCTTGTTTCTTTGCAATATTACAAGTTTCTGTTTCCACTACTTTCAATACTTCCATCGTTTGCTCTGGCATCTTCACTTTGTCTAAAACCATTTGCATTGTATCTTCTAAACATATAGCATTTTTGATATTCATATTGGAAAGAAGTTCTTGTAATTGTTGTAATTCACCTGCGGGTAATTCGTTAAGTTTTATATTTCCATATTCTTTATATAGCTCTTGTATTTTTTGTATGTATTGATATAACAATTCTGGCTGCACGCGTAATTGCTCAATTGCAACCATTTGCTCAGATACAGCTAACAACAACTGTTCTGTCTCTTTTTTTTCTTCTTTCTTTACAATTGGCTCTTCTTTCGTTACTGATTGTTTAGAAAGAATATATTCTTTTTTTTCTTCTTTTGGTGCTTCTTCTCGTTTCATTTTCTCCGTTTTCGGCTGCTTTTTATTTTCCATTCTCATCGTACGATCGAATGAAGAATCTTCACTTTTTGATTGTACTTCTAGCCCTTTTTCTTTTTGCGGAGGTAAACTTTGTTGCACCGGTAATACAGACTGTATCACTACATTCACCTCATCCATTCATACACATTTTCAAATCAAGAAGCATTTTTTCTTCCTGCTTTTCTCGTACTTTTGCAAGCTTCTTACAATCTTCTTGATACATCTCATCAATGACACGTTCTTTTTCTTTTACTTGCTCTAAAAGGCTTTCATTTTTTTGAATAAAACCTTCTGTTTTTTTTATTTTTCGATTCCATTCTTCTATTCTTTCAGGTGAAAACGTATGTGAGGAAAGCATACCAGCCATTATACGCTGCCCAGTTTGTACGACTTTACTACGCGATTTTACTACATATAAATCATATTCTTTTTTTTGTTCTATTTTTCTTTTTTCAGCTGCTAATTCATACACTTCTTTCAAAATCTGTTCTTTTTCTTGATTTATTTGCAATTTTATCGTGTCATACTGCTGCTTATCCACCTGTTTTTATAGCCCCTTCCTATTATAACGCTCTCTTTTTCTATTATATAGTTTTTTCCCAAAAAAATCTGTGAAATATTAAAAAACAAAAAAATAAGACCTCTTGAGCAGAGGTCTTATACGATATGGTGCATCGCTTCAACAATATCATCAAATTGGAAACGATCTGATCGACCTTGTTTTAAAAACGTATTTATACCTTCTACTTTGTTTTTACATTCAAAAATATAAGCATTTTCTGCATTTTCTTGAATCGTCCCTAATTTAAAATACAATTCATTTTCTTTATAAACAGATAAGATTTTTCTCATTTCATTTGCAAGTTGCCAGTGATTTGGCGACACGATTTCTTCCATAATCCTACTTACTGAATCTAGCACTGAAATAGCAGGGTAATGACTGAGCGTTGCAAGTTCACGCTTTAATACAATATGTCCATCTAAAATACCACGTGCTAAATCTGGTACAGGTCCGTTTAAATCATCCCCATCAACGAGTACGGTATAAATACCTGTTATGGATCCCTTTTGTGTTTTCCCAGAGCGCTCTAATAACTTCTTCATATAACTTTCCATTAAGAGTGTTTTACCACCAATCGGCAACTCTTTAACAGCAATATCAACACTTCTACGCGCGTCAGCAAAACGAGTAACAGAGTCCATCATAAGTAGTACGTTATTACCTTGATCACGGAAATATTCAGCAATAGATGTCGCAAGCTTCGCTGCACGAAGTTGCATTAGGTGACTTTCATCTGATGTCGCTACAACAACGACGCTTTTTCGCATTCCTTCTTCACCTAATTCTTTTCGAATAAAGTCTTTTACTTCTCGGCCACGTTCTCCTACTAAACTAATAACATTAATGTCAGCTTTTGCGTTTTTCGCAATCATTCCAAGTAAAGTAGATTTACCAACACCAGAACCTGCAAAAATACCAATCTTTTGACCGATACCAATTGTTAGCATAGAATCAATAGATTTAATTCCCGTTTCAAATACATCGGTAATTTCTTCACGTTCAAATGCATGAATAGGCGGGGCATCTAGTTTTATTTTTTGTAGTGGAATATTGTCTGCATCCTCATTTAGTACTCCGCCATTTGCACTTAACACTTTTCCGAGTAAATGATTGCCACGAGGTATAACAACATCTTCTTCAATTAGTGTAACTGAATCTCCGTAACATACCTTTTCTGTTTGTTCAAATGGAAGTAACATGTTGTTCTCTTTTTCAATTGCAATTACTTCACATAAGACGCTATGTTCTCCAACGAGACAAACATCACCGATTTTCGCCTTTGGCCCTTTCGCTACGAAAAACTGTTCTTGTACACTATGAACTTTACCGACTTTTGTATAAAACGGCGTTTCAATAAATGCATTCCATTTTTGGTTTTCATTCATTAATAGTCGATTCATACATTTTGCTCCTCAAATAACTTCTCTTCTTCCCATTTCTGGCGAAGTTTCGCAAATATAGGTGCAAACTTAAATTCAAAGAACTCTTTCTCTTCTTCTAGAACGAATTCACCGAACTGTAAAGAGAAATCATATTTCCATTCTACTAATTGTAGTAACCAATATTCTTTCGTATTTTCCTTCTCTTCTTGAATACGTTCAAATGTTTCTGGATGTACGGTAATAACTAATTTTTCAAACGAAGTAGGTAACGTTTGCACGATGCCAGTTAAAATAGGTAACACATCAAGCAATCTAGCATCTACTGCTTGATTCACAATTTTTTCCGCTAGTTGAAAAGATTGATCCCATAATAATTCTGTCCATTCGTACGCTGTTTCTTGTTGTTCTTTTTGAAACTGTATACGTGCGGATTCTATTTCTTTCATCTGCTGCTGAACGTGCATTTGAAATTGTTCTTGATCATGTAATAGCTGCTGACGCTCTCGTTCTAATATTTGCTGCTCTTGCCTTAGCTGATTTAGTTCAACATGTAACGATTGTTGTTGCGCAAGAAGTTCTTCATGATCTACTTGTATTTCTTCTACGTGAACTGGTATTGGTTTTGGAAATTGTAATTCATACGTTTCTTCAGAAAAAGAAACAGAATTCTTCGGAATTCTGTTTTTAAATAAGGACATCATCTTCACCTCTTTGAACGATAATTCTTCCTTCTTTCTCTAGCTTTTTCACCGTACCTGTAATCGTTTGCTGCGCTTTCTCAGCATCTGTCATCTTAAGTGGCCCTAAACCATCTAATTCTTCCAGAATCATCTCTTTACGGTTTGAAGACATACATGTAAATAATTTCTCTTTAATTTCTTCTTTTGCAATTTTAAGCGCTTTTGCAATGACACCGTTATCCGTAATTTCCTCTAACACACGGCGAAGCGCAAGATCTTCAAGACCAAGTAAGTCTTCAAAGACAAACATATTTTCTTTAATTCTCTCAGATAACTCATAATCAACTTCATCCAGCTTTTGAAAGACTGTTTTTTCAACACCTCGTGAAACGTTATTTAAAATGTTTACTATTGTTTTCAAACCATCTGTTTTATTAATTGCATTAAACGCCATATTATTTAATTTTGATTTTAATAAATCCCCAATTTGATTTATTAATTCACCATCTACTTGCTCTAGCTTCGCAATCCCCATTACCGTTTCTACTCGCTTATGATCTGGTAATCTCTCAATTAATTGAGAAGCAAGCTGCGGTTTAATATAAGAAGCGATAATCGCAATCGTTTGTGGCGATTCATCATTAAGTACAGTAAGAAGTGGTTCTAAATCTGTAAGTGAATTTAAAAATTCAAACGGATTATCTTTGTTATACCAAAGATCTTCTAATAATTTTTCTAGTTCGTCTTCTGGCATATTTTTAAATATGCGACGAATATACTCTTTATCTGGAGTCACTAGGTTTAATTCTTTTACATTTAATTCATACAAGAACTCGCCTAGTACATTTTCTAACGTTTCCGGTTTATATACACGAAACTTCGCGATTTCACGAAGTAATACTTCTTTTTCCTCAGCCGTCATATATTCAATGACTTTTGCTGCCACCCCTTCTTCTAATGTACGAATAAGGATGGCAGCTTTTTCTTTGGAGGAGATTTCATCTAACATCGTTGTTCCTCCCTTACTGTCCATTTAACCATTTTTTAATTACTTTTGCAGTTCCTTCTACATGTTCTTTCGTAGCATCCTGCACTTGTTCATCTAACGTCGGTTCTTTCGGTTCTTCTGGTTCTGGTTTTGGCTCTGGTACTATTTTCTCTTCAGGAATTTCCATAATACTTTCATTACTTGCAGCAATTTCCTCTTCTGCTAAGTATTCTTCATATTCCTCTTCTTCTTTCTTTCTCTTACGTCTTGCTAAGAAGAACCATACTAGACCACCAATCGCTAATAAACCAGCTGGAATTCCACCGAATAACCACCAGTTTATGCCGCTTTCTTCTGGTTCTTTCTTCTTCTCTTCTTTCGGCTGATCAAACTGAACAGTTACAACGTTAACTTGACCGTTTGTAAAGTTTCCATTCGGATCAGCTTGAAGCCCAGCAGCTGTGCCGATTGCTTCTTTGAAAGTAGTCATATCTATTTTTCGTTTTACTAACGTATCGTTGTCTACCCATACTACAACATTTGTTTTCGTTAATTCTGGGTGTTTCTTAATTGTTTCAACTGTTTTATCTATTTCATAGTTTTCGATTTTGTTACCGTTTTTATTATCGTAGACGATTTTGCCATTTTGATTATTGTTCGTACCGTAGTTCGGCACTTCGCCGTTCGCTGTAATACCAGCACCTTGCTTCGTATCTGCACCTTCTTGCGCAGTAGAGCTTTCCTCTTGCTCTTGTTTACTACGAAGTACACCTTTATCACCATATTTTTCAGACTGACGTGTAACTTCATCGTAGTTTACAGATACTTTCGTATTCACTTTATATTCATTCGGCTTAAACATCGTCATTAATGTTGCATCGATATCTTGCTTTAATTTACCTTCAATTTGGTGCTGCATCTCTACTTCTTTCTCATAAGAAGAGGAACTAGTAGAATGTGCTTCATCTGCCCCTTTTGAGATAACACCTTTTTTACTATCAATCACACTTACTTCTTCTGCTTTCACCCCAGGAACTGCTGCACTAATCATTTGCTGTATACCCGCAACTTGATCAGCAGTTAATAATTGACCACGCTTCACTCCAACCGTAATCGCAGCTGTTCCTTTTGCTTTTTCTTCATCAAAAATTGTCTCTTTTTCAGGTAATGTAATTTGAACATTCGCCGTTTCAACTGTCGCAAAGTTTCTTACGATATCTTGCTCCAATTGTTTTTTCGTACCGACAATTTGTTTCATTTTTTTATCTTGCTCACTTGAACCGAGCGAGCTTTCTAATAAAATTTCCTCACCGCTTTTAGAATTAAACGGTAATCCCATTCCATTCATTTCTTTTCGAACCCATGGAGCATCATTTTTTTGCACACGAATCGATCCATCGGCCGCTAACTGATAATCGACACCTAACTTTGATAATTCTGCTGTAATCTCTTGCTTATCTGCATCATTTAAATTTTGATATACAACAACATATTTATCTGGCAAGGTGAAGTATAAAAGTGCTCCTGTTACAATCGCTAAAAGCGCAGCACCGATTACTAACTTATGCCACGTTTTTAACGATTGGATAACATTTTTCATCTTTTCCATTTAAACACACCCGTCCACTTTCCTAAATTTGCATATTAATTAGTGACTTATAATTTTCAATAAGATTATCACGTACGAGAGCAGCCGTCTTCATTTGAGACTCAGCCTTCTTCTGCTGAATTAAAACGTCATGCGTTTCTCCTACCCCTTTAGTTAGTAAATCATATACTGCTGTTTGCGCATTGTTTTGTGTTTGATTCATATCTTCCAATAAATCGATAAACTTTTTCCCCTCAACTACTGATGTTTGAGAAGTTTTCGGTGCACCAATTGACTGAATTGCTCCAAATGGTTGCGTATTTAACATTGGTTGGATTTTCATATTACTATATTCCCCCTTATCCTCGGCCAATTTCTAAATCTTTATCAAGCATTTTTTTATTCGCATTTAATACACTTGTATTTGCTTCGTACATTTTTTGGGCAACCATTACATTCGTCATTTCAGCAGTCACATCAATATTTGGATAACGTACATATCCTTCTTCATTTGCATGCGGATGTGTTGGGTCATACACTAAGTTTTCAGTTTTATCTGCTTCAATACTTTTTATTTTTACTCCATTAGTAGGAGACCCATCTAACATATTTGCAAAACTATTGTTTGATTCTAGCACTACACTACGACGCTCATATAAATCTGCCCCCGGAGCCGCCGTTGTATTTGCATTTACAATATTATTTGAAGTAACTTCCATCCACTTTCTCGCTGTCGTTAGTCCTGAGCCACTTGCATTAATTGCCTGAAACATCGTTGTCTCTCCTTCTACTTTTAACGTCCGCGTGCCGCTTGGTTAATTGCATATTGTGTATTAATCGCGTTAATTGAAATACCGTATAACTGATTTGCTTTCATTAAATCTAGCATTTCTGTCGTTACATCCACACTATTTCCATCTTTATTCGTTTGCATTGATTTTGTTTGAATCTTTGCATATGTATTTTTCGTATTTACTGTCGGTAAGTGCATTTCATTCGTTTGATATAAATCTGGATTACTCTTTAAGTCTGCAGCATTGTTCTTATATAATGCACTACTTTTATTCATTTGCTCAGCAAATGTTACATCTTGCGCTTTATAGCCGGGTGTATTCGCATTTGCAATATTACTAGAAACAGTATTTCGTTTCGTCACTAAATAATTCATATAATGGCCTACATCACTCACTAAATCTGGCATATTCCACACCCTTTCTTTTTTTACTTAATGATCCACTGATGGAAGTTTCACTTCATTATTTATTTTCTTATATGTGTTTATTAAAATATTAACAATCATGTACCCTTACATATTTTATTCCATTTTTCCATTGTTGTCTTTAGAAAAATACAAAAATATAAAAAAGAATACAAAAAAACTGTATACACGCAATAATCTATAAAACATTTCACTATATGGTCTACAAACTAAAGTTCATTTTCACATTATTTAGATTACTACTATTTTTTCATTACAGTCATAAAATGAAACCTCAATCAGCGGAAATCTTTATTTAAATAAAGGAATGGATCCCCTCTTAAAGGGGGAATCCGTTTCTATGCTCTACCACTAAAATTTACCGTAAAATGAATTAGCTTTCATGCGCCCATCATTTGTCATAATCATTTCTTCCAAAATCTTTTGCTTATCTCGAATATGCTGTGCCGCCTTAATAATGAATGGACTTACTTCTGCTGCAACTTGCGCACGCGTTTCCTCATCCAATGTCATCATCCAGCGATTTAACATTTCACTCTTCTCAGCAAACTCTTCATCTGACACTTGTAATTCACCGATTTCATTAAAACAGCCGACAAACGTCCGATAAATATCATTGTTCATTTTCAAGTGCTCCGCGGTAACCATCTATTAAATCTTGTAACACTTTTACAATCGCATCAATGTCTTTTGCTTCACGTGTTACTTTCATTGTTTGAATTTGAATGCTAATCCAATCGTATAAGCCATATAAACTATCATATAAATCTTTCGTAATTTCAGGATTTAATTGAAGCTTTAATTCTTCAAAAATACGTTCTAACTTTTCAAGAAGTGCATCTCCTTCTTGTAGTTTAAAAGCATGTAGCAGTTCTTCTAAATTACGAAACTCTACAATACATCTTTCATAAATAAAAATTGTATTTTTAATTGGATTACTCGTCATAATATCATTTTGCATATAACGTTGCCATGCTTGCATACAATCACTTCCTTACCTTTCATTAATCATCACTTTTTTGTTTTGTCATTGCTTTAATTGTTTTTAATTGGCTATCTAGCGCCGCTAATGTACTCTCTAGTTTTTGATACTTCTTCACAATTTCATCTTGTTTTTGCAAGTTTTGCGTCTCAATATCTTTAATCTTTTTATCTAAATCACTTACACGTGAGTCAATGCTTTTTACTCTCTCTCCGACTACACCTTTATCACCAAATAACTTATCAAGTGGCTCTTCCATCATTTTTCCTAAACCGTTAGAACTAAAGAAAAACTGCTTCGCTGCATCCGGTTTTTCTTTTAACGCTTTCGTTAATGCTTCGTCATTAACTTCCATCGTTCCATCTTGTTTTAATTGAATACCAAATGAGAATAAGTAATTACCATCTTGTGAAAATGTTACAACATTGTTCATAGCTTGACGCACACTTTGCATAATAGCTTGCCCTTGGAACGCCCCGCCTTTTCCAGCAAAGATATCTACTGTTGAAACAGCCTTATTATAATCCGCAACCATTTTTTTAATAACATTTGCTGCGTCTGTTACGTTTGAGTCACTTACTGTGAATTTTAGATCTATCCCTTTTGTTTTTGGTTCTGTTGTTGTACCTGCATCTGGTGTTCCTTCTACTTTCGGCTCAGTTACTTTCAATAATTCAATTTTCACACCTGGAAGAGCTTCAACTGTATTGGTAGAACTTTTACCTTTAATACCATTAATCGTATATTCGGCATTTTGCGCTTCATTAATTACATTAACCGCTACGCCATCCTTATTAGCTAACCCTATATCTTGAAACAATGTAGATGTATTGTCCTTAAAATTAATTACTCCCTCTTCTCCCTCTTTTTTTGAGGTCATGAAAATTTTATTCCCAAGTGTATAAGCTGATACGCCGTAATCTCCATCATTAATTTTATTAATTAAATCTTTATATGTCATATCAGATGTTACTTTTAATTCTTTACCACCTAGTTTTAATGTTTCATCTCTATTAAGCTTTGCATCTACATCAATTTCTTTAGAAGCTATTTGATGACGCTGCGCAAGCTGTGTAATCGTCATATTAAAAGTTCCAGCGATCGCGCCACCATCAGCTTTTACATTAATATAACCGTCTTGTGATGTTGTTACCTTTTTCTCATTTCCTTTAAAAGCCGCTAAGTTTTTAAAAGTTTGCGTAAAAGAGCTAAATTCTGATTTTAAACTTGTATATAATAGTTTATCTTGTGAAAGTTGGTTCTTTTCATTAGCATAAGGCGTCTTTCTCATTTCTAACGCTTGCATTTCTAATTCTACAAAGTTAGATGTATCGATCATATTATTTCCGAGGTTCCATATTTGTTGTCTACCACCGATACCCGTTAATGTTCCTGCCATAATTTCTCACTCCTTATAGATTACATGTAGTCTAAAATACTCGTTTTACTCATCGTACTAACAGCTTTTAACGTAGCTTCATACGTTGCGTTTATATAAGCTAAATCAGAAATTGCTACCGCTAAATCAACATCCTCAATTTCTTTACGGTTTTCTTGAAGCGCTAAATTTTGTTCACTTAAAATTGTTTTAAACGTCTCCATTGTATTCATTGTCGAACCAACTTCAGTTGTACGATTAATGATGCCGTCTAAATTTTTCTTATTCTCTCCTAATAACGGCTGTAATGCTTTTTGGTCACCCTTTTGCATCGCTTCACTCATCTGTTTTAACGTTTTTATAACAGGGGATAGTAGTGCTTCGCCGTTACGAAATGCTTTTAATTCATAACCGTCATTTAGTTGCCAGTTCACATCATTTGGTCCACCTTGATACGTACCATCTTCTGTAAATGGTGGTTTTTCCGCACTATCACCACCAAAAATATAACGACCTTGCTCTTTCGTATTCGCTAAATATACGACCTGTTTTAAAATTTGATCTATCTCTGCACCGATTGCCTTCAATTCTTTTTCACTATTCGTTCCATTTAACGCTTGAACTGTTAATTGATCTGCTCTCGTTAAAGATTTAAAAACACCTTGTAAAGTATTTTCAGTTTGTGTTAATACATTTTTCGAATCCGCTAAATCTTTTTGCATTTGTTCAATATTCGCCAATGAATGCTGAATCGCAAATGACTTACTTGCTGCAAGTGGATCTTCACTCATAAGAAGGTTTTTCTTCCCTGAAGTTACTTGATTTCGGTGGTATTGTTGTTGCACATTCAAATCCATTAACTGATTCTTTGCCCAGCTTGCATTTTGAAATGTAGATACTCTCATTTCTATCTCCTCCTTTATCTATTTCAAATTAAATTGAAGAAGAAACCAGAATTATTTCCGGCTCTCCCCTTACCTAACTTATCCCTCTACCGCCCCGTATCTCTGGTTTCACACCAATAGGTCCACTATTAGGCACTGACCGCTTCTACACTCCGCTAGCTCTCTCTTCAAACATAAAAGAAAAGGGTTTTGTTTTTACCTCTCATTATCTAATGATCGAAAACAGACTATCAAACACTTCATTCATCGTTGTAATAGCTTTAGAATTTGCAACGAAATATTTTTGGAAGGCCATTAAATTAACCATCTCCTCTTCCATATTAACGCCTTCAACACCCATCTTTTCTTGCTGAATCCCCTCTAATAAATCCACATGAATTTTTTGATAAGCATTTACTGCACTTTTATCAGATGCAACGCCAACTACGAATTGATCTAATGCTTGTTTATAAGAAAGACCTTCTTTATAATTTCCATCTGTAATTGCTGCTAGTTTATTTGCTGTTTCAGCTGATATTTTCATTTTCGAAACATCTTTTGCAAATTCAGGGTTTAATTTCATATCTTTCGCTTGATCCCCAACGAAGAACTCTTTCCCCATTACTGTGTTCACTTCATTCTTTACAGAACTCATTAGTTCTTCAAGGTTTCTCTTATAACTAGCAATCTTCGCTTTCGTATCGATCGCTGATTGGATTGCTCCACTCGTTAAAGGAATTTCCGAACCGTAAATTTCAGCAGTCATTGGTTCTTTTTCTTTATTTAATTGAAGTGGATATGTATCTTGTCCATTTACTGTTAAAACACCATTCATTCTAACACTCGCGATATTAGGATTCATAGATTCATAAGACACTTCTATATTTGCATACTTAGACATTTCTGTAATGATACGATCACGTTCATCCAAAAGTTGATTTGGCACTTGTGTACCTGCCTGTCCAATTTTTTTATTCGCTTCCGCTAAGCTGCCAGCAAGACGATTAAATTCATTGACATGCGCTTCAATATCTTCTGTCGTTTGCGCTTCTGCTGTATCTAAGCTTTTTGCCAAACGATTTACTTGACTTGTAAACTTTCCAGTTTCAGAAATTAATGTATCGTAGTAATTTGGTTGTTCTGGATTTTTTGCCACTTCACGAAAAGCATTAAAGAAGCCATCCATTAAACTAGATAATGAATTCTTTCCTGTCGTTCCAACCATAGATTCTACACGTGATAAAGTCGAATTCATGTAGTTATAGTAAGAGAGTTGAGATAATTGATCGTTAAACTGTTTCGTCTTCACTTCATCTGTAATACGGTCAACGCCTAACGTTTGTACACCGTAACCTATTTTTTGTTCTGGTGAATAGCCCTGACTTGCTCCAGCCGATCCGTAATTCACCATTTGACGCACATAACCAGGCGTATGAATGTTTGATAAATTTTGTTTCGTCGTTTGTAATCCCATTTGTGCCGCTAACAAACCCGATAGCGGTGTATTATAATCAGACAGTCTCATAATGTTTCACTTCCCCTTTACAATAGTTCGTTCATAAAGATTTGTGAATTATTGTTTCGTTCTAAATTATATTCAGAAACGGAATCCACAATGCTTTCTGTAGTTTTTAATAGTACGTTTAAGTAATATTGATTTTTCAAAAGAATCATTTTTACATTCTCTTCTAATTCAGCTACATTTTTTTGTAATTCTTCCATTTTTTCAATTTCTTCGTTAGAAAAATGCGAAAATAATGCACTTACGCGAAACGGTTCAATTCCCTTTTCTTTACAAAACTGAATAACCATTTCTTCAAACGAGCTTGATAATCCTTTTAAACCATCTATGTACTGCAATTGCTCTACTTGCAATTTTTGAACTGCATTTACATTTTTATGTTTCAAATTCTCATATATTTGTTCTCCAAGCGTTTGAATGTTTTCATATGCTTTTTGAATAATAACGAGCTTTTCATATAATTGTATGTACATATCGTTTCCTTCCCTTTTACAAGACTAAATTTACAATTAAACCGTGGATTTCTCCAATCTGATTTAACATTTCTAAATGTCCCGTTTTCGTATTAATTAAATTCATAACATCTTCTAACTCATTTAATCCCATTTCCGCCTGTTTCACAATCGTCATTTTCTGTGAATAGCCATAACGTGGATGGCGCGACATGACATCTTTATATTGCAATACATTATCTACGTAAAAATTCAAAAATGACTTTACTGTATTTTTGTATTCCATTACATTATCAAGCGTTAATTCCATTTCAATTTTCTCTTTAATTTCTCCAATGTTATCGACAAATGCTTCCATTTGTTCTAACAATTTATCTTTTTTCGGATCTGCATGCAAATTATCCGAAAATGCAAGTCCTGTCCTGACATTTGCTTCTTTCGGCATTTGAGTAGCAGGCGGTATATGCGATAAAATTGGATTATGCGAGATCGAACGCAGCATATATATCACCTATTTATTTTTTTATTTCTTCCTAAACTTAATCGTAAAATCCAGTTATTTATAATTATACTCTGAACACTAATATTTTGCAGTTATTTTTTATAAAAGATATGTTACAATTTAGCATGAGGTGGCACAAATCTATGAATATTTTTCTTTGTGGTTCAAATCAATTAACAGCATTAGATCAGGAAGAAATAAAAAAATTTTTAACTGACTATGCTCACAAACATAAAATTTACATATTATGTTATAAATCTATTGAAAATGAGATTCTTCGTTTTTTCATCGAAAACGAAAGACTCGCTCAAAATTTATGCCTTTACACGCTACAGCCGTTACAGGCATTAACAGATGAATTTCAAGAGGTCGTTGATTACTTAAAAAAACACGGAGCCGAGTATGTCGCTTTTGATCATCCTTCCGACTCCATTTACCGATCAGATTATATGTTTTTTGTAAAACAAATAATCGAAGATACCGATTTAGTTCTCTGTTTTTATAATGGGGACAAGCATACATCTGTCATTCCTGTTGACGTTGCAAAAGAAGCAGGAATTGATGCTGTTATTTATGATTTACCAGGTTTACATGAAAAACAAATGAAAAAAAACTTTGAACAAAAAATCCGTATGATGTAAAGGGGGAGGCACAATATCGTTATTGTGCCTATTATAAATATGATAATTGAACAAGATTATGATCATTTTATCACGAGTTTTAAACAACAATTCAATATGGATATCGCTTCATATAAACAAGATAGAATGCGTCGTAGAATCGATGCTTTTATTTCGAGAAAAGGCTTTGTGAACTACACTAGTTTTCTAAGCAATTTACGTACCGATCAAAAGTTATTTTTAAGCTTTATTGACTATATTACAATTAACGTTTCAGAGTTTTTTAGAAATAAAGAACGTTGGCAAACGTTAGAGACGAAAGCACTACCAAAATTACTCGAACAAAATAACGGAAAATTAAAAGTATGGAGTGCCGCTTGCGCTGCCGGTGAAGAACCATATACACTCTCTTTAATTTTATCGAAGCACCTAGCTCCATATCGTTTTGAAATACAAGCAACAGATCTTGATTTTCACATTTTAGAAACTGCAAAACGCGGTCAATATACAGAACGTTCTTTAAAAGAATTACCTGCCGATTTAAAAGAGCGTCATTTCACAAAAGAGAATGATATATATTCATTACACCAAAACATTAAGCAAAACGTGACGTTCAAGCAGCATGACCTGTTAATGCAGTCATTCGATACAAATTACGATTTAATCATTTGTCGCAACGTAATGATATACTTTACTGAAGAAGCAAGGGTAAAACTTTATGAAAAGTTTAGTCGTGCTTTACGAAAAGGCGGCGTATTATTTGTTGGTAGTACTGAACAAATTTTAACACCTGAACGTTATAATCTTCAGCGCTTCGATACATTCTTCTACGAAAAAATATAAAAGAGGTCGTCACAATGTAAAGTGACGACCTTTTTATATAACTCGAATTAAAATAATAGCAACAATCCATACAAAGAGAAAAAGAAACGTCATAGACCATTTATGTTCTTGCATCGTATGTTTCAAAGCATGTGATAATTGTGTCATATTCATTTCTGCAAGTGCTCTCCATACGCTTACATCCCGCTCTTTAGCAGTGCGATCTGTAACGCTAATTAAAATGGTTTCGTTAGACAATTTCGTTATATAAGCAGTAATAACCGTTACCATTAAATTTATATTTCCTTCTGAAGAATCACTTTCCACTCTAGAAAGGAGTGCACTTACATCTAGTAACGGAATATGTACCTTTCTACCAAATGATAGTTGTACTTCAGCAAAATCATACGTCCCATCTAACAAAGCAAGCTCTTTTATATGCGCCTGCTTCACAAGTCCTTGCAAGCTTTTCATTACTTGTTCAAATATTTTTTCTGTTTGCTTTCCTTCTCCAGATAATGTATGTAACTTCTTAAAGAGTTGTAATACTGTATCCATCTCTTTAGAAAGCATTTCCTTCATAACCTTTCCATCACCTAAACTCGCAAGTAAAATCCCTATTTCATTATTCTTCGAAATAATTTTAGACTGTCCAGTAAACACTAGATTACTATGCTTTCGTTCTTTCTGGATTTCATGTTCTGAAATAGCTGCAGGCTGTTTTAATGGTTGTAGCGTCTTATTTTCAATTGTTGTACGTTTAATCTCCATCTAAGCGCCTCCACTACTATGAAATTATTAGCCCCATTCTTTATTACTTTTTAAAACTAAAAACAATACGAATAAACCTGACATAATAGCAAATACATTAGAAGCTTGTATTCCCTCGTCACTTTTAGCTTCTTTCTTATCTGCTGGCTCTTCTTTTTTCTCTTTCTTTTTAGAAACGTCTTGATTGTTATTTTTATTATCTTTATCTTTTTGAGTCGTCGCTTTATTTACTTCCTTGTTGTCTGTGAGAGGCTCTTTTATAACATAAGTAATTCTTTCTTTCTCTTTCAATGGTTCTTTTATAAAATCGTTTACTTTCTCTTCTTTTTTTGGAATTTGAACAACTGGTGGTTTTTCTTCCTGAAGCGGGATTTCTACTTTCGAATCTTCCTGCTTCTCAGTTTCTTTCTTATCTTCTAATTTATTTTCTAATTTATCTTCATTCTCTCGTTCTTCTATCTTTTTATCCTCTTCTGTTTTTTGCTCCAAAACAGAAACGACATACTCACTTGCTTCAATTAGTTTATTTCCAGCCGCATCTACTACCTCTACAAATAGTTCGTATGTCCCATTTGGCAACGCATCCGTTATTTCAAATACTTTTTGCCAATCCATATCGCGCTTATTGTAATCTAATAAAAATGTAATCTCTTTATTTTCTTTTCCTTTTAATGTAACACAAACTTCTTTCACAACTGATTCCATGTCTGCCGCCTTCACTCTTACACGTATAGAATCGCCTTGTTTTCGTTCGAGTACGTTCTCCTTCGCCTCGTCAATCGTAACCTTATGCAACTTCGGCATCTCTTTATCTATTGTTGGCATTTCATTATTTATACGAATAAGAGGGACTTTTACTTCATTTTCTAAGAGCTCTTCTTTCTCATTTCCTTTGTAATTTTGAATGAGCTGAAGGTTCCAATCACCTTGCAAATCAAAAGTCTCGACCTTGTAGTTAGCAATCCATCGCTTCGTTTCCTCTTCATACTTAAACGATAGCATTCTTTCTTGTTCATACTGATCGCCGTTTTTTGGCAAGCGCAAAATACCTTTTATACTTTGAACATTTTTCTCTTTCGGCTCTACAATAACCAGCACTTCTTCGCCAACTTTTAATTCCGGCTTATTTACTGTAATAACCCCTTGATCCGTCTCTATCTTCTTTTCGGTTTCTTGTTCATTTTTTGCTTCTTGTTGTTCCTCTTTATCTTGCTTCATTTCCACTTGTTCTGGCTGTTCTTGAACTTCCTTATTCTCTTCTTCCACATTCACTTCATTTATATTTTGTTCTGGCACATTTTGCTCTTCCGCCTTACTTTGTAGCGGGAAGAGCAAGCACACATGTATGCATAACCAGCTCATTAGAAAAAACTTTACGTTTTTCATCTACTAGCTCAAACTCCTATTTCAACGACTTATAGCGATTTCGTCACTTTTACTCCGAAAAATCCATCTACATTTACAAGTTCACCATACGCCACCAATACATCATTTACATAAATACGAATTGGTTCGTCAATATCTTCATCTAGTACAACTGCTTCATTCTCTTGTAAACTTAAAATATCTTGAATGGTTTTCACTGTGCTTCCAAATACAAATTTCACGTTCATTTCTACATTTTGTAAGAGGGATGTGTCCATGTATACTGGTTCCATCTGTTTTACTTCTTTAAATTCAATAGGTTGCACAACAGGTTCTACAACTTTTTCTTCTTCAATTTCTTCCGTAACAATCTCTTCTTCTTCCACCATTGGATATAGAAGTCTTCTTACCATTTCTTTCGCTTCTGAAATCGGTAAAATTTGATACATTTTTGATTGAAGCAGGTCGCCAATTTCAAGGTTGAACGTAATTTGAACGAGTTCGTCCACTTCCATTGACTCTCCCAAATATTCCATTTCTTCTTTTAACGTTACAAATTTAACATTTGGTGGTGTCATGTCCATTTTTTCTTGAAACATTTCTGACATCGCCGTTGCAGCATGCCCCATCATTTGGTTCATGATTTCTTTAATACCGCTCAGTTCTAATTCACTAAGTTCTTTCTCTGGATCAACTTCCCCTGTCCCCATCATCATTAAATCTACCATTGTTAAAGCGACATCTTTCGTAAATACGAATACATTCTCATTCTTTAGTCCTTCAACAAAATCAACATTTAAAATAACAAACGGGACTGGTACTCCATCATAATGGCGAACATTGATTGCTTCTACATTCGGTGTACTAATTGAAACTGGCTGATTTAACAGCGTTGACAATACTGTTGAAGCGGAACCAATTGAAATATTTGCAATTTCACCAAGGACATCTTTCTCTTCTTGCGTTAAATGTTCTTTTTCAACTTGTTCTTCTACAATCTCAGTTTCTACTACTTCTGCTGGCTCGTCTTGCTCTTCTACTTCACCAGATAATTGCATTAATTTATTTATCATTTGTTTCGCATGTTCAATTGAAACAATTTGCACAAGTTTAGAGTTTACAAGATTATCTATCTTTAAATCAAACGATACTTTAACAATCGTTTGATTCCCATCGATTTCAGAGATTTTCTCCATTTCTTCTGATAGCTTTACAACTTTAATTGTCGGCGGAGACATATCTACTGTATCTTGGAAGAATTCAGACATAGATGTAGCTGCGAACCCCATCATTTGATTCATCGCTTCTTGTACAGCACTTAGCTCTAATTCACCAAGTTCTTTTCCATCCTCCACTTCACCTGTTCCCATCATCATTAAATCAGCAATAGATAATGCAACATCTTGCTTAAGGACAAGAAGGTTTTCCATATCTAATCCTTTTGTAAAATGAATGTTTAGTACAACGTGTGGAACTTCGACGTCGCTTGAATCATATAAATCTACCAATTCGATGCGAGGAGCAGTAATGCTTACTTGCCTATTTAAGATTGTTGATAATACAGTCGAAGCTGAACCAAATGATATATTTGCAATTTCGCCAAGAATATCGCATTCTTGAGGCGTTAAATGCTCATTTTCTTTTTCTAGCACAATTGTGCTCGTATCCCCTTTTGTGTGTTGCTCAGGCATTTCCTCTGCCTCCTCATTTCTGTTTTTCTATCAAATGATATAAACTCTCATTTTATTTTAACAAACTTATTATATAAAACGTTAATATGTATTTATTCCTATTTTCAGATTAGTAACGATTAACCAAAAAGCTCCCCAATTGTATACAAGTGGGGAGCTTTCCTTCATTCCTATTATAAACCTTCTGGGTTTAAAATGAGGACCACTCGTCCATCACCGAGAATTGTCGCACCAGAGAAATAATTAGAACTCTCTGCAAAGAAGTCACCTAATGACTTTAAGACTATTTCTCTTTGACCGATAATTGTGTTTACAATAAGTCCATAGCTGCGATGTGTATTACGAACAATTAACACAGGAACCATTTGACCATCATATGACGCAAACGCCTCATCTGCTGTTTTCTCACCAAATACCGTACTTAAATGCTTCACTTCAATAATTTGATTACGGTAATTTAACACATCTTTTCCTTGTATGGATTGGATGTCTTCTCTCTTAATTCGAATTGCTTCAACAATATTACCAAGAGGTAAAGCATACCGTTTATCATTCGTTTGAACAAGCATAGATTGTATAATAGACAACGTTAATGGAAGTTCAATTCTAAATGTACTTCCATTGCCTTCTTCAGAATCAATAATTAAATGTCCACCTAAACTATGGATTGTATGTTTCACTACATCTAATCCAACCCCGCGTCCAGAAAGGTCTGATACAACTTCAGCTGTACTAAATCCTGGTTGGAAAATCAAATCAAATATTTCACGGTCTGTTAATTTATTTGCCTCAGATTCTGTTACAACACCATTTTTAATCGCTTTTTCTAATACTTTCCCTTTATGAATTCCATTTCCATCATCCGTAATTTGAATTACGACATGATTTCCACTATGGAACGCTTCTAATTTAATCGTACCTGTCTCATTTTTCCCTGCATCACGACGTTGTTCAACAGTTTCAACCCCATGATCAATTGCATTACGAATTAAATGAACAAGCGGATCACCGATTTCATCAATAACAATTTTATCGACTTCAGTATCTTCACCTGTAATTTGTAAATCGATTTTTTTCCCTAAATCTTTCGCTAACATACGTACCATACGCGGGAAACGATTAAAGACTGTTTCAATCGGCACCATACGCATGTTTAGAAGTACATTTTGAATATCTTTTGAAATATCGCCTAATCGATTTAAATGCTCAATTAATTCTTTGTTTTGAATTGCTTGCGCCAATTCATCTATGCGACCACGCTCAATTACACTTTCTTCAAACATGTTCATTAATCTTTCAATTTTTTCTAATTGAACACGTATGGAACGATTTTCTACTTTACCATTTTTCGTTTTTGCAGTACTTTTAGCTGGTGTAGCATTAGCAGATTGTTTAGATACTTCTTTAGTTGATTCCACATGCGTAGCCGCTTGTATAACTTCTTGTGTAACCAATTTTTCCGAAACTACTTCTTTTGATGTATGTCCTTGCTTCACTTCTACTTTCTCAATTTCAGAAACATGAAGCACTACTTGTTTTAATTCTTCTTCACTTTGATCAGTATCCATAAATACTGTGAACTCAAACCCGAAAGCATCTGCTTCAATTTCTTCAATACTAGGAACTGTTTTTTTTACATTACCTACATTTTGTAGCGCTTCAATACACATAATCGCACGTACTGCTTTTAAAATAGCTTGTTGCTCAACAGTTATATGCACTTCATGTGAAGCTGCATCATCATTATTTATAGTTTCTTGTTCTATATGTTCAGTAGGAATTTCTATATTGCCGTTCAATAATGCTTCTAATTTCTGTTTCGTTGCAACTACATCAATATTGCCCATGCCACCTTGCTGCACATCTGCAACCATCTTCTCTAAATTATCAATGCATTCAAAAATCACATCAATAATCTCCGCATTTACAACTATATTCCCATGACGAATTTCATCTAAAACGTTTTCCATTTTATGCGTTAAATCCGCCATTTCCGTAAATTCCATACTCGCTGACATACCTTTAAATGTATGAGCTGAGCGGAATATTTCTCCCACAACATCCATATCAGTAGGATTTTGTTCTAAAGTTAGCACATTTTCATTTAGCGATTGTAAATGTTCTTCTGATTCCTCAAAAAATATATTTAATAGATCTGTTTGCATTTTAATCCCCTACCTGTCTAACAAACATTTCATTCATGTATAACAATTTAGTGTTTTAAAACAAGAAAAAAGGGGGCCACACGCATATCCGCTATCAATGTTTAGATTCCTTGTGGCACCCCTTCTATATTAGCTGTTTGCTACTTTTGTTAAAGCTTCGATTACACGATCTGCTTGGAATGGCTTTACAATAAAGTCTTTTGCCCCCCCCTTAATTGCATCTAATACCATACCTTGTTGTCCCATTGCAGAACAAATAACAACTTTTGCACTTGAATCAATTTTAATAATTTCTTTTAATGCTTCAAGTCCGTCCATTTCTGGCATAGTAATATCTAATGTAACTATATCAGGTTGAAGTTCTTTATACTTTTGAATTGCCTCTACTCCATTTTCCGCTTCTCCGATTACTTCAAATTCAGAATTACTTTTTAATAAGTTTTTAATCATTGTTCGCATGAACATCGCATCGTCTACAACTAAAATTTTATGTGCCATTCTTTTTGATTCTCTCCTTCTATGTATAAATATATCTTAATATTTAACCTTATCATTCTCACTCATTATACAAAATAAAATGATAAAATTTAATATTTTTTTAAAAGAATTTTCGTATTTTTATTATTTTATTATTAAAATGATAATATACTATTCTTTTATATAAATGACAACGCGACGGTTTTTCTCCCAATTTTGCGGTGAATCATTTGGTACAACTGGCTTTGTGTCTGCATATCCTACCGCAGCTAGCCTTTTATCATCCACATTATACACTTCGATTAAGTGGTGAATCATATTTGCTGCTCGCGCGGAAGATAATTCCCAGTTTGAAGGGAATTTGTCGTTATGAATCGGTCTACTGTCTGTATGTCCTTCTACAACAATGGGATTTGGTACCGATTGGAAAAACCCAACTAATTGACTTATTATCTCTTTCGCTTCTGGTTTAACGTTCGCGTCACCTGTATCAAATATTAAATTATCTACTATAACGACGCTTACTCCCGTATCCTCTCGATATACATTCACTTGACTAATACCGTTATTATCTACATATGCTTTTAACTTCTTATATAATTCATCCATTCTTTTTTTCGAAATCATTTTTTCATCATTTTTTTCATGCGAAATATCTGGTATTGTATTTTCCATTACTTTTGCATCTACTTGCTCCGTATCACTAAACTTTTCAAGCATCTTTGACAATTTTACTGCATCCTGCTTTGAAGTAGCAACTAGTAATACAAAGAAAGTTAATAATAACATCGTTAAATCTGTAAAAGTCGTCATCCAACGAGGCGATCCCTTTTGCGGTCGTTTTATCATCACCATACCACTCCTTGCAATATTAGGCTGCTCGTTTTACTTTTTTTATCTTTGTTTCGTATACATACGTATCGAGTTTTAACTTTAATTTAGACGGAATTTGTCCACGATACAATTCTGAAATCGCTTCAATAACAAACTTCTTCTCTGTATATAAATCCTCAATACCACGATACACTTTTTCAGCAAGAGGGATTGCAATCATATTTGCAAGTACGGATCCATACAATGTCGTTAACATTGCAACTGCCATCCCTGTACCAATTTGCGACGTGTCTTGCAAGTTTTGAAGCATAATGATAAGACCAATTAAAGTCCCTATCATACCCCAAGCGGGAGCGAAATCACCAATTTTATCTAATAATGTCGCTCCCTTTCTTAACTCATACACTTCCGTTTCAACATCTTTCATTAACACTTCTTTTAATTCCTCTTCATCGTAACCACTTAACATTAATCGAATTCCTTTTTGAATAAAAGGATTGTCTACTTGCTCTCCATCAACTTCTAAAGAAAGCAGACCGTGTTTTTTAGACTTTTTCGAAAAATCAACAAACAAATCCGTTAACTGTTCTAAATCTTCTTCTCTTCTATGTAAAACAGTAAAAATACTTTTCGTATATTTTTTTATTTCTCCAAATCGATATGCCACAACAATTGTCGCTGTTGTTCCCCCTATAACAATTAAAATAGATGAAACATCTAAAAAGTTTTTAAAAGCTTTTATTCCACCGCCGCCAAGCATAATTGCCGCTATTACAATAGCAAAACCTACTATTATGCCCACTGGGCTAGAAATATCAAACTTCCTTTTTTTTCTTTCTGGTCTAGCAAACACTTGATTTTCGTCTCCCATATTCCTGCCCTTCCTTTTCATTTTTATAAAACATTTTTTTATTTTAATAATGCGTTTTCACATATAATGTTTATTATACGCTTATCATCTATTTATCGCAATATACTCATAAAATTGACACATTTCATTTCCATATTAGAATTATATTATGGAAATATAAGGAGGATCACGATGGAACATAACATTTTACAAGTCATTGCACTAGCAGAAAAACTAAAATATGAAATGAGACATAGCTGGCTTTCTAACGGGCGTCAAGAAAGCGTTGCTGAACATACGTGGCGCATGTCTCTAATGGCCATTTTAGTTGAACCTTATTTAGATCAAAAAGTAAATATTGAAAAATTACTTAAAATGGTTATTATTCACGACCTAGTCGAAGCAGAAGCTGGTGATATTCCTGCTTTTGATACAATGAATAGTCATGAATTACAACTACAAAAACAAATAAATGAACAAGAAGCAATTTTAAATATTAAACGAACATTAAAAGGTTCTCTCGGTGAGGAATTATATGATTTATGGATGGAGTTTGAAGCGAAAGAAACGTACGAAGCAAAAGTTGCTAACGCACTTGATAAACTTGAGGTGAAAATCCAACATAACGAAGCTGATATTGATACATGGCTACCAATTGAGCATAAAATGACATTCCAAGTAGCAAAGCATACCAACTTTGATTCTTTCCTATCTAAATTACAAAAAATCATCGAGCAAGATGGAGAAGAGAAATTACTAGCTGCTGGCATTGACGTTGAAGCTTGCAAAAGATAATGAAATAAGACACTCATATGAGTGTCTTATTTCATTATTGTTGATATAGCTTGCTTATAAATAAGTTGTTGTTTTCCATCAACTAACATTAAAACGGTAAATTTGTCTATTGCAACAATTTCTCCTACTATTCTAACGCCACTCTTTAAAAAAATTGTAACAATACCTTTTTCTTCTTTTATTTGTTTATATAGCTCGTCTTGTAAATGTTCCAAATACATCTCTCTCCTTTTTGTTGAATATCTTAATATAAAAAACTACAAATTCTTTATTTATGTACTTTATCTTTTACATTCATAAACTTATTAATAAGTATATCTAAATCTCGGCTAAATAACAAAACTTTATCATGATCCAATCCATGTCTAGCAACAAGTTGAATTAGCTCTTTCTTTTTGTTTTCTATTTTATTTTTTAATTGTCCCATCTCCATCTCTTCACTAAAACTCCCTTTTCCCATAATATTACTTGTAAAATTATAGTACAAATTCTCTCATAAAAAAATATAAAAATGGTTTTTTTTACAATTTATATATTTTTTTATGAACAAATCGCAAAATATATAACGATTCATCCCCATATCCGTAGCTCTATATACAATGAGAATGACCATACAGGCGTTTGTCTAATTACAAAAGAGACTGGCTCCTTTTCTATACGAAAAACATACTGTATATAGTAGTCCATGAATTATATAGATTAACTTACTCAAAAGGAGGAACACATATGAGTTATGGTGGAAGTTGCGCTGGTTTCGGCGGTGGATTTGCTTTGCTTATCGTACTATTCATCCTTCTAATCATCATCGGATGTAGCTGTTGGGGTGGCGGCGGATACGGATACTAATATATCCTATCCTTAACAAATGAACGAAAAACTATAAGAAAACAGCTCATATTTGAGCTGTTTTTTCATACTTTCGTATGAAGTTATGTCCCTCCTTTTTCTGATTTCAACTCATAAAAAAATGTTTACTATGAAATAAGAAATATTTTTACTTAGGAGGATTACAATGATTAAAGGTCTTTACGAAGCACATTTACCCGTCCGCAACTTAGAGGTATCAATATCTTTTTATGAATCACTTGGACTGAAATTATATAAAAGAGGAGATGATATTGCTTTCTTTTGGATTAAGGAAAATGAAAGTTGGCTCGGTCTTTGGGAAGGTACAGAATACAAAGTAAATTATCATCCCTCTTTACGACACATCGCCTTTCAAGTAAGCTTACATGATTTAGAACATGCGATACATTGGCTAAACCAAAAAGGCATTTCAGCACGAAAAGACTTTGGAATGGAGCCAATTGAACCGATTGTTTTTCCAGAATTAGCACATGCCGCCGTATACTTTAACGACCCTGACGGAAATAGTTTAGAATTGATTGCACAGTTACCTGTTGGACTTCCTTCAGAAAAGAAAGTGTATTTAAGTGAGTGGAAAAAACAAGTTCAAGCATCATCATTACATAAGGGTTGAGCTTTTTATGTCAGTTTCTTATTCCGCACTTCTTAAAACAAATAAAAACTTCAATAAACTTTTTTACGGACAAACATTAAGTGTACTTGGAGATTGGTTTCATACAGTAGCTTTATTAACATTCGTCTATAGCATAACGGAATCTCCGTTTATGATCGCACTTACTTTTATAAGTAAAGGTTTACCACAACTACTTCTTAGCCCTTTCATAGGCGGAGTGATAGATCGTTTTTCTAAAAAGAATATTATGATTTTTACCGATATTACACGGGGAATTCTAGTCCTTACATACATACTCGCAAGCTATAAAATTGAAATTATTTTCATTGCTAATATATGTTTATCTGTACTTTCTTGCTTATTTGAGCCAGCTAAACAAGCAACCTTAAAAAACATCGTACACGAAAATCATTTCGTAACTGCTAACTCTCTTTCTAGTACAATGAATGGTTTTATGTCTATTATGGGTGCTTCTTTAGGCGGTATAATTGCACAATCTTTACATATTGAGTTCGCTTTTTTAGTAAATAGCCTATCATACTTTATTTCAGCCTATTTTATTTATAGTATGTGTATCCCTTCTCATAATACTTGTAACAAGAAAAAAGCATTTTTGACTGATATAAAAGATGGTTATACATATATATCGCAAACAAAAATCATTTTAACATTAATTCTTGTCGGCATTTCATGGGGGCTTATTGGCGGCGCTTATCAGCTACTTCTAACAATCTATGCCGAAAAAATTTTCCACACGAACATTGGGATTTTATATACGGTTCAAGGGGCTGGGCTTATGATAGGAAGCCTTCTCGTTAATCTTTACATATCCAGCAATAAAGAAAAAATGAAAAAAGCATTTGGTTGGGCCTACTTCCTACAAGGCATTTTCTTTCTTGGATTCATTCTATCCGATCAACTTATTTTCGGTATCATTACATTACTCTGTATGCGCATAGCAGGGGGAATCATCGTTCCACTTGATACGACATTACTTCAAAATTACACGCGTGAAAATATGATTGGTAAAGTTTTCTCCTTTCATTACTCAATTTACGGTTCACTTATACAGTTATCTATGTTCATTACAGGATGGTTATTAGAAATCCTTTCTCCACAAATGATTGGTAGTTTATTAGCTACATGCTGTATATTTGTAAGTTTTATATGGCTTTACCTGTTTTATCGCGGGAAACTTAGTGAAGAATCTACTATTACTTAATAGCATGTTTTGTACATGCTATTTTTATTTATGTCGAAATACAAAGGAAAAAGACGATTTATTTTCCTTACGTTCTAATTTTTTAGAATGTACAATAAATTTAGATTATAAGAAAGGGGATGCCATAATGTTTGACGATAGACTTACTATTTCAGCTGAACAGCAGAAGCTCATTTCCAACGCAACTCGTATTCAAATTCTTCACCTTTTAAAAGACGAAGCACTCACTGCAAAACAAGTAGCTACTAAACTAAACAAATCTACTGGTAGCGTACATTATCACGTTCAAATTTTATATGATGGAGGGTTACTTGAATTAGTAGACACGAAGGAAAAACGAGGGATTATTGAAAAATATTACAAGGCAAAATCTGCTCATTTCTATATTGAAGAAAGCGGCACAGAGGGAACGAATACAGGTAGTCATATTGTTTCTCATTTATTTTTAACGCCAGAGGAATTACAACAACTTACTTGGGAGGTTACACAAGTTTTATTACGCTGGGAAAACAAAACCGCTCGTCAATCAAACTCTGAAGAGGAATACGCTATTTCCTGCAGGATAAAAAAACAATGAAAGAAAGGTCCATCTGCTCATGAAAAATAAATTATTATTATTGTCGGGAACAGGAATTTCTCGTTTAGGTGATTTTATGTATCTCATCGCCTTAAACGTAATGGTGTTACATAGCACAAACTCTCCTGCTGCTGTAGCAGGATTATGGATTGTCGGTCCAATTGCGACCGTTGTTACAAAAATTTGGTCTGGTAGCATAGTAGATCGATTAAACAAACGGTCCATTATGCTTATCACAGATATCATTCGGGCAGCTCTCATTGGCTGTATACCACTATTTGATTCTATTTGGGCCATTTACATTTTTA
This sequence comes from Bacillus cereus group sp. BfR-BA-01453, assembly GCF_022662915.1. Classification (NCBI taxonomy): domain Bacteria; kingdom Bacillati; phylum Bacillota; class Bacilli; order Caryophanales; family Bacillaceae; genus Bacillus; species Bacillus cereus group sp. BfR-BA-01453. The sequence goes on along the minus strand of NZ_JAKUEN010000002.1, from coordinate 229,300 downwards.
TCTTTTTGACTCGCATTGCTACATCATTTTTCGATCCGGCTTCATTTTCTTATAAAACAATGCTTATACGTGCTGAAGAACGCGCGCAATTCAACGCTTGGAGTAACTTTTGTACAAGCGGAGCTTTCATTATCGGTCCAGCTCTTGCTGGAATACTTCTCACCACGCACTCAGCAACCTTTGTTATTTACTGCAACTCACTTTCCTTTCTACTTTCTACCATTTTCATTTACTTCTTGCCAAACATTGCATTACAAACAAAGCAAAACGAAGAAGTTGCAAATACTTTCGTACAAACATTACGAAGTGATTGGAAACAAGTTTTTTCCTTCGCTCGAACTGAAACGTACATTATTCTCATATTCGTTTTATTTCAAGCGACTATGCTTGTCGCTATGGCACTTGATTCACAAGAAGTTGTTTTTACAAGACAAGTACTGTTTTTAACCGATATAGAATACAGTATGCTTGTTAGTATAACTGGCGCTGCTTACGTTTCCGGTTCATTTCTTGTCTCTCTCTTTGCCAAACGTTTACCAATTCAATATTGTATCGGATTAGGGACAATTTTCACAGCAATAGGCTATGTAATTTTCGCCTTTTCAAATTCATTTATCGTCGCGGCAGGCGGTTTCATTTTACTTGGCATTTCTTCATCATTTGCTGGTACTGGCTTTTTTACATTTTATCAAAATAACATCCCGGTTCATATGATAGAACGTATCGATAGCGTATTTGATTCCATAAAAAGTTTTATCCAAATCTTTTTCATTTTAGCAATTGGAGCATCCGCACAATTTCTTTCCGTTCAAATGACTGTAATAAGTAGCTCGTTACTCATCCTTTTCCTTTCCTGTTTATTAGCAATCCGAGTAATGACGCCTTCACGAGAAAAATATTTTAAGGCTACAGGATCATCATTGGAATATTAACCGCAACATAACAAGCGGCGATTTGCTAGGTAGTAAGCCCTCACTGATTAAAGTTTTACTTTATGTTAAAATATTAATGAAACTTGATTATGTGGGGGGGCTTTTTTGAATACTATATTCATGTTCATTTGTATTATATTAGTAGCTTCTATTTTACAAACAAGTACCGGTTTTGGCTTTTCTATTATGGCAACACCTTTCTTACTCATGTTATTTCTACCACAAGAAGCTATACAAATAAATATCATTTTATCATTCATTATTTCTATATCACTCATTTGGAAAATAAGAATGGACATTGATTGTATTCTACTGAAAAGATTAATTTTCGGCAGTATAGTTGGTGTTCCTTTTGGTATTATCATTTTCACTTCTATTAACATCAACACATTTAAATTAGCAATTAGCATCCTACTCTTACTATTAACTTTGATGCTAATCTGTAACTTTAAGATTCAATCAACAAAATCTAGAGATTTCATAGTTGGCGGATTATCCGGTCTTTTAACGACAAGTATCGGTATGCCAGGACCACCCCTGTTACTGTACTTTACAGGAACTGATACAAAAAAAGAGAAGCTGAGAGCAACTACTTTAGCTTTTTATCTATTTATATATTTCATTAGTCTACTAACGCAAATACTCTTTACTGGCACAAACAAGATAATTTGGGAATCAAGTTTTTACGCTATTCCAATCGTATTTCTAGGTTTGTATATAGGTCAAATTATTTTCAAATGGCTTAATCAACGGATTTTTAAAATATTTACGTACATCCTTTTAAGTTGCACGGGCATATATCTTCTTATTGAAAGTTTGCATTCGTTATAGAAGGTGCTTTAGTATGTGTCATAACGGCGGATAAGTTTTCAATATTTTTAAACGTGATAACAAATAAAATACCTAAGCTCAGAAAGGAATATCTACATTCTGAACTTAGGTATTAACAATTAAATTATTCACTTATACTAACGTTTCATCACAAAGCTCTGTTACATTTTTAAAGTATTGCAAGTTCTCCTTCGCTTCAGCTTCATTAAATAAATTGAGCTGCCTCATTATTTCAGTAGCAAATTCAACGTACGCAGAACCTACCGCTGTTATTATTTTTCCATCAACCGTTACATCTTTGTTTTGTTTATATTCCCATTCATGTAAATGAGCTAATTGTTTTTCATCTGATGTTAATGATGTTGAGAATTTCTTCTTATTCAGCACCCCTGCTGCATGTAATAAAGATGTTCCGGCACAAATACCCGCTATCCATTTATTTTGCTTATGTAATTTGTTCACAATAGATAACAATTGTTCATTTTCTAAATGATCAAAAATATGTCCGCCTGGTACGATAAACACTTCATAGTCCTCTATTTTAATTTGCTCAATAGAGACATGTGGTTGACACAAAAAACCGCCTTCTCCTGTAACTGTTTTTCCGTCTACAGTTGCTGTTATTATTTCAAATTGCTTACTTATCAAAAATAAACTCGCTATATTCACTTCAAATTCTGCAAATCCATCAAACAAAAAAATTAAAGCTTTTCTCATATTATCTCCTCCCCCTATACTTATTAGAAGACAATCACCTTTCTCCTCCCAAAAAAAGCAAACCTGCATCACAGGTTTGCCTCTTTGCTCTCTTTGCTCACTTCTTATTAAATCCTTTTTCACTTAAAAACTCTTTCATATGCATTCTTTTTTCTTTAGACATAAACGAACTCATCGATTCCGTCCATGTTGCGTTTTTCTTATTTGATGATCTTTCTTTATAATACGCGCTCATCGTTTCATCGTATTCATTTAATAATTCATCATATTTCTTTTCATCATATCCATTTTCATGAAGGATTGCTGCTATCGGTAAACGTGGTTTCACTCCGTGATCTTCATCTGGTACACCGACTGTCATTCCGAATACAGGATATACTTTATCCGGTAAATGAAGCAATTCGCTCACTTCTCTCGGATTATTACGAATACCACCAATATAACAAATACCGTATCCTAACGATTCTGCTGCTAACGCCAAGTTTTGTGCAAAAAGTGAAGCATCTACTGTCGCAACGATAAAGTCTTCTACTCCTTCATGTTTTATCTCGGTACCATGTTTTTCACATGCCATTTCAAGTCGTTTTAAATCTGCACAACAAACAAAGAATGCTGCGCAATCTTTCACATGACGATTTCCGGATAACTCTGCTAGTTTCGCCTTTAAGTCTTGATCTGTTACATATATAACAGAATAAGCCTGTACAAAATGCGAGGAAGCAGCATGCTGCGCAGCTTGCACCATTCTTTCTACTACATCTTTCGGAATGGATTCTTCTTTATATTTACGAACTGAAACGTGTTGCTCCATTTTATGTATCATCTCATTCATGAAAATCACTCCTTTTTTCTCTTCCTAATGAAAAATTAACATATCTTTTCCAATATTCACAACTTATAAGCACAAAAAGAGCAATTCTTTTTGAATTGCTCTTTTTAAAAGATCTATTAATACGGTAAATGAAATTATATAGTCGATTTTTTCAATATATCAACGATTCCCTGCACTATATCGACTTACCGACAAATAACGACAAACTCACTCCGAATTATTCCTTATCTTATTACGCTGTTTTCAACACTTTAACACCTTTTACGATATTCCAAATGAAGTAATAAATCCCTACAAGAATGAATACTGCATATGTGATCATGATCCCAATTCCAGCACCATCAGATTGATTGAATCCTAAACCGTATATTCCTGATATCGCTATCCCTCCGAATAAAATTGCATATGGGAAAATATGTGACCAAAATGCTTTTTTCGCGTGATATTTCACTTCATCCTCTGCAACGAAGTACACGATAATTGGTAATAAAAATGGGGCAAAAAAGATACTAAAGTAACATAGTGAAGATAATATATTATTTCCTTTCATCCGATTCACCTCTAAATAGTTTTTGTTATCTTCATTATGTCAGGAATCCATTCTAGAAACTATCGCTTTACCTTTCATTAAGATGACATATTTGTAAGATTCCCCTCAAAAAATCCCGCCTATAATGCTAGGCGGGATCACTTTCACTATATTCGATTCATAAACCAATATTGCGTAATAGCTAAATACTCTCGTATATTCGATGGAATGACAATTCGCTTCGGTGTTTCGGCCGGAAGACCTTCTAATTGTAAACCTTGCTTAGCTGCTATTTTTTTCGCTCTAAACATGTGGAAATCGTTTGTTACGATCATTCCTTTTTTCATATTGTCCGGAATTAAAGGTTTTGAGAATTTAATATTTTCATCTGTACTCGTTGACTTATCTTCCATGATAATGCGGTCTTCTTCAATTTTTAGTTTCATTAATCCATTTTTCATTGCTAATGCTTCTGAAATATCTTCCCCTTTTCCTTTCCCTCCAGATACAATAGCAATTGCTTTCTCATGTGATTTCAAATACTCAGCTGCTTTATCAATACGATATTGCAATGAGTACGATGGTTTCGTTCCGTTCACTTTCGAGCCTAATACAATGATATAATCAGCTTCATAGGTCGCATTCATTTGCCCATGCTTATAAATGTTATATTGTAAAAATCCCACATAAACGGCGCAAACCATTATAATTCCTATCATATACTTCATTATTTTTTTCTTTTTCATATCCATATACTCCTATGTTCTTTGCTTCTTTCATGATAATATCCATTTATTTGTTTGTATACAGACAAATTCCAATTCAACCTAATTTATCCTCTAGAAAGTAATATTTATATTTCTTTCGGGAACAGTAAGTACAACTTTGCACGAAGGAGTGTCTCTATTGCTTCTCTTTTTATGTAACGTATCGTTCTTTTTTATTTTATTTTTACTATCACTTAAGATGCTCGGTAAATCAGCTTTAGCACAACTAACTCCTCATGATTTTGGTGCTATTATCTTTTTATCTTATTTAGCTTTTCAAGCCATACCAGTCTCTGGTGCTTTGCAAGCTTTTCTCGGTATGGTCGTTATTACATGTTTGCATTTAATCCTTACAAAATTAAGCCTATTCAACAAACTAAATCGTTTTATTCTCGGGCACCCGATTATTTTAATTAAACATGGTGATATTATTTTTGAGAACTTACAAAAAAGTAGGTATCCCATTGCTGAATTACTTTCTAATCTTCGCGTCGCAGGATACCCAAGTGTTCATGAAATTGAATACGCTATTTTAGAAGCGAATGGAGCCATTAGCATTTTACCAAAGCGTGAACTTGTCCCATTAACTCCGAAAGATTTGAATATAGATGTTAAGTATGCTGGATTACCAATTGCCCTTATCGTTGATTCACAAATTCAATACGATAACTTAAAGTTAATTCATAAAGACAAAAAGTGGTTATATAAAGAGTTAAAAGAAAAAGGAATTACAAATATTAAAAACGTTGCCTTTGCTTCTGTTCAAGAAATTGATGGATCTTTTGCTATCAGTTTAAAAAAATAAAAAATCCCCTTACTTGCTCAAGGGGATTTTCTTCATTATATTACTTTTTTCTCACCTACCATATTTAATGGCACAGGATGTTTCATTCGATTCATCGTAAACACGATAATCGCTGTCAATACTTCAGCTACTGGCATAACGAGCCAAATTCCGTTTATCCCAAATAATTTCGGCATAATCCATAATAATGGAATAATAAATAGTAACCCTCGACTCATTATAATAAGTACTGATTTTGTCGTTTGTCGCACTGATTGGAAGTACTCTCCATATACAATGTTATAACCTAAAAATACGTATTGGATAAAGAACAAGCTAATACCCGTTAATGTTAACTCCAATAACTCTGGAGATTGGACATCAAATAGACCAATAATATATTTCCCAAAGAATAATCCGACAATTATTGCAACGCCTCCAAGTACAACTGCAATTTTCACTGCAAACTGCAATCCTTCACGAAGTCTCTCTGCTAAATTGGCACCATAATGGAAACTAGCAATCGGTTGTAATGCAGCACCTACCCCAAAGAATAATAGTAATGTCATTGCATGAATACTATTCACCATCGCATAAGAAGCGACTCCTACTTCTCCTGCATATTGAACGAATGCAATATTAAAACCAATCGTTACAATCGCTACTGTACTTTCTGCTGTAAAGCTCGGGAAACCGATTATCATAATTTGTTTTACTGTATCCCATTCAAAATGGAATTTCGTCCATTTTAAAATACTACTTTTTCTAAAGAAATGCGTTAATAATACAAGGAAACCAATCGCTGCTGAAAGAATAGTTGCTGAAGCAGCTCCTGTTACGCCCCATTTAAAGATGAAAATAAAGATATAGTCAAACACTATATTTAATACAGCTGTTACAACTAAACCTGCCATTGCTAAATTAGGATTTCCATCATTTCGTATAAATGTACTTAAAATATTTTCTAAAACGTATATCATTCCAAATGTTAATAATACGTGTAAATAGTCTAACGCATACGGTAAAATCACTTCGTTTGCACCGAATAAGTATGCTAAGTCTTCTATTCTCCATAAGCAAATCGCCGCTAAAACGCCTACGATAATGACTGCTATCGTCATGGATTGAGTAAAAATAGACCTTGCTCTTTCAATTTTATTTTCACCTAATGCAATGGAATATAACGTTGCCCCGCCCATCCCAATCCATAATGAAATAGAGAAGAAAATTGAAAACGCTGGAATAGCCACGTTTACTCCTGCTAAACCGTTCGCCCCAACTCCTCTACTAATCATGACCGCGTCAATTACAATATTCACTGACATTAATACCATTCCAAGAACGGCTGGTATTAAATAAGAAATAAATAAACCTTTTATCGGTTTTTCTCTTAATTTTTCTGTTGCTTCCATACTATTATGCTCCTTTTTTCAACTCTCTTTTCTTAGTTTAAACCTTCAAGTAACTTGAAGGTCAATAGAGAATTTAAAAAATAGGTAACTGAATTATATGAATGAATGTAAATTTGTAATCAATTCAAAGGTTTTCATCTTATTTTTTTACTACAGGAATTTGAATTTCTGTTACTTGCTCCTCTGGATTTTCTGTTACAGACCAATCGATTAATCCAATCTCAATCGAATCTCCATGTACTTCATAACCTTCTTTATCAATGTATGTAAGTAACTCCTTGTACGTTGCATCTGTTTCTTCATACGGTCCATGATGATAAGAACAAGCATATAAACCTTCCTTAATCTCATCTGAATTATGCACTTCATACGGCATATAATCCAAAAGAATAAACACGCTACTATACGCTTGAAACTCATTTTGCATGAATCCTTTTTTCGCCACTGTTACACCAATATCTCCAGAAAATAAACTATCATCCATTTGCCTCATATTTTTTTGCAACGAATGGATGTAGTACTCAAACATATCATCCGTCGTATTCGGAGCAACCGCAATGGCTGTTATTTTTCGCCGCGGGATCTCTTTTATTACCATTTGTTTAGCTTTTGCTTTTGTTGCTTCCTTAATCAAATGAATTCTATGCTCCATTTTCGCCAAAGCATACTCAATTTCTCTTTGTTTTTTCAACATCATTTCTTGTTGTTTTTCCAACAAATTGAGTGCGTATGCTGGATTTCTTTCATCAATATATTTCTTAATTTCCTTTAATGGAATATTTAATTGGCGTAAAAACTTAATCGTATCTAATAGTGAAAATTGATCGATTGTGTAATAGCGATAATTTGTTTGTGGGTCCACAATGGACGGATGAAAAATTCCTTTTTCATCATAATAACGTAAAGTAGATTCCGCTATATTATGCATTTTTGCCATTTCTCCAATTGTAAAGCGTTTGTTTAATAACATCTTTTATTCCCTTTCATTTCTATTTATTTCATTATATGTTCATTCTGCCTTCAAAACAAAAAAGAATTCCCGTAAGAGAATTCTTTTTATTCATTATTACACCTCTATAATTATAGGAAGAATCATCGGTTTTCTTTTCGTACTCGTATATATATACTTCCCTAAAGCTTCTCTTACTTCTCTTTTCAAAATACCCCAGCTATTCACTTTCTCTTTCTTTACATTATTAATCGTAATAACAGCTAATTTATTTAATTCCTTCAAAAATTCTTCTGAATCACGAACATAGACGAATCCACGAGAAATAATATCAGGACCTGAAATTATTTCTCCATCCACTTTATTAAAAGTAATAACTAAAACGAGCATTCCATCTTCTGAAAGTTGTTTTCGATCACGTAATAATGCATTTCCAACATCACCAATTCCTAATCCATCTACATATATATTTCCTGCTTGTATTTTTCTCGATTGAATTGCCACTTGATTACTTATATCTACAACATCTCCATTACGAACGATAAAGATATTTTCTTTTTCGACACCAATTGATTCCGCTAGCAAGCTATGGTGATGTAGCATTCTAAACTCTCCATGAATGGGGATAAAATATTTTGGCTTCATTAATGTGAGCATTAACTTCAATTCTTCTTGATATGCATGGCCAGATACATGGACTCCAGTAGAACTGCCTGATCCGTAAATCACTCTTGCCCCTAATGCAAATAAGTTATCGATAATTCGTGAAACATTACGTTCATTTCCTGGAATAGGAGTCGCAGCTATAATAACTGTATCTTCTGGTAAAACATCTACTTGCCTATAGTTTCCACTAGCTAAACGCGCTAAAGCTGCCATTGGTTCTCCTTGACTTCCTGTACAAAGTATTGCGACCTGCTTTGGATCTAAATTATTTACCTCATTTGCTTCAATTAGCATACCATCTGGAATATTTAGATACCCTTTCTCTAGAGCAACTTCTACTACATTTACCATACTTCTGCCGAGCAAAGCCAGTTTTCGATTTGTTTTTATACAAGCTTCAACTATTTGCTGAACACGATTCACATTAGAAGCAAAAGTAGAAATAATCACTTTCCTATTTGCTTTCATAAATATTTCCTCTATCCGTTCCCCTACCGACCTTTCTGATGGGGTAAAGCCAGGTCGTTCTGCATTTGTACTTTCAGATATTAAAGCTAATACACCTTCACTACCTATTTTAGCCATTTTGTGAATATCAGGATGTTGATTATTAACTGGTGTTAAATCAAATTTAAAATCACCTGTATGTACTATAGTACCTTCTGGTGTATGAAAAACAATACCGAGGCAATCTGGAATGCTATGATTCGTTTTAAAGAAAGTTGTCTTAATAGCACCGAAATCAATTTCTGATTCTGAATGAATAACGATTAATTCTGTATCATCTTGAAGGTTATGTTCCTTTAATTTAATTTCAATTAAACCTAACGTTAACTTCGTAGCATAGATTGGTACGTTTAGTTGTTTTAAAAAATATGGTATTCCCCCAATATGGTCTTCATGTCCATGCGTCACGACTAATCCGCGAATTTTTTCTTTATTTTCTTGTAAGTAGGTGACATCTGGAATGATTAAATCAATTCCTAATAAACTTTCATCTGGAAATTTTGATCCACAGTCAATAACAACAATATCATTTTCAAATTGAATAACATACATATTTTTCCCTATTTCATTTACTCCACCTAAAGCAACGATAGACAAGTTATTTTTTAATGACTTCAAATGATAAGTCCTCCCTTTCACATTTATAATTCGTGAAATAACATTTAGGCTTTATTATTTGTAATGAAAAAGGACTTCATACTATTTCATACATATATAAATTCACACGCTACTCTTATATGTATATCCCCAATTACACAGTCTCTCTCTAAAAAAGCCCCCATTTTTCCATTGATTTTTTGTAAAATCTATTATATATTAATTACAGGTTCAAATTACGAGTTCAAAAGAACTTGTAATCAGACCCTTTGTTTAATGGGTTTTACATATTTTCATTAGGCAAATTCCGAGAAATCGTATGATAAAAATAAAAATGATAAGGAGAGGATCCGATGGAATTCGAATTTTTCTTTCAAATCGCACTTATTTTATTAAGTACAAAGCTTGCTGGTGATCTTAGTGTCAGATTAGGTCAACCTTCTGTACTAGGTAAATTAATTGTCGGTATCGTTATCGGTCCAGCTGTATTAGGTTGGATTGAAAACTCAGAACTTCTAACACAATTAAGTAATGTTGGTGTTATTCTTTTAATGTTTATGGCAGGACTTGAAACAGACTTAGAGGAATTAAACGCAAATCGTAATTCTTCTTTAGCTGTTGCACTCGGAGGTATCATTCTTCCATTCGTAGGTGGTTACGTTTCTGGTCTTATTATGGGAATGGAACAAGGAAATGCTGTATTTTTAGGATTACTTCTATGTGCGACAAGTGTTAGTATTTCCGTACAAACACTTCGCGATTTAGGAAAGATGAAAACACGTGAAAGTACAACTATGCTGGGCGCAGCTGTATTTGATGACATTCTTGTCGTTATTTTATTAGCATTTGCAATGAGTTTCCTAGGTACAGACGATGTTAACTTAACAATGGTTATCTTGAAGAAAGTTGTATTCTTCGCTTCTATTATTTTAATCGGATGGAAAGGTGTTCCTGCGATTATGCGCTGGTTATCACCGCTACGCGTATCTGAGTCTATCGTGAGCGCGGCTCTTATCATCTGTTTCTCATTCGCATATTTCGGCGAACTATTAGGAATTGCTGGTATTATCGGTGCTTTCGCAGCTGGTATTGCGATTTCTCAAACGAACTACAAACATGAAGTAGAAAAGAAAGTAGAGCCAATCGCTTACGCTATGTTCGTTCCAGTATTCTTCGTAAGTATCGGTATGAATATTACATTTGACGGTATTGGCGATCAAATTTGGTTCATCCTAGCATTAACAGTAATCGCTGTATTAACGAAACTAATCGGTTGTGGCTTAGGTGCACGAATGACTGGATTTGATGCTAAGTCTTCTGCAATTATCGGTTCTGGAATGGTTTCTCGTGGTGAAGTTGCACTTATCATCGCAGGAACAGGACTTTCTTCAGGTCTACTAGCACAAGATTACTTTACAGCTATCGTTATTGTCGTTATTTTAACTACAATGATTACACCACCAATGTTAAAATACACTTTTGGTGCAAAAGATAAAGCAATGAAAGCAAGTAAATAAGCTTTCTACAATAAAAAGAGATTACTATCTTATAAGATAGTAATCTCTTTTTTGTTTTGTCTTTAAACGATTTTGTTCTTTTTTAACCAGTTTTCAAAAATAGTTCGTGCTGGTTCATCATCCATATCATTACTAAATGCGTTCCATCGCTGTCTTCAACGTTCCAACAACAAAGGCAATTTCTTCACTTGAAATAATAAGCGGTGGTGCTAGCGTTAAAACGTTATTATATCCTGCTGTTGTCATACCGTTTCTACCTATAATCAACCCTTTTTCTTTACAAGCATTTACCACACTTGCAATTTTGTCGTTATCAATTGGCTCTTTCGTCTCTTTATCGTTTACTAGTTCAATTCCCACTAGTAGACCTTTTCCTCTAATATCTCCAACAAGTGGATGCTCTCCAATTTCTTCTTTTAATTGTTCTAATAAAAGCGAGCCCATTTGTGCAGAGCGCTCAATTAAATTTTCATTCTCCATAATTTCTAAATTTTTAAGTGCTAGTGCACAAGCTGCAGGATTTCCACCAAATGTATTAATATGACGGAAGAATTCATATTCTCCCTTTCCTTTAAATGCTTCATATATTTCTTTTTTCACAGCTGTTGCTGATAATGGTAAATATGCACTCGTAATCCCTTTTGCCATTGTAATAATATCAGGCTTCACATCATAATTCATAAATCCAAATGCCTTTCCTGTACGTCCAAAACCACAAATCACTTCATCGCTAATGAGCAAGGCACCGTGTTTTTGACACGTTTCATGAACAGCTTTCATATAGTCTTGTGGCGGCATTAAAATGCCTCCGCCTGTAATAATTGGTTCCATAATAAAAGCTGCAATCGTTTCACTTAGTTCCCATGTCATGACCCGATCTACTTCTTTTACACATTCTACATCATAAATGTTCTCTCTTTCTATTCCAGGCATACGATAACAATCTGGCGGCGTTACATGTAAAAATCCTGAAGCAAATGGCTCATATTGATATCTACGCTGTGCCTGTCCCGTCGCTGCCATCGTTGCCATTGTATTCCCATGATAACCGCGGTAACGTGACATAAATTTATAACGATGTGGTTCACCTTTTTGCGCATAGTATTGTCTTGCTATTTTAAAAGCTGTTTCATTCGCTTCCGAACCACTATTAGAGAAGAAAATAACATACTCTCCTCCAAGCCATTCATTTAATTTTTCTGCAAGCTTTATAGCCGGTTCATGTGATTGTGACATCGGAAAGTATGATAATGTTTGTAATTGCTTATATGCCGCTTCTGCAAGCTCTTTTCTTCCATACCCGCTATTTACACACCAAAGGCCACTCATACCATCTAAATATCTTTTTCCCTGTATATCTTCAATCCAGCACCCTTCTGCTTTTGCCCCTACCATTGTACTATTTGGACTAAAGGGACGCATTCCGTGCCAAACATATTGCTCATCTTTTGCTAATAATTCATCAGTCTGTTTCGTTTTCATCATTTCTTCCACCTTCCATAACAACTTATTTTTCACAAAAGCTGCGCTGGTACCATGATGATTTAAATTTCTCCCTGCTTATTTTCATTCCACAAAATTAAGACAAATCCTACTTACAAAGCAGTATTATTTACAAGAAAATGACAAAAGAAAAAGGAGCTTTTCTTATCTATCGAAAAGCTCCTCTTTTTTAATGCGAAGACGCGTCACTAATACCATGCCCAGTATTAGATTTCACGAGAATTTCATCAAATTTTGCTGCATCTTCTTTCTTACTAGATAAAATAGTTCCTAAATACGCTGCAAGAAATCCAAGCGGAATCGAAATAATTCCAGGTGTCGTATATGGGAATATCGCTTCCCCAACAAATATAGCTTTTCCAGCTACAGGGTTCCATACATTTGGGCTTAACGCTACAAGAACAATAGCTGATACAAGACCAGCAATCATACCAGAGATGGCACCTGTTGTATTGAAGCGCTTCCAATATATTGTGAATAATATAACTGGCAAGTTTGCACTCGCTGCAACTGCAAATGCTAACGAAACTAAAAATGCTACGTTCAACGTTTGAGCAAATAACGCTAGTATAATAGACAATACAGCTACTCCAATAGACGCATAACGAGCCATGGATACTTGCTCTTTTTCCGTTGATTTCCCCTTGCGGATAATTTCATTATAAAAATCATGTGCGAATGCGGATGCTGCTGTTAATACAAGGCCTGCCACTACAGCTAAAATCGTTGCAAAGGCAATTGCTGATACGAAAGCAAATAAGAAATCTCCGCCCAATGCTTTCGCTAATAAAGGTGCTGCCATATTACCAGCAGGGTTTGCTTTCATAATCGCCTCATTCCCTACAAACGCCGCTGCCCCAAACCCTAAGAAAATTGTCATAATATAAAATGCGCCAATTAACCACGTAGCGTATACTACAGATTGACGTGCTGTTTTTGCATCACGTACTGTAAAAAAGCGGACAAGAATATGTGGTAACCCTGCTGTACCAAGAACTAGTCCTAAATTTAAAGATAGCGTATCAAGACCATCTTTATACTTTACACCGGGATTTAAAAACGACTCTTTTAACGGAGTAGCTGTTTTCATTTGCGCGAACATTTCCGTCACACTGAAATTAAATTTAGCGAAAACGATTACAGAAATAATAAATGTACCGGCCATAAGTAATACTGCCTTAACAATTTGCACCCAGCTCGTCGCAGTCATACCACCAAAAATAACATACACAGTCATAAGTGTACCAACGATTAATACAGATGTTGTATATTCGATTCCTAATAGTAATTTAATAAGTGCACCCGCACCGACTAATTGTGCAATCATATAAAAAATGGATATCGTCATCGTATTAAGCGCTGCAACTCCGCGAACTTTTTTCGCATCAAAACGCGCCGCAATCATATCTGCTAATGTGTATTTCCCCAAGTTTCTAAGCGGCTCTGCAACTAAGTATAGTACAACTAAATAAGCAACTAAGAAACCGATACTATAGAAGAAACCATCAAACCCAGTTAACGCGATCGCTCCTGCTATACCAAGAAAAGACGCAGCAGACATATAATCCCCCGCAATGGCCAGACCATTTTGCCAACCAGTTAATCCCCCTCCAGCTGTATAAAATTCACTCGCATTTTTCGTTTTCTTCGATGCAAAATAAGTTATGACGAGTGTACCAAGTACGATGATTAAAAATAGTGCAAAAGCGGTTGTATTCAAAGTCAGCCCCTCCCTTTTTGCATCTCTTGCAGAATATTTTGTGAAATTTTATCAAAGGATTCGGCTTTTTTACTGTAAATCATACATAATGACCACGTCATAATAAATTGTGCAAAAGCAAATACCCACGCCCACGTAACATCACCAAATGCCGGTGTATTTAGTACCTTTGAATACGATGTTAAAATAGGTAAAGCAATAAAAAAACTTAAAAAGAAAATACTCATTGGAACGATAAACTTCTTTTTCTTATTTAATAACAATTGAAATTCTTCTGACTGAACAACCTCTGTATAATTCACCTCATTTTGTAACTTACGTGCTGACGTATCATCTCTTTTCATTCTCTTATCCCCTCTCTTACTAGAAATACAATTCCCCCTTGTATACCTAAAGGCTAAATTTTATAAATATTCAGAAACTTATTTTCATTTTAGACAATCCATACATTCCTGCAAAGATTTTTCGATAGACATTTTTCGGCATTTTCCCTTAAATTTTTAATATACTTTTTCAACATAAAATTTACGCACCAGTGAAGCTTTCATACTCATTAAAATAGAATAAAAAAGTAGTGCTTATCGCACCACTTCTGTTTTTTTCTCTTTTTCTAAATTACGAGCTGTTTCGCTTAATTCAACGTCTTTTCCATCTTTAAGCGTTCCAAATATGAAATCGAATACTGGATTTGAAACACCGAACCAAAACTTTTCATTTTTATAATGGTGTAATATGTGCTGTTTTTTTAGCCACCTACCAAACTTAGTGACAGGGCGAATTGGCTTATGTGCAATATAATGTTTCCATTCATAAACGAGAAGCATAATAATCATTCCGATTCCGAATGAAAGTGTAATGGTAACACTTTTTGTTATCACGTATGATATAAGTAAATATATAGTAAAGCTCGGTATACTAAACCATACAGGCAAAAATAAAAGTTTTAAATCATCTGGATATACGTGATGGTCATAATGTAATCTTCTTAGCATTTTTAATAAAAATACGTTTTTAGGTGGCTTTAAGTGAAATAAAAACCGGTGTGTCATATATTCGTTTAGCGTATAAAAAATAATCCCAAACAAACATGCTAACAAACCGATCCATGTGAAAAATTGCATTTTTAAAATAATAATAAAAACAAATAAAATACTATACATAATAACGATATCATGTTGTAAAAAGAACTCTTTCCCCACCCTCTTCATCTTCCTTCCCCCTTTTCAAAAGAAATAGTCGCAACATATCGTTACGACTATTTCTTTTCTATATCTTATTCTATACGCTTTACAAATTTGCCTGTTGCTCTATTGTCGAGAAAAAATTGTTCGGTCCAAATATATTTTGCTTTGGAATAATATGTTCCACCGCAAACACTGTTACTTCTCCTCTTTGTACCTCTCCAATAATAAGTCCAAATATTTCATGATTTACAGCAAACGTTGGTTGCTTTGTTTGTAGTAATCTTGCTGCATTATGAAATACCGCTTCATATAGTGGATTTCTATCAGTAATTTCTTTTCTGATTTTTGGTGCTAACGTAATAATGATTTCTTTTCCGTCAATAGTGGTTCGATACATAAAAATCTCCCCTTCAATCTTATGTGAACAACTGTAAAGCTTTGTATGCAAAATGGATAGAATATCCTACTAAAATAATACCTGCTCCGGCTGTTATATAGCCAAGTGCTTTTTGCTTTAATAAAGTTCTGCCAAAATGGACAGAAAAAGCAATATTTACATTCCATACAATAATACCAACGATAATACAAAGACTGTACAAAAAGGCTTCTTGTTTCGTTACCTTCGTAAGCAATGAGCTAAGTGTACTTCCGTATATACCAAACCAAAAAACAAGATTTAATGGATTGGATATCGCAATTAAAAAACCTGCCATAAACGATTGTTTAAGGCCGCCTACCTCTTCTTTTTTATATTCCATATTCGATTGAGAAATTCCTTGTTTTACACTTTGAAATCCTAAATAAAATAATAAGAAAAACCCTGTGCAATACATAAAAGCTTGTACATATGTATACATAAACAGAGAAGATAAACCGAAATAGATGAGAAGCATAAACAAAATATCTGCTGTCATTCCACCAATTCCAACAATCCACGCATGCCAAAAACCTCGTTCAATTCCTCGTTTTAACATTTCAATATTAATCGGACCTACTGGCGCAGCTAATGAAATACCTAATACAATTTGTTGTATAATCGCTCCAAACATCACTCTATCCTTTCTACTTCCTTTACTATTAAGTAATGATGTAATAATTAAAAATAGACTAGCTTCCCTCAAAATATTTACTACTAAAATACCCTTTTTTATCCAAAATATGCAAAAGAGCCATCCAGATGATGACTCTTACTTTTCTATCTTATGAAGAAAAGGACATTTTCCTTTTAACGGTTCTACATCGTCTCCTATAAAGTATTGTTTCCATTCACGATGATCCGGGTCACCATAATGACTAATGTTAGGATGTTTCGGCAGCTGATCCCACTTTTCAACTCGCTCACGGACCGTTTGCCTAGAATATGCTCCTTTAGGACGATTCCCTTCTAAACCATCAAATATAGTACGTGGCTGAAATCCAATAACGAGAGAATTTCCTAAATGCCTAGTTTTTCGTTGTTTATAGGCTGGTGCGTTTCCAAATGCGAATATCGGTTCCCCGCCAAATGAAAATTCCCATAAGTAATGGTCTGGGTCTTTAGGAATTTGCTTTGGCCATGTTTCCTTATCGTTTTCATGTAAATATTGTAGTACTTTCCAAAAGTAATCACGGTAATATTCCAGTGATTGCTCCTCACATTCCGGTTCTACAAAAAGAAAAAAGCCTCTTCTTACAATTGGACGCTCTTTCATTAGCTCTAAAAAAGATAACATTGTATGTGGCAAATGACTCCAATCATTATGAGAGAGAAATGAATAACGAAGTTCATTCTTTTTTAAAGCTGTTAAGCCGAAATAGCACGGAAAAGTTGGTTCTAGCACAACACTCGAAAAATTTTGAAATTCCTTTACAACCCAATTCGGTATGTCGTTTCTCGTTCTCATTCCTTCATTATCTAATAAATAAGACTCATTCATTCTTTCACCTCATTATGTATAGCGTTCAATTAAGACTATTACATACTCGGCCTGTCCTATACCTATTAAAAAATTTGGCTAAAAAATTATTTAAAAATACAAAAAAATAAAATCGCTTACTTGACTAAATTCTCCCAATTCGTGTATATTTAAATTAGTCATTTAGCAGAATATTCAAGATTATAGCATTTTTAGTTTATATTATCTTTTCAAATGAATTTCACTAAATGAAAAAACGTAAATGTTTTCTAGGAGGAATTGTAACATGCAAGGAAAAGTAAAATGGTTTAACAACGAAAAAGGTTTTGGATTTATCGAAATTGAAGGCGCTGACGATGTATTCGTACATTTCTCTGCTATTCAAGGCGAAGGCTACAAAGCTTTAGAAGAAGGTCAAGAAGTATCTTTCGATATCACTGAAGGAAACCGTGGACCTCAAGCTGCTAACGTAGTAAAACTTTAATCCAACATATGACAGGAGGTTACCTTACTTGGTAACCTCCTTTGTTATTCCTTTGTATATTTCCGTTTTCCAGAGCAAAAACTATGTGAAATGCGCACTATATAAAGGAGGAATTATTAATGGGATCAGAAGTAAATGATTTTGAAGAAGTGAAATTCCGTGTAGAAACAGCACAAAAAATGGTAGGATCAGCGACAATTTCAATGGATCCAGATACATTAGAGCATGCTACTACTGCTGTAGAAGCAGCTCGCTCTCAGCTTGAAATTATGAAATCTGTTGCAACAGATTTAGACGAGCCATTTTTAATAAATGAGGAAAAGAAATTAAGCGAGTGTGAGCATCAATTAAATGAAGCGAAGCACTAAAAAACATCCAGAGAGTTTTCTCTGGATGTTTTTTCATGACAACTGTTCCCCATATTTTTTCAATGTTTCTCCAACTGTACATTGTCTTATACAAAAGGAATGAGCATAATACTTACTATTTGTCTTTCGATTATGTTCTCGCAAAAAACATCCTTCACAATACGTTTCTAATAAGTCATTTACCTCTGTAATGAGTTGCTTTTTATCCACCTTTGCACCTCTCTATTCGGTTATTTCTTTATGACTATCAATCACTGTTCCTTCTAATGCTTGCGTAGCTAATTGATGTGCTTCTTTATTTTGTTTTCTTGATATAGGCTCACATACAAGTTTTAATTTCATTTGCTTCGCCTTTTGCTCAATTTGGTCTAAATAATGATTTAAATGTTCATCATAACAAGGCCATTCTCCAGCCAATTGCTGCAGTACAACTTGAGAATCTCCGCGAAGAGTGACCGCTTCATACTTAATCCCTAATTCCTCGAGTATATTCATGCTATATAATAGTGATGCATATTCCGCTTCATTATTATCATATATACCTTCTATATATGCATTACGGCGAATTCGGTAGTTTTTATTTCCTTTTTTATAGTATACACATATGCCTATACCAGCTTCTTTCGTCTGTACATCATAGCCGCCATCAAAATAAACGAGTATTTCTTGGGGTTCTTCCTCCACTTGTTTGCTCAGCTTCTTCATTTCCTTTAATGACCATTCTGCATCCATTTCATCGTAAAATAATAATTCTTTCACTCTTCCTGTTTTCTCGAAATCCTCCGCAAATTGAAGTGCTTCTTCTATGTTCATATAATCTGTCGTTAATTCCGTCTGAAAACCGCGTTTTGTTTTATACAACCAATGAATTTTATATTTCATACTATAGATTCCCCTTATGTAAGACTTCTTATATGTATCCAGCTAATGAAAGCCTCACTTTATTTTATTATATTTTATCAAGAGTCAAAGAATTATATTCAATATTATCACATGCAAAAAGAGCTATCCCTATAGGAATAGCTCTTTCATCTATTACATAAATCTTTCAAATTGTACTCGTTTATTAATCCAGTACATTACAGGCATACCAATCGCCATAACAACAAATTCACCGATTGCACATGTTAACCAAGTCAACATAAATGGTAAATCAAATGCAAGATGAAGTTCAATTGCAATCATAAACATTGTAATTGTAAAAATAACTGTATTAAAAATCATACGAGCCCAAACACCTTTAATAAATCGCATAGAAATAATCGTTGCAACTAATGCAAGAATAGATTGCCCTACTCCAAATACTAAATCGTAAGCGATCATAGGTGAGAAAAAGAGATTCGTTAAAAATACACCTAATACAATTCCGTAAATTGCTTTCTTATTAAATACAACGAGATGATTAAACATCTCTGAAATACGAAACTGTACATTCGTAAAGCCAAATGGCTGAATAAGCATAGAAACAGCAATATATAATGCCGCTAAAATACCATTACCGACTAATGTTCTAATATTCATGACAAAATCTCCTTAGTTTTTTTACGTGGGATGGTTTCGAACCACGTTATTCGTTTTTTAAGCAACAAGACTATATTTTACGCGGTAGCCCCCCTTTCGTCAATAGATTCCTACCATGAACTACCCTTTTTCTTTTAGACAACGTATAATGAAATATATGAAAGATTTAGGAGGTTTTACTTCATGACTGCAACAATTCAAAATGAAAAAGTGATCGTTACCATCTCTGACAAAGGTGCAGAATTACAAAGCTTTCTCTTAAAAGAAGACAATACAGAATACTTATGGCAAGGTGATGCTACTTATTGGGGACGCCGTGCACCCATTTTATTCCCAATCGTCGGCCGATTAGTAGATAATACATACTACGTAGATGGTAAACCTTATTCTTTAACACAACACGGCTTTGCTCGTGATCTTACATTCTCTGTAGAAGAACAAAGTGAAACGAAAATCACTTACATTGTAACTAGTAATGAAGAAACATTAAAAAAATACCCATACGAATTCGAATTACTCGTTTCTTATGAACTAGACGGACAAACCGTTCATGTAACATACGAAGTGAATAACCCTGCTTCAAAAGAGATGTTCTTCTCAATCGGAGCACATCCTGGTTTCAATTTCCCGTTATTAGAGGGCGAGTCATTTACAGATTACCACCTATCTTTTAATGGTTCAGAGCGTTTAGAAACGAGCGTATTAGAAGGACCTTACCTTTCAAATAAGAAGCAACTAATTGCTGAAAGTACGAATGAGTTGCCACTTACATACGACCTATTTAAAAACGATGCACTTATTTTTGAAAATATGAATACGGATGAAATCTCCATCCGTTCTCATAAACATAATAAATTCGTAAAAGTAGAATTTGACGGATTCCCATTTGTCGGCGTATGGACACCAGGCGAGAATGCACCTTTCTTATGTATTGAACCTTGGTACGGAATTGCTGATGAAGTAAATCCAGCAAAAGATTTCAAGGAAAAAAAAGGAATTCAATCTTTACAAGCGAATGAAACATTTACATGTCGTTATAGTATTACAATCGGCTAAGTTACTCTATCCCCTACTTCAAAGAAACATATAGGTAGGGGATCATCTTATCATTTGGAGGTTTCTCATTTTGATTGAAGTATATATTGATGGTGCATCAAAAGGAAATCCTGGTCCTTCTGGTGCAGGCGTATTTATTAAAGGGGTTCAACCCGCTGTACAATTATCATTGCCCCTTGGGACCATGTCCAATCATGAAGCGGAATACCACGCTTTACTTGCGGCATTAAAATATTGCACGGAGCATAATTATAACATTGTCTCTTTTCGTACAGATTCGCAACTTGTTGAGCGAGCTGTCGAAAAAGAATACGCAAAAAATAAAATGTTTGCACCACTATTAGAGGAAGCACTGCAGTACATAAAAAATTTCGATCTCTTTTTTATTAAGTGGATTCCAAGTAGTCAAAATAAAGTTGCTGATGAGTTAGCTAGAAAAGCTATCTTACAAAATTAACGGGGGTATGAGTGTGAAAAAAGATTGGATTGCTCCTCTTGCTTTATTATTTGTGTCTTTTATTTGGGGAGCTACATTTGTTGTCGTTCAAAATGCTATGTCTTTCGTCGGTCCATTTACATTTAATGGTATACGTTTTTTATTCGCTGGAATCATTTTATTATTCGTTCAACTGATTTTCTCAAAAAAAACTTCAAAACAACATATAAAACAGAGTAGCCTCGCTGGATTAACCGTTGGATTCTTTTTATGCGTCGGCTATGTATTACAAACATTCGGCTTACTTTATACAACTTCTTCAAAAGCTGGTTTCTTAACAGGGCTTAGTATCGTTATGGTACCAATCTTGTCTTTTATCTTTTTAAAACAAAAAGCTACTATTTTTATCGTAATTGGCATTGCTGTAGCAACAGCGGGTTTATATTTATTAACAGCAGGTGATTCTTTTCAATTAAACATTGGAGATATACTCGTTCTCGGTTGTGCAGTTGCTTTCGCTGCTCATATTCTCGTTAACGGCTTCTTCTCTAAAAAAATATCATCTTTATTGTTAAGCACATCGCAAGTATTAGCTGTCGGTATGTTTTCTTCTATTTGCGCCTTTTTGTTTGAAGATTGGGAAAAATTATTTTCAGTAGCACTATGGACGAATTCTTCCTTTTTATTTGCTCTATTTCTAACTTCCCTGTTCGCGACATCCATTGCTTTTTTCATTCAAACATCAGCACAAAAACATACGTCTCCAACGAGAGTAGCAATTATTTTCGCAATGGAGCCCGTTTTCGCTGCATTAACAGGCGTTCTCGTTGCAAACGAACAACTTTCTATTTCCGCTATTATCGGATGCCTCTGTATTTTCCTAGGCATGGTTTTTGTTGAATTACCTTCTAAAACAAAAAAAGAAGCGCAGGCTGCGTGAAGTTACGCTTGTAACTTCCGCATAAAAGCCTTAGCGCTTTTTTTATCTGTAATCTCTTCTTCTTTCAATCGTTCTAATAACGCAACAAAATAACTGCCATCAAACTGCAATTGATGCTTAATTGTCGCTTCTATTGCTGCGTTTACAATGCCATCAGATGCACCCGTATATCCTTGTCCGAACATAATAAATCCTTGTGCTTCCTCTGATAATTTAAATCCTTTCGTATGTAAGAATGAAAGATAATCTTCTACTGTTTGCATGTTATTCCCACCTACTCAAAAATTCTCCACTTCCTATCATACATGTTTTTATACGCCATGAGAATGAAATTTCTTTGACAACTTTGTAAATCAATCGTCTACTTCGCTTATAAATAGAGGATTTCTTTACAATATGAAGGAATATGTACAGTGGAACTTATTCCATATTAAAGGGGAGACATGATGAAACAAGCACTATTAATTATCGATGCGCAGCAAGAATTAATGGATGGAAATGAACAAGAAAGTGAAGTTTTTCGTAAAACCGAATTATTATCTACACTCAATACAGCCGTGCAGAAAGCAATAGATTCCAATGCCCTTATTGTTTTCGTAAGAGATATCGATGTTGCTTCTGGTAGCGGCGTAGGCTTTGAAGTACATAATGAAATTCAAGTACCTCAGTCTGCAATCCTTATTAATAAAGCAGCCACAAACGCATTCTATGGCACTTCTTTACTTGAACTTTTAAAAAAAGAAAAGATTAACCATATTGTTATCGGTGGATGTAAAACAGAGCATTGTATTGATACCGCTGTGAGGACAGCAACTGTACAAGGCTTTGATGTTACATTAATTAAAAACGGTCATTCCACAACTGATTCTGACGTATTGACTGCAGAACAAATTATCTCTCACCATAATAAAATTCTCCATGGTCATTATAATGTTGATCATTTTTCTATGGTAAGGGATATCGAGGAAGACCTCTTTCAGCCGACTCATGATCAATATCGTGATTAGCGAAAAAGAATCCTTCGTTCAGAAGGATTCTTTTTCACCCAAAAATTTGTGCTGCAATGCTATATAACTCATTATTCCTTTTTAATAATTGACCGCTATTTTTCATCATAATTGGTGGTGTATTCACCTTTTTAAAACCAGTAATCTCTAATACTTTCATGAAATCTTTCTTTCCTTCTAGTACATCAATTCTTAATTTACCATTATGCCCTTTTGCTAAATCATGTACAATTCTCATTGCCATCTCATCATTTTTAGCAACAACCGGTCCTATTATTTTATTTTCTGGTGTTTGTATGCTTAAACCGTAACCTAATACATTTTGTTCCTTGTCCCTTACAACAGTGCACTGTTCACTTTGCATAATTCTTTTCTTTAAAAACTCTTTTCTATTTGTTCCAAACGCATATTCATCTATTTTTATTATTTTTTCTAACTCCCCCTCTTCATAGTTCATCACATAATCTTCATTTCTTACACAATAATCATTCGCATTGTACGAGTTACATATGTATTTAGAAACATAACTTACTGCTCTAAATCCTAATTTTTCATATAAAGGTTTCCCTTCATCCGTAGCAATAAGCATAAATGGAGTTTGAGCTGATACGCTATTCATGCATGAATTTGTAATCATCTTTCCAATTCCTCTTCCCTTATAATCTGGATGTACAATTACCATTCCGATAGATGCCAACGCCTCCCCGTATAATATAATTGCTGTGCTAGCAATAAGTTCCTTTCTCTCATTCCATACGCCATATACAATACCTGAGTTAAAAATTGTTTCAACTTCTTCCCTGTTATAATCCCAACCAATATAAGATGATAATGCTACAATATCGCCTATTTGTTCTTCCCTAAGACGCTCCACGCTAAATTCCAATTCAATCATACTCCACCCCCTTATCTAGCCATCTTCCCAATTCAACTTGTACATGTTACCCTTTATTTGTCACACACATATCCTATTTTGACCAAGACTATATTGTAAGTGAGGTGACAACATGCCCATTATAAATCGATTTTCTACCACCACTAACGGCGCACTTGCGATTACAGGAAACACACTCGGTTTAAGTAAAATCAGTAATCAAAACCGTGCTGGTACAATCGGGGCAATTGGTGCATTTATAACTACCAATACCGCTTTACAAGTAACCTCTTTTCCTGCTGGTACAACATTAAACTATACACAAAATAGTTCTACCGCTCTTTTAAATATCCCTGCTGGTAGTACGATTCTTTACGCAGAACTCGTTTGGGGTGGAAACTATTTATCTCGTGATCAAAACATTACGAGCGTATTAGGCAACCCTGTTTCTTTTACAACACCTGTTTCAACATACTCGATTACTCCATCAGTTGTTACAGCTTCTAATCAAACATTCGTTTCAAACTCTATTACATTTGGATTTTACACTCGTTCAGCAGACGTAACGACTCTTATTCAAGCTGGAGGGTCTGGCTCCTATACTACAGGATCTGTACCTGGACTTGTTGATCCTTTAGATGCTTCTAATGGATCAATTAACTCGGCTGGATGGACACTTATCGTCGCATATCAAAATGGTTCCTTACCTGCAAGAAATTTAACAATTTACGTAGCAGGCAACCGGGTTTCTGCAGAAACTGGTAGTGCCGATGTATCTGTTTCAGGATTTTTAACACCTTCAGGAGGGCCTGTAAGCGGGAGATTGTTTTTAAGTTCTACCGAAGGAGATGCTGATTTAATTGGGGATCAGGCTCTATTCGGGCCAAATTTCAGTTCATTAAATGCCTTATCTGGACCTAACAATGCTGTAAATAATTTCTTCGGTTCTCAAATTAATAATGCCGCTGGAAACTTAGATACAACCGGGACATTTGGAACGCGAAATCAAAGTGCTTCTACAGGTACAAACATCTCCGCTGGAAGACAGGGCTGGGACATTACTTCCATTGATATTTCTCCTTATTTAACAAATTCTCAAGTGTCCGCCGCAATCCGTTTAACAACTAACGGAGACGCATATATGTTAAATACAGTCGGTTTACAAATCAACATAAATTCACCTAACATACAAGCAACAAAAAGCGTGAATAAAAGTGTTGCAGCAATTGGAGACGTTCTCACTTATACAGTTACTATCCCTAATACAGGGCTTCTCCCCGCCAATAACGTTATTTTTACAGACATTCTTCCTAACGGTACTTCCTTTATACCTGGAACTGTAACAGTAGATAATGTCCCGCAAACGAATGCAAATCCGGCTGCTGGTATATCTCTTGGAACAATTAATAACAACGCTTCTCGTACAGTAACTTTCCAAGCTACTGTCGTTTCTTTTCCAAATCAAAATCCTATCTCCAACACTGCTAATATTACATTTCAATATACACCAATCGCCGGAGGAACGACTTTTAACGGTCTTGCTACAAGTAACTCTGCTGGAACACAAGTTAATCTTGCAGATATTAACGGGACAAAATCAGTTAACAAACTTTTTACCGATATTGGTGAAACGTTAACTTACAGTATCGCCTTAGCTAATATAGGAAATATTGCTGCAACTAACGTAATATATACGGATCCGATTCCTAGCGGGACTACTTTCGTTCCTGGGAGTGTAACCGTTAACGGTGTTACGCAAGCTGGTGCAAATCCAGCTACTGGCATAGCAATTGGGTCTATTGCTGCTAATGCTACGACTACTGTTTCATTTCAAGTACTCGTCCCTTCTATCCCGCAAACAAATCCAATATTAAATAGCGGGACTACAACTTATCAATACATTCCTGTACCAAATCAACCGGCAGTAAGCGGGACTGATACGACGAATATTGTCTCCACTCAAGTGAATAATGCTACTGTAACAATGACAAAAGCGGTAGATAAAAATTTTGCCGATATTGGTGATACACTAACGTACACCGTTTCTTTTACAGGCACAGGTAATACGAATGCAAACAATGTTATTTTTACAGATATCATTCCTACTGGAACAACTTTTGTTCTCAACAGTTTAACAATTGATGGAACGACACAAGTTGGAGCAAATCCCGCAAACGGTGTAAAT
This sequence comes from Bacillus cereus group sp. BfR-BA-01453, assembly GCF_022662915.1. Taxonomy (NCBI): domain Bacteria; kingdom Bacillati; phylum Bacillota; class Bacilli; order Caryophanales; family Bacillaceae; genus Bacillus; species Bacillus cereus group sp. BfR-BA-01453. The sequence goes on along the minus strand of NZ_JAKUEN010000002.1, from coordinate 203,087 downwards.
ATAGGATCCATTCCTACTGGTACGACGAAAAACATTTCATTTCAAGTAGTAGTAAATACAATCCCAGTTTCGAATGTTGTATCTAATGGTTCAAGCGCTTCTTATCAGTACACTGTCAACCCTAGTCAATCACCCGTTACAAAAAACATTTCTTCAAATCTCGTTTCCACTCAAATTAACAATGCGAATGTAACTTTAACAAAATCAACAAATAAACAATTTGCTACGATTGGCGAAACAATCAGTTATACAATCCTTATTACAAACAGTGGAAATACAGCTGCTACTAACGTGCAACTAACAGATCCACTTCCAAATGGAACGATATTGACTCCAGGTACTGTAACACTAAACGGTGTTTTGCAAAATGTAAATTCTCTCGTCGCTTTGCCTATTGGTACAATTCCTGGCGGAGCTACTTTTACACTTTCTTTTCAAGTAACAGTCATCAATATTACTGCACAAAACCCTATCATTAATAACGCTTTTGCTTCTTACATTTACACTGTAAATCCAAGCTTGCCACCCACTTCAAAAACAGCAAATTCTAACTCTGTTACATCAACAATTAGATTAGCAAACATTCAAGCTACTAAATCTGTAGATAAAACATTTGCGGAAGTCGGAGATATATTAACGTACAATTTTTCTCTTACAAACGATGGAAATGTTACAGCGAACAATGTATTACTATCCGACTCAATTGCGAATGGTACTGCCTTTGTACCAAACAGTGTCATAGTTAGCGGTGTTGCTCAGCCAGGCGTTACACCAACTAGCATTACTATTGGTAGTATTAATGCCGGCACTACAATTACAGCTTCATTCCAAGTATCAATAACTAGCATCCCAAATCCAAATCCTATTTCAAATAGCGCTTCTATTTCCTATAACTTTATCGTGGATCCAAATACATCTCCTGTAAGTAAGAACACAACTTCAACCACTACACTCACTCAAGTCAATGACGCAAATGTCATTTCAGCAAAAACAGTGGACCGAACGTTTGCCACTGTTGGGGATGTACTAACTTATAGCATTCTTTTGACGAATGCAGGAAGTGTTACTGCTGATAATCCTACTTTTGTGGATACAAATCCAGATGGTACTACCTTTATTCCAAACACTTTCCTTATTAATGGCGTGCTACAAAACAATGCAGATCCGAACGTTGGTGTTCCGTTACCTTCCATTCCTGCTAACGGCTCACTTACCGTCTCTTATCAAGTAACTGTCACCTCTTTACCAACACAAAACCCAACAATAAATTCATCTAGTACACAATATAGCTTTATTCTAAATCCGGGCGATCCACCAACTATAGAAACCTCTTTAAGTAATACTGTAAGTACGCAAATTAATTTAGCAAATGTAATTATTTTCAAAGATGTAGATTTAACTATCGCTGATGTTGGGCAACCAATCACATATACAATTGCCTTAGCTAACCCAGGAAATACTCCAGCAGATAATGTAGTCGTTACCGATATACTTCCACCTGGTACAATTCTCGTACCAAATAGTATTTTTATAGGGGGTGCTTTACAGCTAGGTGCGGATCCAAGTGCCGGCCTTCAAGTTGGTACGATTCCAGCAGGCGGCATTACAACAATTGTTTTCCAAATTAGTGCAAATAGTTTACCTTCACCAAATCCAGTTCAAAACAGCGCCGCACTTCAATATAGCTTTATTGCCGATCCAAATTTACCTGCTGTTGTGAGAAATGCTACTAGTAATATAGTAACGACACAAATTAATACTGCTAATATTGTCGCTACGAAACTAACAAGTACAAATTTCGCTGATGTTGGTGATGTCATAACTTATGCAACGATTTTAACGAATAACGGCAATATCCCTGCCTCTAATGTAACGTTTACAGATATCATTCCAGCTGGTACCATCTTCCTTCCTAACACTGTAACGATTAACGGCGTCCCTATAGCTAATGCAAACCCGGCTAATGGCATTTTAATTGGTACGATAGGAGCGAATTCATCACGTACTGTTTCATTTCAAGTTTCTGTACCAACTATTCCTAGTCCAAATCCGATTACGAATCAATCGAGCACTACATTCCAATACATGTACGACGCATCCAAACCAATTGTAACGCAGATGGTGGCATCTAACACCGTACAGACGACTATTAATAATGCTACAATTGCCGCTGTAAAATCGGCAGATAAACAGTTTGCTAACGTAAATGATATGATTACGTACACGACTACTTTAACGAATAACGGGAACACACTTGCATCAAATGTAATTTTTACAGATGTACTTCCAAACGGAACATCATTTATCCCTAATAGTGTAACAGTAAATGGAAATACACTCCCTAATACAAATCCAGCAAGTGGGATTGCAATTGATCCAATAAACCCTAATACAAGTGCAACAATCTCATTTCAAGTAATAGTAAATTCCATTCCTAGTCCAAATCCAATCCCGAACCAAAGCAATACAGCGTACCAATATGTCATAGATCCTAACTTACCTCCAGCATCCGCCAATGCATCAAGTAATGTAATAACAACTCAAATTAACAACGCTACGATTATCGCAACAAAATCAGTGAACACACCGAATGCTGCAATTGGGGATATCGTTACTTATACGATTGCCGTTACGAATACAGGAAATATTCCTGCTAGTGCTACAGTTTTAACAGATGGACTCGGCGCAGGCGCTTCATTTGTCCAAAACTCTGTAACTATCAATAATATTCCGCAGCCAGGTTTAGATCCATCACTTGGTATTCACTTAGCAGATATTCCCCCAGGAGATACTGTATTCATTACTTTTCAAGCACAAATTTTAGCGATACCACCTAGTGGCACATTAACAAATAATGCTCTTGTAAATTATGAGTATACCGTGAACCCAAACCAATCACCTGCTGTTGATAGCACAATTACGAATACGACGGTTACTCCAATTATTGATGCTACTTTAGTTTTAAATAAAAATGCGAGTACAACTTTCGCTACAATTGGTGATACGATTACATTCACTTCATCTATTACAAACACAGGAAATACTACTGCGAACAACATTGTGTTTACAGATTCCATTCCAAATGGTACTACCTTTGTCCCAAATAGCTTTAAGATAAATGGTGTAACCGTCCCAAATGCAAATCCGCAAAACGGTATCAATATTGGTAACTTGAATGCAAATGCATCGATTACACTCAATTTTCAAGTAAACATTACAACGCTGCCAAACCCGAATCCAATTCCGAACCAATCATCGCTTCAATATAGCTTTATTGTTGATATAAATGAGCCGCCTGTTTCCCGAACAGTTCAATCCAATAAAACCTTTACACAAGTAAATACTGCTTCCGTTATCGCAACAAAAACTGCAAGCAGTGCATTTGCTGCTGTTGGAGATACAATTACGTATACAACTACTCTCACTAATAACGGCAATACTTCCGCTAACACTCCTGTTTTCACCGATATATTACCACCCGAACTTTCATTCGTGCCTGATAGCGTACAAATAAATACCGTCTCACAACTTGGATTTAGACCAGATAGCGGCATTTCTTTAGACCCAATTCCAGTTGGAGGAACGACAACAATTAGTTTTCAAGCGATTGTTGGCTCAATACCAGCTACAAATCCAACTTTAAACCAATCTAGCACAACATACTCTATCATTGTGAATCCGAACCAGCCACCAGTGACAGAAACAGCTACAAGTAATCCAACTTTAGTGCAAATTAACGAAGCCATTATTCAAGCAACGAAAAGTGTGGATCGACTATTTTCTGACATTGCACCTGGAAATTCATTTTTAACGTATACTGTTTTATTAGAAAATATAGGGAACACAACTGCTACGAATATCATTTTTACAGATCCGACTCCAAATAATACAATATTTATAGAAGATAGCGTTCGAGTAGGTGGGGTTTTATTACCTGGAGTAAATCCAGCGAACGGGATACCAATTGGGGATATTATTGCAGGAGATTTTATAAACGTCACCTTCCGCGTGCAAGTAGTTAGCATCCCAAACCCTATTTTTACAATCGGACCTGGAGGACCAAACTCACCAGTTGTAAACGGCGCTTCTATCGATTACCAATTTATTACAAATCCTAATTTACCACTTGTTTCACGAAATTCGACATCTAATTCTGTTTCGACGCAAATAAATTCTGGGGAGATTGTGGCAATCAAATCTGTAGATAAGACTTTCGCAACGATTGGCGATACAATTTCTTATACAATTACATTAAGTAACCCTGGAAATGTCACTTCACAAAATATAATTTTCACGGATACTTTACCTGATGGGACGACATTCATATCTGGCACTCTTACAAACAATTCTGGTACACAGCAAATCGGAAATCCATCTAACGGGATTCAGATTGGAAATATAAACCCAAATGGAACGGCCGTGATTACTCTTAATGTACTTGTTACAAACATTCCAAGTATAAATCCAATTTCTAATTTTAGTTCAGTACAATTTGCACATGTGGTTGATCCTAGCCAACCTGCCGTAACACAAACGAATGTATCTAATTCTGTTTCGACAACAATTAATAGTGCAATATTAACGACCCAAAAAAGCGTTGATAAATCTATTATTTCTGTTGGAGATACGATTACGTATACAACAACTATTACAAATACAGGAAATACGACTGCAACGAATATAACGTTCACGAGCGCAATTCCAGCTAACACTACCTTTATACCAAACTCAGTCAAAATAAATGGGGTTCAGCAATCTGGTGCGCAACCAGCACTTGGAGTAACTATACCAAATATCGCTCCTGGTGAAACAGTAACCGTTACTTTCCAAGCAACTGTTCTTTCTGTTCCCTCTTCAAGTTCAATTGTGGGTAGTGATACAATTTTATATTCTTATACTGTCGATCCAAACGGAACTCCTATTACAACTTCTACTTCAACGAATATCGTTACAAACCCTGTATTAGATGCTATGATAACGATGGTGAAATCTGTTGATCAAACACTTGTAACACTAGGTGATACCATTACCTATACGACTCTTTTGACAAATATCGGTAATACAAACGCTACGAATATTACTTTCACTGATCTTATACCAAATGGTACAACGTTTATTACTGATAGCGTTACAATAGATGGCATCACGCAAATTGGACTCAATCCTAATACCGGTATAACGCTTGGATCAATTGCTCCTAACAGCTCAATATCTATAGCATTTCAAGTTACCGCTACTTCTACACCAGCCCAAAATCCTATTGCCAATTCCGCTACTGCTTCTTACACATTTATCGCTGATCCAAATGCACCGATTGTTTCAAGAAATGTTACTTCAAACACAACATTTACTACAATTAATACAGCTACTATTCTTTCATCTAAACAAGTTGATAAAGCATTTAGCCATATCGGAGATACACTCACTTATACTGTCACTTTAACAAACAATGGAAATTCATCTGCACAAAATGTTATTTTCACAGATACTATGCCGAGCGGAACTACATTTATTGCAAACACATTTTCCATTAATGGAGTTCCTCAAAGTGGTGCGAATCCAGTAAACGGTGTAAATATTGGACCGATAACAGCGGGGGCTACAGTAAATGTTTCCTTCCAAGTAAACGTGACCTCATTACCGACCGAAAACCCAATTGTAAATTTCTCATCAACATCTTATCAATTAGTCTCACCGCCTGATACAGAAACTTCAATTAGCAATCCTGTTTCAACGCAAATTAAAGAAGCCATATTATCTATGACGAAAAATGAAAGTGCATCCTTTGCAGATATCGGGCAAACTGCCTTTTATACTACTTCTATTTCCAATATAGGAAATACGGATGCAACTAATATAGTATTCACAGATGTATTACCAAGTGGACTCACATTTGTTCCTAACACATTAACCGTCGACGGCGTTTTACAACCTAACGCGAATCCAAATACAGGTGTATTACTTGCAGCGCTTCCACCAAATGAAATATATAGTATCGTCTTTCAAGTGACAGTAAATAATATTCCCCTTAGTAACCCAGCACCGAATACAGCATCAACGACATATGAGTTTACTGTTGATCCTGTTAACCCTCCAGTGTCGAGTTCAGCTACTTCCAACACTACGCTTCTTCAAATAAATAACGCAAATATTATAAGTACAAAAACGGCAGATCTTACCTTTGCGGATGTTAGTAATACAATAACATTTACACTTAACCTCCCTAATACCGGGAATGTGGCTGCAACTGATGTTACCGTCATCGATATACTTGATAGCAATTTAAGTTTCGTTCCAAATAGTTTCACAGTTAATGGGCAAACTATTCCAAACGCTGATTTATCTACTGGTGTCAATATCGGTTCCATTAATGGTGGTAATGCCGCAATCGTCACATTCCAAGCAACTGTTACTACACTTCCTACACTAAATCCTATTTCTAATTCTGCTTCTATCACATATCATTATGTCGTTGATCCTAGCCAGCCATCTATTACAACTTCTAATCAATCTAATACAACGACTACACAAATTAATAGCGCTATCCTTACTGCACAAAAAAATTCAAATGTGTCAACAGTAGATATTGGGCAAGATATTGTCTACTCCGTTACCATTACAAATAGCGGAAATGTTAGTGCAACAAATGTTATTTTCACCGACCTTATTCCAGACGGAACTTCCTTTGAACCGAATAGTTTTACACTTAACGGAACTAGCATCCCAAATGCAGATATCGTTACAGGGGTTCCAATTGGTGATATCGCGCCAAACCAATCTGTCATTGTGGCATTTAATATTATCGCACATGAAATCCCGCCTATAAATCCAATTACGAATCAAGCTAGCGTTAACTTTCAACATATCGTTAATCCAAAAAATCCTCCAGTTTCAAAAAATATTACTTCTAATAACGTTACAACAAAAATTGAAAGTGCAATTTTAAACACGATTAAAATCGGAGATAAAGCTTTTGCAACGATTGGTGATACGATTACGTATACAACTACGATTACGAATACAGGAAATATTCCAGCTAACAACGTTGTTTTCTCAGACCCTTTACCTTCATGGACACAATTTGTTACAGGATCAGTTGTTGTTGACGGTACTTCATTACCATCCGCTTCTATCACCAGCGGTGTTGGCATAAATACAGTCAATCCAGATCAAACTGTAACAATCATATTCCAAGTTCAAATTGTAAGCAATCCGACAACATTCACTCCTGAACTCCAAAACTTAGCATTTGTGAACTTCCAATATAACGTAGGCAATGCATTACAGGCTCAGCCTGGCAACGTGGAAACGAACGTCTTCGTTACTTCTATTAATTCAGCAATACTTTCAGCTGTAAAAACTGCTAGTACAGCCTTTGCAAATATTGGCGACACGATCACTTATACCGTTTTAATTCAAAATAGCGGCAATACAAATGCTACGAATGTAAATTTCTCAGACCTCATTCCAGCAGGAACGACCTTTGTTGAAAATAGTTTTACTGTAAATGGAAATACCATTCCAGGTGCCAATCCAAATAGTGGAGTTACTATCGGGACCGTTAGCGCGGGTAGTTCCTTAACTGTTACTTTCCAAGTCATAGTTACATCTACTCCACCTTCAAATCCAATTACAAACGTTGCATCTATTCAATATGCATTCATCGTTGATCCGGCGGCTCCTCCTGTTACCGGCACAATAACTTCTAATAGCGCTTCAACACAAATTAATAACGCGACTGTTACAACTATTTTAGAGGCAAATCGAACAATCGTATCTATCGGCGATGTCATTACGTATACAGCAACATTAACAAACACTGGAAACTTCCCTGCAAATTCTGTATTACTCATTAACGGAGTTCCTGAAGGAGCATTATTTGTTCCAAATAGTGTTACACTTAACGGGATTTCACTTCCAGATGCAAGTCCAACTCTTGGCATTCCCGTTGGTATTATCGCACCAGGTAATTCTGCTACGATTACGTTCCAATTTCTTGCAAACTCTATTCCACCGCAAGGAGCAATTATAAATCAAGCACTTACAAGTTACACGTATATTGTCAACCCGAGTCAACCTCCAGTTACAGCAACCTCCTCATCTAATACGGTTAGTACAGCTGTCGTTGATGCATCGCTGTCTGTAATTAAAAATACAGATTCTCTCGTACAATCTACTAACGGTACAATCACTTACACTGTAGTCGTTCAAAATAACGGGAATACAACTGCAAATACAGTTACTTTAACAGATTTGGTCCCAGAAGGAACTGCATTTCTTCCGAATAGCGTAACCATTAATGGCGTTGCAGCTCCAGGTGCCGATCCAAGCGTAGGGATACCATTAAACTCCATCGCGCCTTCAGACATTGTCACCATAACATTCCAAGTTATCGTTCAATCCATTCCAAGCGTGAATCCAATTTCTAATATAGCTCGTATTGACTATACTTTTATCGCGGATCCAACCGCTCCTACCATCGCTCGAACAATTACGTCTAATCCAGCTTTCACACAAATTTCGGATGCAAATGTTCTTTCTTTAAAAGCAGTCAATGCAGAGCAAGCAACAACAGGCGATATTTTGACCTATACGATAACACTAGAAAATACCGGAAATATTCCAGCTACTAATCTATTATTTTCAGATACGATTCCAGAAGGGACTACATTCGTAGAAAATAGTTTTACACTTAACGGAACAGCTATACTTGGTGCAAATCCAAATGCAGGTGTTACTTTGCCTAACCTAGCAGCAAACGCTACTCACCTTATTTCGTTCCAAATTCTTATTAACGATCCATTCTCGCAACAATCGATTACAAATCAATCCAATACAACATATACAATTCAACCAGATCCAGGGCAACCGCCTATTACGGAAACATCTACTAGTAATATCGTCATTACAAATTTCGTGCAAGCACAATTAACAATTACAAAAACATCCAATCCAACAACTGTAGATATTGGCGGAACGATCCTTTATATTTCTGAAGTGAAAAATATCGGCAATGTTGACGCAATAAATATTATTTTTACAGATTCTATTCCAGCTGGCACTACATTCGTTACCGACAGCGTCACAATTAACGGTGTACTTCAGCCAGGTGTAAACCCTGAAAACGGAATAGCAATTGGAACGATTCAAGCTAACAGTTCCAAAACACTACTATTTCAAGTACAAACAAATAATCCACCTACTGAAACCGAAATTGTAAATCAATCTTCAGCAACGTACCAATATGTAAGTATTCCTGCAGCTCCCCCAGTGAATCGTTCTGTAACTTCTAATATCGTTACAACATCGCTTCAAAATGCAAATATTATTTCTGTTAAACAGGCGAATGTTACTTTCGTATCCATCGGGCAAAATATTACTTACACAAATACACTACAAAATATCGGAACTGTTCCGGCTAACAATACAGTGTTCATTGACAATATTCCAGAAGGTACGATATTCATTAAAGATAGCTTATCAATAAATAATGTCATTCAGCCTGGTGCGAATCCTGAAATTGGCGTAACGCTTGACACGATACAACCAAATGAAACAGTCACTATTTCATTCCAAGTACAACTTACAAATATACCCGAGGGCAACACAGTCACTAACATTTCAGACACTTCGTATGAATACCAAATTGACTCTAGTTCTCCGGTTATTCAGCGTAGATCATTATCAAATGCAGTAAATACTGAAATCCGTACAGCAAATATTAGTGCAATTAAATCCGCTAACAGATCTATTACACGCATCGGTCAAATCATCACATATACAGTCGCAGTTACAAACGCTGGTACAGTACCTATTACAAATACTCTCCTAATTGACGCAATTGCTGCTGGCACTACATTCGTTCCAAATAGCATTCTTGTAGATGGCATACCAAGACCTAACGAAAATCCAATTACCGGAATCACCCTTAATATTATCCTTCCAAACAATACAATTATCGTTACATTCCAAGTAAATGTAGTCTCTATACCTCCTCAAAATAACATTAATAATATCGCCGTCATCCACTATGAGTATCAGCCAGACCCAAGCTTACCACCAATTTCAGAAACGACATCTTCCAATACTACAAATATACAATTTATTGATGCGATTCTTATCGCCACAAAATCTGCTAATACAATATTAGCTAATATTGATGAAACTATTGAATATACAGTACTCATTCAAAATAACGGATCCACTACAACTAACTCCATCTTTTTTACAGATACGATAGAGGATGGAACAATATTTATCCCGGGAAGTGTATTAGTTAACAATACTGCATTTCCTGCAGCGGATCCGAATATCGGCTTTTCCATTCCTAATATCGCATCAGGTCAAATGGCTACAATAACCTTCCAAGTTTCCGTTATGAATTTACCTACTGTAAACCCAACTCCTAATACTGCAAACATCATCTACGACTTTGTTTTCAACCCTGATTTTGCACCAATTCAAAAATCGACTACTTCCAACACTACTTTCGTTCAAATTAATGATGCTGATATCGTTTCACTTAAAACTGTTGATTTGACTTCTGTAACAATTGGTGACATTTTAACTTATACAACAACGTTAACGAATACAGGGAATACAGATGCCACTGCTGTTGTATTTACAGACAACATTCCTGGTGGAACTACCTTTATTGACGGTAGCGTTTTAGTAAATAACATTCCGCAGCTTAACGCCAATCCAAGTACCGGTATACTTGTAGGAACGATTGCTCCTAACATTTCTATCCCAGTCACGTTTTCCGTTACCGTGGTATCTCTTCCAGCTAGCAGTCGTATCCAAAACCAATCAACTTCTCGTTATACAATTAATGGCGAGGAACAAATATCAACTAGTAATATTACCTTCACTGAAGTTATTTCTGCTAATGTACTCGCTATAAAAACAACGCCTATCCAATATGCTGACCTACAAACGATTATCCCTTACACAATTTCCATTACAAACAATGGGAATATTCAAGTAGAAAACATTATCGTTACAGATATCATCCCAGCAAATACGAGCTTTATAGAGAACAGTGTTATTGTGAATGGCAACGCTCGTCCAAATGACAATCCACTTAGCGGGATACAAATTGATAACATTCCGCCTAATACAACAGCAACTATTCTATTCCAAGTACGGGTTACTTCAATTCCGCAAACAAATCCAATCTCTAACACGAGTACAATTGAATACCAATACACGTTACCAAATCGACCACCTATTACCGAAACTATTATTTCATCAGCTGCCATAACAACAATTAATCATGCGACTTTGAATAGTAATAAAACTGTTGACCTAGCATTTGCAACAGTCGGTGATACGTTAACGTATACGATTACGCTCAATCAAACTGGTAATGTTGCAGCAAATGATGTAGTCATTCAAGATATTATTCCTCAAGGTACTACATTTATAGAAAATAGCGTCATTGTAAACGGAGAAACTCTTCCGGGAGTTAATCCAGTAAGTGGTATACCAATTGGTCCTATAACTGTTGGCGGAAATGCTATCACTTCATTCCAAGTAACTGTAACTTCTATTCCGACACCAAATGAACTCACCAACCAAGCAATCACTACTTTTAACTATATAGTCAATCCAAATAACGCACCTGTTACAAATACAACTACAACAAATACTGTCACAACAACTGTCCAAAATGATGATGTCATTGCGATAAAAGCTGTTGATTTCACGAGCGCCTTACCTGGTCAAACTTTAACGTACACCATTACCATTACGAATAATGGTAATATCACTATTGAAGATCTTCTTCTAGTAGACACAGCACCAGTAGATACGACATTCGTTATTGGTAGTGTTACGATTAACGGAATCAATCAACCTAATGCGAATCCTGAAAATGGTATTACGTTAGGAACTCTTGCTCCAAACGAATCTTTTATTATTACATTCCAAGTGACAATATCTTCTTCTACTCTTCAATCTACAATCAATAACGATGCTACTATTTCCTATACACCTATTGTCGGTCCAACCGAACCTCCTATTACGATTACAAGGCAAATAAATACCGTTACAAAGCAAACAAATACTGTTACAACAATAATAGTTGATCCAATGGTTAGTATTAAAAAAACAGCCGATAAATCTATCGTGGCGACAGGGGACATCATAACTTTCACATTAGAGGTGATAAATCATTCACCAATTCCTACAATCAGTACTTCCGTCCTAGATATAATTCCAGCCGGTACAACATTTATAGAAAACAGCGTATCAATTAATGGTACTCAAGTTCCAAATATCCGTCCAGACACTGGTATGAATATCGGCTCTTTACCTGCAGATGGAGTAGCAACGATAACATTTAAAGTTCTTGTAACTTCTATTCCTTCAAACAGTACAATTATAAATTCTGCAACAGTTACAGCCGCTTTCCAATTGACACCACAGGATCCGATTATTACTTTCGTTGTTAATTCGAATATTGTTCGTATACCAGTTCAATTTGTAACTGCGACAGTCACGAAAAACGCTTCCGTCAGCTCAGCTTATTTAAATCAATATTTTGATTATACGGTGCGTATTACGAATACTTCCGAGATTTCACTCTTAAATATTTCGTTACAGGATACTATTCCAGTAGGTTTACAATTTATGAACGGCACCGTCTCCATTAACGGAGAACGCTCTCCACTAGCGAATCCGAATATCGGTTTCCTAGTTGCTACTAATTTAGAACCAAACGAAACAATTATCGTGTTATTCACCGTACAAGTGATAAGTCCACCTGTTACTAATGAGTTTAAAAATACGGCTAATATTTCGTTACAACTTCAAGCCTCACCTACCGATCCACCAATTACAGTAACCGTTACGAGTAATGAAAATACGGTCACCTTTGTTCCAGAAAATCCAGATGAGACACTTCCAAATTTTAATTGCTTCTTTGACGGTGAACGCTTCATACGGATTACTCCTCGAAATGTACGAAATTACCTTTGGACTTGGATTTGGTGGGATTAAATGAAACAAAAAGAGATTGTAGTTTGGTTGAAACCAAATTACAATCTCTTTTTCATTCTCTTTATCGTACTACTTAATAACTCGTCCAAGCATTTATAACCGAGCATCATCTCAAGTTAATTTAGTCGTAATAAGTTGGCCTGCCTCATTAATTGTTACTTTCCATTTCGCTCCACTAACAGTCTTCATAATGATACCTTTACTTGCTTCTATTTCAATATCTCCAAACATTCTTCCGCCTGTTGTTGCTAACCAAGCATTCCCATTTTCCATAGAAGATCTCGCAAATATACGATTAATTCGAAAACGTTTATGGTCTTGAACATAACCACTCAGTGTAATTCTCGCTTTATATAGTTGACTCGCCTTCATATTCGATATAATTGTGTCGCCTACATTTAATGGAACATCCGATGCAACAACCCAATTTCCAGTTGCACTTAATGCATACTCAATTTTAATTTTCTTCGGACTCTCTCCCCATCCAAAATACATGCCAAAACAATTCAACATTTGGATTGGATTTTTCGTAAAATCTAATTCAATCACAACTGGATTACTATCCGGAACATCGATATAGTTTACACTTTGTTCATCTATTAAATTAAAACAATTTGCAAGATTCCCCCCGTAAGGTAATTTCCCACTTACTTGCTTAACAGTATACTTCTGCTGAGCATTTACTAATATATCATCTTGGTTCCCTATTAAATGTGGTTTATTTAATGTAATCGGCAACTGAATCCGAAGAGATTCTTCATAGGTAGACTTACAAACATTGTATTGTCCTTTATCTACAATAGTTGTGGAAAGTAAATTCGAAAAAAGGTAGTTACGATGCGAATTAGAAGAAAATTCAATGACAATCTGTTCGCTACTCATCCGGTACGTATCCCAGATCATACAATCAAATGTATTATAAGCGCCCGTACAACGAATTACTTTTTTCGTTTGCTGTCTACATTGTACTTGAATATCATGAAATGTATTACCTGAACTTTCATTTGGCAAATCACTATTTCCATCTACTTCTATCCCATACTGACATCCATCAATAAATATAGATTGAAATACATTTGCATTAATCCAGCAAGGGGTATTTATATCATCTATAAATTCTGTCTTTAAATGTATTGCAGTTTGAAAGTTTTTAATTTGAATAAAGTTGACTTGAAAAAAACTAATATAGTCCCATGCTTTTTGACAATAAAAGTGTATAGCCTTTCCTTTATATGACGACGTTGCATTTATTATATTTATATTTGATATAAGAGAGTGATTAGGAACTTCTATTTGTTGTGAACCGGAAACATAAATAACTGCAGATTGAAACAGTGGATTTATAACTTGAACTGTACCACCTGTTATAGACGCATTTTGTTGCAATTCGAACGCATTAAAATCTCCATCGATTTGTAGTGTTACAGTAGGATCTAGCTCTAATCTTACATTTGATTTAACAACAACCGGCTTTACAATTTTGTACGTATTTACCCCTGTAATTCTAACCGTCGAAATTCGATTCGCTACACAATAATTTATAGCTTGCTGAATTGCTAATGAACTATCATTTCCCGAGTTTGGAACTGCTCCAAAACAATCAATATGAACGCTATTTTCTGGTGCACAATCTTCTTGGGAAGAAATATATTCTGACAAAATAAATTCACTCCTCATATTACCTTTTTCATATAATATGTGAGTTTTATCTTAAAAGTTTCTATAATAAAAAAAACAAACGACTTCTACAGTCATTTGTTTAATTCATATAAATCTTTCGTTTCTTCTATCATTTTCGTTAACGAGAAATATCTCTCTGCTTTCTCTCGTGCTTTCAGTCTAATACCATTCACCTTTTCTTCATTCTCTTTTAGTTCCTCAAGCGCACTTACAAATCCTGATTCGCAATATTCAGATATCAAAACACCTGATTCTCCATCTATTACTGCTTCATTTATTCCGCCGACATCTATTGAAATAATTGGTGTTCCTGTGGCCATCGCTTCAATTACCACCATCGGAAACACTTCACGAAAAGATAATAAAAGTAGGGCATCCATATTCCCTATAAATCTATGTGGTTCCGAAATATTCCCTAACATCTTTACATTTTGCTGCAATCCATACTTTTCTATTTCTTTCATAATAGACTCTTTCTCTGGTCCATCACCAGCAATATAAAACTTAAAATCATCTCTCTTTCTCAACACATTTGCAATTTTTACAAATAGTTGATGGTTTTTTTCTTTGGATAATCTGGCTAATATCCCTACATGATAAGTAGATTCTGTCTTTTTCTGCCGAAATAAAAACTTTTCAATATCCACACCATTATAAATCGTCTTTATTTTTTCTGCAGCTACATGCATTGAAATTAAATTATTTTTTTCAAACTCACTTACTGTAATAATATTGTTCACATATTTATTCATGAAATAACGAAAAAGAATTGGCATTTTCTTTTCTAATATCGTTACATTATGTTTCGTATACACGACTTTTATCTTTTTTTTCATAGACTTTTGAAGTAGAAATGAATATAAAACCATTCGTAAACTATTTGCATGAATAATTTCTATCTTTCGATCACAAATTTCTCTTCGCAAGTAATAAATATTTCTCAAATGATTCCATCGACTAAGCAACATGAAATTTTCTTTTCTAGTAAGAGATTCATATAGTTCTCCATCACCTGCAGCTGTATAAACTGTAAAGTTCTCATCACGCAAATTGCTTTCCAATTTACAGAAATAACTTTCAGCTCCTCCAGTTATCAATTTGTCTGTCATCAACAATATATTCATAACTGCGTCTTCCCAACTACATTGATTTTATTTTTTCTATAGGCATGAAAAGCATACTTACTAAAATAGTAAAAAATTTGCACTGCATTCAATCGTTTTTGTTCCTTTAATAATTTCCAATACCGAAAAGCCGCTCTCATTTTATTTCTCGAAACAGAATTCTCTACAATTCTATACTTCGCTAACACTTGCTGTATTCCTTTCGCTTCATGCCCTTCATGTAATAAGTTTAGCCATAGTGCTGTATCTTCCGGCTGTACATTAGGCATTTCAATATGCGAAATTTTTTCCCGATCAATCATTACTGTTAAACAACCGATAATTGTATTTCCTGCCAAACGATGATAGTCAACAAATTTTGGTACATTCACTTCTCGATTTAGTCCGTTACCGTTTTCATCAATTAAACTATACGATGTATATGAAAAGGCCGCATTCATTTCTTCCATAAATAACAATTGCGTCTTCAATTTATTTGGCAACCATATATCATCGCTATCTAAAAAAGCAATATATCTTCCTCTCGCCTCTTCAATCGCTAAATTCCGAGCTTTCGCAGCACCAACATTTTCTTTTAACGATATTAGCCTAATACGCGAGTCCCCTTCTATTATCTCTTTAATTTTTGCAGCAGATTGGTCAGTTGAAGCGTCATCAACGATAATCATTTCCCAATTTTCATATGATTGATTTTGTACTGATAAAATCGTCTCACCTATAAATCGTATACTATTATAAGAAGGTGTTATTACAGAAACATGAGGCGCCTTATTATGTGCTGATAGACATTTTACCATCTACCTTTCCCCTTCCTTCATATATTGAAATGTACTTCACAACCATTGCTAAAAATAAAAAGAACGCTTCGTTAATAATGAGTGACAATGACATCATCTGAAATAAAAATGCAATCATAGTCAATAAAAGATACGGTTTTTCACGAAACAGAGTATACTGCGTTAATTTAAACATTAATATGCATAAAAAAGCGCTATATAAAAGAAAACCAATTGTACCCGATTCAGACAAAATTTCTAAAAATGTATTGTGCACATATAATTTTTCATTAAATTGAAACTCATAATAATTCGAAAAATTAAACGCACCAATTCCGATATATGGATTGGATACATAATATTTAAAAGCAGCTTCCCATAATATAAATCTTCCACTTCCATTATCATGCGAAAAATCAGAAATTCGTTTATTCAATATATCATCCAATTGGCCACCCATTACACTATTCGATAAACTGAAGATCACTACACCAAACAATAGTAAACTCATTATTATTTTTATTTTTTTTGCAAAACTAGATGTACATACATATACAAAAACGACGAGCACAAGTGCTAATATCCCTCCCCTTGAGAAAGTTAATAAACTTGTCGTAACACATAAAATCAATCCTAAAATGTTCGTCATATTATGTAGGTTTGTCATATAATACATAAAAAATATTGTATTATAAAAAATAAAAATGTTAGGATCATCTAGCAAACCAATTAATCTTGGGTACCCTCTATCAACTAATAGTCCGGCAAAAATTTCTCTTTCTTCTCCACCGTACAATCCAAAGTGCTGTAAACCGACTATATACAGTATTAGACTTACAATATTAAATAGAATTCCTACATAGACAATAGATGATTCAAGTGCTGCTATTTCAACATTTCCTACTAAATTTCTCATTATAAAATAACAACCTAAAACAAGTAGCACACCAAAAATCATACGAATACTAGCATGTAAATATATAGAAAGAATTCCACTGAAACAATAGATGAAATAAAATAGTAAAAATACAACTTCGTGAAAATATAGCTTTTGAATATGAAAGTTTTTAACTGTTACACAAAAATATATGACTAAAAAAATCATATATATCTTCAGCGAAAATCCAATATATATGTTGTATTTACTTAACATGACAAATAATATTAAGAGCATGATCCATTTCATCGATATTTTCATATTATTTTCCATAGGCTATATCCCCTGTTTCGTAATATAATCCTTTTTGCGTGTTTTTCTTATAAACGAAAGAAGAAGTTTTTTTAGCTCATAATCATATAGGAATATACCAACTACTACGATTAACGTATTCAGAACGAGCGCAATGAAATGATATGTATGCAACATATATTGCACCCCAATAAAAGTTACGCCAAAATAAATCGTATAAGGTATGACAATTTGAAATACAATTTCCCCCTTCACTACACTTACTGCTATATACCCAACTAAAGCTACAATTTCAAATAAAACCATAGCATAAGCAGCTCCTATCACCCCACCAATACTACTAAAGCTATAAAGCATAATCCCACCTATCACTAATGCTATACATTGCACAACTGTTCTTTTATTTTGACATCCACTCGTTGTTAAGCCGTCAGCTATAGCAATATTTAAACTTTGCAGCACAATGAGAAATGATAATATTTGGAGTGGCTCTACTGTATTTCTCCATTCCTCATGAAAAAATATAGAAATAAAGTATGGAGCTAAATAATATAAACCTATTGTCATACATATTCCCACGATCGCCATTAATTTTATTTGAAGTAAGTTTAATTTCGTATGCTCTTCTAATTTATTCTGATTATAATGCTTAAAGAGCACTGGATAAAACGCCCCCGCAATCACCCCTGGTACTTGATATAAAGCTGCTGGCATCCGATAAGCCACCGCGAAAACACCTACCATACTTAATGGCAATGTATAGTTAAGTAAGATAGGTGCTAATTGTGGCGTACTCATTATTAAAAAACCACTAATAATAAAAGGTGTCACTTGCCAAAACAACGCTTTATGAATTACAACTTTCATATTCACATTCGTCTTTCTTTTCATTACATATATGCTGCATATACCACCAATCATATAACCAAATCCATATAAACGCGCAGTTATATAAACTGGTAACTCTCCGAAAATACAAAAACATGTAATGATAATGACAACTGCCGCTGATACAACTTTAATAAGTGCTATATACTTCATACGCTCCGTTAGCTGAAAGTAGGCAATCCCTATATTTTGCCAAGTTAATCCTATTAACATGAAAAACATTACGTTTATCATCATATAAATCAAATTTCTATCCGCATACATATAATGAATAGCAATATAGCCGATTATAGAAATAAAAATAAGTAGAATCATCCTTACCTTTATATACGACGATAAAATCATCTCTAAGTCTATTCCATCTTTTGCCCCTTCTCGAAGAAACGTATTCGTTAGTCCTAAATCTGTAAAAAATAACATAAAAAACGTCACTGCTATAGCAACACTAAACATCCCATAATTTTGTGCATTAAAAAAATTTGCTAAAGCAATTAAACTCACAGCCTGAAGAAGATTAGCTAAAATTGTGCTATAAAATAGATGGATAATATTATTTAAAATAGATCTACCCATACCTGTTCTCCTTTGCAAGCAACCTACTTACATATATTTATCTTGCACCATTACGGTTCAATACAATTAAAACAGTTTTACATAAAATACGAATATCCATCCTGATCGTTTTCATTTCAATATACTCCATGTCCAACTTCAATTTTTCTTTTGCATCAAGATTATACCCTCCATTTATTTGTGCCCATCCTGTTAACCCTGGTTTCACGATTAAGCGGTCTTTGAATTCTGGAATATACGTATCAAATTGTTTATAAAAATACTCTCTCTCTGGCCTAGGTCCAACAAAAGACATATCGCCTTTTAAAATATTGAAAAGTTGCGGCAATTCATCAATTCTCGTTTTTCTTATAAATGATCCAACTTTAGTAATTCTTGGATCATTTTCATCTGCCCATTGTGGTCCATTTATTTCAGCATCTGTTACCATCGACCTTAATTTAAATACATTAAATCTCTTCCCATTCATGCCTAAACGTTCTTGAAAATAAATTGGAGCTCCTGCTGTTTCGAAAACAATTATAATACAAAAAAACAACATAATTGGCAGCGTAACTAATAACAATATGAGTGAAAATATAATATCAAACAAGCGCTTTATACTTCGATTCAAAATACTGGTCTTTTCTTGGGCCGGAATCGTATACAACTTGGCTTGATTTGTTTCACGAATCATAAATCGTTACCCCCACATTCAAGAATATAAAACTATACCTATTAATTCACATTCTTTCTTCTTTATATTCGCTATCACTTTTTGCACAGTACGTAGGGAATCTTTTCTCTTTTTAACTGCTAAGACCACTCCATCGCATTTCCCTGCAATCATGTGCGTAGCAGGAAGCTCAAATACTTCAGAGGAATACAAGAAAATGTAATCAAAATCTTCCTTCCATTTTGCAATTACATCATCAAATTCATCTGTAGCAACTAAAGGTGTACCGGTGTGTACTGTTTTTTTTGCAGGAATACAATATAAGTATTTAGATAAGTTACTAGAGAAAGTTTCATAACTACAGGAGGGATCGCTTATTATATCATTCACTGTTTTCGTATGGTTGCTTTGTAATAATAGATGTAGCTTAGGATCGGAAAAATTCACATCGATAAGTAACACCTTTTTTTTCATTTCTGCAAATACTAGCCCTATATTGACTATAAACGAGGCAACAACGCCTCTATCCTTCGTTGAACTAATTGTGAACACTTGTTTCCCCGATTTTTTTAACTCGTGATACAGCGTATAAAACTGCTCTTTCATTAAAGTATCATGCGGGTCAAATGGAAGCCGTTTCTTTGTCTTAAACATCGACATGTTCACCTCGATATATAGATGATTGCGGATCAACTTCTGTAGATTTCTTTTTTCTTTTCGGTTTCATATTTATGTAACCAATAACAGGGATTGTTGTTATTTTCTCCAAATCTTGTTCGACGTATATACGCTCATCAAAATAATCTCGAAATACAGCTAAACCTACCCCAACAAAAAAACTAACAAGTAAAGAAATAGGGATAATAAGTTGAAATTTCGGAAACAGTTTTTCAGCTTTTTCCTGTAACTCAGGGTCAGTTAATATTTTTACTCCCTGTACATTCGTATACTGCTGAAAGCTTTTTTGAGATTGTTCTGCCAGTGACTTTACAATTTCTTTTACAATTTGAGGATCCGAATCTTTTACTGTAACAGTAACAATTTGTGAATTGTCCATATTCACTACTGAAATCTTTTGAGCTAATTCGTAACTTGATTGCTCTAATTTCAAAGTTTTTTTGACGGTTGAAATAATAAGTGGACTTTTTAAAATATCAACATACGAAGTTACGAGTTGCTTATTTTCCTGTGTTTTATTTGCTGAATTTTCCTTATTAAACTCATCTAAATTCCCAACGAGAATTTGTGTTGAATATTGATATGAAGGCTTTAATACGTACATAGAGATAAGAATTAGAGAAACAGTTAAACAGCACATCGTCAAAATAATTGTTACTATCCTTCTTTTCAATAACTGTTGAAAATCCTTCATACTAATTTCTTGCTTCAATTATTTCACCGCCTTTGTCTGATTCATATTCTGCACATCATTCTTTACAGATAACTCTTTCTTCTTTCTATTCGCTTGCTTTGTTACATACTTTCCGACTCTGAATGCAAATTTTTCTACAAATATATACGAAAGCATTGCAAGTATAAATGAAAAAACGAGTGAAAAAATTAAAATGATAGGCAACGGCAATATTTCATGAAGCATGTATATAAGGGAAAATAACGATATGATATGGTATAAATAAAGACTGTAAGAAATCTTCCCCAAATATAACAAGTATTTATTACGCAGCAACGATGACAAAGTTGATACTGCTAAACTTAATATGACAAATAAACATGCACTTATCGCTACTACGTAGTCTCGCAATATAAAATTATTGAGCACTTTAATTTCTCCGATAAGCCCTTCATACATATAAAGTAAAATCGCTAATAAAAACCATGCAATTTTCTCATTTTTAGTACGATTACTATAAAAAACTATTACATTATTTTTATACTTCGCAACTAGTGCCCCTAGTAAAAACAGTACTGTGTAATGCAGGGTTAATGCATAGCTTGTTAATGTTAAACTTGAATGAAATAACAATAGAATCACGACAGAACATATACTAAAACTAAACAATGTCAATAACGAATCCCTCAACGTTTTTCGTAAACAAACCATCAAAACTAACGGGAAAATTATTGATATTCGCATTTCATGAACAAGTGACCAAATTACGCCGTTATATGCATCTGTATTATATTTCCCAACCAATAATATATGCTGCACGATTAGGCTTAAAGAACTTTCAAGCGTCCATGAGCGATTAAACCATTCACTTAAATCAGAAATTCCATATTTACTCATTGTAGTTTGGCATAAAATAGCTATCAGTATTGCTACGATATATGGAATATAAATTCTGCATATACGCTTTAAAAGGAAGGACCTATAACTATCGTAGTTGTTTTGAATGGATCTATACAAAACAAATCCACTCAAAACAAAAAAGATAATAACAGATTCGTTACCACTACTAAAAATTAGACGAGCAGGTGTTTCTTTTAATAGATACATAACAAATGGTTTATTATCTTCATAACTGTAATTTTGAAATACTGAAAAAATCATTAAATGATGACCAATCATTACTACCAATGAGGAAATTCCTCGAATTGAATCCAGTTCTTCATACCTATCCATCGTTTTATATCAACTCCTAATGAAATGATAATAATCATTTCAAAGCGACACCATTATTCATATTCCTCTCCTTTCTTTTCATTCCAATTTTTCATATTAAAATGATTTATAGCGTAATTTTGAATGTATTGTAACATTTTTTGCAATATTATGAATAGTTAATCTTTTTAATTGATATATACCAATTTCAACCTCGAAAAATGAAAAAAATTGGTAGAAAAACACTATGAAAATATGTTGTATATTTACAAAAATTAAAGAAGAGAATATAGTTATTTCAATATAAAACAAAAAAAGATAGCCTTTATCGGCTATCTTTTTTACCTTATTTAGTTGCTAGAGCCACTATATGTGACATGTCGTTTCTCAATTCGTTCCTCAATTTCTTTCATATTTTCTTTATTATTTAATAGTGATTGTTTATTTTCAATTAATAGTTGTTTAAAAGATTTTCTCACTTTTTTTCTCATTTTATTGTCCTCCTTGGGGGATGGTTTATATAAAGTGAAACTTTAATCAGTGGGGGGTCTTACTGCCCATTAAAGTGGGATAAAAGATAAAGAATTATCTGGTTGTTCTTATAATAATTGATTGTTGTGAATTCCATTTGAACTTCATATGAAAATTACATTTATTTTCTGACAACTTTGTGAACACGAAAAAAGAGCTCCTTCTAAAGCAGTTTTCTAATCGCTTTATTTCATTACATAATTCGCCATTTACGCCATCTTATATCAATTACCTTGTCGAAATATTTATATATATTTCTAGCGCAGTTTCATATACTTTCGCTAACTTACATACTGTGTTCCAAAATAAAAAAGAAGGTGCCACCTAGTCAAAGTTCGACTCATGCAACATCCTTCTTTCTAAACTATTTACAGCATATTGATTAATATTTCAGGTCTTCCCCAATTCATTTCTTCACAAACGAATCGTAATTTTTCTTCATCTATTGTGTGTAATCCTTCTTCTAGTGAACATGAAATAGGAACTTCACAATGAATTTGCGCTAATTGTAATGAAATATTTAAATTCTCTAAATCACTTTCGATCTTCGTACGTTGCGCTTTCGTTAATGATGCCACATTTTCTAGTACAGTTGCTACTGTACCATGTTCTTGAATAAGCTTATACGCTGTTTTTTCACCGATACCTTTTACACCTGGGTAATTATCGCTCGTATCTCCCATGAAAGCTTTCGCATGCACGATTTGCCACGGTTCTACACCTTTTTCTTCCATAATTTTCTCCGGTGTGTAATACTCGTAATTTCCAATTCCTTTGCGCAGAAGCATAACTGTAACGTTCTTATCAACAAGTTGAAGTAAATCCGTATCACCTGTTAAAATATAAACTTCCGCTTCATTGCAGTATTGTTTTGCTAGTGTACCGATACAATCATCCGCTTCATACCCTTTCATGCCGATAACTGGAACAGATAATTTCGCAGTCATTTCTTGCACTAGATCAAATTGCGGAATTAATTCTTCAGGTGGCGCTGCACGATTCGCTTTATAATTTGAGAACGACTCTGTTCTAAATGTTGTACTTCCCATATCCCAGCATGTTACGATGTGTGTCGGTTCAATTGCTTGCATTGCCGTTAATAAATGTTTCATATAACCATGAATCCCGTTTGTAGGGGTACCATCTTGTCGTTTCATAAACTGCCCGTAGACACTTGTTGCATAAAAAGCACGAAATAATAGTGCCATACCATCAACTAATAATACTTTTTTCATAATTCCTCTCCTACCAAAAAAAATAATAACCCCACGTCATCACGTAAGGTTATATAAATAGATTACCATTCTACGTTTTTCAACTTTGTCTATTATACATTGTTTTTGTATATTTAGCATCATTTACACATTAAGACGTTTTACTACAACAAGTATGAAGAATCCCTGTATACGTATTTTTCCCAGTTGAAACTACTACAGCTTTTGCATTTCCACTAACAATATACGTCCCTTTGAAACATACATTTTCAAGTTCAAGTGGATTATAGTCTTTCATTCTTTTCAAAGGAATAAATCGTTTGCGTTCAAGATGATAACAACTTTCAAATTTCTCAACACTTGCATCGTTTCCTGTTAGCACAGATTCATTTACTAATAAATCATTTGCATAAATGATACGTACATCTGCTGGTACTGTATCACCTTCTGAAAGGAAAATCATATCTCCTGGAACAAGCTCTTGTACTGGCAAATCCATCATTTTTAATTCACCGTTTAAACCTGTTACACTAGAACATTCTACTCGAGACACAGTAATCTTCTCACATTGTAATCCATCTCTCACATGTTGTTTTGAAAAACCTGGGATCATTCCACCTAGCTTCATCATCACTTCTGCAATACGAGCTCTTTTTGAAGTTAATTCATTTCGGCCGTATACTTGAATACGTTTTTGTGCCTCTTTCATAGACAATCCATCTCTTGTTGTTTTAAAATACGCAAATACAGATTTTACATCTCTCGTTGCGATTTCAATTAATAAATCTTTATTTTTTTGAAGCATCGTTTGTTCTTTCATTGATTTTTTGCTTAATTTATATGACGTGTTACCCACAGTTTTGTTTGCATATAACATATTATCGTCTCCTCCTTTACAACGTAGGAAGAAACGCTTTGTTTCTCAATTTATCCACTTTACGGTGAAAGTGTCTAGCGCCTAAACATACATATAAACGCTACATGATGATAAATATAGAGGGAGGAACAAGTCGTTTCCTGCCTACATCATATATTTTTGATTTGAAGTATATGGGTAACGGAACCGAGTCAGAATTTGACATGCTCCTCACCTCCTCGTTTTATTTTATAGTTTATACTATGAAATTACTCATAGCTTTGTAACAAAAAGACCCTTACTCCGAAAAGAGTAAAGGCCATGACATACACAAATAAACGATTCCTAATACAATTAGAAATCTACGGACCTCTCCCTCGCCGAGTTTTAGCACTGTATAGCATAGGTACATTACCAGCTACGTTAAGAAAAACCTTAATTCGATCATTCCTGTTGACCCATTGGCGTCTCTCGACATTTTTGGGCAGTAGCATTTCTCTATACAGGAGCCTCACCTAACAGAGACTTATTTTTATTACATAGAAAATGTTACTCTTATTTAAAATAGATGTCAACACCTTGAATGGAATCTTTTCCTTATTACAACAACTCCCTCTCATATACATACGATTTCTCTTTCTACGTATCAAATGAATGAAGCACATATTTTAAAATTAGTAAAAATAAAAACCTTACGTTTAAACGTAAAGTTTTTAATAAGTTATACAACCAGCAATTACAATCCCAATTGAAAGCGATAAAAACATAAGAAAAAGACCGACCGCTTGATTATCTTCTTCAAGACTTTTATTTATATTAAAGCGTGGTGTAAGCCACTCAGCTAAATAAAAGACGATAATTTGAGCCAAAATCCCAACCGCTCCCCACGAAACCATATCAAGAAGTGAAATGGAATTAGCTGCTGTTGAATATAAAACAATAGCTAACCCAAGTAATCGTCCTCCAAGTACATAGCTTACTGCCTTATTCCCTTGGGCCATTAACTTAAATTCTTTTACTTTCGTTGTCACTTCCATCAGGAAAAGACCTATGCATAAAAGACCAAGTGTTACTGCTAAATATAATAAAAAATTAATCATATACTTCCTCCTTTTTTATACCTACTGGTAAATAGTACGATTCATTCCCCGTAATTTTTTCACCAGCACGAATACCGATACTACTTGCTTTTCCTGCAATTAAAAACGAACCAAACACATACGACAGTTTCTCCATCCCTTTCTCTGTTTCCAAAGATATGACTGGAAGTTCTGTATACTTTTGAAATATCGGCAGTGACGCTTTATACGTTTGGTGTGCATTTTGAATCATAATATTTTCGTCCTTATCACGAATGGTAATCGTGTCTCCCTCTCTACCAAATGAAGGTTTTTGAACGAAAGAACCTTTTCCTAAAAATAAATCTGGTTCTAAATATGTAGGTAACATATATTCTTTAATCCACTGCCGTTCCTCATTTGTATAAAAGGCCTCTTCTTCTGCTAACCCCCAAATAAGACACTGAACTGATTTTGGCTGAAGTAAAAATGCTGACAAAGGATTGATGATAAAAAGCTTTCCGGCTTTTACAAGTTGCAACAACTCCACACCTACCAAATCTCCTGTTTCAGGATCTTGATCCTCAATTAAATCTTCTATCGGATATGTTTGGCGGTATAAAACATCAATTTGCACTCCATCCCTATCCACTAAAGCATCTTTTGTAATTCTAAGTTCTGACATTGGCACGACTTTATTTTCAACATGGCATAGCTGACTCAAATACATAGTCGTATTCCAATCCTCAATATGCTCATGATGCGCTGTAAAAACAACATTTGGGTTGTCTATTCCCTTTGTCGCTTCCATTATAGCTTTTGTAACACCAGAGGATAGCAATCGCTCTTGGCCTAAGTTTGGATCATCATAACCTAGCTTTTTACAAACTTCCCCATTCATTTGAAAGCATTCCATAATAAAGGTAGGTGTATCACTATTAAACTCAAGCATTTTAATTTGGTTATCGCCTGTTAAAACGAAATCAAACCGCGAAATAACAGATTCAGGATATAATCCTTTCATTCTAATGAACGATAAGCTCGCAGGAGGAAATCCAAGTTCAAGAAGCTGTTCGTCACTTAAATTACGCAAAAGTCTAGCAGTCTTAAAAAATATTTTTCCCATTCGTTCAGTTGCTAACTGTAATTGTTTCATAGTCTCATTTGTTATAGAGAAAACATGAAATAAACTATACTCACATTCATATAGATCCGACCAGAAATCCGGATATTTCGAATAAAACTCTTTTCGCTCTCTTATGTACTGCGACATATTTTAGCCCCCAAATCCTCCCTTTGAACCGCTTCCAATTCCACCTTTAAATTCCGCAGACGATTGATAAGATTTAAATGCAGATGAATTTTTGAAAGTGGATTTATTTTGATAGTATCTCCCGCCATAGAAATAATGCCCACGATATCCTGAACTACTATCATCACACTGCCATACCCCAAGTTCATCATCCCAATCCCAATCTGCACAACTTTTATCATTCGGTTTTGGGGGAAGATCTTGTGCGCAGCCAAATAAGGTGCCAGTCATTAAAGACGTTACGACACCACCTACTAACCATTTCGTTTTTGTCACCTTCGCACTCCCCTTTTTAAATTCTATTCCTATTATATAGGATGGCATGATAAAGTAGAAGAAAAAGGAAGAAGAGTGATGAAATGCGCTTAGAATACCGACTTAATGATGAGACGAAAGGGTATCCAGCTTTATGGAACTATGCAAATATTTCTAATTCTGAAATCATTGCACGCATGACTTGTGAATATTTTATAAAAGATAAAAATACATATGTTGTCACTGCAACTTCAGTAGATCCAGACGGAACAGCAGTTATATATATTCAACAAGAAACTTTCTCTAACGATCCTTCAGATCCTACTTACTTCCACATCGGTTTTGAAATTAGAGAGCTAAAGGATACAAGTTCAAACTTGATTGAAAGTAAAGATGTATGGAACTATGAAGAAATCTTGCCATATCTGCATTCAGATATTATATATATTCAACAAGACCGCAAGCATATGGAGTTTGCTTTAGATTCAAGAGAGATTGATGAAGACAGAAAGTGCTATATTTATTACGGAAACTTCACAGGTGAATCAAGATAACATGGATATATGTATACAACAAAAAAACCTTACGTATAAAACGTAAGGTTTTTATATAGCCCCACATATGCCGTTCTCTCTAGATGTCCATAAACCTGCTCTCACAGGTGGATGCTCTCACAAATGTTTGTAACTTCCTTCTTAAAAAGATGGCATGTTAGCTACATTTAAATATTGAACTTCCATATTAAACTTATTGGTTTAAGACATGCATAAGCTACGTACACCGTAGGAATTTTATATAATGTTAGTTGAAATAAGACCCCCGCACGTGCCGCTCCTCGTAAATGTCCAAAAACCCGCTACTCGCAGGTGGATGCCCTCACAGTTACCGTACATCTTCCTCCACAAGGAAGGCTTGATGATGGTCGCTAAATATTGAGCTTCCGTATAACTAACATCGGTTTTAGACATAAATAAGTTACGCACACCGCAGGATGTATTATTTACTTGTCGTTATATTATCACATTGTTTCCAATGTGTAAAATACAAAGTTTTTCGAGCAATCTCTTGCTTGTGACCTTATTTTAATACAAATTATTTTTGCATGCAAGTGATTAATCTTCTTCTTTTGCAATTTGATTTTCTGGATAAGAAATCCAATCACTCCAGCTACCTGCATACAATTTAACATTTTGGAATCCAGCTAATTTCAATGCAACGATATTTGGACATGCTGTAACACCAGAACCACAATATACAATTGTTTCCTTATCTTTCGAAAGGTTTTGGAATCGTTCTTGTTGCTGAGCTTCATTCTTAAATTGTCCTGATTGTAGCATTCCATCCTTCCAAAAATAATTTACTGCTGTTGGAATGTGTCCTGCTTTCGGATCAACAAGTTCCTCTACACCAACATAACGTTTTGGCTCTCTAGAATCAATTAACGTAACATCTGCACCTGCATAGATATTCTCTCTCACCGTTTCCATCGTTACAAGCATATGATTTTGTACATTTGCTTTGAATGCTTTTCGTTTAGCAACAGAAATTTCTGTTGTTACCGGTAGTCCATTCTCTTTCCATGCTGGAAATCCACCATCTAATATATATACTTTCTCATGTCCTACATAGTTTAATAACCACCAAAGACGAGAAGCATTTGCACCCGCTTCACTGTCATATGCAATCACTGTCGTATGTTCATCAATACCAGCCCGCGACAGCTTGTCTGCAAACTCCTCAATATTTGGTAACGGGTGGCGACCACCATGTTCTGTTATAGGACTTGATAAATCTACATTCAAATCAAAATATAATGCATGAGGAATATGTTCCTCCTCATACTTTTCTCTACCCCAATTAGGATTCGCTAAATCAAAACGACAATCGATTATACGGACGTTCTCATCTTCTATATGCTCACGTAACCATTCGACTGTAACCAACATCTTTAACGACCTTCTTTCTCTTTCAAACGACTTACATACTCCATAACCATTTCTTTTGTAACATATTTACGCTCTAGTGTAACACCATTTTTTGCAAGAGCATTAATTTGCTTCGTTACAACATTAATGACATCAACCGAAAATTCTTTCCCATTTGACGCAAGAGATACGGCTGCTTCAATAGCTGCTTCACGCTGCGCATCTAATTGTAAACATGCTTTTACACTTTCATTTTGTTTACGAGAATGTGCTGTAATTGCTTTATGTACTTCCATCTTCTCTTCCCCCTAAATAAGTTATACGTTCTGATTTAATTCCATTGCAAGCCGAATCATATCACGGCATACAATCCCATTTTCAATAATCTCTTCTTCATAATGCTTCGAAAAGTAATCAAAATCAATAGAAAAAATACGAAATCCACATTTTTGATAGAAAGCAAGTTGTGAAACACTAGAATTGCCTGTACCAACTTCAAGTTTTGACATACCATATCCTTTAGCAGTTTCTATAGCATGACTTATTAGCTTCTTTCCAATCCCTTTTCCTTGCAAATGCTCTACAACCGCAATATTCATAATTTCCATCGTCTTCGGCCTTGTTTCCAAAATTACATATATACCGATTACATTATCCTCTTGCTTAGCTACGTATGTTAATCCTCTTTGTACATATGCACCAATTTGCTGTTCACTTGGATCAGCAAGTAGTAATAAAGACTTCGGTATAGCTTCTTTTGAAATACGTTCTATTACAACAGTCATAAAAAATTCCCCCTTCTCTATTGTTCTAAACCCTCCTTGTCTACCATAAGTAATAGAAAGGAGGGATTCACCATGGACAACAATGAGAAAAAATGCAACGTCATCTCTATTGATGGAAAGAAGAAGAAGAGCGACACGTATTCCTATCCAAAATTAGTAGTAGAAAATAAAACATATGAATTTTCTTCGTTCGTCTTATGCGGTGAAACACCAGACGGCAGACGACTCGTTCTTACTCATATGATTTCTACCGATGAATTTGCTGGATTTGTCAAATCTTTAGATACGGTACTACAAAAGAAAATCGAACGAATCTTTTTCTCATAACGACTACATCACATACATTTCTTTTTCAATCTCTACTAATTGCTTTTGCAATTGTTCTTTACTTTGTTCATATAGTGATACATCAATCGTTTCAGCCAATGCAAATAATACACTTTCATAATAATTCATCACATCTTGCTGCATCACTTTTTGGAATAAGTTCCATTTCAAATCCCACTCTTGCTTATAATGATGAACAAATAAATCTTTTTCATCAGCTACATAGTTTGATACGAGAGGTTCTAATACAGATTTAGCGTCTTCTTGCATAAAGGCTTTGTCATTCTTTTCAAAAAAGCTTTTCTCGTTTTTAAAGTGTGCCAATGCTTTTTTGAAATCTTTTATTTCAACTGAAGGGAACGGTTCTTTATGTGTAATATCTTTATATTCATATTCCACTGTTCCATTCATAGAAATTGATTCATTTTCTACTTTACAGTTCACCACAATTTCATTCTTTGCACGCTTCATCGCTTCATCTATCCATCTTTCAAGGCGTAATGATGTCGCACGCATTTCTTGTAATAAATCATGCTGAATAAATGCTACTAATTCCATAACACACTGCTGCAACTGCACTTTCACATTTCCATCCGTTCGAAGCGATGCTGGATTAATAAATTCAGTAAACACATCGTTATAGCGTAGGAATAGACGTTGTTGCACGTAATAAAGCAATTCTTTCACTTCATTTTGCATCGCCTGTTCTTCAGCAAGCACACTATATGATGAAATAATATGAAGTAGTTGATCACGCTCTGCTTCATATTTTTTCGTTTGCTTCTCTTTCTCTTCATTCCCCTGCTTTGCACCATTTATCATATTTACTAACAGCTGATCTGCCCCTTGCAATGCACCATATAAAGCATGAACAGATACGAGCATTAAATCTCTCATCATAAAGGATGTAAATGATTCCTCGAACTTAGCAATCCCAGAGTTTTGTAAAATACCGTACTTCTCTTTCTCAATATTTTTTCCTTGTTTCTCTTCAAGCGCACATAAACTTGAAATTGCAAATAAACGTGGATTTCTAATACCGTATTGCAGTAGCTGGTTTGCGATATAACCTTTTACCATTTCAAGTTCTTCTTCAGACTCTGCTAAATCGGCCGCATTAATTAAGAAGAACATTTTATCAAGAGCAAAAGTATCCTTTACACGACCAAGCTGAATTAAAAATTCACGGTCAGCACGAGAGA
Source organism: Bacillus cereus group sp. BfR-BA-01453 (assembly GCF_022662915.1). NCBI lineage: Bacteria > Bacillati > Bacillota > Bacilli > Caryophanales > Bacillaceae > Bacillus > Bacillus cereus group sp. BfR-BA-01453. The sequence goes on along the minus strand of NZ_JAKUEN010000002.1, from coordinate 171,172 downwards.
ACACGTGATTATAATACGTGACAAACAAAATAGCATCTGCGTTTTTAATATACTGGAACGCAACGTCTGTATGGCGGGCGTTAATAGAATCCGCTCCAGGTGTGTCTACAAGCGCTACTCCTTGCCTTGTTAATGCACAATCATAATAAAGCTCCATGTACTCAACAAAACAAGATTTTTCTTCATTCGCTACATAATCAGAAAACTCTTCTAATGTAACTTGTACTTGCTCACCTAAATGTGCAGAAACTGTATCATACCCTTTTTGTACTGCTCGTAAAAAACTAAATGTTGTTTTTTGCTTCCCAGTTGGTGAAGGGTATTTCATAACTTTATCAATCTGTTCTAACGCTTCATCTAACGTAGTAATCTCATAATGAAATAGCTTATAAACAGCTTTCATATCTTCTAATAAGGCTTGCTTTGATTTAAATTGAACCATTACTGTTCCGTGTGGTTTTTCCTCTGTAACTGGAAAAATTTGATTAATCGTTGCCGTCGTCGGATTTGGTGACACTGGAAGTACTTTCTCACCAAGCAACGCATTGGCAAATGATGATTTCCCAGCACTAAAAGCTCCGAATAATGCCACTGTAAATTGTTTTGTTTCCACACGGCGCCTTTTTTCTATTACCTCTTGCTGTACATGTTTTAGCGCTGGCAACGGCTCTAATATCGTTTCAGCTTTCTTCACTTTCTCTAATATACGCTGAATATTTAAAGCTGCCGTTCCTTTTATCTCTTCCTCATGAGCCGCTACGTTATCATTTACAACTTCCTGCTCTTGTAGTGTAAATTTCTCACTAACAATTTGCTTTTCCCTTTGCAATATCTCATCTATTTGCAACCCTTCTGGTGTAGCAACACGCTCATGCCAAACATTTTGTAAATAGCCTTCATATGCCTCCAAATTGTTACTGTATTGCAATTGTGTTTCTTTCGCCGTTTGCAACATCGTATATGTTTCAATCTCTTCTTCAATACGATCAACTTCTTCTTTCACCTTTTGCTTTAAAACGACTGCACTTTTATCAAAAATTTGTTGTGCTTTTGTAAAATAACGTTTCTTTAATTCATTCGCTACATCCGCTGTATAAAGAAGTAAGTAATCACCAGTGAAACCTGCACCTTGTTTAATTACTTCCGCTAACATTTCTGGTCCAAAAGCAATTTCTAAAGCATATATGTCTTTCCCAATCTCTTCTGTAAACAACCCTTCTTCTTTTAAGAAGGCAACAATAAATTCTTTCACATGAAAATCAAGTTGCGTTTCGACAGTCTTTTGCAAAGTAGCATAAAAAGCATCTAAACGTCTCTGTTTTTCTTGCTCAGTCTTTCCTTTCGCAAATAGCAAACCAACTTTAAATTTTGTTAATTTCGTTTCTAAGTACGCATTTGCCAATTCTCTCATTTCAAATGGCATTAAATACGCGTTATCTAATATAGCTTGTAAGCCTTTTATAAATTCATTTCTCATTTGAGACTCTTTATTAGCCTCGTGATATTTCATTTCCGTTAGCTCTTCTTTCTTTTCAACTATTTCTGAAATGGAAAGCGGTGATGCTAACTCTTCCTCATATTTCAAAAGAGCTTTTTCATTTTCAGAAAGAATAAACGAGACATGTTCTCCCATTAAATATTCTGTTTCTCGCTCCATTCCAGCTCTTACATACTGCTCTTTTTCTTTCATAATAGAAGTAATTAATGTTTCCAAGTTTCCAAGTTCATTATGTGGATGGTTCATCATTCGTAATGATGTATAATAAACTCCATCTACTTCAATATCCCAGTTAGAGAACGATTGTTTTACACTGTCTCTATAATCCTCAAATGATAATTCATTTTCTTTATGTTTATCTATTTGATTGACAACGAGATAAACCGTTTTATTACGTTGTTTCAATTCTTTAACAAATTGTAAATTCACTTCCGATTGGACGTGATTATAATCCATCATATAAAAAATTACGTCTGCTAGATGCAGCGTTGATTCTGTCGCTAGTTGATGGGCATCATCTGTTGAATCAATCCCTGGTGTATCAACTAACATAACACCTTCTGGAATTGGCGCATCATTTCGATAAATATGAACACCAATTACCTCATCGCCATCTTTACAAATTTGTTTTAATTCTTCTGCTGAATATGCACCGTCATATTCGTACTGCTCTCCAGATTTAATCGTTACAACAACACGATCAGACCCCTTTTCAATTTTAACGACGTTAGCGCTTGTCGGAATTGGACTTGTCGGTAACAACTGCGCTTTATATAGATGATTCATCATCGTAGATTTCCCTGCTGAGAAGTGACCGCAGAATGCTATCATAAGCTGCTCTCGTTTATATTTTTGAATCACTTCAAACAACTTTAAGCTATTCTCTGCATCGCCGTGTTTTTGCCACTCTTCATAAAAACAAACAAGTTTTTTCATACCGTTTGTCTGTACTATGTTTGTCATCCCCTTGTTCCCCTTTATCCAAGATGTATATACTTTTCCCCGCTATTTGCGAGCTCATAATCAACAGGAGATACATCCTCTCATTGATTACCGTTTCACTTTACTATCATACTAAATTTTCAGCATATTCTCATTAAAAATAAAAAATCCCTTTCATTCTTTTTACAAATGAAAGGGATTTTATGTAATATCACTCATTTTGCTGTTCCTACTCCATTTAAAACATACTTTGCAATAACTGCATATACAGCGACTGTACCTGCTACTAATGCATATACCATACTCGTGCACCAACCTTTTTTGATAATGATTATCACTTTTGAATACATTTTATCATTAAAGAGAATCATTATCAACACTTTTCATAAAGAAAGCCCCTTATAAGAAGGAGCTTTACTGCCTGTTTTGAAGAAGATTAAAACTTGTTGTGCACTCTTATTATATCTCATCTTACATAACTTAATAGTTAAAAAAAATGGAAATCCACCCTATACCCTCCATCTTACATTTTGTATAATAAAAGGGAATTACTTAACAAGGAGGAAAATAATGACACAAAATATTTCACAAGGCGAGAGGATACACTCCATCGATATTATTAGAGGAATAGCTGTACTTGGTATTTTTCTTGTTAACTGGCCTGTTATCGCCGGAGTCGACTCCCGTGATATTACAGGAATTTACGAAGGGATAGACAGCTACATTCGCCTATTTTACGATATGTTTATTCAAACGAAATTTTATACCATTTTTTCGTTTTTATTCGGATTAGGTTTTTATATTTTTATGAATCGTGCTGAGGCGAAAACAGATCGACCAAAAACTTTATTTGTTCGTCGCTTACTTATTTTATTATTATTTGGTTTCTTACATTACGTTCTTTTATGGGACGGAGACATTTTACATACTTATGCAATTACCGGGTTTTTCTTATTTTTATTTTACAAAAGAAAGCCACGTACTATTTTAATATGGTCAGTTGTACTATTAAGTTTCATGCAATTGTTCACATTATTAGGTTCTCTTGTCATGTTAATCGTGCCAGTAGAGGAGTTAGGCCTTTCCACAGCAATTATGCCGTTAGAAAACTGGGGCTTACAAATCACAGACCGATTCTATTCTTTCTACTCTGAAGCAATAAGTAACAGTCTTATTATGCTTCCTGAAACACTAGGATTGTTTTTACTCGGATTATATGCCGGTAAAAAAGATATTTTCCGCCGTGCGAAAGAATTAGATCCAAAACTAAAGAAATGGCAAATCATTATGTTCATTTTAACATTACCGATGTGGTTTATTATGGTTTACTTCTTTATGAACAATCAACCATACACACCATTTTCACTTATGGGTATTACGATGATAAGCGGAAAGACATTATTCATATTCTACATTTTCACGCTCATGCGTTTATTACAAAAAGAAAAATGGCAAAAGATATTACGTCCGTTCCAGTACGTTGGTCGAATGGCATTAACAAATTATATCTCGCATACAATTGTTACGTTGCTTGTATTCGGAATATTGTTCAAAAATGATTATCTTGCTCCATTATGGGTAGGACCACTATTTTGCATCGGTTTCTACACGCTGCAAATCTTTATTAGCCGCTGGTGGCTGTCACGTTACCAATACGGACCACTTGAGTATATATGGCGCCTTGGTACGTACGGAAAGATGATGCCACTTAAAAAGAAAAGCAAGGTCTCGTAGTGAGACCTTGCTTTTTTATGCTTCTCTTACCGCACTTTGTATCGGAACTGGTTCATCCTTTACTTTCACTTTACGCTGCGGCACCATATTAAATACGATATTTAACAATACTGCTGATGCACTTCCAAGTACAATTCCGTTATCCGTTAAAATACGAATACTTTCTGGAAGTTGTGAGAATAATGTTGGAACGACAGTAACCCCTAGTCCAATCCCAACAGAACATGCAACGATTAATAAGTTTTCTTGTCTTCCAAAATCAACACTGCTTAACATTTTAATACCATATGCCATTACCATACCGAACATCGCTAACATCGCACCGCCAAGTACCGATTTCGGAATAATTGTTGTAATGGCTGCGATTTTTGGAATGAACCCAAGAACGATTAACATACCACCACACGTGTAAATAATAACGCGATTTCTTACTCCAGTTAATTGAACAAGCCCTACGTTTTGAGAGTATGTTGTATATGGGAAGGCGTTGAAAATACCACCTAACACCATCGCTAATCCTTCTGCACGATAACCTTTTGTTAATTCTTTTTCACCAATCTTTTTATTGCAAATATCAGATAATGCAAAGTAAACACCTGTTGCTTCTACAATCCCTACGCAAGCAACTAAAATCATCGTAATAATTGGCGTTAATTCAAATGTTGGTGTACCGAAGTAAAATGGCTGAACACCATGGAACCAATTTGCTTCTCCAACCGCTTGCAAGCTTACTTTCCCCATAAATGCTGCAACGATTGTACCGAACAATAGACCTAGTAAAATAGAGATTGAACGAATAAATCCGTCGAAGAAACGATACATAATGATGATAAATAGTAACACACCAAATGCTAATGCTAAATTTTCAAGACTACCGAAATCTTTACTTCCTACTCCACCAGCCATATCATTAATTGCTGCTGGAACAAGTGTAACTCCAATTACAGTAACGACAGATCCTGTTACAACAGGGGGAAACAGCTTTACAAGCTTTCCAAATAATTTCGCAAAAATAACAACGAATAACCCCGCAGCAATAATTGCTCCATAAATAGAAGATACGCCGTATTGTTTTCCGATTGCAATCATCGGCCCAACGGCTGTAAATGTACAACCTAGTACAACTGGGAGCCCAATACCGAAAAAGCGATTTGATAATGCTTGTAAAATTGTCGCAACGCCGCACATTAATAAATCAATTGAGACTAAATACGTTAACTCTTTTTGATTTAAACCTAGGCCGCCGCCCACAATAAGCGGAACGATAATTGCGCCCGCATACATAGCAAGCATATGCTGCATACCGAGCGATGCGATTTTAATTGGATGTTGCTTCATCGTTTATTTCACCTCCGCAGTTTCTTGCTGTACAAATGTAACTGCGTTATTATCAAGTGATGCAATTTCTGCTAGTGATTCAACACGAACGCCTTGTTCACGAAGCTTCTTTCCTCCATCTTGAAATGCTTTTTCAATAACAATACCAAGCCCAGCAATACTTGCTCCTGCTTGCTCAACTAAACTCATTAAACCTAAAGCAGCCTGACCGTTCGCTAAAAAGTCATCAATAATTAAAACGCGATCACTTTCATCAATATGATTTCGAGATAATGAAATTTCATTCGTCTCTTGTTTTGTAAATGAATATACGCTTGCAACATACATATTATCTTGTAACGTTAACGATTTACGTTTTCTTGCAAAAATTACTTTTACACCAAGCTCCAGTGCAGCCATAACCGCTGGTGCAATACCTGAAGATTCAATCGTCACGATTTTTGTAATGTTCTCTTCTTTAAAACGTTTAGCAAATTCTTTTCCGATTTCTTGCATAAGTACTGGATCAATTTGATGATTTAAAAAAGCATCTACCTTTAATACGTCACCAGATAAAACCTTTCCTTCGTTCAAAATCTTTTCTTGTAATACTTTCATGTTTGTTCCCCCTCTTATGCAATAAAAAAACTCCAAAAGCTGCCACCACTCGTTACAAGTGAGAGACGCGCTTTTGGAGTTTCGCAAAAAAAGAATGCTAAACAAGCAAATATATTCGTCCTCACTCATAGTCAAAGTATTTACGGTACTTCGGTAGAAACTTGCAGGCCATATCCCCGCGATTATATGAGTGTAGCTAACTATTTATTTTATAGAAGGATTATAACGTATTTTTTATACTTTGAAAAGCTTTTATTAATAAAACACGGACAAATTTTATAAAATCATCATTTTCGTTCGAGTTTTGTAAACTCTTTCATTCCCAATTATAACTTCGTTAAAATAATTGATCCATCTTTTGTAATCGCAATTGTATGCTCATATTGAGCTGATAATTTCCCATCCATCGTTCTCGCGGTCCATCCATTTAAATCTACTTTCGAATATCGCATACCTACATTGACAATTGGCTCAATTGTAATTACCATCCCTTCTTGTAACTCAGGCCCTTGTCCCGGCTTACCAAAATGAAAAATTGCTGGTTCTTCATGAATCTCTTTACCGATTCCATGTCCCGTAAAGTCTCTTGCGACAGAAAAACCTTCACTTGCTACATAACTTTCAATCGCATAACCAATATCTCCTACATGATTACCGATTATCGCCTGATCAATGCCTTTATACAAAGCATTCTCAGCTACTAGTAATAACTTTTCTGCTTCATCAGAAACTTTTCCAACTCTATACGTCCAAGCAGAATCTGAAAGACCACCATTTAAGTTTACTACCATGTCAATTGTTACAATATCACCTTCAGTTAAAGGAACATCGGCCGGAAATGCATGACACATTTCATCGTTTACAGATGCACATATCGCATATGGATATCCGTTGTACCCTTTCTGCTCAGACGTTGCACCATGCTGTTCTAAATATGCTTCAACAAACGTATTAATTTCTTTTGTCGTAATACCTGGTTTCATCATCTTCGCAATTTCTCTATGACATGAAGCAAGTAATTTTCCAGATTCATGCATTAACTCTATTTCATTTTTCGTTTTCATTATACTCATGCTGTCTCTCCTTACTAAACTTGCTATTTACCATTAAACTTCAATCATACACATCCTCTTCCAAAATTACAAAACTTCCAATTACAAATAGTATGATTTATTTCTGTATAAAAAAACAGAAGGAGATTCTTCTGTTTTTTTAATCATTTTTACATATATAATTCATTTTCAAAAACTCAAAACAACTACCATTTGTTTTCTGTATAAACGTTCCAACTGCTTCAAACCCTGCCCTTTTATACACTTTAATCGCTCTCTCATTAAATGTAACTACTGATAGTGTTATATACTTGCATCCGTATTTTTCTTTACTAAAAGCTATTATAGCGTTTAAGAACTGTAAACCAAATCCGTTCCCAGTTATGTTAGGTCTCATTCCAAGACCAATATCAACCGTTCCATCATTTATTTTACAAACAGTAACATAACCAATGAGAGTGCCATTTTCCTTCACAGAAAATGTATGATCCCCTCTACTTTCATCATGTAAAAATTCGGCTAAATCTTCTTCATCTGCCTCTATATCGTAAAAGGAATATTTCCCTTCATAATGCCAGTTGTATGCAATTTCTTCTGCTTCTTCTTGCGTCATTACTGTATATGTATAAGCCATTCTTCTATCCCCCTTTAAAAAAAGAGCTGCAAGTAAGCAGCCCTTTTTTTATAACTCATAAATCTCTCTATACTTCGTTTCTAAATAATCGGCTAAATAGTTTGCATTTAATCCTTCATCTGTTACATCTTCTAAAATTTCAAGTGGCTTTTTCGTTTTACCGTATTGGTGAATGTTTTCTGTTAACCATTCACGAATTGGTGTTACGTTTCCTTCTTCTAATAATGCATCAAAATTCGGAATGTCTTTTACCATTCTTTGCTTAAATTGCGCTGCATACATATAACCAAGCGCATAAGATGGGAAGTATCCAAATGAACCACCAGCCCAGTGAACATCTTGTAATACGCCTTGTGCATCGTTAGCCGGACGAATTCCTAAATATGCTTCCATTTTATCGTTCCAAGCCGCTGGTAAATCCTTCACTTGTAATGTGCCATCAAATAACTCTTTCTCAAGTTCATAACGAACCATAACGTGAAGCGGATATGTAAGCTCATCTGCTTCTATGCGAATAAATGAAGGCTTCGATTCATTTATTGCATCATAAAACTCATCTACTGATATATCATTGAATTGACCATCGCTATACTCTTTTAATAAATCATAATTTTTCTTCCAGAATGATTTATTACGACCGATAAAGTTCTCAAAGAATAATGATTGTGACTCATGAATACCCATAGATGTTCCACTACATAGCGGTGTACCTTCAAATTTCTCTGCAATATTTTGTTCATATACAGCATGACCACATTCATGAATTGTGCCAAACACAGCCATACGGAAATCTTTTTCGTCATAGCGTGTCGTAATACGAACATCCCCTCTATTTAATGTGATCTCAAATGGATGTACCGTTTCATCAAGACGACCTGCTTCAAAGTCATAATTTAATTGCTTTAATAGCTCTAATGTAAAGTTTTTTTGTTTTTCTTTTGAAAAATGTTCTGATAAAGCACTTGTCTTTAATCTCTTTTGCGAATCCGATATTTCTTTTACGAGCGGTACGATACGCTCACGAAGTTGACCAAATACGTGGTCTAACACTTCTACCGTAATGCCCGGCTCATACATATCTAATAATGTATTATATTTATATGTTTCATAACCCCAATATGTAATAAATTTCTTTTTAAATTCAACGATTTGTTCTAAATACGGACGGAACATTTCGAAATCAGATTTTTCGCGAGCTTCTTCCCACACACTTTCTGCTTTCGCTTCTAATTTCACATACGCTTCATATTCCGCTTGTGGAATTTTCTTATTTCTATCATATTCTTTACGGCACTCTTCCACCATTTTCTTCGTCGTTTCAGAAAGCTTGTCTTCACGTATTAAATCTTCAAGCTCTGTTAAATAATTTCCCATTTCATCTGAAGTCGACATAGCAAACACTTCTGATGAAAGCATGCCAATTACTTCTGAACGCTGGTCTACACCTTTTTTAGGCGCCCCTGTTCTCAAGTCCCAAAACATTAAGCTTAATGCTTCTCCGTAATTTTGTATCTTCTTCACATATGTTAAAAATTGTTTTTCTACTTCATATGTAGCTACTGTCATTATATAAAAACCTCCTTTTTCTACCTCAAACTTAATTCGACATGAAATTCTAAATTCCTTTTATAATAGAAAAAAAGCTTGGCAAGCGCCAAGCTTTCTCTTTATAATTCTTTACCTTCTACTGGTAGTACGTTTTTCACTGCTTCTACCACTTTCTCATCTTCTGTATCAGATAAGAAGATTGATATAGCACCTTTATCTTCGCTCGTACGAATTAAACGGCCAATCCCTTGACGAAGACGTAAAATCATATATGGTACATCTACATCCCAGAATGGATCATTTACGTGCTTACGCTTCGCTTCAAACACAGGATCGTTTGGAGGGAATGGTAATGACCAAATAATAACATGTGATAATGATGAACCAGGAATATCTAAACCTTCCCATAAATGAACGGCACAAAGTACAGTCTCTTCTTCATTTTGGAAACGAGAAACAAGCTGACTAATTTCTTGGTCCCCTTCATATAGGAACGGAACTGACATTTGTTCTTTACTTACATATTCTTTAAACGCTGCAAGTTCTTGCGTTGTACGGAATAATACAAGTGTACGTCCATTTGTTTTTTGTATATTTTCAAGTGTATATTGACACTTTCTTTCCCATTCATTTTCTTTCGTATGAGATAGTAAGTTTACTACCATTTGCTCTTCGTAATCAAACGGGGAGGCAACTGAGAATGATAAGTAATCTTTTACCCCTAGGCTATTTGCTGTAAATGAGAATGAATCGTTGTTAGATAATGTAGCAGAAGAGAAAATATACGGGATTTTCTTCGAGAATACTTTCTCTTGTAATACTTCTTCAACTGCACGCGGCATAATTACTAACGTGAAAGCTCCATCACCTTCTTCACCCCATGTAATTACATTTTTCTCGTGCATAAACAGACGAAGTGAATGCTCTAATACATCTAAATGTTCATCAACGATATTTAAATCATACGTGTTTACTGTATGCATTTCACTTTCAAATACTAATGCATCACCGACTTCACCAATTTTCGCATAAAGTCGCTTCGCTTCAGCCGTTACTTTTTCTGTCACAGTAATTTCTAAACGATCAGAACCAGCAATTTCTTTTTTATTCTCTTGTAACACATCAAAGAATCGCTCTGTTTGCCAAATTGTTTCTTCTACTAAATGCGCAAACTCCTCGCGAATATCATTTTGTAATAATCTCGTTAAAAGTTGCTCCATCATCGTTTGCTTTAAACGATATGTTAAAGCTTTTTGAGCTGCATATTCTACAAGATGTCCTTCATCAAATACAACACAACTACTTTCTGGTAATAATGGAATTTGTCCTTCACGCTTACGAGCATCATACGTCCAAATATGATCCATATAGAAATCTTGAGAGCAAATAATTAAATCTGCTGCTTTACGATAATGTTCACGTGATAGAGTTTGCCCGCAACGATGTCGAGAATCACAAGTGAAACAATCTTGGAAGTAATCCCAATTTACTTTTGACCATTCCTCGTCATTTAAAAGCGGAAATTCTTTTCGGTCACCATAGTGAGTAAAGTTTTGCATCGTACCGTGGTCAAATACAAACTGCGGTAATTCGTAGTATACATCTTCAATTACTTCTGGAGCTCGTCCACTCATAACATCTTCAAGTTTACGTAAACATAAATAATTATCCATTGATTTCGCAAGTCTTACATCTACCGATAAGCCTAATGCCTCAGATAATTTAGCAATGTCCCCTTCTTCTTTTACAAGCTGCTCAATTAACGTTTCATCTGCACAAGCGATAATCGCTGGTTTCCCAGTATAACGCGCATAGCAAATTGCATATAGAAGATATACAATTGTTTTCCCGGTTCCTACACCCGCTTCTGCGAACATAACTTTCTTTTCTTGGAAAGCACGCTCTAATTGAAACGCCATAAAAATTTGTTCATCACGCTCTTCAAAACCTTTTTCCGGAAGGATGTCATAAAACACATCTCCAATCCACTCATTCAACTTATCATAAAAATTGTCTTGTTTCCCTACTTCAAATGGTAATCTCTTCTCAGTAAACATCCTTAGCCTCCAACCAAAAAGTTTTTCTATAAAAGATATAGCAACTGCTACTCATATGTGCGCAGCCACTTTCCCCTGTTGTAATACATGGAAATACACGAAAAAAAATTTTCCTTTCGAAAAAGGAAAATTTTCTTCTATATTAATGACTTTAAATACCGTTTATCTATCGCTGTTTCATGCGAAAGAGCTAACAAATATTCTTCTTGTGCTTTTTGTATTTCATCTACAATCGCACCTTGGTTATCCACTTCTTTTCCGAGCTCATCATACGTACGGTGAATAGCTTTTTGAATCATTGATAATTGGAAACTATCCATATCAGTTCCTCCTTTACGCATTACATAATAGCCAGTATATGCGTGCTGGAGGAGTTTTATACTATGAATTACGAGGTGGACGTTTTCCGAAGTATTGGTAGTAATCTGTACGGATAAATCCATTAAACAGTTTACGTTTCTTCGATGCATCTTTTCCGTAGCACTTCTCAAATGCTTCGTAACTTGTTAATACATATGCCGACCATGTGTCTAATGGACGGAATACTTGTCCCATTTCTTTATACAGTTGTTCAACAAGTGCTTTTTCACTTAAACGCTCTCCGTATGGAGGATTCGTTACAACATAGCCATAATCCTCTTTTGTTGTGAAATCTTTTACTTGCATCTGTTTAAATGTAATTAAATCACCTAAACCTACTTCTTCTGCGTTATCTTGAGCAACTCGAATCATACGATGATCAATATCTGATCCAATGATTTGCAATGGTTGATCATAGTTCGCTAAATCTTCTGCTTCTTGACGAGCTTCACGCCAGTTTTGTTTACCAACCCAGCCCCACTCATCCGATGCAAAACCACGGTTAAAACCTGGTGCGATATTTTGTCCAATTAATGCTGCTTCAATCGGAATTGTACCTGATCCACAGAAAGGATCCACGAAAGGACGATCTGGCTTCCAGTTTGTTAATTTAATTAAAGACGCAGCTAATGTTTCTTTTAAAGGAGCTTCCCCTTGATCCACACGATATCCACGTTTATGAAGTCCAACACCGCTCGCATCGATTGTTAATGTTGCGATATCTTTTAACATTGCAATCTCAATACGGAATAACGGGCCATCTTCTTCAAACCAAGTTGTACGTTTATATGTTGTTTTTAATTTTTCAACGACAGCCTTTTTAACGATACGCTGGCAATCCGAAACACTGAATAACTCAGATTTTAAAGATTTACCGATAACAGGGAACTCACCGTTCTCTGGAATATAATCTCCCCAGTTTAATGCTTTTGTTTTCTCAAACAGCTCATCAAATGTTGTCGCTTTAAATTCGCCAACTTTAATTTTCACACGGTCCGCAGTACGTAACCATAAATTCGTGCGACAAATCGCCTTTTCATCTGCTTCAAATGTTACTTTGCTGTTTTCTACTTGGCATTCATAACCTAGATCACGAACTTCTCGGGCAACTAAAGCTTCAATACCCATTGCCGCTGTTGCGATTAAAGTAACTTTTCCCATTTGCATTCACCTCTTATGTATATTCAAACAATAATTAATAGCCATTTCTCCTATTAATTATTACATTTTACGAAGAATTTTCTCATTAACCATTTTAACTCATCATTTATAACTTCATACAAATAAAAAGCCCTCCTCTAACAAAGGAGAGCTGAGTTATTTCATAGTTGGTTCATAACGTTCTGTAAGCCATGTTCTGTTCCTTTGTACTGCAAACGGCCCACGCCTCGTACTCCGGTGGCAATCATCTATCTACAGGTTATACAACCTGTCCTTTCCCATCGTTCATTTCCTTGGAAAAGATTCCCCTACCATTATTTGGGTTTCTCGCTCGTGGGGTTTACCTCGTTCCACTCCTATCATTTCTTCAAGGACTTCGTCACTGTGGCACTTTAAAGGTAGTCAAACCATATCCGAAAGGACTTAGGTTTTTTCCCTGCCGTTAAACCAGCCTTACAGCCAGAATACCCTAGCTTATGAATTGGCTAGGCACGAACACTACAGCCATCTCAGGCCGTGCGAGCATGGACTTTCCTCTACAACGTTGGCGTTGCAGCGATTACCCAAACGTTATGACATCCATTAGTATAGTGGAAACAAAAAGATTTTGCAATGTTTTTTTCTATGTAAAATGCTGTAACCTTTTTATCACCAGAAATTATTCGTATAACTTACTTCCAAATACAGCTTTTTCTAAATTCGATAAACGTTTTAAAATGTCCGTATTCGTGTTGTTATATACTGGTTGTGCAACTGGTGTTTGTACAACTGGTTGTTGTGGAACTTGCGTTGCTGCTAGCTTTTGCTCTTCTAATTCACGCTTTAAACGAGCATTTTGTTGCTTTAATTGTTCAAATTCCTTGTGAAAAGCTTCATAATCTTTAATGATCATATCAAGAAACTTGTCTACTTCTTCTTGTTGATAACCTCTCATACCTGTTTTAAATTCTTTTTCTAAAATATCTTTCGCCGTTAATTTAATTTTATCCGAAATCATTTTCTTCACCTCAAATTTTTGCCAAAACTTTCATTAACTAAATTTTTTCAGAAACAATGCTTTTTGTCAATCATATATACGAGTACTATATTACATATTACTCAGCATTATTCCACTGTTCCTCTTCTATTATATCTTGTAAATCGGAAAAAAGAATGAAATAACTGTGATAATTTTCTATTTCTCCTTTTTTCTTTGCTGCTTCTACAATATATTTAGGACTCCCTGGTTTTTCTTCATCATATACAGCTAAAAGCGCATCACTTTTTTCAATAAAAAATTGATTTTTTAATTTAAATTGCTCTGGGCTTTCGTACTTACGTTTCGTGATACTATCAACATGGTCTGCTTGAGAGAGAATAAATTCGTAATATTCACGGTTATCTTCCTTCCAACCTTCTTCTTGTTCTAAAAATGGAGTAAATACCGCTAATTTTAAATCTGGATATTCTACTTGTATTTCAAAAACAACTTCAGCAGCCCATAATTCTACACCTAACTGGCCACTTATTATAACCCACTCTAAACCATCTTCTACAAAAGCAATTAATTTACGACGCAACGCCTTTTTTATACATTCTACTCCTGGATGATCATTTTTAAATATTCCAAGTTCAAAGGGCTTATAGCCTGTTACTGCAATAACTTTCATATCAACACTCCAATTACAAAAAAAGAACTAGCATTTCGCTAGTTCTAACATATCATTTACTTTTTAAATATTCCACCAACGTTTGGTCCAATATTCGGACCTACTGGTGATACATTGTTTGGTAAAAATGGTGATACATTTGGTCCTGGTCCGAATGGGGATATTTGATGACCGTGGTGGTGGTGATGATGACCATGGCCACATGGTCCACATCCGCCGAATCCTGGATCGATTGGGTCCACAACATTTACATTTGAATTTGTTTGCGGGAAGAAGTTTTGGTTTTTAATTTGTTGATGATGTACATGTGTTGTATGCGTCGGGAAAATGTGTGGCACCACCGTTGTTGAAAAAGAATGTGTTACGCATTGTTTCGTCGGATGAATGACAGGAGCAGTTGTACAAATAGGTCCTGTAGGCTTATGCCCTCCAAAGCAAGGATGACAATGATGCATAGTTTTTCTCTCCTCTCTCATAAAAAAAATCTGATTACACTTTACAGTATGAGAAAAGAGGGTAAGCCGCTTGTTATATATACCCATTTATTCTAAGGAAATTTGTCTAGTCTTTGATTTTCTATCCAATGCTTTTTATAGACAAACCTTTGACATTACTTACCAAAAAAGCCTCCCACTTGCTTTACAATACCTGTCACTTGATTCATCGCATTCATCATTTGTCCAGCTGTATTCATCATTTTATTTACATCATAGTTACCATCTGAATTTTTAAATTGGGAAACAAAACTAGAAAATTGACTTGGTTGCTGCTGTTGCTTTTGTTTATTTTGTGTCGGATACGGTTGTTTTGGTGGATAAAACATCGCTTGTTGATTGCCATAGGGAGATGGTGGTGGCATATAGTATTGTGAATTTATATAAGGTTGCGGTTGTTGATTCATATACGGTTGCTGCGGTTGATTCATAAACGATACTTCAAATGGCTGGTAATAATTTTGATTTCCATAATGAGGCTCGAAAGGATACATATTATAACGTAAATATGTATCCGTATTATATTGGTACATATTTTGCTGTGCATATGGATTAGATTGCTGATATACGTTAGATTGTTGAAACATGCATTCTCTCCTCCTTCACATAAGTTTCTACATATATAATATGTACTTGTAAAATAATTTGTGTGACGGAGTATGTGTCTATTTTTGTCGGAAGTTTAAATTTTTAAAAAATTATAAAAGAAAACCCTTCCATGCTATGATAAAAAAGAAGAAGATTCTCATGGGGGAGGAATCAACATGGTATTAGGGGATTTAAAACAAGCGTTTTCTCAAAAAAAGGGGTATTACACAGAGAATGTAAATGAATTGTTAGACTTTGCGAGACATTGGTATCTCGAAGGGAAAATATGTATTTCAGATTACCGAACAGTAATAAAAGAACTAGAAATAAACGGGGCAACAAAACCTACAACAGTGACAGAAGCATAAAAAAACAAGGGGGTTTCCCCTCTTGTTACTTACATTGCTCAATTATATTTTGCAAAGTATACGAAATGGCTTGATGCGTTTCAAAGAATCGCTTACCTTTACCTTTATTTACAAAGCATTGCAACACATTTGTTTGTAAATTATCGTACACTTGATCAATTTGCTGTACATGTATATACTTCGGTTTTTCTTCCTTAATCCATTCATAAGCTAATTCTTTCCATACTTTTAATTCCTCATCTACCATATCTACAAACGGTTTCATATCCTTATAAAAATCGTATTCAATCATTTCTCTTTTTTTCACATTTGCTTCATTATTATGTTGCATAAGTTTTTCCGAAGACTGTATTAATGCTTCATACTTCATTTTATTCCCACCTTATTATGCACTCACTACGACGTTTTGAAATGCCTTCACCCAATTCCCTTTTTCTTCGTGATGCACTAATTTATTTTCCATATGCTCAATATGCATTTCTGTTATTTCTATCTTGTTGCATATTTTTTCACTCTTATCCTTTAATGCATGATTCATTCTAATCCCTATATTCATTTCCAGCAAATCGAGAGAACTTAACATTTGATCCATTGTTTTCATTACATCTTCCTTCTGAACCATCGCCATATACAAAACGCCTCCTTCTTTGCTTTTCCTTTGTCATGTAATTTCGCCGGATGATTCTTCACTCCTGCCCACATGACAAAACTAGTTGTTATTCGTCAAAGAAATCATTTTGTATGTCATTTATAGAAATGGTAACAATACAAAAAGGAGGTGCATGAAAATGGCAAAGAACAAAAACGAAAAAAAGAAAAAACAAAATAAACAAAATAAACCCGAAACTGGCAATCCAAAATTAGATGGTCCAAACTTCCCTGCTACATAAAGTGAAACTTCTTTAATCTCTTATATTCATTACGTTTTGAGATTAAATGTTTAGCACGCATAGTAGGGTTACTTCACATTAAGAAGTCCCGTCTTCATTTATGAAGACGGGACTTCTTTTTTATTATATCACGAACTCATCTATCCTTTTAACAAAACGATTTACGGTGGAAGCAATATAGATTTGCTCCCTCTTTCTTTTATACCATTCTGTTATATCAACTTCACCCGTATACTCTTCTGGTAAAAATAGTTCATTTATTTCCGTATCTCTACAAAACCAATCTCTCATACTTATTTCATCATGTGCAACAGCAGGATAAACTTCTCTAAGAGCTGGTGTACAAGATTTTCTAGCTTCACTTACATAACATTCATAATCTGCTCTTGATCCTGTGTGTATTGTTTGCGCTGCAAATCTATGGAATAAGCTTTTGTAATTCGGATGGAACAGTAACGCTGCTAATTTCTTTCCTAATTCTATACGCTTCTGTAACGTTTCAAATTGATAAACTGAAAAACCATACACCTTCCCTTCAACGGTTGGGAATATAACGGCACTAATATGAAGCATTTCTTGTAATTTAAAAAGGGCTGTATGGAATACATGTTTTTTAAAGTATGCATTCTCAATAACTGGTTTTTGAATTTTATTTTGTTCATTTATAATAAGCGCTGTCATAAGTCTATTTATATCTTTTTTCTCCCAAAAATACATCCATTCTTTTTCCATAAAAATGGATACGTTAAAATATTGTAACAAATGGAATAGTGGGATCTGCCTCCTCTTACTTTCTTCGTATAACAACAGCTGAGGAAATACATCTAAAAAAATAATCCAATTCGCTTCTTCATAAGTCAAAAACAAATGTTTTTTTACTGTTTGAGGTAAAACAGTAGCATAATACCTCCCTTGTAAATCAGTCATATTCCACCCCGCATTTCTCGAGACCATACTCGCTAAAAAAGCCCACCTAATTTCACTATTTCTTACATAATAATCTTGATAAGACTGCGTTCGAGAAACGTTGTCCCTATTAGCTGTTTCTATTTCCCTATTAATGTTGTAAACGATTGCTTTTTCTTCTTCTGTACAGACCATATTTTTACGATATTGTTTAATTTTTTCATAATCATTCCATGTAAACATGAATAAGTCATCATACCTTTCTTGAAAAAGGTCACATCTTTTTTCATTTTTTGTTATAATCACCTTTGTAAGTAATTCTTAGCAAGTTGGGAGTGGACACACTATGACCATTCGTTACCCAAATGGAAAACGATACAATCAAGCTTCACAACCTCATAAAACACCAATTAAAAAACATACTTATAGTAACAGAGGTATGTCCCTTGAAGAGGAATTGAATGAAACGAATGAATATTACTTAACCCATAATATTGCATGCGTACATAAAAAACCTACCCCTCTTCAAATTGTAAAAGTAGATTACCCCGCTCGAAGTGCTGCAGTGGTAAAAGAAGCGTATTTTAAACAACCTTCTACAACAGATTACAACGGTGTATATAAAGGGAAATACATCGATTTTGAAGCGAAAGAAACAAAAAATAAAACGAGTTTTCCACTTCAAAACTTCCACCTTCATCAAATTGAGCATATGAAGCAAATAATCGCTCATAATGGAATTGCATTTGTTATTATTAAATTTACACTTTTTGATGAACTTTATTTATTAGATGCAAAACATATTATTGCATTTTGGAATCGTCAAAATACAGGTGGAAGAAAATCGATTACGAAAGAAGAAATAGAAGAGCATGGATCTTTATTATCATGCGGTTATCACCCTCGGATTGATTATATCCGTGTACTAGACACGGTTTATTTTTCGTGATAGAGTCATCACTAAGGCTCTTTTTTCGACTTTTGGGGAGAGAATGAAAGGTAGGAGAAAGTATAATGTCAGATAATTATCGTTCTCGTACAGAACGAAATCATGTAAAAAATCAAAAGCAAGAAACAAATACAGAGAAAAAACCAAAGAAAAAAGGCTCCTTTTTTAAAAAATTCCTTATAGGTTGTCTACTTCTTGGTATCGTTGGTCTTGTAGCTGGCGTTTCCGCTTTCTTTGTTATGGTGAAGGATGCTCCAAAATTAGACAAATCAAAACTCGTCAATCCTTTATCAACAAAGTTTCTTGATAAAGATGGGAACTTTTTCTATGAATACGGTGCTGAAAAACGAACCCACGTTACGTATGATCAAATTCCAAAAGTAGTTGAAAATGCATTCCTTGCAACTGAGGACTCACGTTTCTATGATCATAATGGTATTGATTTTAAACGAACTACAAAAGCAGTTATGGAAAATGTCACTGGAGGTTTCGGATCTCAAGGTGGTAGTACGATTACACAACAAGTAGTCAAAAACTATTTTCTAACGATGGACAAAACTGCAAAGAGAAAAGTACAAGAATGGTACCTATCTTACAAATTAGAGCAACAATACTCTAAACATGAGATTTTAGAAATGTACTTAAATAAGATTAATTTAGGTAACCGTTCATATGGTATTGCGACAGCAGCGCAAAAATATTATGGTAAAGATTTAAAAGACTTACAGTTACATGAAGCTGCTATGCTCGCTGGTTTACCCCAAGGTCCAAACATTTATGATCCAACCAAAAAGGAAAATGTTGAACGAGCAACAAATCGTCGTAATGTCGTATTGTCATTAATGAATCGACATGGTTATATAACAAAAGAAGAAATGAATAATGCAGTTAAGATTCCAGTAACAGAGGGTCTTCAACCGTCTTCAGAAATAACTGAGATGAAGTATCAAGCATTTTTAGATGCGGTTGTAAAAGAAGTTGAAAAAGAATATCCTGATGTAAATATTGGTTCAGATGGTTTAACGATTCATACAACACTTGATCAAGATGCTCAAGATTATGCTGAAAAAATTATGGATGGCAATCTTATTAAGTATCCGAATGATCAATTCCAAGGATCGTTCGTATTTATGGATACACAATCTGGTGAAGTTCGAGCAATTGGAGCTGGGCGTAAAGGAAGTAAGTCTACTTTCAAAGGTCATAATATGGCCACCGATTTAAAACGCCAAGTCGGTTCAACAATGAAACCAATTTTTGACTACGGCCCAGCAATTGAAAATTTACAATGGTCTACATACCATCAATTAAATGACTCAGAGTATACGTATTCCAATGGTAAAAAGATACGAAATGCAACAAATAGTTACAAAGGTGACGTTTCACTACGTGAAGCTTTGAAAAAGTCATTAAACATCCCAGCTTTAAAAACAGCCCAAGCGGTTGGTCTTCCTAAGTCACAAGCGTTTGCTGAAGGTTTAGGTATGACATTTAAAGACGGCAAAACATTTGAATCAACAGCAATTGGTAGTAACGATAGTTCTCCATTACAAGTAGCAGGTGCATATGCAGCCTTTGGTAATGGTGGGAACTACAATAAACCGCATTTCGTAAAAGAAGTTACCTTCCCAGATGGGAAAAAGAAAAGTTTTAAACCGAAAGAACAACGTGCGATGCAAGACTACACAGCTTACATGGTGACTGACGTTCTTCGTGACGTCGTAAAACCTGGTTCTGGCGGTACTGGTCCAACAGCATACGTTTCAGGTGTTGATGTTGCCGGTAAAACAGGAACACAAAACTTTGATGAAGACGTTATAAAAAAATATGGTATACCAGCTGATGCAAACAGAGATAGTTGGTTCGCTGGATATACACCGCAATATACAATGGCAGTATGGACTGGTTACGAAAAAAACGGCCCAGAAAACTACATTAGTGATCGTTATACTAGAATTGCACAGCAAATGTTCCAAATAATGATGAGCAAATTTGCTACAGATAAATCCCGTTTCGAACGTCCTTCTTCTGTACAAGAAATAAACGGAGAGTTATATGTAAAAGGTGCGAAGAAAGATGCAATTAAACAAATTAAAGTAGATGCACCTAGTGGTCTTAATGTCACTTTCGATGGCGCTAGCACAGTTACACTAAACTGGTCTGGACCAGCAGAAGTTGATGCGTATGCAGCAAGCTATAAAGCGACTGACGGTTCAAGTGGTAGTTTATCAGTAAAAGGTACGACAGCTACTCTTGGTGGTATTAAACCAGGCGTTACTTACAGCTTCTCTGTAGTAGCGAAAAAAGGTACTGGAACAAGCCCTGCAGTTGGAGCATCCTTCACTGCGCCTGGCGGAACTCCAGACGCGAAGAAAGCCGAAGAAGAAGCTAAGAAGAAGGCTGAAGAAGAAGCTAAGAAAAAAGCTGATGAGGAAGCTCAGAAAAAGGCCAATGAAGATAAATTAAAACAAGAAGAAGCTACTAAAAAAGCTGAAGAAGAAGCTAAAAAACAACAAGAACAACAACGTAAACAACAAGAAGAAGCTCAAAAGAAAGCTGATGAGGAAGCTAGAAAAAAAGCTGAAGAAGAAGCTAAGAAACAGCAAGAAGAGGCTCAAAAGAAAGCTGATGAGGAAGCTAGAAAAAAAGCTGAAGAAGAAGCTAAGAAACAACAAGAGCAACAGCATCAGCAAGAACAACAACAAAATACCGGAGGAGATACACCTCACGCAGACGGAAATGTTGTTACAACAGAGTCTTAATACAAAAAAAAGAAGTCCTTTCTCTTAACGAGAACAGGACTTCTTTTTTGTTATCATTTTCTTTACATATAGCTTTTCTATTTCAATATACAACTGCGCTAACTGAATATAAGAATGATAATTATTCGGTTTCTTTATAATGAACGAATATCGCTCTATAAAATTAACTGGTTGCACTTCCAATTCACTCGTAAAATCTTCTATTTTATTCAAACTATGAACAGGTTGCTCATTTAGCCAATATACAATTGATAATAAATGTGCTGCAAAAAGAATCATCGGACCTTCAGCTTCTTGTTTCTTTCTGTTTCGAAATAAAGTAGCAATGTCCTCATGCTTATTTTTCCATACATTCAACATTACAGGAATACTGTTTTCAATTTCATTCCACGGCTCATATTGTCTTTCCATATCATATATAAAATAAGTCTTTTGTATTGTTTCTTCAAATGACTGTTCTGTATAATACGCAATCGAATTTATACTTTCTTTAAAAAATGGTAAGCACCGAAATTCTCTCGGTATTTCTATCACTCGCTCCATCCTTTATTTCCCCTTCATTCGCTTCTTTCCTTCTCGACATACTTCTAGTAAAGGGCACTCTTCACATTGTGGTCGCTGCGCTTTACAGTGATAACGTCCAAAGAAAATCATACGGTGATGTGTAACGCTCCATTCATCCATCGGAATTTTCTTCATTAATGTCTTTTCTACTTCTAACACCGAATCTTTCCACCTACAAAACGCTAACCGTTTACTCACTCTCTCTACATGCGTATCAACAGCAATTGCCGGAATACCAAACGCTACCGAAACAACTACGTTTGCTGTTTTTCGACCTACTCCTGGTAACTTCGTAAGCTCATCTCGATCTTTCGGCACTTCCCCATTGTAATCATCTAATAACATTCTGCACAATTTTTGAATGTTTTTTGCTTTATTTCTATACAATCCAATAGAACGTATATCTTGTTGTAATTCTTCTAGAGAAACACTTAAATAATCTTCTGGTGTTTTATATTTTTGAAATAAATTTTTCGTCACTTTATTTACAAGTGCATCTGTACATTGTGCAGATAACGCTACCGCTATTACTAGTTCAAACGGATTATCATGAATTAATTCACAATGTGCTTCTGGATACATATCCGCCATTGTGTCTAAACAATAGCGAATTTGCGTTTTATTTAACATATACTTCCTCCTACATTACTGCTCCAACCAATTATAAAAAGGCACTTTTCCAGTAAATTTCGTCTCTTGTTTTGTCGTTTGCTGCGCTCGTTGTTGATTTGCTCTAAATTTCCGCCCTTGGTTTAGGGCTTGATCTACTGTTTTAATACCATTCTTTTTCCATTCAAATAAAATACGATCAATATATCGGAAATTAAGCTTACCACTCATTACAGCTTCCCTGAGGGCCGCTTGAATTAAATTCGGATGATGTTGATCTTGATCTTCCCACATTCCCAACGTTTCACATTCAAATGGAGAAAGTGGTCTTCCAAATTCTTTTTCAAATACTGTATATAAATTTACTTGCAATTGCTTTATTTCTTTTTGTTCTTCCTCTATTGATTCATTCATTAAGAAATGCAATATTTTTTCCCATAGCGGTTGTAAAGAATAACTTTCACACATCATCGCTTCTGATTTTTGTCCACCTTCTAGTGATAAAAAACCTTTTTGAATCAATGCCTGAATGACTTCCATACATTTCATTTCGGTAATCGTCATCCGTTCTGAAATCTCTGACGGAGTCGGAAACGAATTGCCCGATTCTAAAAATGTATGTACATGAAGTACAACCATAAATTCCGTTTCATTTAACCCTAATTTTTTATAATGCATCATAAGTAATTTTGGAATTGCAATGCTTCCCTGCTCAAACCACTGTAACATCATTTTCTTTTTCATCACCAAACACCTCGCTCTCTAGTATAACACACCTTTCGCTATTTCTTTTTGCCACAATTCGTCAAAAAAACCTCCCTATTATGTAGGAAGGTTTTTGTATTACATTAATAAAATATACAATTAAGCTTGCACTTTACTTTTCATAAACGTGTGAATACGTTCTAATGCTTTCTCCACTTGTTCAAGAGATGTCGCATATGATAAACGAACGTTATTTGGAGCACCAAATCCTGTACCTGGTACAAGAGCTACTTTTTCCTCTTCTAATAGAGCTTTTGCCCAATCATCAACAGTTTCGTATCCTGATAAAGCTACTGCTTCTTTTACATTAGGGAATAAGTAAAATGCACCTTGTGGTTTAATACAAGTAAAGCCAGGGATTTGAATTAATTTATCATAAATAATGTTTAATCTCTCTTCAAATGCTTGACGCATTGTTTCTACAGGTTCTTGTGAGCCTGCATATGCCGCGATTGCGCCGTATTGAGCGATTGAAGTAGGGTTTGACGTACTATGACTCGCTAAGTTCGTCATCGCTTTAATAAGCTGCTTATTTCCTGCTGCATATCCAATACGCCATCCTGTCATAGAATGAGATTTAGATACACCATTAATAATAAGTGTTTGTTCTTTTAATGCATTAGAAAGCTGGGCAACCGAAGTATATTCTGCTCCACCATAAATTAATTTCTCATAAATTTCATCTGAAACGATTAAAATATTGTGTTCTAAACATACTTCTCCAAGCTGTTGTAATTCTTCTTTGCTGTAAATCATTCCTGTTGGATTGCTCGGTGAATTAATAATAACTGCTTTCGTTTTCTCTGTAATTGCCTCACGCAGCTGCTTCGCTGTAATTTTGTATTCATTATCTTCAAGGCCTTCTACATAAACTGGCTTACCACCAGCAAGCTTTACTTGTTCCGGATAACTTACCCAGTATGGCGTAGGGATGATAACTTCATCACCTTCATCAAGTAACACTTGGAATAATGTATATAATGCATGCTTTGCGCCGTTACATACAATAATTTCAGACGGATCATACGCAATTCCTTGATCGCGAGTAAACTTCTTCACAATTTCTTGTTTTAACGCTTGTAACCCACCTGTTGGTGTATACTTCGTATGTCCTTCTAACATCGCTTTATGTGCAGCATCCATAATATGTTCTGGCGTATTAAAGTCAGGTTCTCCTGCCCCTAATCCAATCACATCATGACCTTCTGCTTTTAATGCTTGTGCCTTTGCTGTAATCTCTAAAGTTGCAGATGGTGTTAAAGCAGCTACTCGCTTTGCTAATTTCATTTGTAGTTCCCCCTACATCTATTTTTCAATGCTGTATCGTCGTAAAAACTTCCCATCTTTAAATGCAAGATAGTAATAACTATAACGATTTTCATCATCAATATATGTAACTTCCCATAATGGTATATTGTTTTCAAAGCCTAATTTTATTTTTAAAATTTCTTTAGGCTTACTTTTGTGCTCTTTACTGTCATCTCCGACTTGTTCAATCGTTCTTTGTAAAGCCTCTTTTTCAGAAATACCTTCACTCTTTTTCCTTACTATAGTTTCCCCTTTTTTCTCAGGCACCCAAACGATAAGTTGTTCTCCTTTTTCATCTGTACCTTGTACGACAGTATATGAAGATTCTCCGTTATAATAATCCACAGATTTTACTTTTATAAGCTTTGCTTTTTCTTTTGCAATTTCTACAGATTTTGCCTCTTTAGGGATTTTCTTTTCCATTGCTTTATTATAAACATACGCCCCATATATTCCGCTAGCAACGATTACGATAACGATTGCAAAGATCCACTTTTTCATTGTATCACTACGTTCTGTAAATCGTAAATACAGCTGTTTCTTTATCTTTTTCGTCTAATGCTAATCCGAACATGAGGTCCTGCTCTTTTAACGTACGATTCAAACTATCAACGATTTTATACAAGTCAGACGAATATTTAATACGCGTCGTTGATAGGACTTCGATTTTCTTATCCATGAAAAAACTCCTCCGTTACACAAAAATTTCTAATTATAGAAGAACGCAATGCGGTTACAATAAGAGTACATTCTTTACAACCCCTGCTTCATCACCCATCTATTATAGCAGGACATGTACAGCAAAAAAAGGTTTCAAGTCGAAAACCAATACATTTTGTATACAAGAAGTAAGAAAAATAAAATTCCTCCTACCCACATTTTTTACGCCTGAAGTTTACATGCACTTCAGGCGTGTTTTTCCTTCCAATTTTATTCAATTGGCCGTTCCTTTAATTGTTCTAACAATTCTTCTAGAGGGCCTTCATAAAGCGGAACAGTTGGAATTGATTGTAAAAAACGTTTTCCATAGGAAGCGCTTGTCAAACGACGATCTAATACAAACACCGTTCCGGTATCTGTACTTGTTCTAATAAGACGACCAAATCCTTGTTTGAAACGCAGTATTGCTTGCGGGAGTGCTAACTTAGCGAATACGTCCTCTCCTTGATTTTTTAACCACTCTCCTTTTGCTTCCATCATCGGTTGATGAGGAGGCGTAAAGGGAAGGCGGACAATAACAAGACAACTAAGGGCATCTCCAGGTATATCTATCCCTTCCCAAAAACTACTTGTTCCTAATAAAATTGATTTATCGAACTCTTGAAACTTACGAATGAGACGACTTCTGCTCTTATTATTCACACTTTGCGTTAATAATAAATAGCCTTCTAATTCCTCATCATTTTTCAAATTCTTATACGCTTCTTTCAACATTTCATACGAATTGAACAAAACAAGCATTCTACCTTCTGTAGCTTTCGCTATTTTTGCAATATGAGCCGACACAGATTCAATATATTCTTCATTACTTGCTTGCTTAATAAAGGGCACATCCGTTGAAACCATTAATTTCATCTGTTCTTCAAAATGGAATGGTGATGGGACCTGTAATGTATTTGGAGCAAAATCATGTAAGCCTAGCTCTTCTTTTATATAGTCAAATGAATCGTTTACTGTTAGCGTTGCTGATGTGAAAATAACACTCTTTTTCTCTGTTAAAAATTCATCAGCAAATCTTTCACCAATATGAACAGGTTGTCCATATAAAACAGTTGAATGAATGGTTCCCTTCGTTTCAGTTTCCATCCATGTCACATATGAATTTTTTTCTAAAATGAGTACTTGTAAAGAATGCGCCATCTTTCTCAACAACTCAATTAAATGCATAAATTCACCTGTAACAACATGCATTTCCCATTCTAATTTACTTTGCAATATATCAACTTGCTTCTCAAGTGTAGAGAGTAATTTTCTTACATCATATACAAAGCGATTTGTTAACTCGGTAATACTATCCCATAACTTACCTTTCTCTACTTCCGTGTTATATCGATAAATGAGTGGCATATTGCTTATCCCTTGTTCCTGCTTTGTTTGTTTAAAGATGAATGCACGTAACATTTGGAATAGCTCATCCGCATCAAATTTCAATTCCTTCAAACTATGACTTACCATGCGGAAAGTAGAACGGGAGGCTTGCTCTGATTTTTTCATCATTTTATATACTTTAGAAAGTACATCATCTGTTTCTAGCGTACCAAGACGAGATAAAACTAGCTGGAAATACATACAGGAGAACTGTTCACCTAATGTTCTACTCGCTGCTTCCTCGATATGATGAGCCTCATCAAAAATAATATGTTCACATGAAGCAAACAGTGGTTCTTCACTTGAAAAATCTTGAAATAATAACGCATGATTTGTAATAACGATATCTGCAAATAATGCTCTATTCTTTGCTCGTTGATAAAAACAACGACTAAACCAGTTGCTTTGCATCCCACCCGGACTATGTACATCACTACAAATCCGGTTCCAAAGTAACTTTCCGCCCTCAGGAATATTTAATTCATCACGATCGCCCGTTTCCGTTTGCAATAACCACACTAAAATTTTTGCCTTCGTGAGCGCCATATCATAATTCTTCTCTTCTTCTTGCAAAGCATATTCAAATTTATGTAGACAAAGATAATGCTTTCTTCCTTTCAGAAGAGCTACTTCAAATGAAAATGGCATTATTTTCTGTAATAATGGAATTTCTTTTTCTAGTATTTGTTGCTGCAGTTGTACAGTTTGGGTACTTATGATGACAGGTTCTTCTTTTTTCTTTGCAAAATAAATACTTGGAAGCAAATATGCAAGAGTCTTTCCTGTTCCTGTTCCTGCTTCAATTAGTGAAAACCTAGAATCTCTTAGCGCTGTATATATTTCCTTCATCATACTCTGTTGGCTTTCTCTTTTTTCAAAATTTGGCATATTCGACTCAAGTTTATCAATTGTCTTATGCAAGAAAGCATCAAATTTAAATGCACATGTTTCACTTAAGTTTAAAGAATAATTCCGTTTTCGAAGGGCAATATTTCGATACACTTCATATCCCTCTGCTCCTTTTTTACCGTGCATCATTTTCTTTAAAATATTTTCAGAAAGCACATCCGCTATATCACTTTGAAACACATCACTCAATTCATAAAGCGATTGCAAGGTGACAAGGGGTAACTTCTCAATTTCATTTAAAAATTGTAAAAACAATTCCGCTGTTGCAAGAGCATCACTATCCGCACGATGCGGTTGATCATGCTCTAATTCGTGTTGTTTAGCTAAATCACGTAATTTATAACTATCAGCCGTTGGCAAAAGAATTTGCGCCAACTCAACTGTATCAACTTTTGGACAATGTATTTCTGTATATCCAGCCTGCCTTAATTCTTCCGTTAAAAAATTCCAATCAAAGTGAACGTTATGTGCAACGAAAGCTGCACCTTGTAATAGCTCAACAACCATCGGGGCTACATCTTCAAATAACGGGGCTTGCTTAACCATACTCTCATCAATCCCTGTTAACTCTGTAATAAATGGTGGAATCTCTCTCTTCGGATTAATAAAAGATGAAAAAATCTCTAATATCTCTCCATCTTCCACTACAACAGCTGCAATTTGGGTAATTTTATCTTTCCCATCCTTCCAGGAGTTCCCTGTCGTCTCTAAATCCACAACGACATAACGCTTACTCATATATGTAACACCTCAATTTCTTACCTATCAAACAGAAAATTATATAATGTTACTATACCACGTTTTATCTCATCTTAATGAAAAGATGCACAAAAAAGGCTATCTCCATAATAGAGATAGCCTTCTTACTTATAATATCGTACCCGCTTTTTCAGCACCTAACATTTCAATAATTTGATTATCATCGTCTAATACTGCAATTTTCGGCTCTTGTTTATGAATATTTTCTTCTGCCACTAGACCGTAGCAAATAATAATAACTTTATCTCCTGGCTGTACAAGCCTTGCAGCTGCACCATTCAAACAAACAACACCACTACCACGTTCCCCTTTAATAACATATGTCTCTAAGCGAGCACCATTATTATTATTTACAATTTGGACTTTTTCGTTTTCTACAATATTTACTGCATCCATTAAATCTTCATCAATTGTAATACTACCTACATAATTTAAATTTGCTTCTGTTACTGTTGCGCGATGTAGCTTCGCTCTCATCATTGTGCGAAACATAGATGCTCCCCCTTATTTAACCGTTAATGTTATATTGTCAATTAATCGTACATTGTCAAATTTAACTGCAATTGCTAAAATGATTCGTCCTTCAATTTTATCCACTACTTGTAGTGAAGGATACGTATATAAATCAGCATAATCTACAGTGCCTTTCGTATACGTCTCAATATACTCTTTCACAAGAGTTGTAATGATTTCTGCATTACGTTCTCCTGTCTCAATTCTTTCTTTCGCTATACATAGACTGCGGTATAAATGAGGAGCCTCTTCACGCTCTTCTGGTGATAAATACACGTTACGAGAACTTTTGGCTAATCCATCTTCTTCCCTTACAATATCCACCGGTACGATTGTAACCGGAATATTAAAATCAGCGACAAATCCTTCAATGACAGCAACTTGCTGTGCATCTTTCATACCGAAATAAGCACGTGTTGGCAATGTAATATTAAATAGTTTCATTAGTACAATCGCAACACCAGCGAAATGACCAGGTCTTTGTTTTCCGCATAACACATCGGTACGCTTCACAACTTCTACTGTTGTCGTTTGTTCTGCTGGATACATTTCTTCTACGCTCGGATAAAATAAATAATCTACACCGTTTTCTTTTGCTACATTTTCATCTCTATCAATATCACGAGGGTATCGATCTAAATCTTCATTTGGTCCAAACTGTAGCGGATTAACAAACACGCTTAAAACTACAATTTCATTTTCTTCTCTTGCCTTACGTAATAAAGTCGCATGACCTTCATGTAAATAACCCATCGTTGGGACAAAACCAATACTTTTTCCACTTGCACGTAGTTCGTTTGTAATTTGCTGCATCTCTTGCACTGTATTTATGATTTTCATTATTGTTTTCCTCCGTATAACGCTAAACATTCTTCCTCTTTCATTGTGAATGAATGTTTTTCTTCCGGAAATTGCCCTGTCTTTACTTCAGTTACGTATTGTGAAATCCCTCGCACAATCTCCTCTTGAACAGACGTATATTGCTTCACAAATTTCGGAACACGATTTACGCCATATGAGATAAGATCATGATAAACGAGTACTTGCCCATCCACTTTTTGTCCTGCTCCAATTCCAATCGTTGGAATTGTTAGTTGCTTCGAAATAAATTCTGCTAGCTGCATTGGCACACATTCTAACACAAGTGCTATCGCACCAGCTTCCTCACATCTCTTCGCATCTTCTATTAATTTTTTTGCACTTTCAGCATCTTTTCCTTGTACTTTATAGCCACCTAACACTCCTACAGATTGAGGAGTTAAGCCTAAGTGTGCCACGACAGGAATTCCCGCACTCGTCAAGTAATGAATAGTTGATATCACTTCTCCTGCACCTTCTACCTTCAGTGCATGAGCACCACTCTCTTGAACGATGCGGCGTGCATTCACCATCGTATCTTGAGGCGACACATGATACGACATAAATGGCATATCAGTTACAATAAACGTCTCTTTCGCTCCTCGGCGTACAGCTTTCGTATGATGAATCATATCCTCTACTGTTACAGGTACTGTTGATTCATAGCCGAGCACAACCATCCCAAGGGAATCTCCAACTAGAATCATATCAACTTCCGCTTCTTCTGCTAATTTAGCAGATGGATAATCATACGCCGTTAGCATTGTAATCGGCTCACCTTGCTCTTTCATTTTCAAAAAATCTGTTTTTGTTTTCAAAAACTACTCCTCCTTTATACAGGAGAGAGGAGATGGCCGAAATCATATAAAAAACCCCTCTGGCCATAAAAGGGCAGAAGGGTTGTGTGTTAGTCGGCATTATTCATCCCTCTGTCCCAGTCCGTTATTGGATCAAGGCAGAATCCAAGTTATTATTTTTCGTATTGCATCGAATCATGGTGCAGTTCGCTCTGATACTGCCCATATTCGAACTAATTATAGCAAACTCCAAAAAGGAATTACTACATTTTTTTGAAAAAATAATTTTTATTCTTATTACGGTATGTGAAATTTTTAAATAACGTATGCATAGAAAGATAAACAAATTTGTTTACATGCATAGTATAACTCTTAAAATAATGATGCAGGTTAATTGAGGAAACATACTTACAAAAGGAGAATTGCTAATGTCTATAAGCACATGGTTATTTCGATTCATCGGTTTTCTTGTGATGCTTGTGGGAGTAACAACTTTAAATTCCCTCAATGTATTTGCCTCAATTAACGTCGTAACACAACCTGTTGAGTCTGCCAAGGTGATTGAAGTCGAGCTAAACGATGATTACTTTAAACCGAACGTCATCACGATTCCAATTGAAGAATCAACAACATTGCTATTGAAAAATAAAGGCAAGAGTGAGCACACCTTTACAGTAAAAAAACTCGGCATTGACGTCGTAGTCGAGTCAGGAAAAGAAAAAAATATTACTGTGAAACCTAAAAATACTGGTACATATGAATTAATATGCCGGTATCACCTTCTTAAAGGAATGGAGGGAAAAGTAATCGTCAAATGACAAGTGAATACTAAAAAATTCATTATCGCACCGCAAACTCATTTCAAAAATATTGAAATAAAAAAGAAGTTCCAAAATAGGAACTTCTTTTACTTAATTTCGATATCCGCAGAATGAATGTGATGTACTTTTCCTTCATGGTCTTCTAGGAGCAATACACCATCCTCTGTAATTCCTTTTGCTACACCCGTAATCGTCTCTCTCATCGTTCGAGCGTTAATTTCTTTCCCGATACTCACAGCGTAACTTTCCCAAAGAATTTTAATGACAGAGAAACCATTTTGTAAATACTCTTCATATAATTTTTCTAGTTGTAAAAAGATTTGTTGCATAAGCTCTGCACGAACAATTGGCTTACCAGATTCAATCGCTAAAGAAGTAGCAATATGCTGAATTTCCTCATCAAAATGTTCTTGCTTTTGATTCGCATTAATACCAATACCCATAATAACAGCATTAATTTTATCAGGATCAGCCTGCATTTCTGTTAATATACCTACAGCTTTTTTCCCTTGAATTAAAATATCATTTGGCCATTTTATTCCTACATTTACACCTGTGCACTTTTCAATTGCTTGCGCAACGCTAACAGCGGCTAACAAAGTAAGTTGTGGTGCACGATGAACCGGGATCGATGGACGTAAAATAATACTCATCCAAATTCCTGTTCCTTTTGGTGAATGCCATTTTCTGCTTAAACGACCTCTACCCGCTGTTTGTTCTTCTGCCACAACAATCGTTCCTTCTTCTGCACCTTCATAAGCAAGCTTTGCTGCAATATGCTGCGTTGATTCAACAGACTCTTCAAAATACACTGTTCTACCAATATGTTTCGTTTGTAACCCTAACTGAATTTCATTCGCAGTCACTTTGTCTGGCTTACTTGCAATTCGATAGCCTAATCGACGCACAGCTTCAAGTTCATATCCCTCATTCCGAAGGTCCTCCATATGTTTCCACACAGCGGTTCTTGAACAACCAAGTTTATCACTAATCGTTTGGCCAGATACAAACTCGCCATCGGCTTCCGAAAAAACTTGCAATAACTGCTTTCTTATAGTAGATTGCATTCTTGCAGCCACTCCCTTATACACTCTTTCTCATTAACTACGTTTCCTTGTACGATTGCTTCCTCAATCTTTTGAATCATTTCAGCAACCCATGGACCGGGCTTTTTACTTGCCCAGTTTAACAAATCATTCCCAGTCACATTCATCTCTTGTCGACTCTTGATTGGCAATGCTTGAAACAACGTTTGTACCCGGTTAACAGCTGTATGATCATAGCTTTCAATCATCGATTCATATACTCTTTCTGCCATTTCAGCTATATGAATTCCCGTTTTATAAAGAAGAACTGTATCCCAATCCTTCTCCTTTCTCTTACGGATTGTTAATAAAACTGCGACGATATCTTTTATTTTTTTATTCGAAAACTTCCATTGACGTAAAAAGACAGATGGATGTTCTTCCCCGATACAATATAAGAAAAATGCCCATGCCTCAATGTCTGTTTCAAAAGAATCCCAGTTATACTGCGTAGCTTTTAGCAATCTTTCTTCTGACATTTGTAAATACGGCAGATGAGAAAATAGTTTCGTTTCTACTAATTCTTTGAGACCCTTCACACAATATGTGCCAGTTAACAGTTTTTCAAACTCCACTGTAATTCTCTCAATTGCTATATGTTCCAGCAAATGTCCATATGTTTCAATTGCTTGTTTCGTTTTCGTCTCTAAAGAAAAACCTAACGTACTTACGAACCGAATACCACGCATCATTCGCAGGGCATCTTCTTGAAAACGATCCGCAGCATTTCCCACTGTCACAATTTCTCTCTTTTGAATCGCTTCCTGTCCAGCAAATAAATCGACCATTTCGCCTTCTTCTGTCATGGCAATTGCATTCATTGTGAAATCACGACGTTTTAAATCCTCTTCTAATGAACGAACAAATTGAACACTACTAGGTCTTCGAAAATCTTCATATTCACTCTCTGTTCGAAAAGTGGTTACCTCATAAGGCTCACCATTTTCTACTACAATTACAGTTCCATGTTCAAGACCAACAGGAACATGTCTTGGAAATATAGCCATCACTTCTTCTGGTAAAGCAGATGTCGCAATATCAATATCTCCAATCGGCCTATCGATAATAAGGTCTCGTACGCTTCCACCGACAAAGTAAGCCTCATGCCCTTGTTGCTTTAAAGTCTCAATAATAGAACTAGCTTTTTTAAATCTTTCCATTTTTGTCATCCCTTAGTACATCATAGTAAATCGTTTCATATTGTGAGACGATTTTTTCAGAACGAAACTGCTCGTAAACACTTTCTCTTGCTCGCTCTCCCATATTACGGTGAAGTTCTTCATCCTTTAATAGCTGAATGGCTTGATCTGCCACTCCTGTTGTATCGCCAACTTCACATAAATATCCTGTATCACCATGTTGAATGACTTCTGGAATACCTCCAACCCTTGTTCCGATACAAGGTACACCACACGCCATCGCTTCTAATAAAACAAGACCAAAACTCTCCTTCTCTGATAAAAGCAACATTAAATCACTCATCGCAAGTAGTTCTGCAACATTATCTTGCTTCCCTAAGAATAAGACGCGATCTTCAATATGTAAATTTTTCACCAACTGTAAAATCGTGCAAAATTCTGGTCCATCTCCAACAAGAAGCAACTTCGCATCTACTTCTGTAACAATTTTAGCGAATGCCTGCACAACATCTTGCACACGTTTCACTTTACGGAAGTTTGAAATGTGAATGAGTATCTTTTCACTCTCACTTATACCGTATTCTTTCTTTAATTGGGTCATATCACGTTTGAAATATACACGTTCGTCTATAAAGTTATATACCGTTTGAATGTCTTTATTTGGTTTTACAAGCTCATGCGTTTCGTTAATTAATGAATGCGAGACAGCCGTCACAACATCAGATTGCTCAATACCAAAACGAATTAAATTATTTAGCGAAGGGTCGGATCCTAACACAGTAATATCTGTTCCATGCAAGGTTGTAACAA
Organism: Bacillus cereus group sp. BfR-BA-01453; assembly: GCF_022662915.1. Taxonomy (NCBI): domain Bacteria; kingdom Bacillati; phylum Bacillota; class Bacilli; order Caryophanales; family Bacillaceae; genus Bacillus; species Bacillus cereus group sp. BfR-BA-01453. The sequence continues at coordinate 136,620 of NZ_JAKUEN010000002.1, read as the reverse complement.
TTTTAATACGCTCTCCAATCATTTGTTTTGCTAAATAAGCACAAATGGCATGTGGTATTGCGTAATGCACATGTAAAATGTCTAGATTTTCTCTTTGTGCAACCTCTGCCATTTTACTCGCTAACGCTAAATCGTATGGTGGATATTGAAATACAGAGTATTGATTTACCGTCACTTCATGAAAATAAATGTTTGGATACACTTTATTTAACCGGAATGGTAAACCCGATGTAATAAAATGAATTTCATGCCCGCGTTCCGCTAATTGCTTTCCTAATTCTGTTCCAACAACTCCAGAACCACCTACAGAAGGATAACATGTAATACCTATTTTTAATTTCATTTACATCCCCCTATTAAATCAGCATGTAATAAAACCGGTTTCTTACTCATAAACCCTTCGGCATATAAGACTCCAACTTCTTTTCCAAACATTTTCTCACGAGCGACTACAGTTTCAACGTAACCTTCTGTTAACGGCGTTTTCACACCATCACTCCCTGTTGAAAACTGACTTTCATACGCTTCTAATGCTTCCACTTTTTGCGATACGTATTCACTAATATCTATACAAAAATTCGGTTTATGAAAACCATTAATCATATAATGATAAAAAGACTCCACACGATGTGGTGGAACCTCTGGCATATATTTGCGAATTCCCGCTGAAAAAATAGCTTCTTCCACAAGTTTTGCACAATTTGCATGATCTGGATGACGATCTTCATAATACGGCGCAAAAACTAGTTTTGGTTTATATGTACGAATTACCTTTACAATTTCACGTATATACTCTTCTTTCATATACAAACCGCGGTCTGGCATCGCTAAATTTAGTCTCGTTTTTACTCCCATTATACGAGCTGCCACCTTTGCTTCTTCTTTTCTTAACTCTATCGTTCCGTTAGAAGAAAGATCAGCTTCTGTTAAATCACAAATACCTACTTCATACCCTTGCTTCGTATATTTAGCAATGGTACCCGCCATGCCGATTTCAACATCATCGGCATGGGCACCAAACGCTAATATATGTAATCCACTCATAATTGTTCCCCTCATTTTCTTAACTTGCGGTAATCTAAATCTCCTCGCTCTAATGCGTGCATTAACATTTCAGCACTTGCCATATTCGTTGCAAGTGGAATTGCATATACATCACATAAACGAAGCAATGCATTCACATCCGGTTCATGCGGCTGTGCTGTTAATGGATCGCGGAAGAAAATTACCATGTCTAAATCATTTTTCGCAATCATTGCACCAATTTCTTGATCGCCACCAAGAGGACCAGATTGATATCTTGTTACAACTAAACCGGTCGCTTCCATAATACGAAGCCCTGTCGTTCCTGTTGCAAATAATTCATGTTGTTCAAAAATTGGTTTATATGCGTATGCAAACGAAACCATGTCATTTTTCTTTTTGTCATGTGCGATTAAGGCAATTTTCATCCGTTGTCTCCCCTTTAGTCGATAATATTCTCTAAACCGTACACAAGATGATCTAGATTCATTACTGTCTCAATTGATAGTTTTACACCAGACATAAATGATGCACGATTGAATGAATCATGACGAACTGTTAACATTTGTCCGTCTCCACCAAACATTACTTCTTGGTGTGCAATAAGTCCTGGTAAACGTACACTATGAATGTGAATGCCGTCTACATTTGCACCACGAGCTCCTTCTAATTGCTCTACTTCATTTGGATGACCTTGCTGCTTGGATTCACGATTTTGACGAATCAATTCTACTGTTTTTACCGCAGTACCAGATGGTGCATCTAGTTTTTGATCATGATGCAATTCAATTACTTCAACATCTTGGAAGTACTTCGCTGCCATTTGTGAGAATTTCATCATAAGAACTGCACCAATTGCAAAGTTTGGAGCGATAATTGTTCCTACTGCTTTTTCTTTCGCAGTCTCGGTTAATTGTTTTAGCTCTTCTTCTGTAAATCCAGTTGTACCAATAACTGAACGAAGTCCACGCTCAACTGCTAGTGTAACGTGTTGTTTCCCAACTTCTGGCGTTGTTAAATCTAACAACACATCTGCTTCTACTTCCTCTAAACAAGTATGTAAATCTGCGTAAATAGGTGCATCTAGCGCTGGCATTCCCGGTAAATCAGAGATTTTCTCTCCACCATGCTTATAATCCACTGCTGCTACTAAATTAAAATGTTCCGTTCTTTCCATAAGAAGAACTGCTTCATGTCCCATACGTCCTCTTGGTCCAGCGATAATTACTTTCATTTCTTTCATTATTCTTTCTCTCCCTCATCAATACGTGTCCAGCGATCTTTATCGCGAGTATTAAATTTATTCATTACAATGTTATGTGCTGTTTCTAAATCAATATTTAAACTATTTGCCATACAAATCATAACAAATAATACATCTCCAAGCTCTTCTTCAATACTACGTTCTTTTTCAGTTGTTTTCTTCGGTTTCTCACCATAATAATGATTAACCTCTCTTGCAAGCTCCCCCATTTCTTCCGTTAAACGAGCCATCATTGCAAGTGGACTGAAATAACCTTCTTTAAACTGACCAATATATGCATCTACTTCTTTCTGCATATCCTTCATCGTTTTCGCTTCCATACAATTCACCTCTAATCCTTCCTCTTTCATGTTAGCCAATTCATCGCGATTTGACAAATATTATTCCCCGCCAAACACCTATTTGCGACCCTTTTTGGGAAAGATTATAATAAAGTGAAACTTCTTTTGCGTTTTTGGCAAAAAATCAACCAGAACCAATCGATTTTTATAGCCTTCACTATTTTCACTAGCAACTAGAAATTACTTATCATTATGTTTTACCGTTTCAGCGGAGCAATGCCATTTACATAATTAGGGGGATTTCTATATGACATCAAATTTGAAGATTCGAAATATCATTTTTATTTTAATCGGTTCCGCTATTTTTTCTTTCGGTATTGTGAATATCAATATTGAAAATCACCTTGCAGAAGGTGGATTTACCGGGATTACACTATTATTGTATTTTCTATTTAAGTTTGACCCTTCTTATTCAAACTTAATTTTAAATATCCCTATATTTTTTATTGGTTGGAAGTTACTTGGAAGAACAACGTTTATCTATACACTAATCGGTACCTTTAGCGTATCTTTATTTCTATGGATTTTTCAGCGTTACGAAGTTCTCAACTTACATGTAAACTTACAAAATGATATGACACTCGCCGCTTTATTTGCTGGGGCATTTATTGGTATCGGTCTCGGGATCATATTTAAATACGGCGGAACTACTGGCGGTGTAGATATTATTGCGAGACTCGCTCATAAATATGTTGGCTGGAGTATGGGGAAAACGATGTTTATGTTTGATGCTATCGTTATTATCGTCTCTATCCTTACCTATTTATCATATCGCGAAGGCATGTATACGTTAGTTGCTGTTTTTATCGGGGCGAAAGTCATTGATTTTATGCAAGAAGGAGCCTATGCAGCAAAAGGAGCAACGATTATCTCAGATAAAAACGATGAAATTGCTGCTAAGATTTTATCTGAGATGGAGCGCGGAGCAACCTTTTTAAAAGCTGTTGGATCTTATACAAAAGTGGAACGGAACGTATTGTATTGCGTTGTTGCTAAAAATGAAATCGTGAAATTAAAAAATATTATTACTTCTGTAGATCCTCACGCCTTTGTTGCTGTAAGTGACGTGCATGATGTAGTTGGTGAAGGTTTTACATTAGATGAAAATAAAAATCCGTTACATACATAAACACAACTAGAAAAGCTTTTTAGCTTTTCTAGTTTTTTATTACATATTGCTTAAGTTTCTCTAAATCCTCATAAATAAGCTCCAATAAGCTCCGATTATAAAAAATAGAAGCAGGATGGAAGGTCGGAAAAATATGATATTCTTTCTCTGACCATGTAAATTCTGCACTTTGCATATCCTTTAATTTTTGAATGGGCTGTTTTAATAATTGCCCGTGTACATCTGTGATTTTTTTACCTTTTCCTGTTAAACGTTGAAGACCTATATTGCCAAGTGTGACGATTAGCTTCGGATTTAGTTTCTCTAATTCATAATCTAACAAAGGTGCATGGGCGAGTATTTCTCCTTGATTTGGCGTTCTATTATACTTTTTCTGTACAATCTCACCATTTCGTTCTTTTTTCTCTCGCCATTTATACGGTCTGCTTCGTACAGCGCTCGTAATATATACTTCTTCCCTTGTAACGTGAATACGTTCTAAAAAGCCCATTAATTGTTTTCCCGCTCTCCCGCTAAACGGAATCCCATTATGAATTTCTGTTTCACCAGGCGCTTCTCCTAACAACATAAATTTCGGATTTTCAGGGCCTTGTCCACTTAAAAAACCTTCTAATTGATAAGGAGCACTACGCTCTTTCACCTGTTTTACTAAATGGTCTGGATATTTCATTTCCCCCACCGCCTTTCCACATTACTTCTATTATTTCTATTTGAAATACATTATATAATTCAATCCACAAAACAAAAAAGACTATCAAAATTGATAGTCTTTAGTCATCGCTACGCTGCATACCAGTATAAATCAATACGAGACGTAATAATTCAAATACCGCTACGGCTGCAGCTGCTACATATGTTAATGCTGCCGCATTTAATACTTTACGAGCTTGCCCATATTCATCTGTTGATACGATACCTAACGCTTCAATTTGTTGCATCGCACGCTTTGATGCATCAAACTCAACTGGTAATGTAACAAGTTGGAACACAACACCTGCTGCCATTAAAATGATACCTAAAAATATCATGTTGGCCATCGATGCAAAAATACCGATCATAATAAATATCCAAGAAATATTCGATCCAAAGTTCGCAACTGGCACTAACGAATGACGAATACGCATAAAGTTATAATCTTTTGCATCTTGAATTGCGTGTCCTACTTCGTGTGCTGCAACTGCTGTACCAGCAACTGAATGACCGTAATAGTTATCTGTTGATAATCGAACTGTTTTGGCAGTTGGATCATAATGGTCTGATAAATGACCTGGTGTTTCTTCTACAGCTACGTTGTATAATCCATTTTCATCTAAAATTTTCCGAGCCACTTCTGCTCCTGTCATACCTGATGTTGAATAAACTTGTGAATACTTGCTATAGGCACTACGTACTTTTGACTGTGCATACAACGGTATGATCAAAATGATCGCGAAGTAAATTAAATAAAACATCATGAACCTCCATTGAAGTTTTAATTATAGTACTTCTCATTCTATTTTCTTCTGCCACCATTGTCAATGAATAAACCTTACAATCCGAATCTTTATTTATTACATTATCTATTCTTAGAATGTACATTGCTTTTTCTTTTTTCTCTCTCTCCTTTATACTTTCTCCACCCAACATAAGTTAATGTGAATAAAATAAGACCTCCAGTAATTGTCATAAACCAAATGAGAGAAGGTGCAATTTCATCTTTTTTTACTGTATGAAATATTTTTTGCAAATCCCCTTTAATGATTCCTAATTGCATTTGCCCACCTTTTGTTTTTAACATAACGTTACGAAATTCATCCAAATAAGATAAATGGGCATTTACACGCTGCACTTCATTTTCTGGCAAGGCAATCATTAAGCTTGGATAAATAATATTAAATTCATGTAAAAATGTGTTTAACGTTTGTTGAAACTGTCCCGTATCTTCTTTTTTCATCGCTTTTTCCATTTGAGAAAAGGCATCCATTACTTTTCCTTCTCTTTCCATCCAAAGTGGTTGATATTTCGATACTTGCGCATCGACAGCGAGCTGCAGGGCTAACACATTATCAATTTTAACTTGTTTCCTTACATCTTCTTCCGCGAGAGATTGTTTCGCCTTGTCATAAGCTAAAGAAATAACTCTAACTTGATCTGGCGTTACTTCCTGCTTCTTTTCATTCCCCTTTATGACAAACTGCTCCGAGAAATGTTGTAATACTTGTACTGCTTTTTCATCTTCATTACGCTTCACTAATTGTAATGAGTCATCTAACAACCCTGTTAGTTCACTCCACTCCTCAGCATATATACGTAACGGAAACATGATAATTAGAAATGCAATCAGTCCAATTAATGTTCTCTTCATCACGGTCCCCCCTATAACTACTAGTACAAAATATGTTAATGTGGACAAGAATAGAACAGAACTGGACCGAAAAATATATTATCGTTTTACAAACAAAAAAATTCTCTTTAAGCAGAGAATTTTTTATTTGACATCCTTTTCTTTTTTAAAAAGTATCTATACAAACTGTAACAAAGTATGCTACCAAATAAAATGAATAATAAAATAGCACACGCAGCATGCATAAAGAATTCTTCTGGTAACATTAATATAATCGGATCCTTCTCAGGATCAAAAACCCAATAATCATTACTGAATAAAAGCTTATGGAATATCACAAAACTCTTTTCAAAATTAATAGCAATCGGTAACATTAACACTATCGGAAAAATGATTGTTAAAATAGATCCATGTAGTAAAAACTTTTCATTTTTCTTTTTTAATAAATACATGCCGCCTATCATTGCAATCATAATTGTCGCATACATTACATATTGTATCTTTACTAAAATATTTTTCACATCTACAAAATGAATACGGCCATTTGTAGACATATCTAATGTGGGCAACTGTAATGCACCGTCATAAAACGGAGATAAATATGTGATAAGCACATCATAATTTCTTTTAATATCATCCTTCGTCATATCTGCTAAATCTGGAATGTTTAAAAAATCAATTTCAAAATAATATAGCCATTTTCCGTATACAACCGCCGTTGTTGCGAGTGCAAATATAGAAAATGCTATGCTATATGAAACAACTATCGTAATCAATCGATCTAATATTTTTGTACCACTCGTATTTTTCTTCATTTTCTCCCCCTACATATTCTAACTATCATAAAGAAAACTGTTTTCGATTCTCGCGTAAGCAATAATAATATGTAATACATAGCACAGCAATACTTAGCCAAAACGTAAAATAACCAATTTCTCCTACAAACAAATGCATAATTCCGTATCTCGGCATTTGCCAGAACAAATAATCAATTGCATCGTTATGTAATGTCCATATAGCGGCTACCGCAAAATGCCATTTTTTTATACGGTAAAACGGTGCATATAGCACTGCTTGTACTGCCATCGCAAAATGCGAAAGCATTAACATATACCCGATAAGGCCAATAGGACCTTTTACATAGATCATAACCCCATTTACAACAACAGCCCATATACCATATTTTATTAAAGTAACAATCGCTAGCGCCTCTATTAATCCAAAGTTTCTCTTCATTAAAAAAGCGATTAAAACAAAGACAAAAAAGAGACTTGCCATAGGACTATCGGGTACAAACGGCCAAAATATAGGTGAAGTTTCTTTTAATTGATTTCCATACCATATAAATCCGTATATTGTACCTAATATGTTAACAACTAATAAAAATAATAATACAGAGCGTTGCCTTAACATTGCATACAAGTAAACCAAGCTGTATGTCCAACACCTTTCATTCTTTCATCAAACTCTACTCTATTATATAGTAAACTTTCTATCATCAAAATAAAAAGCTGACTACAAATTTTGTAGTCAGCTTTTTATTATTTTTTATTATACTTTGCAACGAATTCCGAAAGCTTCTTCAGTTCCTCATCTGTACCTTTAAATACACCTTTAGGCATGGAACCTTTTCCCTCTTTCGCAATTTTAGCAATTTCTTCTGGCTTCAAAGTTAAATTTTGCAGTGCCGGTGCTGCTGCGCCGCCCTGTAAATTGTCACCGTGACATGTTAAACAAGTATTTTTTTGCATTAATTTATAACCTTCATCATTTTTATCAACTGGTGCTGTTTTTACAATTGCTCCTTGTTTTTTTGCAGCTTCCCAGTCGTGGTGTGCTACAGATTCCCAAGTTAAAAAGATAATCGATGCAACTGCTAAAAGCATAAATCCCGTTGCTACAGGACGCTTCAATGGGCGTCTTTCTGGGCCTCGATCAAGAAATGGAGCTAACAGTAATGCGCCAAACGCAATCCCTGGCATAATGAACGCTCCAATTACAGTAAATGAGCCAGAAGCATAAGAATACTTTAATAACTGATACAAGAATAAGAAATACCAGTCTGGAAGTGGTATATACCCAGCATCAGTTGGATCCGCCATTCTCTCAAGCGGTGACGGATGCGCCACTGTTAAACATAAATAACCGATTAAAAAAACTGCACCAACCATCCATTCTTTTAACAAGAAGTTCGGCCAAAATGCTTCTGTTTTCCCTGGGTATTCAGAATAGTCTTTTGGAATATTGGGTTTTCGAGCTACTGGTACCCGAGAATCTCCTACAAACTTCATCCCTTTGCCGCGATGCATAATCTCCCTCCTTTAGTTCTTTCCCCTTTAATTTAGCAATCTCTTATAGCGGACCGGAAATACCTTGTTTGCGAATCATGATGAAGTGGAAGGCCATTAAACCTAGAAGTGCTGCTGGTAAGAAGAAGACGTGAATAGCAAAGAAGCGAGTTAATGTTTGAGCGCCAACAATTTCGGAATGACCAGCGAGTAATGTTTTAATGTAAGGACCAATAAGCGGCGTTTGCTCTGCAATTTGAATCCCTACTTTCGTAGCAAATAACGCTTTCATATCCCACGGTAATAAATATCCGGTAAAACCAAGACCTAACATAACAAAGAAAATAAGAACACCAACAATCCAGTTTAGCTCACGAGGCTTTTTATACGCACCCTGGAAGAAAACTCTAAGTGTATGTAAAAACATCATTACAATTACGAGACTAGCACCCCAGTGGTGCATACCACGAACAATTTGCCCATATGCAACTTCATTTTGCAAATAATAAACCGATTCCCAAGCATTTTTAATATCAGGCACATAATACATCGTCAAAAACATTCCAGATAAAATTTGAATGACAGTAACGAAAAAGGTAAGTCCGCCAAAGCAATAAACGAATGCAGAAAAGTGATGTGCCGGGTTTACATGTTCAGGTACTTCATGATCAGCGATATCACGCCATATTGGTGTAATATCTAACCTTTCATCTACCCAATCATAAATTTTATTTAGCATCTACTTTGCACCCCCTCTTGGCTTCGCTTTTCCTAGATACAACGTTCCATCTTTCACTTTAGATTCGTATACATCAAGTGGAGCAAGGGGCGGCGTGCCTTTAATGTTTATCCCGTCTTTTGTGTAACGGCCCCCGTGACATGGACAAAAGAATTGATTCGGATGTGCTTTGTCCGAATTCCAGTTCACTGTACATCCTAAATGTTTACATACCGGAGAAAACGCAACAATGTCTCCGCTTTCATCTTTATGAACCCAAGCTGATTTTGGCTCTTCGGACTTGTACCAACCATCAACCTGCTTCACCTTAAAATCGAAACGTTTCGGCTCTGTTGTAATATCCTTTACTTGTGCAACAGCAACCATATCCGTTCCCGCTTCTTTTCTTAACACCGGATCAAGCGCAAATCGCGTCATCGGCATTAAAATACCCGCTGCCATAAAGCCTCCTACCCCTGTAAGAGTGTAATTTAAAAACTGTCTTCTTGACACACGATGTTCTTTCTCGCTCACGAAAATTTCCCCCCTCTATCAGAAATTGTCCCCTCGTGATAAATTATATAAAAAATAAAAACTAGGACACTATCATGATATAATACGCTCATGCACAGGTCAATATCATACTACTCATAATAATAAGAACTTTCTGTTTATTATTGTTTTCCCCATTTTTCTTCTAACATTACCATTATATTTTTTATATGTGCATGAATCACTTCTCTTTTCGCTTGATCACTAAATTGTTCTAACGCTAATGAAGGAAACCAAAATAAATCTCCCTGCAATTCTTGCATATCTTCTTTCCATGAAAAATCACTTGTAACATAAGCAATATGCTTAAAACCTTGCTTTTGTAAATGATTTGTCCATTCTTGCAAACGACCTTTTTCATTTTTTTGACTTTCTACTAAATACGTAAATGCAGGTAATAAAAGGACTCTTCCTTTATATTCTCTTTCCAACTCCATACTCAACAGTTCAATAAATTCACCTTGTTCTACTACCGTTTTCATTTCTTTCGCTGCCGAAATTGATAAAAGTGGTATAATACCTGTATCTACATATTCTCTTGCTTGCTCAAACTGTTCCACATCTTTTACAATCCATTTCAAATGTCTTCCCTCCCCCACCTATAAATGACAGAACTTTCACTTTATATATATTAAACCATACTAAAAGAGGTAAAAAAAGAAAAACTACCTATATTAAGGTAGTTTTTCTTGAAAAAGTCTGAAATTTGTAAAATTTCATGAATCCAAATGAATTCTATAACATCTTTAACTCCGCTGTTAACCTATGAAACGCTTCCTTATCTTGCTTATCCAGCGCTTCATCAATTTGTTTCAAAAGACGTTCTCTTCTAAAAGAAAATACACTTTCTTCTAAAAATCTTTCTGCAAGTAAACGATCTTTTTCATTTACTTCAATGTGCTTTGGTAAATACGGGTTTTCTTCTAATACAGCTACGTAATTGGCATTTTGAAACGATGATTTAAAATTGAGTTGAATATAAATATCCTCATCTCGATTTAAACGAATATCATGAAACGATTTTTCAGCATCTGTTGTCATAACATTTTGTTTAAAAAAGTGAAACGGTGTATCTTTTACACAATTCGCGGACATTACTAAGCCACGCGGACAATATTTTGCATGCTCTACGAAGTGGACTTTATGCATCAATTGGTCGTGACTCATTAAATAATTCAAAATCCATACACATTCACGCTGTTTCAGTTGGTAATTATTCAAAAACCATTTTACAAAATCCTTCTTCTCGTTTACAGAAACAGGGGTATTCATAGCAATTAAGTCCCTCCTCTGTCTTTCTCTTTTCTTTTTAGATTCAAGAAGCGGCATTCAGTTTCCTTCCAACTTATGAAAAATCCTCTAAATTATATAACAATTCTTCAATATGAATTTGTGTCGGGTCTAGTTGTATTAACTGAGTAAATACTTCTTTCGCCTCTTTTCGCATACCTTCTTCCAATAAGAAATAACCGTACTCTTCCAAGAAGTCTGGATGATTCTTAAAAGAAGTATATGCACTTTCATAGTGTTTTAATGCATCCGAATACATTTCTAATTGTTTTTTTGCAAATGCAAGATCCCAAAGTAGTTGTGTATCTGGTTCTCCGCTATCAATTGCACGCTCTACAACAGCGATTAACTCTTCATATTTTTCTTGTTCCTTTAAGATGTACGCATATTTTAATGTTGCACCTAAATGTCCTGGATCTAACTCAAGCGCTTTTTGAAGTACTTCCTCTGCTTCCGCAATTTTCCCTAATTTCGCCGCAATGTTTGCTAATTCTACATAAAATGGTACAGAAAGCTCATCTACTTTAATTCCTTCATGAAGTGTTTCATAGCTTTCTTGAAGCATCCCTTCTTTTTCATAACTTTTCGCTAAATACATGTAAAGCGATGCATACTCAGGATCTAATTCTTTCAGTTCTTGCCAAGCACCAATTGCTCTTTGGTATTCTTCACCTTGGTATAACGTGAAGGCATATCCAAATAATGAGTGAATATCTTTTTGTTCCTCTAAACCTGCTTCGTAGTAAGAAATCGCCTCTTCCCAATTTCCAATCGCGCTTAACGTTTCTCCAAGGCGTAGCGCAATGACAACACCACCCATTACTTTATGTTCCGCTAATAGCGACTCATAATAAGTGATTGCCTTTTGTTCTTCACCTTTACTACTATATAACTCTGCTAATCCAAACGTAATGACAGGCTCGTCAGGCATCATTTCTTTCGCCTTTAATAGTTTTTGTTCTGCTACATCATCGAAACCTTGCATTTGGAATAAATCCGCAACAAGTAATAACGATTGAACATATAAATCATCATTTTCTGGAATATCATGAAGCACTTCAATCGCTTCATCTTCTTTGTCTAGATCAATATATAATTCTGCTAAAAATACAGTGAATTCACTTTCCTCTGGATACAATAAACGTAAGTCTTCTGTAATAGCTAACGCTTCATCCGTAAATCCAAGTGTATGATAATAGCGAGCGATATCATACTTCTCTTCATCATTCGCAATTTTTAATTGTTCTTTTAATAATTGTAATCCTTTTTCCGCTTCACCATTTTCAATATATGAAACAGCTTGTTCAAACTTTTGCATAAACGTCTCCTTTAATTCTAAAAAATATTCTTTTCTGTTCATTTATCATAAGCAACTCATTGTTAGAACGCAACCTTTAGAATGTGCATGCTTCTTCTTACAGAGTAGTTAATTGTTCAAAAGGTTCGGATATGATACCGATACCTTCTTATCTTCTTCTATTGTACCGCTTTCTTTTATGACCGTGCAAATAACTTCTCCCACTAATTATCGAGCCATACAAATCGTGATTTACAGAACAACTTAATTACCAAACTTCAACTTTTTTAATGCGATAAAAAAGACTCCTCTAATAGGAGCCTTCACAATCTCTTAAGAATATGTTTCCTCTTTCTGTACTTGCTCATTTACAAGTTCTTTCAGTAACTCTATAATTTCATCATTTTCTTCTTTCAAACCGACAGTAATACGAATGCCATCATCGATACCAAATGCAGCACCAGAACGAACAATATATCCTTTTTTCATTAATCGTTCGAAAGCTTCATTACCAGGAATACCGAGTTTTAGGAAAATGAAATTTGTTTGAGATGGATAATAGAATACATTATATTCCTTACAAAATGCGTAATATTGATGTAATCCTTCTTCATTCTTTTTCACACATTCTTGTAAAAATGCTTGATCTTCTAATGCAGCAAGTGCTACAGATTGCGCTACAGTCGATGTATTAAATGGTAACCTCGCTACTTCTAACTGCCCGATTAACTCCGTATTACCAACTGCATATCCGATACGGAAAGCAGCTAGACCATATGCTTTTGAAAACGTACGTAATACCATAAGATTTTCATACTTTTCAAGAAGTGGTAATGTTTGCGGATAGTCTTCTGCTCCCGCATATTCATAATATGCTTCGTCCATAATAACAAGCGCTGACTTAGGAACTGATTCTAAAAATGAAAGTAATTTTTGTTTTTCTACATATGTACCTGTCGGATTATTCGGGTTACAAATCCATACAATCTTCGTTTGATCATCTACTTGCTGTAACATCGCATCTAAATCGTGAATGCCATCTTTAAGTGATACTTCACGAACTTCTGCTCCTTCAATAACAGCATGGTGATGGTATTGCGAGAATGTTGGATTCGCCATTACAACATTTGTTCCTTCGTGTAGTAACGCACGACTAATCATTTGAATGACTTCATCTAATCCACTACCAAATAACAGTTGTTCCGCTTTAACACCTAAATGTTTTGCTACTTTTGTACGAAGTTCAAAGGCATGTCCATCTGGATAAAGAGCGTATTGACTCGCTAAAGAAGTTAATGCTTCTGTTACGCGTGCTGAGCAACCGAACGGATTTTCGTTCGATGCCAATTTCACAATTTTCGATAACCCATATTCCCTTTTTACTTCTTCAATATTTTTCCCAGGTACATATGCTCTCAAAGTTAACAATTGTTCTTTTACTCTCATTTTTCTTCCCCCAGTCATTTTATTGAATTCGATTACAATACAATTTTAGCCCTTTACTGTAATCTTTTATCCTAACCGTCACTATTACGAAAACACCTCAAAATAAGCACTTCATGGCTACTCTTTATCATTTATTTTTCAACCATATCCTTTTGAAATGCCTCTAACGCAATATGAACAGTCTCATCAGGAATAGATACGACATTCACTACCCCATATTCCTGCATAAGTACCATATGAATTGTCCCTGCATTCGCTTTCTTATCTTGTTTCATCAACCCGACGAGGCGTTCTACACTTAAATCACTTGGCATTTTTGGATAGCCGTACTTTAAAAACCACTGCTTCATCTCTTCATAAGCAAGATTCACCTTATACACTTGTTCACTTAAGAATATAGCAAATAACATTCCAACCGCTACTCCGTCACCGTGAGTAATATTTCCATATCCTAGTTCTTTTTCAAGAGCATGGCCTAACGTATGTCCAAAGTTCAAATGAGCACGTACACCTTTTTCTGTTTCATCTTGTGCTACAATGTTTGCCTTTACAGGAATTGCCTTCGTTAATATGTGGATTAATTTCTCATCACGAAGATCTGCTAATGTTTGCACTTCTTCTTTTAGCCAATGATATAGCTTTACATCACCAATTAGAGCATGTTTTATCACTTCTGCATAACCCGAACGCCACTCTTTTTCAGGAAGAGACTGTAAAAACGGCGTATGATATACAACTGCTTCCGGTTGATGGAATGCACCTATCATATTTTTACCTAACGGATGATTGATTGCTACTTTCCCACCTACCGCGCTATCGTGGGCTAATAAAGTCGTTGGAACTTGAACAAAGCGAATTCCACGCATAAACGATGCAGCAACAAAACCAGCTAAATCTCCAATCATCCCGCCTCCAAGTGCGATAATTAAAGAATTTCTATCTAATTTATTTTCAAGAGCTGACGTATGAGCTGCGTAGAAATTTTCAAAAGACTTCTCTTTTTCACCACTCGGTACGACAAATGAAAATACTTTTTGCTCTACTTGCAATGCATCTACAACTGTCTGTAAATGTAAAGATGCAACAGCTTCATCTGAAATGATCATAATATTTGATACAGATGGATGCATATTTTGAACGATTGTTGTCAAATGTGACAACGATTCTTTTCCTACATATACATCATATTCTTTTGATTTCGTTTGAATATGTATGTTTCCCATTAAAATCCCCTCGCATATTCATTATGTTTCTCAATATTTTCACGAATAAGGTCCATACGATCTAATCCGAATTGTTCTATTAAAGCTGTCGCTAATTCCCAAGCTACAACCGCTTCTGCAACGACACTAGCGGCTGGAACAGCACAACTATCTGAACGTTCAATGCTTGCTGTAAAAGGCTCTTTCGTATCAATATCAACACTTTGAAGAGGTTTATATAGTGTAGGTATCGGTTTCATCACACCGCGCACAACAATTGGCATTCCAGTCGTCATTCCACCTTCTAAACCACCTGCATTATTTGTTCTTCGTGTATATCCATGTTCTTCATTCCAAAGAATTTCATCATGAACTTCACTTCCTGGTCTATGTGCTGCTTCAAAACCAATTCCAATCTCGACCCCTTTAAAGGCATTAATGCTCATTATTGCGGCTGCTAATTTTGCATCTAGTTTTCGATCATAATGCACATAGCTGCCTACTCCAATTGGCATTCCTTCCACAATTACTTCCACGATGCCACCGATTGAATCACCATTTGATTTCGCATCATCAATTGCTTTTATCATTTGATTACCAGCTTCTTCATCTAAACAGCGTACAGGTGATGCTTCAGTAATACTTTTTAATTCTTCAATTGAACGATACGTAGTCTCTTTAGCCTGTACACCGCCAATTTCAATTACATGGCCTGCTACTGCAATACCAAGTTCCGCTAACACTTTTTTTGCAACCGCACCAGCAGCAACACGTACTGTCGTTTCGCGTGCCGAAGAGCGTTCCAGTACATTTCTCATATCTCTATGACCATATTTAATCGCACCATTTAAATCAGCATGTCCAGGTCTTGGTTTTGTTACTTTCCTTTTCATTTCTTTTTCTTCTTGTTCCGTTAACGGCTCTGCACCCATAATTTTTGTCCAATGTGCAAAATCACGGTTTTCAACAACAAGTGCAATTGGAGAACCTAATGTCTCTCCATGCCTAACACCACTTACAATTTGCACTTGATCTGTTTCAATTTGCATGCGTCTACCACGCCCATATCCCTTTTGCCTTCTAGCTAACTCTTCATTTATATCATCCGCTACTAATGGCAGTCCGGCTGGAACACCTTCTATAATCGTTGTAAGTTGTGGACCATGAGATTCACCAGCTGTAATATATCGCATACGTTATTCCTCTTTTCGTATATGTATTTATCTCGCTATATTAAGCAATAATTTTATCTTTCATTACTCTAAAAATATGAAAGAGTTATTCATACATCAGCCATTCGCTTATTCTCCGATAGGCCTTTACTTTACATATCAATATATCATAACAGCTCTAACTTCGTAACTAATAGAAATAAAAAAAGTGCAAGAAGAATACCCCTATTCTCCTTGCACTTTCTACTATTATCACAGTGATTAAAGCGTTTACAAATTATTTCAAAATAATTAGTAAATCCATTCATTCATTAATTTTGAGTAGTCAACTAATTCTTCTTCTTTAAAGAAAATAGCAATCTCGCGCTCTGCACTTTCTAACGAATCAGAACCATGGATAATGTTTTTTGCAACAGTTACACCGAAATCTCCACGAATTGTTCCAGGAGCTGCTTCATGTGGTCTTGTTTTACCCATCATGTTACGAGCTGTATCTACTACACCTTCACCTTGCCATACCATTGCGAATACAGGACCAGATGTAATAAAGTCTACTAATTCACCAAAGAAAGGTTTTTCTGTGTGCTCAGCATAGTGTTGTCCAGCGATTTCTGGAGTGACTTGCATTAATTTTGCACCAACTAATTGAAAGCCCTTCTTCTCAAAACGAGCTACAATTTCCCCAATGAAGGCACGTTGTACACCGTCTGGTTTAACCATTAGAAATGTTTTTTCCATAAAAAATCTCTCCACTTCTGAATTATGTATGTAATTGTATATCCCCACACACATATTAACACCCTTATCACAATTGTGCAATAGTTTTGAAATAGAGAGATTATTTTATTTTTTAGAAAAAACACTAAAATTTTCGTTTTCCAATATACTTTGCTACATTTTGTAATGCATACTTTGCTTGTCCACGTGGGAGTGGTTTTATCATTTCTAATGCTTTATGTAAATAACGTTCACTAAACGCAAATGCTTTATCAATAGCAGCACTATTCTTTACAGCTTCAATAATTTCTTTCATTTCGTCCGCTGTTGTATTTTCATGTACAGATCTGATTTTCTTACAAAGGATTGGATCTTCCATAGCATATAAGGCAGGAAGCGTAATGTTTCCTTGCAATAAATCGCCCCCAGCAGGTTTTCCAAGTTTCTCTTCTGTAGAAACGAAGTCTAAAATGTCATCAATAATTTGATACGACATCCCTACGAAATAGCCATACCAAAACAGACGGCTTACCGTATCACGATTAGCGCCAGCAGCAATCGCTCCTAGTTGGCAACTTGCAGCAATTAATAAAGCGGTTTTTCGCTTTATTCTTCTTAAATATGTTCTTAAATTTTGGTCATAGTTATACTTATCTTTAATTTGTTCGATTTCACCTTTACAAACTTCTAAAATGGTATGCGATAGCGCCTGATGCGCCTCTGGAATTTCAATATTCGTTATACATTCAAGAGACTTAGCGAATAAATAGTCCCCTGTATACATTGCAATACGATCTCCCCATTTCGCATTCACAGTTGCACTACCACGTCGTAAAAACGCAGCATCAATAACATCATCGTGAACAAGAGAAGCCATATGAATAAGTTCTAACGCAACAGCTACATGCTTAATTGCATCTAACTTATAATCTCCAAATTTCCCCGCAAGCAACACAAATACAGGACGAATTCGCTTCCCACCAGCTTCAATAAGTTGTAATGCCGCCTCTTCTACTAATGGCTGTTCAGAAGCAACTGTCTTTTTTAATTCTTTTTCTATCACATTAATATCCGATCGTAAAAAAGAGTACATAAGTTGTAACTTCATATTGTTCACCTTAACCTAAAACTTCTTTTTTCTATTTTGATTCTGGTTTCATGCCTAAATGCATCGCTGCTACCCCAAAAGTAAATGGCTTCACTTGCACACGTTCAAGTCCAGCTTTTTCGAACATATTAGCCAATTCTTTCATACCTGGGAATGTACTAGCAGATTCTTGTAGCCATGAATATTCTTTATAACTTTTCGCAAATAACTTTCCAAATAACGGCATGATATATTTAAAGTATAAAATATAACCTTGTCGAAAACCAATCATTGTTGGTTGAGATGTTTCTAAACAAATTACTTTTCCACCTGGTTTTACTACACGCGTCATTTCTTTTAATACGTGCATATAATCCGGTACATTACGTAAACCAAATCCAATCGTTACATAATCAAACGTGTTATCTTCAAATGGAAGTTCCATTGCATTCCCGTGCAGAAGTTCTACTTGTTTTAATTGTAACGCCTCTACCTTTTGCTTACCAACAGATAACATATTTTCGCTGAAGTCTAAACCAACAACCTTGCCCTGTTCACCCACCGCTCCAGCTAGCGCAATTGTCCAGTCCGCTGTTCCGCAACATACATCAAGCGCTTTACTACCTGGTTTTACATCCATAATGCGCATCGTCTCTTTGCGCCACGCTTTATGTCTTTGAAAACTAATTACAGAATTCATCACATCGTATTTATCAGAGATTTTCTCAAATACATCATGTACTCTTTCTTCTTTTGATTGTTGCATGCTCGTACCTTCTTCCAATGTAAAATTGCTTATGTCTTCGATGTATCTCTTAACACAGAGTTTATTTCGCTTATATCTGTGTGATTTTCTAAAAATTGATTTTCTTTCTTTCCAAGTTTCATCATCCATCCATTCATAACTGTTTCTGCATCTGCTTTATCGTTCACAATCCCTTGAACAGCTTGAAAAACAGGTGAATGTTGTTTATTAACATGTAGTTCACATTCTTTTTGGAGACGATTTTTTCCTAGTACATACGTTATAAACGGCTTCCAATGCGCTAAATGAAAATGATCACATGTTTTTTGCAACAGTGCAGACTCAATCATTACTACACTTTCCATTATGTCATCCACCGTTTTATGCGCTTTTTGATATAACATTATTTTGTGTTCATTAATTTCTTTAATTCCTTCAGCAAGCGCACGAATTAAAACAATATCACGATTCATAGACAATAAGTAATAATATAACCCGCTATAGTAATCACCAGCAAGCACTGTTAACTGGCGACGCTTATGCGATTCATTCGCTTCTTCCCCTGCTTTATTTGATACTCTTTCATGTGTATCAAGCGCAATTTGCACAAGCATAATCGTCACTACATAATGCTCAATTTGTTCTATATGTAAATTTGCACCTTTTAAAGCACCATATAACAATGCGATTTTCTCTTCATCAATAAATGGTTCTTCAATATAGTTTATAAAATAAGGATGGCGTAATTTCACCATCAATTTCTCTCTTATACCCGCATACCCTCCGTAGATGTCACACACAAAAATCACCCTTGTTTTCTAATTCATAAAACTTATTATAACACATACACTCTATTTTCTATAACCAAAACTTGGCTACTCTTTCCAAACTTCTACCGAACTACATAACATCTTCTATTCTTTTAAGTAATCTTTCTATTCTCACTCTGCCTCGCTAAAACTATATCATTTATTTACAAAAAAAAAAAAAGAAAAGCAGTTTCCCACTTTTCTTTACTTCGTTTTAATAAAAGATAAAATTTCACTACGTGCTGCAGCATCATTTTCTAGCACACCACGTACTGCTGTTGTTACTGTTTTTGCACCTGGCTTTTTCACACCGCGCATCGTCATACACATATGTTCCGCTTCTACTACTACCATTACACCATGCGGCTCTAGTACTTCCATAATAGAGTTCGCTACTGTTGATGTAATACGTTCTTGCAGTTGTGGACGACGTGCAATTGTATCTACAGTACGAGCTAATTTACTTAACCCTGTCACTTTTCCGCCTTGCGGAATATATGCAACGTGAGCAACTCCATAGAATGGAACTAAATGATGCTCACACATCGAATAAAACGGTATATCTTTTACTAGTACAAGCTCCTCATGATCTTCTCCGAACACTTTGTGTAAATGTTCTTTCGGATCTTCATGCATACCTGAGAACACTTCTGCGTACATTTTTGCAACACGCTTTGGTGTATCAAGTACTCCCTCTCGATTAGGATCATCTCCAATTGCCTCTAAAATAAGGCGTACTGCATGTTCAATTTGTTCTAAATTAACTTTTGCCATCCGCTAGCCCTCCCGAAAACCTAAAAGTGATACGAACACATTCTAGCATATTTATGTTTTTAAAAGCAAAAAGAAGAGTTTCCAAAAAGGAAACTCTTCTTCCCTGTTAATATGTAAGGATTATTTAACCGCATCTTTTAATGCTTTACCAGGTTTGAATGCAGGTACTTTACTTGCAGCGATTTCAATCTCCTCACCTGTTTGTGGGTTACGACCTTTACGAGCCGCACGCTCACGAACTTCGAAGTTACCGAATCCGATCAGTTGTACTTTATCACCTTGTTTTAAAGCTTCTAAGATAGAATCAAAAACAGCGTCTACTGCTTTTGTTGCGTCCTTTTTAGAAAGGGAACTTGCTTCTGCAACAGCATTGATTAAATCTGTCTTGTTCATGCCATTCACCTCCTCCCAAAGATAAGACTGTATAATGATCATAAAATGAGTCTTACTTTCATTTGTAGGCAATTTTTGCAAATTCTATACTACAAAGATGTAGATAAATCATTATCAACGCCTATATTATACGATTCTCCTTTATAATTCAATATTTTTAAGGAAATTGTTACTCTTAAAATGTGAAAATCTGATGAAACTTGACAATTTACAACAATATATTAGATAATAGCTGTTTATTTTCCTATTCTATATGCGAAAATTAAAAAATCCCTCTACGATGAGAGGGATTTTTTCTTATAATATAATCGCAATTAATCCGCCAGATCCTTCATTAATAATTCTTTCTAGCGTTTCTTTTAATTTATATCTCGCATTTTCTGGCATTAAAGATAGTTTCGCTTGAATGCCTTCCCGAACAATAGAACTCAGTGAACGTCCAAATATATCAGAATTCCAAATTGATAATGGATCATCTTCAAAATCTTGCATTAAGTAACGAACTAGTTCTTCACTTTGTTTTTCCGTACCAATGATTGGCTCAAACGTAGACTCCACATCTACTTTAATCATATGAATAGATGGAGCTACAGCTTTTAATTTCACACCAAATCTTGAACCGTGACGAATAATTTCTGGTTCATCTAAACTCATGTCAGCTAACGCAGGCGCCGCTACACCATATCCTGTTTGTTTGACCATACGCAGAGCATCCGCCACTTGATCGTATTCTATTTTCGCATGAGATAAATCGAGCATAAGCTTCAATAAATGATCTTTCCCTCGAATTTCTACTCCTACTACTTCTTTTAAAATTTGATCATATAATTCATCTGGTGCATATAAATCAATCTCTGCTACGCCTTGCCCCATATCAATGCCAGCTAGGCTCGCTCGATCAATAAATTCATACTGACTAAACTGCCATACGACACGGTCTACATCACGAAGACGTTTTATATCCTTCACAGTCTCTTGAACGGCTTCTTGATAACTTTGGCGTAACCAATGCCCTTCATTTAGTACCATTACCCAGCTCGGAAGGTTCACATTCACTTCTAAAACAGGGAACTCGAATAACGCCTCTCGAAGTACATTGTATACATCTGTTTCTCTTAAACTTTCAACACTCATCGCAATGACTGGGATATCATATTCTTCAGATAAGCTTTGGCGCAATTGCTCTGTATCTGGATGATACGGCTGTACAGTGTTAATGATCATAATGAAAGGTTTTCCGACTTCTTTTAGCTCATTTACGACGCGTTCTTCTGCCTCTATATAATCTCTTCTTGGAATTTCACCAATCGTTCCATCTGTTGTAATTACAACACCAATTGTTGAATGTTCTTGAATTACTTTACGTGTTCCGATTTCTGCAGCTTCATGGAATGGAATAGGCTCTTCATACCAAGGAGTATTAATCATGCGCGGGCCATTCTCATCTTCATAACCTTTTGCTCCTGGAACAGTATATCCGACGCAATCTACTAATCGAATATTCACTTCAAGACCTTCATCTACTTCGATAGAAACCGCTTGGTTTGGAACAAATTTCGGTTCCGTCGTCATAATTGTACGGCCAGCAGCACTTTGAGGTAGTTCATCCTGCGCCCTTTGACGGTCAGACTCATTTTCAATATTAGGAATAACTACAAGTTCCATAAATTTTTTAATGAATGTTGATTTCCCTGTTCGAACAGCTCCTACAACTCCAAAATAAATATCACCGCCTGTGCGTTCCGCAATATCTTTAAAAATATCTACCTTTTCCAAGTGATTCCCTCCCTCAATATTTTTGGGAATAATTCCACGTTTATAGTCAACTAATACCTTCTCTAACGTTGCCTATAATATCTGATATAATATAATGGTATTCTAGAAGTTCGGACAATATATCATATAATTTTGTCCAATTTCATATGACTATTAAAAAATACCTTTTGTTTGCATCGCAAGTTGTGTAACATAAAAAACCTTTCTTCTAGAACTTATTCACTAAAAGAAAGGTTCATGACTTATGATTTTAAAAAAATTGGTTCTCCATTCTTTACCGTATACGGTAAAGAATACGCAGGTACAAACGGAGAATCTTTCGAAAGTATATTTCGAATATCTTCCCCCTCCTTAAATTGCCCTTCATTTTTTTTCAACGCTTCATATAAGTCGATTCTATAATCAACATAAATTTCTCCCTTCTCATTAATTACAAAAGGAAGGCCTTTACCAGAATACGGACTTGTCACTTGCGGTACATCTTTATATCCAAGTTTTTTGAAATCTAATTCATACACACCATCTGAAATTACCTTTTTAAATGGTGGATATTGATGTTCATCTCGATACATCCTAAGCTTTAATGATAATTGCTGAATTTGTTCAGCCATCCTCACATCAATTAACTTTACTGTTGGGTTTGTTTCAACGTCTATTAATACGTATTGATATACTCCCCCGCTTTCATAGGCATTCCCTGGTGCTTCTTGTATGTAACGCGGAGAAATCTTTTGAAAATCGATTGGATATTTTTGATAAATAGGCGTATTCATATCCCGCGTCTTAATTGGCAATATCCCGTCATTTTGCTCCTTAAATGTCGCAACAGCTTTTTGAACGACCTGCAACTGATCTTCATAAGGAACAGCATTTTGTTTCATATTTTCTTTTGGATACAGACACCCTGTTAAAATGCTCATACAACAAAATATTAAAATAATATGGACTTTTTTCACTAGTAATCACCTTTTCATACTAATATAACTCGCTCCGTACCATGCCCTTTACTGCTGCACAGGTCCACTAAATACAACAAGAAAAATAACAATTCCTGACACAATCATGAGGGTGTACGCTACCAATGCTGTAATCCCTTTCAAAACTTTATTCTTTATTTTATATCTGCTTAGTAAAATAAAACTTACTGCAAAAAACATAAATCCAATTGCTCCTAAAGCAAACCACATTTTTATAAGCCCTTCCGACATATACACACCCCTTTTTATTAATCTATTTTTATACTATTTTAACAAATTAAAATCTTTAAACAAATACAAAAAAGAACATTTTACTACAAATCGAGAATATGTAGTTTTAATCAATAGGTTTTTCAGCATTTTCCACCAGTCTAGATAAAAATAAAACCGAAGCAAGCATACCTCTCGCTTCGGTTGACCAAATATGCCCAAAACAGCTCTATTCCCATACTTTCATGGCTATCATATGCAATTTACAAACTCTTTGTTTCTCATATTTTATTTTTTAAACATTTTGCTTAACGAGCCAAAATCTGTCGGCATATTATTGTTAATAATCGCTTTTACAATTTGATCCTCTTGTTCTTTCGGCACCTCACGTCCTGCCATAAGAGCCACTTGATGAATCAATTGACGAAGTACAGTCTCATCACGTAAATTCGCATTTTGTACAGATGATGCTAATTTAAAAATATCTTCTTTATTCACTTTCGCTTCTTTTTCAATGTTATTAAAAATGTTGTTATCCATTCTTTTCACCCTCTCCTCAAGTTACTCTTCATCCTATGCAAAAATAAAAAAATGGTGAAAAGACCCAAAAAAATAAAAAGCGACAGAAGTACAATTGTACTTCTGTCGCTTTTCTTTAAAGTAAGTCAGGTATAGCTTCCACTTCATGTTTTCGAACACGCCCCATTAATGAGCCCACTGCATCTTTTACATTATTCCCATTGAATAAGACGTCATATAAAGCAGCTGTAATCGGCATTTCCACTTCCATTTTCTCTGCCAACTCATGCGCAGCTTTCGTTGTTCTTACACCTTCGACAACCATACCCATGCTTTCTAACACTTCTTCTAAAGAGTGTCCTTTTCCAAGCAAATTCCCAGCACGCCAATTTCGGCTATGGACACTTGTACAAGTTACAATTAAGTCTCCCATACCAGTTAGACCAGCAAACGTTAACGGATTTCCACCCATTTTTCTTCCTAAACGAGCAATCTCCGTTAAACCACGCGTCATTAATGCCGCTTTCGCATTATCACCTAATCCAAGACCATCAGTTATCCCAGCAGCTAATGCGATAATATTTTTTAACGCACCACCAAGTTCAACTCCAACGATATCTGGATTTGTGTATACACGGAAGTAACTATTCATAAACAAATCTTGTACTTCCTCAGCCGCTTCCATACGCTTTGCTGCAGATGTAACAGTTGTCGCCTGACGTAACCCAACTTCTTCAGCATGACTCGGTCCAGATAGTACAACAACATCTTTAATTAAGCCCTCTGGAATTTCTTCCTCAATCACTTCCGAAATACGTTTTGACGTACCAGGTTCAATTCCTTTACTTGCATGAATCCAAGTAGTCGGGCCTGCTACATATTTCTTCATATCTTGCAGTACTTCTCTATACGCTTTCGTTGGTACTACAAGAAGTACTACATTTACATCTACTAATGCTTCTTCTAAAGAAGAGTAGGCTACGATTGTGCTTGGCAATGTAATTCCTGGGAGATATCGACTATTCTCATGTTTTGTATTAATCTCATCCATAAGTTCAGAACGATTTCCCCAAATACGTACATCATGCCCATTGTCAGCTAATACCATCGCTAACGCTGTTCCCCAGCTACCTGCTCCAACTACTGTGATTTTTGTCATAAAATCACATCCTCTCCATTAGTCTCTTGCTCTAGCGATAATGTGAATCGGTGTTCCTACAAAGCCGAATGATTCACGTAAACGATTCTTTAAGAAGCGCTCATATGAGAAGTGCAATAGTTCTGGATCGTTTACAAACACAACAAATGTTGGTGGTTTTACCGCAACTTGTGTTGCATAGAAAATCTTCAGACGACTACCATTATGCGTTGGCGTTGGATTCATCGCTACCGCATCCATAATTACATCATTTAATACGTTCGTTTGAATACGGATACTATGGCTTTCATTTACCTCATCGATAACCGGTATTAACGTTTGTGTACGTTTTCTCGTTTTTGCAGATAAGAATACAATCGGTGCGTAC
Organism: Bacillus cereus group sp. BfR-BA-01453; assembly: GCF_022662915.1. Lineage (NCBI taxonomy): Bacteria > Bacillati > Bacillota > Bacilli > Caryophanales > Bacillaceae > Bacillus > Bacillus cereus group sp. BfR-BA-01453. The sequence continues at coordinate 111,042 of NZ_JAKUEN010000002.1, read as the reverse complement.
TCTAAAAATTGGAAATGAGCACGGATGTTTTCTTCAAATGCTTTCATTGTTTTCTCATCTTTTTTCACTGCGTCCCATTTGTTTACAACAATCACGACAGCTCGTCCTGAATCATGAGCGTATCCAGCGATTTTTTTATCTTGTTCAATAATTCCTTCTTCACCATCTAAAACGACTAAAACAACGTCAGAACGTTCAATCGCTCTTAGTGCACGAAGTACACTATACTTTTCTGTACTTTCATACACTTTCCCTTTTTTACGCATACCAGCTGTATCGATAATTACATAATCTTTTCCATCTTTACTATATGGTGTATCGACAGCATCACGAGTTGTTCCTGCTACATTACTAACAATTACACGCTCTTGACCAAGAAGAGCATTTACAAGTGATGATTTCCCTACGTTTGGACGTCCAATTAAAGAGAAACGAATTGTATCTTCATCATATCCGTCTTCTTCAATCTTTGGAAAATGCTGTGCAGCTTCGTCTAATAAGTCACCTAATCCTAATCCGTGTGTACCTGAAATTGGGAATGGCTCACCAAATCCTAATGCATAGAAATCATAAATGTCACTGCGCATTTCCGGATTGTCCACTTTATTTACTGCAAGTACAACCGGTTTATTTGAACGATATAATATTTTCGCAACTTCTTCATCAGCTGCTGTTACACCGTCACGACCATTTGTCATAAAAATGATAACATCCGCTTCATCAATTGCCACTTCAGCTTGTTGACGAATTTGTGTCAAAAATGGCTCGTCTCCAATATCAATTCCACCTGTATCAATAATGTTAAATTCATGATTTAACCATTCTCCAGCGCTATAAATACGATCGCGCGTTACACCTGGAATATCTTCTACGATTGAAACTCTCTCTCCAACAATTCTATTGAAAATAGTAGATTTCCCTACGTTCGGGCGGCCTACTATTGCTATTACTGGTTTCGGCATATACTTTCATCCTTTCAACTTGCTTCTGTTTATTATGTAAAAAACCCTTCTTTGTGCAAGAAGGGATTTGCATTCCAGAATATTTCTCAACGTATCAAAACACCTCACATTATAACACACGTTGCTAATGTTTCACAATAATATATACATTCTCTTGTAAGCGATGCGCAATGCCGTCTAGAATTGCCTCTAAATTATTTGCAACAAATTCTAATTCCTCTGTCGATTCACAAGTAAATAGAGGGGCACCACCAGCAAACTTCTCCGGGGTCGTTGTAATAACTGCAAGAATTACACTTTCTAACATCATCTCTTATCTCCCCTTCCTTTCGGGGCTTCTGATGACATATGAACAGCACTTTCTAACGTCGGCACGTTCCCTATGACACCTATCGCTTTCTCCGCATCTTGATCTTGTGGCAAGACAAAGATTCCAACCCTGCCATCCTCTAAATCACGCTTTGCTAAAGGTACAAGTGCCGGCGTACCAGAATCTCTATAAATTCCTAAAGCAACAGAAACATCATGTAAAATAGCTTGTCGTTGTCCTAAGTTAGAGATTGTCACCATCGCATCAATTGATTTCGGTCTTAAAATAAAACCCATTCCATACTTCATAATTTCCTCTTGTCTTGCTGGCAATCCAATATTCATAATGTAAATATTATCAATATACAGCCCCGCTCCTTCAAAACGAAGTGGAACATGCTCGATATCAACAAGATCATGCAACCTCTTACCAGACATTAATTTTTTCGCGATAAAAAATGCGATGATAGCCATAACTACTCCAGCAATCCATGAACGGAACCCTATATAAGCAAACGTCGTTACAAACGACGTTAACATCGCCAAATAGTTGCGACTTTCAAAAACTAATGCAATTCCTTCAATATATGTATTCCCACGTGGTACAAGCTCATAACCATCTAATTGTTGCAATGTATTTCTTTCCATATTACGCACATCACGAAACTGTGTTGCTGCTAACGTAAGAAACGTAATGGCAGAAAAATCTTTTTTCAATATAGACGGAATCGCAATCGCTCCTAAAGCCGCCGCAATTAACCCCATCGCAATATGAATAATTTTCCCGTGGAGCCTCGTCGGATATTGCCGGGTATCTGTCCGAAGCATGAGCACTCTCGTTACTGTCCCTGCTATTACGCCGCATAAAATGGCCGGTGTATATTCAATCATGTATTACCCTCGCCTTTCTTTTACGTGTTTTCCTCTTAAACTGTTCCATGTGTACGGAGACTTTCGCAATCCAAAATAAAATTGCCATGAATAATGTAGAAACAGCAACGATATCAAAAAACGCTAAACTACCGTAATCGTAAGGAAAATGCAGTTTCCGAAAAATAATTGTCACAAACAATTCTCCCTGTAACATTCCTATATAAAGAGAACATAGTCGTAATATGCGATCCTCATGTAATAAAACGGATGCATATACAAGAGCACTACTTAACAAAAACAACCTGTCCACCACAATCCAAATTGGATCATATACTTCTAACAAATGAAAACTTGTATATAACATTGCAATAATAAGTGCCGAAAGTAAGCTATATAATTTTTTCCAAATAGAATAGAGGGTGAGTGCTATAAAAGCTATACCAGAAAGTAAAAGTGCATTTACTGATACTGTGAATGAAGCAATCGTTACATGTAACGGAGAACAAATAATAAAAATCAATATACAGGCGCTTATCTTCCACCGAATAGAGTCCTTTTTCATAAAAAAAGTTACGACAATCCACCCTATCCAAGCTACAAAATAAAAAGTACTCCCTTCCATCATTTCACCTCCTATGTTTTCCATTATGGGAACTTTTTATGAAAGTTAATCCACTTTCTTCACGCATAGTTTTTTCCGATAACAGCAACACTTTTAATAAGGAGGTGCTATTCATTATGGGTAAAGATCGTCAAGAAAGAAAACTAAGAGAATCACGCCGCGTTGAATCTGACCGCGACCAATCACTACAATATCCGGGTGCAACTGGACTGGATACACCAGAGCAAGCTCGTAAGCAGAATCAGCACTAAATAAAAAAACAGCCGATTTCCGGCTGTTTTTTATTTATCATAATATTAATCCATCTTCAGTCGCTTTATTAATTGCTTCCACTCGATTAGAGACCTCCAGCTTAGCGTATATATTAATTATATGTGTTTTCACCGTTGCAATTGAAATACAGAGTCTTTCAGCGATTTCTTTATTCTTAGCACCAGTCGATAAAATTTTTAAAACTTCTAATTCTCTTTGGCTCAATACGCTATCTCTTTGCTCGTTTCCTCCCAATAAAATATATATAAATTTCTTTTCTTCCTTGTTAATGCTTTCTATTCTCTCTTTTTTCAACTGTATAAGTAATGGTTTTATTTGTTCCATCATTAATATATATGGAGAGATTATATGATTTTCATAACTATAATAAATTGCTTCTCTCATCAAATTCAAAAGTTCACGCATATCATTTTTTTCTTTTTTTAATATGTAAATTTTCAACAGTATTGCTTCAATAAGCATAAGCTTCATTTTATTCTTTCTTGTAAACTCTGCAACTTCATCTACCAACTGTATAGCTTCTTGCACGTTTCCTTTTCGAAATATAATTTTTGCATATAACAGCTTATCTTCGATACGTAGCTTTTTTCGCGCCATTTTTTCATGATACATTAAAATAAACTTTTCAATTTGCTCTGTATAATCTTCACTAAGTTCTACTGCATATTTTAAGACTGACGCTAAATATTGTTCATTTTTATATATCGAAAATGTTTGTAATTTCTCTATCGTTCCCTTAGCACTCTGTTTCTCGCCTTTTAACACTTGCACTTCCATCACATTGTATAAATACGCTTTTTCTAATGCTAACTCCTTACTTGAAACACGTTGTAATGATTGTTCCGCTAAATGCAATTGCATTCTCTTCGCATACACACCTGTAATACCAATAGCACAACTACCTTCCAGTGACAATAATGATGGATACTGCTTCATTAAATCATTCATTGTCTTGTATAATACTTCACATTCATTCAAGTCTCCTAAATCTTCTTTTATTTGACTCAATGAACTAAAAATAACCATTTTAACATATGGATTTTCAAGATCTTCCTCAATCCTTTGAGCTTTTTCCAGCATATAAAGAGCATCTTGAACACGATCTTGATATCGTAAAAAAAATGAAAATTCCACATACATAATCGCTTTCGTAACATCACTTACATTCATTTCATCAATTTCATGAGTGAGTTGTACATCCACATATAAATTTTCTTCCGTCACTAAGGCTTTACAAAAATCAAATAACCTCCAAGGTTGCCCCCCCTCACTTTGTTCGTAAATTGCTTTTAACAACTCTTTACAACGTTCTAATTCTAAATTGCAATAATAATAAAAAATAAGCTGTAAAGCCATCTCTCTACGCTTTACAACAAAGGATAAAGGAATAAATCTCAAATATCCCCATCCTTTTCGGTTTTGCGCATAGTGTTCTATTTTAGTTAAAGCCAATTCATAACTTTTCACTTCTAATAGTAGTTTTATACATTCATCAAAATCATTTAAATGTTCGTATATAGTTGATGCATGTATATATAAATTTTCTCGTTCACTTAATTCATTACAATAATGTTGTAAAAACTTTTGAAAAATTGCATGATAACGATATATTCCTGCATTTTCATCAACCACTATTATAAATAAATGTTTTTGAAGCAAACGAGTTAATATTTCTTTAGCATTCTCTATTCCTAGTAATTCATTACAAATATTCTCATTAAAATAATTTAAAATAGAAGTCTTTATAAGAAAACTTTTTTCCTCTTCTTCTAAAGATTTTAAAATTTCATTGGACAAATATGCGATTACATGCTTATTCAATACCTTTATATTCTTCAATTCATCATTGCGATCTATTCGTGCAAGTGCAAGTAATTGTAAACCACCAATCCAGCCTTCTGCCAAACTATTCATCTTTTGAAGAAGTTCTCGTTTCATATTTAGCCCAAGTGTTCTTTGGATAAAATGTTCTCCCTCTAGAGATGAAAAACGCAAATCCATATTATCTATTTCTAACACTTTTCCTTCTACTAATAGATCTCCAATATATATACTTAGTTCATTTCTCATCAAAAAAATAACTCGAACATTAGACGAAGAATATTTTATAAAATACATGATAGATTCACATACATCTTGATCATCTATGCAATGGAAATCATCTAATACAATCGTAATATTTTCTTCTACATTCAAGAGATTAATTAAAGATACAATTATATTTTCTAATTCCGCTTTATGCATAATTGTTTGAAATAGAGAGAGTAAATCATCTCCACCTTTTATAAAATGACGCAAACTTGCCAACATGTAGTGCCAAAAAGAAAACAGCGTATTATTCTCTCTATCTAATGAAATCCAAGTTGCTGATAAATGAGGATTTTCTAATAAAAATGATGCTAAAACTGTTGTCTTTCCGCTACCCGCTTCACCCTTAATAACTATCACTTTATAATCATATATATGCTGCAATTTCCGAATAATATGCTCTCGTTCCACATAATTTTTACGTGGAACTGGCGCTATTAATTTTGTCGAAATGATTTGAAAATCTTTATTCATTAAATCACCTTACTATTCACATTATAAAAATCCATTTTCATTTTATATTTTACCTAATATTACCTTCTTTCTATTTAACCATATACTCAGCGCAAAAAATATCGCAATTATAACAAGTATATATAATAGATGACCTACACTATTTACAAATCGATTTCCATTTTCTATCGATTCAGCAAATAAAAGATATTGTTTCTGCGGGAACAAACTAACAATCCAATCAAATATTGTCCCCTTTTCCTTCACAGTAAAAAACAATCCTGACAAAATAGATGTTAAAACAATAATTGAAGACGAAATCGATACTGCGTTATCTATTTTATTCACTACTGTGCTCATAAATAAAGAAAACGAAATTCCAAATAGTATAAGTAATCCTATTAAAAAGCTATATTGTAAATAACTAAAACCTATATCCACTTTAAACATATTCTTTTCGATAATTAAAACGAGTATAGTTGGTATATATAACATAAAAAAGGTAAATATAATATGCCCTAATAAGTAATTCGCAATAAATATTTTGGATGAAACAATACGTGTAAACATCCCCTTTTCACGTTCTTCCGCATAAAAACTCATAAACATTACAGTACTTATTAAAATAAACATACAAGTGTATCCTAATATGGCTGTCCCTATTTTTCTCTTTGATTGAAATGGTATATTATTTTTTTTTTGAATTGTCTTTTCTAGTTCTTTTTTAAACTCACTTCCTCTTATTGTTTTCACTTCTATCTCCCCATTTCCTACTGGGGTAATTACCGCATCATACTTTTTCGTCACAAATTCCGACATAGCCGGCATTTTATTTACTTGCACGAGATTGATTCCCTGTATTGAAACATAGGAATCCATTTTCCCTACATAAGCTACATTTGCTTTCATTTCAAACTTCACTGTAAAAAAAATAGCCAGTGCTATAGAGATACTTAAAAAAGTAATCGTTAAAAAAATATAGCCTTTCTTACTTAAAGCACGATTCATATTATTTTTGAAAATACTTCTTATTTCATTCATACATAATCCTCCACCTTAAAAAATAACTTACAAAGTAACAAACAGAAGCTAGACATAATGATAAGTATAGTGCTTGTGGTAATAACTAGACTTAAATCTTGGTCATATATAATTTTCATTACACATTCTACAATCCACTTTACAGGTGAAATATAAGATAGAGTGTGTGTTAGCTCCCCATATCCGTCAAGAGAAAAGAATAGCCCTCCTAGAATCGCTAAAACATTATTTACAATACTTAATATCATATTCGTTATTTCTTCACTTTTAAAAATACAGCAAAACAGTACGCCCACTATCGAGGAGAAAAAGTTAAACAAAAATAAAATTATAATGACATAAATAGTATTACTACCTCCATAACTTACATTTAAACAACCATGTACAATTAACATAACCAATAGTAAACAAATAGACGTTACCGTAAAAGTCGCCATTACTTTTGCAACATAAACATATCCCATACGAATCGGACTATATATTACTCGTAAATTACTACTTTTCAAACTCGTTTCCATGAAACTATTAGATGCCGTCATTGACACGTTTAATACACAATAAACTAGTATAGTAATTCCATAATAATCGTAAGATGTAATTTCTTTGTCACCATAATAGTCTGAACTTAAATAACTAAAAATCATAATAAACAACAATGGAAATATGGAATTTATTATTAAAAGCGTTGGATTTTTTATAACGTTAACTACATCTCGTTTATATAGTGTAAAAAAACTCATACATATCACCTTCAATCTCTTAAATTTCTTCCTGTTAATTGTAAAAATACCGTTTCTAAGCTGGCTACCTCACTTGTTATATTTTTGATTTTAATTCCTTTATTCATTAAAAAACTTATCAATTTATCTAAATTTTCTATCCCTTTTATTACCTTGATTTGCAAAACATTCTCTTTTACCTCTACACTTGTTACTCCTTCTATAACAAATAACCGTTCTTCAATTCCTTGTATCATTCCATCACATATAATGGTATAACGCATATCATTTTCAATACTCCGTTTTATTTCTTCTTTCGATCCTTTCGCGATAATTACACCATGATCAATAATGATAATTTCTGTAGCAATTTCCTCTACTTCTTCCATGTAATGAGTCGTATACAAAACCGTATTGCCTCGCTCACTTAATTGCTTAATTGATTGTAAAATGTGATTACGCGATTGCGGATCAATCCCAACAGTTGGTTCATCCATAATAATTACTTTCGGCTTATGAGCAATCGCACACGCTATATTTAATCTTCGTTTCATACCTCCAGAGAAAGTTTTCGGTTTCTCGTTTTTTTTATCTAGTAGAGCAACAAATTGTAAAGCATCTGTTACAGCCCGTTGAAGCTCCAGCCCTTTTAATCCATATAAAGATGCAAAAAATGTTACATTTTTTTCAGCAGATATATCTTCATATATAGCTATATCTTGTGGAACAATCCCAATATTGCTTTTTATATAACGACCATATTTCTTACTACTCTTTCCTTCAAATAAAAAATCTCCATTATCCGGTTTCAATATTGTTGATAATATATGAATCAACGTACTTTTCCCTGCACCATTTGGACCGAGAATACATAAGACCTCTCCCTCCTTAACGGAAAATGAAATATTAGATAAGGCTTTAAATCCCCCATAATATTTCGTCATTTCATTTACTTCAACTATATTTTTCATTTAATCCTCTCCTCTCTATGTCAGTTTACGAAAAGAAAGCATAAAAAAAATCAACCGAACGGTTGATTCCTTCGGTTGATTTTTTATCTCCTACTATAATGCGTCGTATCAATACCACGCTGCGTTAACCAATGATACGTTTCGCCCTTTACAACAAGAGGTACAGATTGTAACTCTTCTATCGTCTTCGCACCGAGAGCTGTCATAATAAATTTCAAATCTGTATGTAGAAGATCAATTTCATCCACTAACTTCTCGATGCCATCTTGCATTAAAATGCGTAAAAAGTATCCAGCAAAAGCAGTTGTATTCGCCCCTAATGCGATTGCTTTCGCTACGTCAAGCGCTGTTTGTATACCCCCAGATGCAATAAAAGAGAGGTTATTATTTGTAGAGGTTGCTTCAATAATCGAGGTTGCTGTTTGTATGCCCCAGTTATTAAAATAAGAAAGCATTCGCTGTCTTCTTTCATTTTCAACAGCAGCAAAATTCGTACCACCTTGTCCGCCAATATCAATTGCCGTTACACCTATGCTCGCTAACTGTTGCATTGTTTCCTTACTCATTCCAAATCCAACTTCTTTCACAATGACAGGAACTTTACTATTTAAAACAATTTTCTCAACACGCTGAAGCACACCAGTAAAGTCACGGTCTCCTTCTGGCATCGTTAACTCTTGTATGACATTTAAATGAATTTGTAATGCGTTCGCTTCAATCATATCAACGGCACGCTCTGCCTGCTCAGTAGTTGCCTCACTACCTAAATTAGCAAAGAAAACCCCATGTGGATTTACCTTTCTAATTATCTTATAAGAAGCAGCCTCACTTTCATCTTTTAACGCAGCCATTTGCGATCCTACAGCCATAGCAAGATTATGATGTTTCGCTACATATGCTAATTGCTCATTAATATGTAACGTTTTCTCTCCTCCACCACCAGTCATCGCATTGATAAAAATCGGCGAACTTAGTGAAAGTTCGCCGATTTTTGTTTCACATGTTATTGTGTCATAATTTGAATTTGGCAAGCTTTGATGCACAAAATCAATATCATGAAAGCCATGCGTACGAGACTGACCAGTAGAAAGAGCGTATTCAATATGATCTAATTTACGTTTTGCCCTTACCACTTGTACCCCTCTTTATTTCTTTAATTTTTTCAGTTGTTCACCAATAATGTCACTTAATTGGAAAGTAGCAGAATCAGCATTCGGTTCATACTGACTATAATCTTCAGTTACATTATTTTCCTCAAGCGCTTCTTTTATACTTAAAGAAATACGTTTCTCTGCTACATGAACTTCAAGTACTTTCACTTTTACTTCTTGTCCCATTTCCAATACTTCATTTGGATTTTTCACGTGACGATTTGCAATTTGAGATACATGCACAAGACCTTCGACGCCAGGTAAAATTTCAACGAATGCACCAAATGTAACAAGACGTTTTACTATTCCCTCACGAATATCACCAGCTTTTACTTCACCAGCAATATTTTCCCAAGGTCCTGGTTGAGCTGCTTTAATTGATAAAGAAATACGTTGTGTATCAGCATCCACAGATAACACCTTCACCTTTACCTTTTGACCTTGCTCTAATACTTCAGAAGGTTGCTCTACACGTTCGTGTGAAATTTGTGAAATATGAACTAAACCGTCCACACCGCCAACATTAACGAAAGCACCAAAATCCGTTAGTCGTTGTACTGTCCCTTCAACAACGTCGCCTTCTTTTAATGAAGAAATTGCTTCTTTCTTCTTAGAATCTAGTTCTAATTCTACTACCGCTTTATGCGAAAGGATCACACGATTTTTTTCACGGTCCAATTCAACAATTTTCACGGCTAATGTTTTGCCTTTATAGTCAGTAAAATCTTCTACATAATGTACTTCTACAAGTGAAGCTGGTATAAAGCCACGAACACCAAGGTCCACAACTAATCCACCATTCACGATATCTTTTACGGTAACATCAAATACGTGACCAGAAGTAAATTTCTCTTGTAATTCTACCCATGCTTTTTCTGCATCAACAGCACGTTTAGATAATACAAGATCATCCTCTTCTAACTTAATAACCTTTAATTCTAGTGTTTGATCTAATTCTACAACATCGCTTGCTTTTTCAATATGAACGTTAGCTAATTCACTAATTGGAATTACGCCATCTGTTTTGTATCCAACATTTACAAGCACTTGTTTCTCTTCAACTTTCGTTACAGAACCTGTAACAACGTCACCAACTTGTAATTCTTTTGAATCCATAACTTCTTCATTCATTTTCTCTACCATGGAAATACCTCCCTACAGAATTGACAAAGCATTTTTTATGTATATACGAAATGAAAACAATTGTTTTCATTTGCATGTTTAAGAATTTATCATCACATACGTAAGCTTCATACATTTCACTAGAAAATATATTAAACCTATATAAATAGTATACAGCAAAATCATCTTGAAGAAAGTATGTTTTGAAATATAATAGCGAATATATTCTGAAAGTTTTATCCCTCTTTTATTAACTTCTTACAAATCTGATTATTTGTCAAGGAAAGAGACTCACAATTCACGTATCCTTTACATTTCACAAATAAAAAAAGAAAGGGGCTATGCCCTTTCTTTATTTCGCAAACACTCCTGAAACAATACTCATAATCTTTTGGACAACTTCTTCAATTGATAAAGAAGTTGTATCTAATTCCAATGCATCATCAGCTTTTTTTAGAGGAGAAACTTCACGTTCTGAATCTAATTTATCACGCTGAGCAATTTCTTCTTTTAACTGCTCTAAATTAGAATCGAAGCCTTTATTCATATTTTCTAAATGTCTTCTCTCTGCTCTTTCTTCAACAGAAGCAAGCATAAAGATCTTCACTTCAGCATCTGGTAACACATGTGTACCAATATCACGGCCATCCATTACAACGCCGCCTTTTTCTGCTAACTCTTGTTGACGACGTACCATTTCTTCACGAACAAGGCGATGTTTTGCCACAATCGATACTCGATTCGTCACCTCAGGTGTACGAATGACTTCCGAAACATCTTGTCCATTTAAAAATACAAGTTGTGTATTTTCTCCTTGCTGAAACTCAATTTTCACATTTTTTACAACTTCCATTAACTGCTCTTCATTTTCAATGTCCACTTTTTGCTCAAGGGCTGCATATGTAATTGTACGATACATTGCGCCTGTATCAATATAAACGTAAGAAAGCTTCTTCGCCACAACTTTCGCAACTGTACTTTTTCCAGCTGCTGCTGGACCATCTATAGCAATTGAAATTCGTTTATCCATTGTAACACCTCATTTTTTCACTTATAAAACAAAACGAAAAGCAGGTATTCTCCTGCTTCTTCTCATTTGCTTCACGTCATTAAATCCTCAATTATTGTAGCATAATCCTTCATAGAAGAAAATGAAAACTACCTATTCACCCGTAAGATTTCTGCTCTGTTTTTTACCATGACACCTTCATAATAAACAATTTTAGATAAATATTTCACTGATGACTTATGTATAAATAACAATTGCACAACAGAAAGACAAATGAATTGTATTATTAATATACGAATAAGCATTCTCTCCATCTTTTTCAACGTAATGGCTCCCTCCTATACTGTATTTGCACATTTCGTTTCGTAATTTTATACATCGTACATATAGCATTTCATTTTATTGTCATTTTCGAGGCATACTTTTATACATTTCCATTGTCGAATTTACTCAAAACATGTTATGTTCTAAATGTATTTTTTTACTTGAAAGGGGTATAAGCATTGAAAAGAATCCTAGTTTTACACACAGGTGGAACAATTGCAATGGAGGAAGATAAAGAAACTGGGGTCGTACAACCAGGTGAAAAAAATCCTCTTTTAAAATTCATTCCTGATTTAGAAGACGATGTTGATTTAATCGTTGAAGATGTGTTTCATCTACCATCTCCTCATATGACACCGAGCGAAATGTTACAATTACAAGTCATCATTGATGAAAGAGTAAAACAAGACAACATTCATGGCGTAGTCATTACGCATGGTACGGATACATTAGAAGAAACGGCCTACTTCTTAGATTTAACAGTACAAGCAACTATTCCGATTGTTGTAACAGGCGCAATGCGCTCTAGCAATGAATTAGGTGCTGATGGTCTATATAACTTCTTATCAGCTGTAAAAGTCGCTAGCAGTAGTGAAGCTGCCGAAAAAGGCGTTTTAGTCGTATTAAACGACGAAATTCATTGCGCTACAAACGTAACGAAAACACATACAAGTAATGTAGCAACATTCCAAAGTCCACAGTATGGACCAATCGGTATGGTAACAAAACGTGGTGTTGTATTCCACCATGCTTTAGTACATCACGAAACATATTCAGTAAATAAGGTTTCTAAAAATGTAGTCGTTCTAAAAGCGTACGCTGGTATGGACGATACATTGTTAGCAGCAATTGAAAATCTTCCGGTAGACGGGATTGTTATTGAAGCGCTTGGACAAGGTAATTTACCTCCAAGAACACTTCCTAGTCTAGAACGGCTAATAAATAAAGGAATTCCTGTCGTATTAGTTTCTCGCTGTTTCAACGGGATCGTTCAAGATGTATATTCATATGAAGGTGGCGGCAAACAATTAAAAGATATGGGTATTGTATTCACATACGGTTTAAACGCTCAAAAAGCACGTATTAAATTATTAGTTGCATTAGAGAATACAACTTCTCATGAAGCAATCCAAAACATGTTTATGCACGATTAAAAAAGAAGCTGTCGAAGTTTATTCCGACAGCTTCTTTTTATATTTCTCTTGTTGCAATGGTTTGCGCAATCGCATCCCCATGAAATCGACCGTTCTCAATAAATATTTCATTTGCATTATTTCCAGCAGCAATTACACCTGCAATGAAAATATTTTCAGCGTTCGTTTCCATCGTATCCTCTGCATAAATTGGACGTCCTGTCTCTTCATCAATCCGAACACCCATCTTTGTTAAGAAACTATGATCAGGATGGTAACCAGTCATCGCAAATACAAAATCATTTTGGATTGTATATGCTTCGCCATCAACTGTATACGTTAATGTATGTTCAGTAATTTCTTTCACATGAGCCCCGAAATGCATATCAATTGTACCATTTCGGACTAACGCCTCAAACTCTGGCAAAATCCACGGCTTTATACTTGGTGAATACTCACTTCCGCGATATAAAACCGTTACACGCGCACCAGCTTTCACAAGCTCTAAAGCGGCATCTACACTCGAGTTTTTCCCACCTATAACGACTACATCTCGATCAAAATAAGGATGTCCTTCTTTAAAATAGTGAGCTACCTTCTTCAATTCCTCACCAGGAACATTCATATAATTTGGATTGTCATAATATCCAGTTGCTACTACAATATATTTTGCTATATATATTTCTTTACTTCCGTCACGCTTTGTCGTCTCAACCTGAAAAGCTTCTCCATCTTTTTGAACGTTCTCCACTCGTTCAAAAGCATTTACACGTACAGATTTACGCTTTACTACTTCACGATAATACGCAAGCGCTTGATTTCGAACAGGCTTACGATTTTCTGTAATAAAAGCTACATCACCAATTTCTAATTTTTCACTAGAGGAGAAAAATGTTTGATGAGTTGGATAATTATAAATTGCATTTACAATGTTTCCTTTTTCAATTACTAACGGATTTATCCCTACCTTTTGCAACGAAATTGCTGCTGCTAATCCGCACGGACCGCCTCCAATTATAATAGCTGTTTCTTTCTGCATACTCGGTTCACTCCTAGTCTTCTACCAATACACTATTTATAAAAACAAGAAAAAACCTACTTACAGCAGTAGGCACCTATCTTTATTGTATTCATTTTTCATATATTTGTCATCTAAACGAAACGTACATCCGATAGACATCTGCTAAAAACTGCTGAAATTTAATACCTTGTTTCCCTAATACATTTTCAGGATCAATCTTTCTAGCTGGGTCAAGTGTTTTATGTGATACGATATCTTTTTTCGGATTCAAGCCGAAGTTTTGACATAAATACGCATGATACCACGTAAAACGGGTATATGCTTCCCAAAAGTTAACATCACCACCATAACAAAGCTCTACTCCAATGGCAGCCTTATTGGCATCATACCCATATAAGTCATTATCTGTCGGCACACCATATCGAACATGGTAGGCAACTTCATTTATAGGAATAATTTCCAATATCGTTTTATCATCTATAAATGTATGTGCCGAAGCTTTCGGCTGTATTTCATTAAAATAATCCCGATTCCCAATCGCATTGCTACCAGGATTCCCCGTATCATGACTTACAATAAACCTTACTTTAGAAAGAGGAATACCCGGTCGTGAACTTCCATATCCAATATAGTTACGCTCTATAGGAAACATCGCCATTACTACCAACTCCCGCTTCAGAAGATTACCTTACTTCTTTATATATGTATTCGGTAGCAATGTCCTTATAGCATATTTCTTACGCGAAGAGAAAATCGAAAATATTTGATGTGAACACCATAAATAATAAAATACTTACAGCAACTCCATAAAAACCGTAAAACCAAACACAATCTTCTTTCGTATCTAAACCGAAAAATTTATTTACTGATTGTAATAATGTGCCGCGCTTACTTTGTTTGTTTCTTAATACTTCCACTCGTTCTACAACATCTGCTGGCATCATAAATCTTTGGTCTACTGTCATTTTCATCATTTATCTCTCCTTAAAATCATTTCCGTTTTGTTTATCTAAGGAGAGTATAGCACGTTTGTTCGTGTAGAACAAGCGTTCTTTTTGTTTTTATTTTATTTTTCAACAAACCAATTAATAATTACTAATATAAAAGCGATAATCGGTCCTACTACAACCGCACCAAATATTAAAAACAATAATCCTTCTCCGAACACCCGAGCGGTACTTGCTTTTCGGTCTTGCTTCGTTTTTACGAGTTCTCCCTCTAACCTCTTAACCTTTTCTTCTAATTGTTCTACCCGTTCCATCATTTCATTTCCCATTTACAACACCTCACTCTAATACTTCAACAAAAAAACGTGATTCCCTCGAAAGGAATCACGTTTTCTCACAATATAATATTATACCCAACCTCTGAAGCGACTTGCTTCAGCCATTTTACGAACACCGACCATATACGCTGCTAAGCGCATATTCACTTTACGAACTTGTGCTGTTTCATAAATAGAATCAAATGATCTTACCATTACTTTTTCTAAACGTTGTTCTACTTCTTCTTCAGTCCAGTAGTAACCTTGGTTATTTTGTACCCACTCAAAGTAAGATACTGTTACCCCACCAGCACTCGCTAATACGTCTGGAACAAGTAAAATTCCGCGATCTGTTAAAATTTTAGTTGCTTCTAATGTTGTTGGACCATTTGCAGCTTCAACAACAATTTTTGCTTTAATATCATTAGCATTTTCTTCTGTAATTTGATTCTCAATTGCAGCTGGAACTAAAATGTCACAATCAAGTTCTAACAATTCTTTGTTTGAAATTGTATTATTAAATAGTTTTGTTACTGTACCGAAGCTATCACGACGGTCTAATAAATAATCAATATCTAATCCATTTGGATCATGCAATGCGCCGTAAGCATCTGAGATTGCAATAACTTTTGCACCTGCATCATGCATAAATTTAGCTAAGAAGCTACCAGCATTACCGAATCCTTGAACAACAACGCGTGCACCTTTAATATCAATGTCGCGTTTTTTTGCAGCTTCGCGAATACAAATTGTAACACCTTTCGCCGTTGCTGTTTCACGTCCATGTGATCCACCTAATACAAGTGGCTTACCTGTAATAAATCCTGGTGAGTTAAATTCATCGATACGGCTATACTCATCCATCATCCATGCCATAATTTGAGAGTTTGTGAATACATCTGGAGCTGGAATATCTTTCGTCGGTCCTACGATTTGACTAATTGCTCGTACATAACCGCGGCTTAATCTTTCTAACTCACGGAATGACATTTCACGTGGGTCACAGATAATTCCACCTTTACCTCCGCCATATGGTAAGTCGACAATACCACATTTTAAACTCATCCAAATTGAAAGTGCTTTCACTTCATTTTCTGTTACATTCGGATGGAAGCGAATTCCACCTTTCGTTGGACCAACAGCATCATTATGTTGTGCACGATATCCTGTAAATATTTTAACAGTCCCGTCATCCATACGAACTGGTATTTTCACTGTCATCATACGAACTGGTTCTTTTAATAATTCATATACTTCGTTTGGATAACCCAATTTTTCTAACGCTTCACTGATAACAATTTGTGTTGAATTCAATAGTTCAAAATGTTGTTCCCTTTGTTGTTGTGTTTTTGTTTGAGTTCCCTTTTCGGCTACCATAGTAAGTAAACCCCCTGTAATTTCACTTGTTTAGTAAACCTTCATTGCCTAGTATACACCGTTAAATTTGGAATGCAATAGAAAACGCTAACAAATATATACAAAGTATTTTCTGTTGCAAGCGTTTTCACTATCATTATAGTCCTTTTATTACTTTTAGAAAAGTAAAATACTTAAATATTTAAATATTTTTTATTTTATTCATGTACAGCACTTTGAAAAGATACATTTAAGTACAATAAAAAAAACAAAACCTTAGGTTATATTAGCTAAGGTTTTGTTTTTTCACAAAGTAATTGTGTATTTGTTCAATTGCTTGAGAAGCCATTAATTCTTTACCATACTCCATTAGACGATAAATAGTTGCTGTAGACGGATTACCATATTCCGCTAAAATAGCTATAAAATCTGCCTTCAGTAATTGAATTTGCTCCTCTTCTTCCATCCAAAGATAGAAACGCCCATCCCACGTATATAATTTTCCGCCAGTTACATCAAGGTTATATAAACGATTCGACAGGTTAATTACGTCATCTAGTGTAGCAAACTCATAAAGGATATGCTCGCTTTCATCTAGAGTCACTTGCATTTCAATAAACTCGTCACGAAACTCATCATCTGTATCCGCTTCTTGATGTTCTTTCGTTACAATTACGACCATTCCTTGCGCTTGTAGAGAAAATACTTCAACTGCAATCGGACCATCCGCTTCAAATCCTAATTCTTTATTTGCTTCTTGCATCATATCACGAAATAATTGCTGTACTTTCGGTGCATTTCTCCACAAATCTTCTTTTGTTAATCCTCTTTCAGATAAATCATCAAATGTTAAGAAAATTTTTATCTTATTGTAATTTAATCGTTCCAGCCTCATCTCATACCCTCCCTACGCAACCAATGAATATAATTTTTATTATATGAAATAGAAAATAGATGGTTCTTTTCGAACAACTATTCTAACATGTTTAACCAATTATCCCATTCTTCTTTCGTATCACCAATTAGGCTTGTTTGAATGTTCAACTGATCTCGAGCACCTATTTCTCCTATAATCCCAACAGAAAGGTTCTCATTTTTTTCTTGCAAAAAATCCACATAGCTCATTGCGTTCTTCCGTTCTCGTCCGTCATCAAAAGAGATTACTACATATTTAGGTCTTATTTGCTCAACAGCTAACGAAATACTATCTTCCGCTAAGCTTGCCCGAATATATATCACATCATATCCTTTTAATCGTAAATACGTTGAGAAAACAAACCCTTTCAACATATTACTTTCTAACACGACAACTTTGTGTATAGAAGAAAACGATGATGCATTATGATATACCATCCCTAGACGCGTTTGTAAAAATGATACGACATATTGGAATTGCACCATTGTAACTTCATTGTTATTTTTTAACGCTAACAATTTATTTGACACTTGAAGAACAATACTTGCTATAACTTTTTCTGTTGCATAAATACTAAAAGCCTCGTTTAACAATGCAGAAGTTGTAATTTCATCAAATTTTAACAAAGCTTGTAGTAAATCGTCCACTAAAACAACTTCTCTATCGTAATGTATTTCATTTTGAACATTACTCTGCAAACGATTCCCTTCTAATAATTGAACTGCTTGTCCAATCATCATGCCGGATGAAACCTTGTCCATTAACCATTTCAAAATTTGAATATGCTCTTCTGTATATAATCGATGCCCCGCGTGATTCCGCTTTGGGGCTATAATTTGATATCGTCTTTCCCATGCACGAAGCGTACTTGGTTGAATTCCAATTATATTCGAAACAGCTTTTATGTTATATTTTCCGTTTAGAGTTGGCATCATTTCCCTCCGCATAACGTAATAATATGTGTTTGAGCAGGTGCTCGGAAGCGAAGTGGAACCAACGTTGTTCCATACCCATTACTAACAAAAAGAGTCATATTTGAATGCTTATATACGCCACCTTTTAAATATTTTTTAAATGGGAATAATCGAATCTGTCCTCCATGTGTATGTCCACTTAACACAAGTGAAATTTGTTCTTTTCCAGATATTTTATTTATTATATCAGGGTTGTGGCTAATTAATATGCGAAAACCATCTTCCTTACAATCAGCCAACGCTAAATCTAAACGATCACGTTTCAAGCCAACATCATCTACACCGAGCAAACAAATTTTCTCTCCTAATTCAGACTCAAATACAACTCTTGTATTATCTAAAACTTTCACATTATTTTCTAATAATAAAGCATCCAATTCATGATATTCAATCTCATAATCATTATTTCCCCATACAAAATATACAGGAGCTATCGCTCTTAACTTTTGTATATTTGCAGAGATTTTCGATAAAGGGACACCTTTTTCCGCTAAATCACCACCAATAATTACAAGATCTACTTTTCCTTTTACTTGTTCAATTAACGAATTCGAAATGCCCCTTCTATGAATATCTGATATAAAGAATACATTTACTTTTTGAAAACTTTTCGGAAATTCTTCAAATATTAAAGTATGTTCTAGCACCGTATCACGCGTTGCTTCCGTATACATTACAAGAAGAAATATAATACCAATACAAACGAGAGTACTTAATAAGATAATCCATATCATATATTTTTTACTCCCTTCCTCATAAAGATAATTCCCAGTTTTTATAGTAAGTATTTTACTAACTCTCTCGCTTTGTGGACTTATCTTTTATCGGAATTTTTAATTCTTGACCTACATTCACTTCATCTTTTTGTAAATCATTATACTTTTTAATCACTTCGATCCCAGTTTCATCTGAAAAATATTGCTTCGCTATACTTTCTAAGGTTTCTCCCTCTTTCACCGTATGCGTGACAACTTTCTCAGATGATGCCTCGGACTGAGATTTAGCTGAATCAAAGAAAATGACCTCAAATGCACTTTTTCCAGCGTTATTACCATCACTTTTCACCTGAATATATTTATCCGTATACCATAAAATACTAATTGGTAATAATATGAATAGAAATGTTAAAACTCGAACGAAAATATGATTCATTTTAAACTTTTGTTTTTTCTCTTTATTTCTATGAATTTCACTACGCGGCGGTAAACCTTCTTTTTCTTCCACTCGCTCAACTTCTAATTCCTCTTCAAAATCAGGAATTCGTCTTCTCATGTTGTTCACCACCACCTTCCATTTATTTTCTTAATTGGAGCCCCATTATAAAATCAACAAGAAAGTGTGCAAAGATTGTTATAAACAAATTTCCTGTCCATTCAAATACATAGCCAAAAACAAAACTAATGAAACAGACGAAACAAAACAAAAATGGCTTTTTTATATACCGAATATGTAATACTGCAAATACGAAACTCGCTATTACAATACCAAAGTGCGTCTGCACTACACCTCTAAATAAAAATTCTTCCGCAAAACCGATAATGAATGTAATAACAAGTAGATGCATAACCGACATCCCTTGAAACATCCTATCATTAATACCACCATCATCAAACCAAGAATCTGGAAATACTCGCATTGCAACATAATCTAATAACACAATACCAATCGCTAACAAGCCACCTATTATAAGTATAGACACCGGTTCCCATTTCCACAGACTATACACCGATTTTATATCTCGGAATAGTATATATGCTAGTAAACAACCGATACCGATAATAATGAACTGTGTGATATACAGATTCAGCCTTATTTCTTTCGGACTCATATCTTCAATATTATGCCTTTGAATGTTCATCATTCCCCCATCTTTTCTAGACCGAAAAGCTTTTGTAACTCTGTTTCCCAATTATAGTCGAAATCCGATTGTTGCGCTTGTCTTTTTTTATAATCTGTTTTTGTAATATGACAATAGTCGCAGCAATTCTTTAACTCGCCCTCTTTTCTGTAACCGAACTGTCGCAGCAAATATTCACGTCTACATTCTTTCACTTGTATCCATGATTTCATGTTTTCTAGCTCACTATATTTATTACGTAGCCTGATTTCTACTTCAGCTATTAATCTTGTCATAATTTCATCTGACAAGCTCTCTAATATTAATTTTCTCTGTTGTATGATTCCAAGCTTTTCAAGATGATAGCGGATGAAACGCCAATATTGTTCATTAAATCTTGCTGCATTATAACAAATTTCTTCTACCTCTTCTATTGGTAATTCTTTCGTTTGAAACATTCTTTCCTGCAGTAAAGAAAATAAAAATTGTATTTGTGACTGGCTTGGCAATTCATCTTCAATGATTGAAATTGGTAAATCGTGATCTAACGGACTGCATAGTAAAATAGCTATACTAGGTTCACCATCTCTTCCAGCTCTTCCGATTTCTTGTAAATAAGAAGCTATATTAGTCGGATAGTGGAAATGAATAATATATCTCGTATTTGATTTATTTACTCCCATACCAAAAGCACTTGTACATATTACAAGCTGCAACTGGTCATTCATAAACTGCTGTTGAATTAACATGCGCTCTTCATGTTCCATACCACCATGATAGAAAGCGACACCAGTAACGCCTTTTCCTCTTAAATATTCCGTTAAACGTTCTGTCCACGCTCTGCTTGAACAATATACAATCCCCGGCCCTTGTAAATACATCACCTGTTCCAAAAGCGCCTCTTTCTTCTCTTCTATCGTCTCCACAAATTGTACTTCCATTGCTATATTTGGACGATCAATAGAATACACATGCTGCGTCACATTCTCCAAATTCAAACTCTCTGCTATATCTCGGAGTACATCTTTCGTCGCTGTTGCAGTTAATGCTAGCACCGTAGGAGACCCGATATTTTCAATAACTACATTTAGTTTTTTATAATCTGGTCTAAAATCATAACCCCATTGCGAAATACAATGAGCTTCATCCACAACAAATAATGAAATATGAACTTTCTTCAATTCTCTTATTAACAATTCCGACTGCAACATCTCTGGTGAAACAAAAATAAATTTATAAGAAGCTAATCTTTTCATCGCTTCTCTTTTTTCCTGTAATGTCCGAAAACTATTAAATGCTATCACTCGGTTTTTCACAACATATTTTAATTGTGTAACCTGATCTTCCATCAAAGATAATAATGGTGATACAACAAGTACTGTCCCTTCTTGCATAAGCCCTGGAAGTTGATAGCACATAGACTTCCCTCTTCCGGTCGGAAGCATCGCTATAACATCTTTTCCTTCCAATAAATCTGTAATGACTCCTTTTTGACCTGGACGAAATTCAGAATATCCAAACCACCTATATAAATATTCCTCAAGTTTCATTTATACCCTCCATCCGCGCCAATACAAGACGAACTTCAAAATAAGAGATATCCTCTCCAACCGCTTGTTTCAACTCACGCAGCTTACGTGTTTGTAATGCATCAATTACTTCTGTTACTTTATCTATTTTGTCTTTTTCCATAAACATTTCAATTGAAAAATCTCTTTCTCGCAAAGCAATTTCAACAAAATGATCTTCTATCGTTGCAACCTTTAGATTTCTAATTGTCGCTATTTCTTCTAATGAGCGCCCTTGCCTCCAAAAATTATATGTTTTTTTCGTTGATAAACTAAATAATTCAGCTCTCTCATTTGGATAAGAGATAATCTCAGATAATAACGGAAATTCACTTTCATAATCGCGAACTTCTTGTATAAGGAAATGAATTGTACCCCAAAATAAAAAGTACACCCTGAAAACATCTCGTTTCGTAATTTCTGCTAATTGCTGCAATGTACAACCGATACGTTCATATCCTGTTAATCTATATGTTACAATCGTCGCTTCTACCACATCACATTTCCTTAAAAGAGTATATATTTCTTTCCATAATCTTTTTGCCAATTCACTACGCCTATACGGCATACCTGTTAAAAAGCGTTTCACCCAAACCATTATTTCTGTATCTTGTTGAATAGGAATAAACTTCGTATTATTCTGTTGTAAATTAGATACAGTTTGAATAATTAAAGATAATCTTTTCCAAAACGTTTCACCTAATTCACCATAGTGCAAACCATGCAAATGGGCTGGAAAAGCATACCCTTCCTCCCATGTATGTAACTGCTTTTTACCTTTAGGTGTTAACAAATATGTATTTTCATGTATTTCTTGAATCAAATCTGCTTGCAACAACTTTGCAACTTCACGATCATATTCATTTCTATTTAACGATTTATATATTCCAAACAAAAAAGAAATTCGGAACATATTTCCATCTTGTAACGTTTGCGAAGAACGTTTTCCCTTTAATAAATAATAAATAGAAGAAACGGTTCTTTCACCATTCAATTGTTTTAAACAATACAATACAGTATATTGCAGTTGCATTACCGCTTCCACCTTTCAATCTAACTTAATTACTTTTGATATGATTGCGCCCTCTACCGTTACTCATTAAACTTATCATATGGGCAATATATACTTGTATATATTATATTGTACCAAACGAAATAACATTTACGTATTTTGAAAATCTTATGACATAATGCAAAAATCAGTTGACACTCTAATTGATAAGGATTATCATTATAATTTTATGTTGAAAAGTTTTAAAAACCGTTTTACAATAAGGTTATAATTTTTATGGCGAGCTTTTCACATACATATTATCAGGAGGGAAAAAAGATGGCAAAATATACAATCGTTGATAAAGATACTTGTATTGCATGTGGTGCTTGTGGTGCTGCTGCACCAGACATTTATGACTATGATGATGAAGGTATTGCATTCGTAACATTAGACGATAACCAAGGTATCGTTGAAATTCCAGATGTATTACTTGAAGATATGATGGATGCATTCGAAGGTTGTCCAACTGACTCAATTAAAGTTGCTGACGAATCATTCGACGGCGATGCTTTAAAATTCGAATAGTCTTTTATTAACTTCAAAAAATACCCCTCATTCATTTGAGGGGTATTTTTTGTTTTCTATTTTCAGTCTCCTTAATAAAAACCCATTAGTAGTTGTATACTACTAATGGGTTTATTTTATATTTATGCATTTTTCATTTTTGCAAATACCCATACTTTCAGGCGTGAGAATAACGCTACAAATACAATTGTTACAACAATTCCTTTAATCAAATTAAATGGTAAGATTGCCGTTACAACCGTTGTTTTTATCGCTTCGCTAGACATAGCTGGTGAATTTAAAAACCAAGTGTAAGCTGGGAATATGATGATGTAATTTAATACACTCATAATGAGCGCCATTGTAATTGTCCCTAGCATTAATCCTGTCGTTAAACTCTTAACAGTACGATACTTCCTAAATAAGAAAGCTGCTGGTCCAATAAATAAACATCCTGCAATAAAGTTAGCAATTTCTCCAACTGGTACTCCCGTTAAACTCCCTTGAATCCCGTAATGTAAAATATTCTTTATCGCTTCTACAATTACCCCTGCAACTGGTCCGAAAATAATCGCAGCAATTAAAGCTGGCACATCACTAAAATCAATTTTTAAAAATGGTGGCAGCCCTGGGAACGGGAAATCCAACATCATCAGTAAATATGCAATACTACTTAGCATTGCTACACTCACCATCTGCACTACACTGTTTTTTTGTTTCATCTTTCTCTCTCCTTTTCCATCGATCATCTCATGGAAAGTGGAAAGGTTCTGCTATGCCTACTTTTTCATAGAACGAAAAAACCCTTTGTGTTTTACACAAAGGGAGAATTTAAGGCACATCAAACAGACGTTCAAATACCTATCTTTTTTGAACGCTTGAACCTCCATCTTCTCCCATCCAGACTGTACTGTCGGCTTTGGAATCACACCAAATCCTGCCTTAACGGCTCGCGGGCTTAGAACAAAATCACATATAGTTCATCACCGCCGGTCGGGATTTTCACCCTGCCCCGAAGATAGACCGATATTCTATTTTCTACTTCATTATACAACAACATGATCGTATTGTGAACAAAAAAATCGTAACTTATTAAAAATAAGTTATTAATTTTACATAATCAAAATCATTCATTATATTTTACAATACACTCCATATTTTTTAGTATTCGGCATTTCTCCTATGAATCCCCTAGTCATATATAATTAAAAGTGATAAGATGTTGAATTGTTAAGATAAGAACATTTTCTGGATTATGGAGGAAATGTCATGAAGAAAGAGAAGAGACACTCTATTCGAGAAACAATGAAAAAAAACTTAAGGAAAGAATACTTTTACTTAAAAAAAGAATTACTTTTCTACTGTCCAATTGATTTAGGCACATTCTCAAGCGAGACATACTATGCTGCTTTCGATGAAGATGGCATCAGTATTTATCAGTATGATAAAAAGACAGAAAGTAAATTAAAATTATGTGAGCGTCATCCATGGAAGAGTTGGAATAAAGTAAAGGTTGATCATTATTTGACAACTTCACAATTTATTTTTCAAGGTGAGCGAAACTGGATATTATCCCTTTTCCAAAAAGGAAAAGAAGCTCAAAAAATAATAGAAGAGCATACATCTTTACAAACTGAAGTTGTTTCCCGCTCTTTCTTAAAAAAGCTTCCTGGTTTCCGTTCTAATGCACCATTGAATAAATACATCGGCAGCATTTGCTATACTGCACTCATTGCATTTTTATTAAAATGGATGATTCCATTTCAAGGACCACAAATCGCCCTGTACTCTATTTCAATCGGTTGTATGCTTCTTGGTTTACTTTGTTTGACAATTGGTTTAATTGAACCGACTATTGTACTATTTCGAACAAACGAAAAAACAAGAGCGAAAGTATTTTACTTATATAGCTACTTAGCTATTTCTGGATTTATATGTGTCTTTATTTTTTGGTAAAAAAGAGCTAGTTATAAACTAGCTCTTTTTTTTACTTTACATATAATTGTTGATTTGGATAAATCAGCTCTTGTTGCAACCCATTTTTTTCTTGAATTTCCTTAACTGACATTCTAAATTTCCGCGCAATGCTAACTAGAGTGTCGCCTTTTTGGACGACGTATAACGATGAAGAAACTGCTTCATTTCTTTGTTCATGTAAAACAAGCAATGGATTCATCGCATTCTTTTTTGCCATCGTCCATCTTCCTTGATGAACTTCTAAATGTAAGTGTGCACCTCGGGATTCTCCTGTATTTCCTACTTCTCCAATTATTTCTCCTTTTGAAATATAATCCCCTTGAACTACATATCTCTTATTTAAATGTGCATACACAGCCTCATATTCTCCATGTTTAATAAAAACAACATTTCCATAACTACTTGAATAATAAGACTTTGTTACCTTACCTTCTTGAATAGCTGACACAGGCGCGCCGATCGGTGCCGCTATATCTATACCGTAGTGTTTTCCGTGCCTTGTCCCAAAATAATCACTTATCTGCCCTTCAACAGGCCATGCCCATTGATTTCCCTCTGCGTACACATGTAATTGAGATAAAAACAGTACTGTCAATAACATGACGCCATATTTTAAAGCTTTCATATACATCCTCCGTTTTCTAATTACGACCATACCTTCTCTATTTTGGTATATTACAGAAAAAACTATACAAAAAAGAAAGTGAATCACTCCACTTCCTTCTCTTTCTTATCACGAAAAACGATTGCACTGCGATTATACTCTACATCTTTTACTTGTAATCGAGCGTTTATTACTCTAGCTACTGCAAATAAATAGTCAGATAATCTATTTACATACTTTAGAACAACTGCATTTATTTCTCCTTCCTTTTGCAAGGATACGATACATCGTTCCGCTCGCCTTACAACTGTACGTGCAATATGAATAGCAGCAGCTGCCGACTCGCTTCCACCTGGTAAAATAAAGCGCTCTAGCGGCGGTGCTTCTTCTATATACGAATCAATTCTACCTTCTAAGTTTTCGACCATTTCAATTTTTACTTTATAAGGAATTTTCTCGCCTACTATCGCCAAGTCTCCCCCGCAATCAAATAGTTCATGTTGAATCGTTTCAAGTTCATTGTAAATATCTCCGAAAGCCCCGCCTTGTAGTTTCGTCATCGCATATCCAATATGAGAATTCGCCTCATCTATCGTGCCATATGCTTCCACTCGGATATCATCTTTATCCACTCTGCCACCTATTACACTTGTTGTTCCTTTATCTCCTGTTTTTGTATATAATTTCATCGCTTTACGACACCCCTCTCATTATTCTTCATTCGACTAAGTTAGAAAAAAAGTTCTACTATTATTTATTTAATTGATTTTACAAAAAAATAAAAAACAGTAGAACTTTATTCATTATCAACTTTAAAAACACATATCTAAATTATACGATTCGGTAAATATACAGAGAATGTAGTTCCCTCTCCAACAACACTTGAAACAGCAATTTTCCCATCATGGCCTTGCACAATATTTTTGGCAATCGCAAGCCCGAGTCCTGTTCCACCTTTTTTCCCACGTGTTCTTGCTTTATCAGCTTTATAGAAACGATCAAATAAAAATGGAATATCTTCTTCTGGAATACCGGCGCCTGAATCTTGCACTTCAAAAATAAGACCATTATTTTTCGTATCAATTACAAGTGTTACATGTCCGCCTGCGTTCGTATGACGTATTGCGTTATCAATTAAATTCGTCAATACTTGTTCCATACGATCTGCATCAAACGGGTACTGCTCAATTGAATCTTTGAAATCAACCGTTAACGCGACTTCTTTATCCTTCGCAATTCCTTGGAATTTACGACCTATTTTTTCAACGAAAGGATGAATATCAACTTCACCTATATGTAACTCTACATTACCACTTTCCATACGCGCTAAATCTAACAATTCATTTACAAGTTTACCTAAACGAACGGATTCATCATAAATGATTTGAACAAACTCATTAATTTCTTCTTTTGTTTGCACAATATCATCTAAAATCGCTTCACTATACCCTTGAAGCATGACCATCGGTGTACGAAGTTCATGTGATACGTTCGCAATAAAGTCTTGACGCATCTTCTCAAGACGGCGTTCTTCCGTCATATCACGCAATACAGCTACAGCCCCGCGAATTTTCGTTTGATTGTAAAGCGGCGTCATAAGAACTACATAGTTACCTTTTTGTAAATTAATTTCAACCACTTGTTGTTGTTCGCTTTCTACAACGAGATGGAATAGTTCAACAAGTTCAGAAGGTAGTTTTTTACTGAGCTCTATCTCTTTTTCTTCTTGCCAAACTTGTAAGAAATGTTCAGCCGGCGGATTGATTACAACGACTTCACCTTCTTGATTTAATGTAATAACCCCATCTGCCATACTACTTAAAATACTAGCTAACTGCTCTTTCTCTTGCTGCAGGGCATTCATATTAAACTTCAACTGTTTCCCCATTTGATTTAAGGCTGTTGCAAGCTCACCAATCTCGTCCTGGGATACCATAGGAGCTTTTGCATCAAACTTCCCACGCGACACCTCAAAAGCAACCTCACGCATTTTACGAAGTGGCGCTGTAATTCGAGTAGATAAGAAGAATGCAAAGAAAGTTGTTAATATAATCGCAATCCCTGCTGATAAGAATATAAAATCAGTCGTTCTTTCCATACCTTGTATCGGTACTTGTAAAGATTCGTATACAAACACTGCACTTTCATTTTTTGACTGTACTGGTTTTCCGACAATCATAATATCATTTTCAGTATTTTTATTCTTTCTACTATTAGAGGCTTTTCTAATGTTATTCTTAATTTCTTTTTTGTCTGTAAAAACAGCCGCTAATTCTTTATCTTCTTTTAAGTCATCCATTGTAAGAGTGACTAATCCTTCTTGTTTCGGTGAAGAAGATATTTCTTTACCATCTTCTACAATAATGATCCTTGAAAGTGGGTCAGAGAATTTGTACGCGATATTCTCAATCGTTTTGACATCGGCACCTTCTTCAATTAACTCTGAAACACTTGTTGCAACCTTTTGAAGCCTAGCTTCACTCATATCAACATAATATGTTCTAAAAAACTGTGAAAGTAAAATCGCAACAAATCCAAGCACGAACGAAACGAGAAGTAATATGGTCATCCATAACTTCCCTACTACACTTCTCCAAAGCATCAGTCGTTCACAACCTCAAACTTGTAACCTACGCCCCAAACGGTAACAATCATCTTCGCAGCATCGGGTGATTTTTTACTTAACTTCTCACGTAAACGCTTTACATGCGTATCAACTGTACGTAAATCTCCGAAGAATTCATATTGCCATACTTCTTTTAGCAATTGCTCACGATCGAATACTTTATCAGGCGCTTTCGCTAAGAATAATAGTAATTCGTACTCTTTCGGTGTTAAGTTCACCTCATTACCATCTGCTGTAACACGGTGTGCATCATTATCAATTGTTAAATGAGGGAATACAGTAACATCTTTTGTCGTTGTATCTTGCGTAAAGAATGTTGTTGGTACAGAACGGCGTAAGACCGCTTTCACTCGAAGCACTACTTCACGTGGGCTAAATGGTTTCACAATATAATCATCGGTTCCTACCTCAAACCCTTGTACCCGATTTACTTCTTCACCTTTTGCTGTCAACATAATAATTGGCGTCGCTTTCTTCTCACGAACCCCTTTACATACTTCGATACCATCTTTACCAGGCATCATAAGATCTAATAAAATTAAATCATAATCATTTTGCAGTGCCATTTCTAAAGCTGTATCACCATTGTCTGCTTCTTCAATTGTGTATTGTTCTCTCTCTAAATACATTTTCAACAAACGACGAATACGATCCTCATCGTCTACAATTAAAATTCTTGATTCATTTTCCATTTCTACCCGTTGCGTACTTTTACCACAACGGTTCACACCTACCCTTCTATACTATTATGTTGCGCTATTCTCGTTTATTTAAGCAATCTTCTAAATGTTTCACTTCCCATATTATGCTTCACAAGAATAATAAAGTTTGTTCAATTTTTTTCCAAAACTATGTATTTTTTTTGAACAGTATATAATGTCCTCGACATCATTTTACAAAATCAACCGCTACTTTGTCATGTTTTTCTCAAAAAAGAAGAAAAGTTGACAAAAATAAAATAGGAAAGTGACATACACTCTCCTATTTTATTTCTCTATGCGTATGAATGTAAACCCGCGATAATTAAGTTTACTACAATAAAGTTAAACATAATAATTGCAAAACCAATTACCGCTAACCATGCTGACTTCTCTCCATGCCATCCTTTTGATAAACGTAAATGTAATACCGCCGCATAAAAAAGCCACGTTATAAGTGCCCAAACCTCTTTCGGATCCCAGCCCCAAAAACGTGTCCACGCTATTTGAGCCCAAATCATGGCGAAAATTAATGCACCCAATGTGAAAACTGGGAATCCAATTGCAATAGAACGATATCCTATTTCATCTAACAAATCGCTATTCGTATTTTTCACTAACGGCTGAAGTGCCGCTGATACTCGTTTACGTAAAATTAGCCTTAATACAATATAGAGTAACGTTCCGACTAACACTGACCAAATAACAGTATTTAATTTTTTCGCATTTACAATCGCCGGAACTTCAACTGTCGGCTCTAATTTATTTTCTGTCAGTAACTTCCCTTCATGCGGCCCCACTAAAGCCGGAAGATTATATTTCATTTCCACTTGTTGTTCATTTTTATCAATCCATTGAAACTTTGCTTCATATTGCATACTAGAATATACCGTTGTTACTCCAATAAACCCAACTGTACAAACAAGTGTGAATACTACCGTCTCTAGCCAAAATGTACGTTTACTTTTCACTGATTGATCTACATTTTTCAATAAATACATAACGCCCGTAATAAAACTAATTGCTAAAATTGCTTGTCCTGCAGCCGCAGTCGTCACGTGAATATGTAACCAATTACTTTTTAAAGATGGAATAAGCGGTGATATTTCCCTCGGAAACATACTTGCATAAGCAATTAATAAAAGCGCAACTGGTAATGCAAATAGTCCGATTATACTTACGCGGTACATAAAGTACATGACAATAAATGCTCCGACAAGCATCATGCCGAAAAACGTACCAAATTCAAAAAAGTTACTAACTGGCGCATGACCTGATGCGATCCACCTTGTTACAAAATAAACTGTTTGTGCAATAAACCCTAAAATTGTAATCGTTATTCCTACGTTTGCCCATTTATGACCCTTTTCTTTAATTGCTCCCCCAAAAAATAGAGTGGCAATTAAATATAAAATAAATGCGGTAAAGAGAAAGTTACTACTTATTTGCACCATATCGTTTCCCCACCTTAACTAATTTTTTTATCGACTACTTTATCATTTGGTTGCGGAATTGCTGTACCTTCTAGTACTCTTTCAATATCTTTCTTTAAACCGAACCAGTTTTTATTCGTATGTCCTGCAATCCACCATTCATCATTAACGCGTTGTATCCAAATACGGCGATGATTCCAATACATACCTTGAATGACACCAACCATAAATATAAATCCTCCAATACCGAGAATCCAAAGCGTTAAATCTTTCCTTACAGTAAGTGCTGTTGCATTTTGCATTTCCACACCTGCAAAGGACATTTTATATTTGTTATTCCCATCAGCTTCTATATTTTGCTGTATACCAACAAAACTCACTTCACCATCTGGTGTTTCAGGTGTAAACATTTTAAATACGAATGCAGGGTTGTTTGGTAATTTTGTTTTTGTATTTGGTCTTCCATTCTCATCAAAATAAAAATCAGGGAAATAGCTTAATAGTTCTAAAGAATAACCATTTCCTAAATCATATTTTTCTGCAGGGTTTGTTAAATCAACTTTAATCGGTCCCCACTTTTGATTATTTTCTTTATTTTGCAAACGGAAGGACATACTTTTAAATTCATTTTCTCTATAACTCAATTGATAAACAGCAAATTGATCAAATTTCAGCGGTTCATTTACTCGAATTTCAACTTCTTTTACTTTTTCCAATTTTGGTTTTTGTCCAGCTATCTTTTCACCTACCGCTTTATATAATACGGCATTCGTTTGGAAGTTTTTCGCAATCATTTTATCACCTACACGGTCAATTGCTTCATCAAAAACTTCCTTGTCCTTACTTTTATCATAAACTTCCTTTATAAACTTCTCACTTTTTAAATAATATTGGCCATCCGTCCCTGGGATTTCTTTCGTTTCACCATCACGTAACCAAAGCGTTTCATCTACATACATACTCGGTAAAAAACGAAGCATCGCACCGAATAAAAAGATAATAAGACCGATATGATTTACATATGGACCCCAACGCGAGAAACGTCCCTTTTCTGCTAAAACGTTTCCGTCTTCCACTTTCACATTATAGTTCGTTTTCTTTAAATTCTTTTGAACTTTGTCAAAATCTCCCTCTTGCGGTGTACCAGTGCCATATAATCTTTGTCTCTTTAAAAAGCTAGGATGCCTTTTTACGCCTTGCTTTTTTAAAGCTTTATAAAGTGGAATAACGCGGTCTAAACTACATATCACAAGTGAAATACCGATAGAAGCAATCAAAATCATATACCACCATGAACCGTATAAATTATTAAAGCCTAATTGATAGTATAATTGCCCTAAAAATCCGTATTCTTGCTTATAATATTCAGCTGGTGCAATCCCTGGAGTTATGTACATTTCTTGCGGAAAAATAGTTCCAATCGCCGATGCAGCTAAAGTGATTACAATGAGCCATACACCGACTTTTACAGAAGAGAAAAAACTCCAAATTTTATCGACTATCGTTTTTGTTTGCGTGAGAGATCTCCGGGCGCTTCCCTCATAGCGCATATCCAATAGTTTTATATTTTCATTGCTTTCAAATGGTTTCCCGCAAGCTTCACAAAAAACGGTTCCTATCGGATTTACATGTCCACATTCACACTTAATTTCTTTCAACACTCTCACCGCCCCTGTATCTATATGTACTATTGTATATTCTAGCCTTAATTTACCGCAATACTCAGAATTTTTAAACCAAAGGCGCTATAGGTAAGCGCCTTGTATGTAAAGGCTTTCTTTATTACGGAGTGATTTTCTTTAAATACTCCTCCAGTTGTTCTATCGTTTGTTCACCTTTAATCTCTTGAATCACCTTACCATCTTTATCAATCAAGAAGCTCGTTGGTAATGGTATTACTCCATACGTTTTTATAATTTCTCCACCTTTATCGATTGCAACGGGGAACTTAAGATCGTATTGTTTCACAAAATTCTTAACAGCAATATCCGTTTCATCTGCATCTAACGCAATAATTTCAACGCCTTTTTCTTTATACTTTGGATATAATTCATTCATATAAGGCATTTCTTTCTCGCAAGGTTTACACCAAGTGCCCCAAAAGTTTAAAAATACACCTTTTCCCTTAAAATCTTTTAGCTCAATTTTCTTTCCTTCTAAATCTGTCACAACAAAGTTAGGTGCTTCTTTTCCAATTTCCATCTTCTCTTCTTTAGTGAAATACCCTTGATAAAGTGTAAATCCTACAGCCCCACATAAAATGAGCAGAATGATAACGCGAAATAATAAGCGATTTTTTTTCATATTGTCTCCCCTCTCTTCGACGAGTGATGAATATATGTATTTTTTAATAAATCACCAGCGGAGCATTCCACTGGTGAAATTTTCACAATATCGATTAGCGAGGCTTTGTAGAAGCCAATGCACGTAATTGTTTTACCTCATGTGGTGTCAATTCTCTTGCATCACCAGGTCGCAGGCTTCCTACTTCTAAGAAAGCATAGCGTTCACGCTTTAGTTTCACTACTTTACAATCTAACGCTTCAAACATACGACGTACTTGACGGTTACGTCCTTCATGAATTGTTAATTGTACAATCGCCATTTCTTTACGCTTGTCCCAAGAAATAATCTTCACACGTGCTGGTGCTGTTTTTCCGTCTTCTAACATAACACCGCGTTCTAACATGCGAATTTTCTCACCTGTTAGTGGACCTTTTATTTTTGCAACATATGTTTTTTCAACTTTATATCTAGGGTGCATTAATACGTTTGCGAAGTCCCCATCGTTTGTCATTAATAATACACCAGACGTATCATAATCTAAGCGTCCGATTGGGAATAAACGTTGTGTAATCTCCGGGAAAAAGTCTGTTACAACACTTCTTCCTTTATCATCTGATACACTTGAAATTACGCCAGTTGGTTTATATAGTAAAAAATAAACAGGTTCTTCTTTTTCAAGAGGGATGTTATTTACTTCTACTTTATCTTGAGGAGTTACTTTCGTTCCTAACTCCTTCACTATTTTTCCGTTAACTTTCACTTTTCCTTGCTGAATTAATTCCTCAGCCTTTCTTCTCGATGCAATACCTGCTTGCGCAATCACTTTTTGTAATCGTTCCATTTCTTTTTTTCACCTCGAATTTATCTTACCTTACATTAGAAAGACTTGGCAACCGCATACGCTTGACGGCTTTTCGCTTCATCTTACTTAAACAACATAGCGATGATAATAAACATATAAAGGTCAAACCATGTTTTTACCTTTTATTATTGTCCATATTTTTCATATTGCTCACAATAAAAGTTCATTATTTTGTCAAAAATACCGCATAAAAAAACCACTATTAAGCAACACCTTAATAGTGGTCGTATACGTATTATAAGCGAAATAGCATAAAAAATGAATAGTATTACTTAAACATTAAAGAAACAAACACAATCGAACAAATAATTCCGATTAAATCAGCAAAAAGTCCTACTTTTAATGCATCTCCCATTTTTCTAATTCCAACAGCTCCGAAGTATACTGTTAAAATATAAAAAGTCGTATCTGTACTCCCTTGCATCGTAGAAGCCAATCGCCCAATGAATGAGTCTGGTCCATATGTGGCAATTAAATCGGTCGTAATACTTAAACCAGCAGAGCCCGAAATAGGACGTATAAGTGCTAGTGGAACAATTTCTGCTGGGACATGAATTAAATCTAACATCGGCTTCATTACTGATATCATTGCATCTAATGCACCTGAAGCTCGAAATATAGAAATAGATACGAGCATTCCAACCATAAACGGTAAAATAGAGATTGCAATTTGAATCCCTTCTTTCCCCCCCTCAACGAACGATTCATACGTCGGCACTTTCTTTATCGTTCCATATAAAAGGATAAAACCAATTACACAAGGGATTACCCATAATGATATCGTATTAACAATACTCATTTTTTCCGCCCCTTCCTACTCCTTCTTCGGTAAAAATAGCGATCAATCCAAATCGCTCCGATCATAGAGAGTACTTGTGCAATGAATGTTACCCCAACAATTTCAGTTGGATTCGCTGATTCATACGTCATTCGAATTGAGATGACAGTAGTAGGAATTAAAGTAATCGCTGATGTATTTAACGCAAGAAACGTCACCATAGAACGGCTCGCCGAATCCTTTCCCCCATTTAACTCTTTCAATTGTTCCATCGCTTTTATACCAAGAGGGGTCGCAGCATTACCTAACCCAAAAAAGTTAGCCATCATATTGGATAAAATAAATCCCATTGACGGATGGTCCTTTGGTATTTCTGGAAACAACCTTTTTACTATCGGCATAAAAAGTGACACTAACTTTTTTAACAATCCTGCTTCCTCTGCAACTTTCATTAAACCGAGCCAAAATACTAAAACACTAATGAGTCCTATACAAATTGTTACTGCGTCTTTTGCTCCATCAAATACTGCTTTATTGATTGCTTCCATCGTTCCATTTATCATGGCATATACAATCCCTATGACTGCCATCGCTACCCATACGAGATTAACCATCGCTTCCAACACCTATCATATGAGAAAAAATTTCTTTCACATTATTCCAATACACTCCCGTTGTAGCTACTAACTTTCGTTTACTATAAAATAAATTTCGTTCTCCAACTTTCTCATTGCCAACATAAATTTCTGTCTTTCCAACCTTTACTCCATCCTTAAGTTTCGCACTTTTATCAAGTTCAACTTTTAATACGACATTCTTTCTTTCCTGCTCAGTTAAAGGTACCGCAAAACTATTTTTCGTATAAACATGATTGGCATATTTCTTTTCAGTTATTTCAGCAAGAGCTCCTTGTCCTACCACGTTTGTTTGTTTGAAACGTTCAAAACCTTTATCAAATAAATTCATATGATCATCCCAATCGCTAGAAGCGCTCAAAGTTACGACAATTAAATCTAGTCCATCTTTTGATGCTGTTGTAACAAGCGTCCGGCCTGCTTTCTTCGTAAAACCCGTTTTTCCTCCTGTTGCAAATTCATAATAAGACGTCACAAGTTTATGTTTGTTTTTCCACGGATAATCCCACGAATCTGATTTATACGTTTTTGTCCCAAAAATCTTCTTAAAGGTTTCGTTCCCCATTGCATACCTTGTTAAAAGTGCCATATCATAGGCCGACGAATAATGGGATCCATCTCCATCCAAACCATGTGGGTTTGAAAAGTGAGTATCTTTCATTCCAATTTGTTTCGCCTTTTCATTCATTAAATATACAAACCCTTCTATACTCCCTCCTACATTTTCAGCAATTACTTGTGCTGCATCATTACCAGATCTAAGCATGAGTCCGTATACTAAATCCTCTAATTTTACTTTCTGTCCAGGCTTTAAATAAATTGCAGATCCTTCGACCCTGACCGCTTCATTACTTACTAATACCTTTTCTTTCATTTTTCCTGATTCAGCAGCTAACAAGGCCGTCATAATTTTTGTTATACTAGCAATTTTTTGCGGCTCATGTTCTGCTTTTCCGTATAATACACGTCCAGAATGTTGCTCCATTAATACAGCATTACGAGCACTGACATTGCTGTTCATCTTTGCATATGTAGGAATTGGTATAACGCTTGCGTACATAATAAGAAGCGTAATGATTACACAAATTCGTCTCATATTTCCCCCCACGTCCTTTTGGCACTTTTTGTACAAGTGTATGCTTGGCCTTTTAAAATATGAACGAAATCTCCCTCTCCTTCCAATAAAAAAGACGCAGAGAACCTGCGTCTAATAAGGTGTCCATTCTATTTGTTTTGCACTTTCAAATCTTTTTTCTACATCCGGCCAATTTACAACATTCCACCAATTTTTAATATATTCATCTTTTCGATTTTGGTATTGTAAATAATACGCATGTTCCCACACGTCTAGTACAAGGAGCGGTATCGTATCCCATTGTGTAAATAATTGATGAAGTGTACTCTGCAAAATTTCTAATCTTCCCGATCGCGGAACCCAAACGAGAATTGCCCATCCTGAACCTTCCACTTTAGAGGCTGCTTCTGTAAAATGTTTTTGAAAACGCAAGAAACTTCCAAAATCTTGTTCAATCCGGTGTGAAAGAGCCCCTCTTGGACTTCCGCCGCCACCTTTTTTCATGTTATTCCAAAATATTGTGTGCAAGTAATGACCTGATCCATGAAAAGCAGCTTCTCTTTCCCAATGCTTAAT
Organism: Bacillus cereus group sp. BfR-BA-01453; assembly: GCF_022662915.1. NCBI lineage: Bacteria > Bacillati > Bacillota > Bacilli > Caryophanales > Bacillaceae > Bacillus > Bacillus cereus group sp. BfR-BA-01453. The sequence goes on along the minus strand of NZ_JAKUEN010000002.1, from coordinate 73,948 downwards.
TAAATCAAATTGATTTGTTTTTCTCGCTTCTTCCATCATTTTCTCTGCCTTATTTAATCCTTCCACGTAACTACGATGATGTTTATCATGGTGTAACATCATAATTTCTCTAGAAATATACGGTTCTAACGCATTATATGGATAAGGTAGTGGTGGGAGTATATGCCCTCCAATTGGAACAGCTCGTTCACTATCTCCTCTTTCACATAGTTCATATTCCTCTTCTCCCTGCACGAATACTTCCTGCAAATGATGCTGAATATGTTCTACATCATCACTTATTTCATACATAAACTCTGCATCTGTATCATACTCATGCTCTTTCATACGGTCTAATAACGTTTGAATTTTATAAGCAAGCATATGGACATCATACACTTCCATTGCACGGCTATCTAATACGTGAAGAACACTTTCACACCAGCTTTCTACTTCATGAAAGTAATCTGTGAATACACCTTGCTGACTCATGTTACACCTCCTTAATGCTATCCCCTTAAATATATTCAAAGGAAACCCCTTATATAACTGTACAAAAGGAAAAGAAGCTAAGTACCCTTAGCTTCTTTTTCACAATTAATATTTGTGTAACATCTTTGTTTGGTAATCCGTCTCATAATATTCTAGTTCTTCACGCATCAATTGAAATTTACCTTCTAAATTCTTCATTACTTGCTCTATAGATGCAGGTGGCGTTTGTTGAAAAACGATGGAGTTTTTCCCTGTATAAGCAGACCGACTATTTTCATACCAATGATCACTCTTTGGTGAAAAAAACTCTGCAATTACTTGATGATAAATTTTATATAAAATCTTTTCAGCTGCTGTCTTTCGAAATGGCTGGCTATTTAACAAAACAAAACACGCATCATGCCCTTCTTCACAAAAAACGAGAAGACGTCTTATTGACGCTAATAACCCTTTATAATATTGTTCGTTTCCTGCCGGTGTCTCTTCTAATAAAGAAGGCAACGTATGATAATTTACATAATTGGTTATCAAATGAATAACATCTTCTAAAAACATAGAAACTTGTTCTGTTTGATTTTCCACCATTAGATTAGACATTTTTCCCTCTCCTTTGCCAGTTCACTCTATTTCTACTCTTTTATTTTTATGTAATTCAGCCAATATTTCTTGTACTTTCACGACTATTTCCTCATCAAAATATTGTTGGAATTCTTCTATATTATTTAAATACAAACGTTTTTGCATGCGAAGCTCATTCTCTTTCAGTAAACAACAGATCGCTACAATATCCCGCAAATATATGTCTTGATTTTCTACTTTACATACCGGATTTCCTTCAAAAGGAGTAATTTCTTGTACAACTTCTTCAAAATATCGAACATATAAAACAGAAAAGATTCTTTCTTTATCATTTAATATATATGTCACTTCAGATCTATTAAAAAAATCTTCTGACGTATTAGGTTTTGCTTTCTCTAGCTCATATCCCGCATAACCTATTATAATCATCTACTTCCCCTCTCTTCCTTCTTTCAATTCATTTTAACTTAATTTTCTGACAAACGAAATACTCTTTTAAATATAACCCTTATAAAAAATAGCTTCCTTATACAGGAATTTACCTTTTTATTTTTCTTGAAGTTTGTCATAATAATATTATTGTCTCAGTTTTCTTATACAAGGAGAGTTGTATTTATGTCGTTTTCATGGAAACGTTTCTTACAAATCGGGAAAATTATCTTCCCATTTGTTGTATTAACCATTGTATTCTTTCAAGCAAAAAAAGAATTAGCAGGCATTTCTTTTTTAGAAGCAATCAATACAATTAAAAACATTCCAACCGGAGGAGTCTTTTTAGCCATTACACTTGGTGCATTTGCCGTATCAACAATGTTCTTTTACGACTATGTTATGCTTCGTTATTTAAAAGCTGATATACCTGTCCAAAAGATTTTTCGTATCTCATGGATTGCTAATACCTTAAATGGATTTATTGGATTTGGTGGTCTCGTTGGAGCGGGTGTACGTACGATGCTTTATCGTCCATACATAAAAGAAAATGGCAAACTGATTAAAAGTATCGCCTGGATGACAACTGCTTTTATTAACGGACTCGCTATTCTTTCATTCCTCGGCCTTATTGGAATATTAGACACAAGTTTTATTTTGCATGAAAAACCGTGGCTATGGCCTGTTTTGATCTTCTTCGCCCTTTTCGTCCCTATATACATTGGCTTTTCTAAACTAAAAAATAGAAAACCAAAGCAAACCGAAGGACAAGATGAACGAGAAGAAGAGAAAAATCCAACTGTTTTATACTCATTAGTTTCATTAGTTGAGTGGGTATCTGCTGGTATTGTTATGTACGTCATACTAATATTATTTGGCATTGATATCGAATTTCAAAAGTTTTTAGGTGTGTATGTAATTGCTGCTTTAGCTGGTGTTGTTAGTCTTGTACCTGGTGGACTTGGTTCATTTGACCTTGTCTTTTTAACTGGGCTCGGACAATATGGCATTGATACAGGCGTATTACTACCTGCTATGTTATTATATCGCCTCGTCTATTACATTTTACCATTCTGCCTTGGTCTTATTTTTGCAGCTTTTGAAATGACAGGCGTGGCCATTAAAAAGTTTGAAGACAAACCTTTTATTGCGCCTGCATTAGAAACAACTGGTGTTATATGGACTTTGCAGCGTGATTTTCTAGGAAAACTAGGTTCGTGGGCCTCTGCTGCTTTAACAGTATTTGCTGGATTAATGGTTATTTTATCGACCATTCTACCGACAAGTATAAACAGAGCACACGCCTTACATATTCTAGCTCCAAAACATCTTATTCAATTTTCTTTTAGCTTATCACTAACATTCGGTATTCTCCTCCTGATCCTTTCACGAGGCATATATTATGGAACAAAACGTTCTTACTATATGACGATTATTTCTTTAATCGGAGCAGCTATCTTTAATACGCTAAAAGGGATTGATATTGAAGAAACGTTTATTTTATTAATTGTACTCGCTGTATTATATATGCTTCGCAAAAGATTTGTACGCGAGAAAATGGAAGTCTCACTTTCTGATATCGTAAAAGTTTTTATATTCTTACTTATAACTTTATATTTATATAAAAACTTAGGTATTTTATTTGCAGGTGCAAAAGAAGCTTTTAAACCTGATTTTGTCGTTCGTAATATTACGCAAGTAAAACGAAGTGCATTAGCAGCTGCCTTTTTCGTTCCTACATTTTTACTGATTGGCTCACTCATTGCTAATCGTTATCGAAATGAATTTCCCGGGCAACCAGCTAATGATAAAAGATTACAAAACTTTTTAGATGAACATGGCGGAAATGTACTTAGTCATTTAGGTTTTTTAGGCGATAAACAATTCTTCTTTAGTAGTGATGGGAAAGCGCTCCTTCTCTTCTCTATAACTGGAAAACGTCTTGTTGTGCTAGGTGATCCAATTGGAGATCCTTCCTCCTACCGTACTGTGTTACAAGAGTTTTTAGCTGAAGCTGACCGATTTGGATACATTTGTGTATTCTACCAAATCGAAAGTAAATGGATGAGTTTATATCATGATTTCGGTTACAACTTCTTTAAGCTTGGTGAAGAAGCTGTCGTTGATTTGAATGCATTTACAATAACAGGAAAAAAACGCGCCGGTATGCGAGCGACTTTCAACCGTTTTGAACGAGAAGGCTATATATTCTCTATTCACCAGCCGCCGTTCTCAGATGAACTATTTGAAGAATTAAAAAAAGTTTCAGATGCATGGCTCGGTGGAAAAAAAGAGAAAAGTTTCTCACTCGGATACTTTGATCGTGAATATATTAGCCGTGCTCCTATCGCTACATTATCTGATGCAGATGGAAAAATCATTGCATTCACGACATTTATGCCCGTATATCAAGACGGATCATTGTCTGTTGATTTAATGCGCTATTATCCAGATGCGCCTAGCGGCATTATGGATGCAATTTTCATCCACCTATTCCAGTGGGCAAAAGAAAATGAATACCACTCCTTTAATATTGGTATGGCACCACTTTCAAATGTAGGTTTATCGACACAATCTTTCTGGTCTGAACGGGTTGCTGCTGCCATCTTTAATAATGTTCGTTACACATATAGTTTCAGCGGGTTACGACATTTTAAAGAAAAATATAAACCAACATGGAGCGGTAAATATTTAGCATTTAGAAAGAATCATTCTTTACCAATTACAATGCTCTCTGTAACAAAATTAATAGGAAAAAGAAAAAACAGCTAAATAGTTAGCTGTTTTTTCTTTTTTGAACTTGTACAATAAATTCTTTTTCATATTTCTTACCATTTATATAGAAATCTCCCCATATTTTGTACGTTCCTTCGGTAGGAAATGTAATACGGTATTGTAATTGGCCCTCTGTATCAACAGGGATTGCATATAAAAAATTTTCTCTCGTTTCATCCACAATATAGAGCGCCTCCACTTCTCCTCTCTCTGCATGTAATTTCAATTTCTCACCCTTTTTCGCTTGAAATTGAAATGTTAACGTCACTGGCTCATTCGGATGCAGTGCACCGAATAAAAGAGAAACTTCATACTCCCCTATTTTTTTTGTAAGTACACTATCGATTGGAAACTTTACTTTTTTCTTATTTTTCTCCTCTATTTCCTTCCCAAAATCTTTCTTCGCAAATGATTGCACAGACTTATTTTTGTCTTCATATAAAAATATTGTATAACCTTCATCTTTCGCTATTTTAGAAGATACTTTATATGATCCATTTCCTGCAAATGTAGGTTTCATTTGTTGTACATGTTTTAATTGTCCGTCTACAATAACTGCCCGAATTTGATCATTCACACCACGTACTTCGCTATTTTTATTATTTAATAATTGAAACAAAATATCTGCTTTCTCATTTCCTTTTCCATTTGACACATCCCATTTTACTTCCTGAACATCACCTACAGTCTCTGTTGTTTCTTGATACTTTTTTATGTAAAATCCGCCTACTACAATAAATAACAAAGCAACAAATCCAATGACAAGATTTTTCAAGACATCACCTACTATTTTTATTATCTCTGTTCATACAAAACTTCTTAACTTATATATTCTAGATTGTGATTTATGAAATCCTCCTGCTTTGAACATATTACAAATAATTAAAAGATTTTAATTAAAAGGATTCGTAGTGTATAATGCAAATGATATTGATTTCTATCAATACATTATAAGGAGGACTTTTCATGAGTGTACATATTGAAGCAAAACAAGGCGAAATTGCTGAATCTATTCTATTACCTGGTGATCCATTACGTGCAAAATATATTGCGGAAACATTTCTAGAGGACGTTACTTGCTATAATAACGTTCGTGGAATGTTAGGATTCACTGGAACTTATAAAGGAAAACGCGTATCTGTTCAAGGTACAGGTATGGGTGTTCCTTCTATTTCTATTTATGTAAACGAATTAATCCAAAGCTACGGAGTTAAAAATTTAATTCGCGTTGGAACTTGCGGTGCGATTCAAAAAGACGTAAAAGTACGTGACGTTATTATTGCAATGACAGCTTGTACGGATTCTAATATGAACCGTTTAACATTCCCAGGTTTTGATTTTGCACCAGCTGCAAACTTTGATCTTTTAAAGAAAGCTTACGATGCTGGAACTGAAAAAGGCTTACACGTTCGTGTTGGTAACGTTTTAACAGCAGATGTGTTTTACCGTGAGAGCATGGACATAGTGAAAAAACTTGGAGATTACGGTGTACTAGCAGTAGAAATGGAAACAACTGCTCTTTACACATTAGCAGCGAAATACGGTGTAAATGCGTTATCTGTATTAACAGTAAGCGATCACATCTTCACTGGTGAAGAAACAACATCTGAAGAGCGTCAAACTACATTTAACGAAATGATTGAAATCGCTTTAGATGCAGCAATTCAACAATAATACATTAAAGAACTCGTCATACGTCTGTCGAGTTCTTTTTATGTGACCTTTTATTAAAAACTACTTTCGAAAGAGACAGATTTTCTCCTCTACTTTTTTGTAACGTTTGTTATAATAAAGTAATCATTTACAGTATTTCTCACAAGAGGTGACGCAGTGAAAAACAGAAGTATCGTCTTTAAACTATTTCTATTAACATCAACATTATTTACAATCATATTCCTCCTTTTTTTCCTAGGGCAATCTCTATTTTTAGAAAAATTTTATATCAATAAAAAAGTAAAAACCGTTCAAACTGCTTTTGAAAAATTCGTAGCTAATTATGAAAAAAGCGAAAAAGATCCTGAGGAAGTTAGAAAACTAAAACAAGAATTTCATGATAAAACAAATGCTGACATGCAATTTTTAAATAAGAATGGCATTATTAAAAGCGACAACAATTACTACATTGATGTATTTAATCCTAAAAATCATGAAACATATTCCATTCCGCTTAATAATCTTTTAACACCCGAAGAATATAAGAAATTCGAAAACTTAGGATTGAAAAAAGACGATGTGATAAACGTCGTAGGTTTGCTACAAAACAAAACAATAACACCAATAAAATTGACAACAAATTATAATCATTGGCAAAACGAATATACCAATTCAGATTTTTCATCTATTAATGGTAATCCTTCTAAAAATAGACTTACAAACCGATACAAAACTGTTACTCAAATTGAGTTTACTGGTACTATATCTAAGTTACAGCTTCCATCGAAAGCCGAGGTTCGTCTTGCAAATGATATTGAAACATTACAAGCCGTTCAATATTTTGCAGAGCTTATTAGAAATGGCACTGCTAACTCGCAGCAATTAAACACTTATATCATAGATAGCGGGGAGAATATAAAGAATAGTATCTTTGTAAAACCTATTATAGAAAATGGAGAGATTACAGAATATGCTTTTGCGATAGCATCCTTGCAACCTGTTAATGAAGCGATGCTCGTTTTAAAAGATTATTATGTCTATGCCTTAATCATCGTATTTCTCGTAATTATTTTGTTATCCTTCTACTACTCAAAAATCATTGTGAAACCATTAATTAAAATCAATCGCGTTACAAAGAAAATGGCCAACTTTGATTTTAGCGAGAAATTACCTGTAACAGCAGACGATGAAATTGGCGGACTTTCTGGTAGTATTAATACGTTATCTGTAAATTTAAAAGATCGAATCGATCGATTAAATGTTGCAAACACAAAATTACAACAAGATATTGAACGTGAACGTCAATTAGAAAAAACGCGGAAAGAATTCATCTCTGGTGTATCACACGAATTAAAAACACCGCTCAGTGTAATTAGAAGTTTCGCAGAAGGAATTAAAGATGGTGTTAGTAAAGATACGACGTATTACACAGATGTTATTTTAGAAGAAACAGAAAATATGAACAGACTTATTGTTGAAATGTTAGAATTAGCAAAATTAGAATCAGGTACGTACAAACTAGATATGACGACATTCTCAATCGGTGAATTAATTCAACAAGTCTATACAAAATTATTATTTAGCATGGAAGAAAAGCATTTACAAGTGAACATAGATGTAGACTCTTCTATAGTTGTGAAAGCGAATCGTAGTCGTATTGAGCAAGTGGTTGTGAACTTACTTAGCAATGCAATTCGCTATACGCCAGATGGAGAAAAAATACAAGTCTCCGTTATAGCAATGGAAGATACAGTAAAAGTCGAAATCGAAAACACAGGAAATCCTATCCCAGAAGAAAGTCTTGAAAAAATTTGGGATCGCTTCTACCGTTTAGATGCATCTCGTAGCCGTCATACTGGTGGTACTGGTCTCGGTTTATCTATTGTAAAAAACATTTTAGATCTCCACCATGCTGAGTACGGTGTATATAACACGACTAATAGCGTTGTATTCTACTTTAATTTACAAAAAGTAAAAGAAGTCAAATAATTTGTCTTAATTTCACTAGGAGTTCACATGAAATTCACACTCTCCCTTTATAGTTAAAAACAAGTTAATCCTTTCCTTTACACATATAAAAGAGGAGAGTGCGTGAAATGAAACAAGCAGGACAACCTATTCAAAACGAAAAACAATTAGAAACTATCAAAAATATACTTTTACAATCTTCGAAACGTGATGGCTTACTATTCGTATTAGCTGTAAATTCTGGCTTAAAAGTAAGTGAAATCTTACAATTAAAAGTTAGTGATGTAATCGATGAAAACGAAAATGTTCGCCATTCCATTTTATTTTACAATGAAAAAGTAAAAAAACATAAATGGTTCGCTGTAAATGAAGACTTACAGCACGCAATCGAAGACTACATGAAAGAACGTAAAACTTGGAAACGTAATGAACCATTGTTAAAGTCTCAAAAAGGAACAAAATCTATTACGAGACAACATGCGTGGTACATTTTAAACAAAGCTGCAAAAGAAGTTGGATTAGAAGGGATTAGCTCACATACACTTCGAAAAACTTGGGGATATTGCGCATACAAATCAGGTGTTGATATCGCATTTTTACAACACTTCTTTGATCATAGTACTCCATCAAAAACTTTAAAGTATATCGGTATTGCTTAATAACTCTTATACATAAAAAAGGTTACCATTTATAAATGGTAACCTTTTTTATGTTTCACATTCTCTTTTCTTGTCTCTCCTATATTGTAGTGGTACTCTAATAGTAAGGGGGAGAAATTATGAACACTTTAACAATTGAATTACCGAAAGAAACGGCTGAAAAACTTGATTTATTGAAACAAGCTTATGAAAAGAAAACAGGTGCTTCTATTTCTGAGAGTACTCTTGTTCAAACACTTATCTCAAAAGAATTTATCCAAGCGATAACTCCTTTTGATTTACAACAATTCATCACTAGCAAAGAACAGCATTAATTGCTGTTCTTTTTTTATACTTTATCCCGCATTAACGGGCAGTATGACCCCCACCTCAAAATTCAGCGGAAGTAAAGAAGTTAGATGGAGGTCGGGCTGCCCGTAAAAGCCCGATTGGTGAGGGCTGATAATCAGTGGGGGATGAACAAAATCTCACTGATTAAAGTTTCACTTTATCAGGGGTTTGCAGGAAATCTACCTCGAAACAATTCTTTACTTTAGCCAAACTCCTATTAGGGATCTCCCTATCGTTACTATCCCATAAAAAATTTTTTATTTATTTTCAGGAAAACCATTGACAATGATAATGATAACCATTATCATTTATTACGAAGCCAACAATTGATGAATCAACCAAACGCTCAGTAACATTGTTACCCCTCTTTTTCATATAGAAAGGCACTGTACATTCCCCCTGTTTGTACAGTGCCTTTCTTGTTTATTATCACTCAAACAAATTTAATTGCTCAGGCTTTGGCTCACCATATGTAATGTTCATCATTTTCATAAGCTGTTTCGCATTATCAGCTGCATCCCCGCCTGAATTATTGTTAAATAATACGTATATGTCCTTTGTCTTCTTTTTTAATTGTTCTAGTCTTTCTACCCATTCTTCTAATTCTTTATTGTTGTAGCGATATAAGCAACGAACCGCTCTCCAATTTTCCCCTTTATCAAGCCAGCCATGAACATTTCGGCCATGAAAACGTATTAACACCATCTCTGCATTCGTTACTTCTAATACGAGTGGTACTGAACCCATCCCTGCCTGTGGCTCATCACAAATTGTATGAATCCATTTTTCTTGCTCTAGAAACTGTAACGTCTTATCTCTCATTTCTGGATAAAACCATGTTTGATTTCGAAATTCTATTGCACACGGCAAACCTTCCATTTTTTCTTTCGTATATCGAAGAAAATCTACATTTTTCTTTTTACAATCAAACCATGGTGGATATTGAAATAAAATCGTTTTTAATTTACCAGCTTCAATTAAAGGAAGAATAGATTGTTTATATACATCAAACATCTCATCGAACGTAGAAAAAGGAACTTCACCTTTCATATGTCCTGTCATTCCTTGATATGCTTTGACGATAAAAGAAAAATCTTTCGGTGTTTCCATTGCCCATTTTGTATAGTTTCGTGCAGGTTGCATCGCATAAAATGAACTATCCACTTCTACTATAGGGAAATACTCACTATATGTTCGTAATTTATTTCTATTTTCATAGGGGTCTATATATAAAGAATCATGATCTCCCCACCCTGTTACTCCAATGAAAAGCAAATATATTCCTCCCTTTTTAACTTCACCTACTATCCATTCTACTCACTTCCTGAACACTTCGACCAATCAATTTCATTAAGTAGTCCCTTCTTTAAGAGTATCCGTATAAAAATATGATATACTAGATGGAAGAATTTTTAAATTGAGGGGTTATTTATTTATGCTTCCAAAAGATGATATTGTGTCTCATGAAAAACGAATAGAAGAATTAGAAAATAAAGTACGTTTTTATGAAGAACTTGTGAATCAATTACCACATCATTTCACATATAAAAATCCACAGATTGGTTTACAAATAAAGAAAACGAGATCCACTCATTCTATTCAAAACATACAAAAAGAGAATAAAGAGGCTGATTTTCAGCTTACTTGCGATTCATTATTTTTATTTAAACAACTTGAAACATACTTTGTTCATATTTTTGATGCTTTTTCACATCATGTAACCTTTGTTGATAATAAAGGAAATATAACTTTATGTAATCAGGCTGCGGCAGATGATTTTGGTGTAGTACGAAATGATATAATCGGAAAGCCAATTCAACAATTACTAAAATTACCTGAAGAAAAAATTAAAGCTCTTGAAACATTAAGAACAGGCACAGAAATATATAATGAAGAAGTTTTAGACAAAAACTATGGTATTTTAAATAACCGAATTATTCGTGATTATAATGGAGAAATTTTTAGAGTTATTAGTGTCTTTCATTATTTAAACACAGAACGTGATGCAGAAAAATTTTCGTTAGCAGGGCGAATCGCAGCTGGTATTGCACATGAAGTCCGTAATCCTCTTACAACCGTACGAGGTTATTTACAATTTTTACAAGAAACTGTTTCTCCATCTAATAAAGAACTATTTAAAAACTTACTTATTCCTGAATTAGATCGCGCAAATAGTATCATTACAAAATTTTTATCTATTTCAAAAACACGTGAATTTACAAGAGAACCCTTTCCAATTAATACATTTTTACGTGAGTATATTCAACAGTTACTAGCTAGCGAAGTCTTTTTACATAACATTTCAATTAATTATAATTTTTCTACCGAATTAGATGATATTTTAGTTCATATTGATCGTCATGAACTTGTGCAAGTTTTTTTAAACTTATTCCAGAACGCTGTCGATGCTCAAGGGGAAAAAAAACTTTCTATCCAAATTACTAGTTACCGCCTAGATAATTTTGTTCGTATTACTTTCACTGATAATGGGACTGGTATTCCATCAGCGATTCAAGAATATATCTTTGATCCATTCTTCTCAACAAAAGATTCCGGTACAGGACTCGGCTTGGCAGTAACAAAAAAAATTATTCAAAATCATAACGGTACATTAAAAATGACTAGTAATGAAGATGGTACTACTTTTACTATTTCAATTCCAATCTTACCTAAAACAGCCCTTGAAAGATTAAATCAAGACAAATAAAATCCAATCCACGAACTGCATGTCAATTGTTAAATCCCTTAACAATCGACATGCAGTTTTTTATGTTGAACTTTTCTTCTTTACATTATATGAAACCTTCTCTATATCTTACTTATTTGTTTGCCAAGTGGGCCAATTTCTTATTTTTTTAGAAATGGTAGTTTGTCCATCACGGATTTAGTATAAATTTCATTTTAATATATAGTAATGACTATTGATTCTATGAAAGAAAGGAATGAAAAGATGAACAATAAAAATAAAGGAAAAGTATTTTATGGTAATGACTGTTGCGAAGTCAGAGCTTGTAGTCATATTAACATCTCTAAGTCCGAACTTACAGAATTTGTTAGACTTCTTCAAGCTCTTGGCCAAGCTATTCAAGCTATTTTTCAAAACCCTTCTCAAAATAATATCGATAACTTAATCGCTACCCTAAATAACTTACAAAAATTTCTCAATTGCTTAGATTTATCTCCAGCACAAAAACAAATTGGAAATTCTATCATTGCTAATCTATTAACTATTTTAAGAACAACACCTTTCTCATGCGGAGCGTTGTACGTTGAACTACAAAGCCTGCTTAATTATTTATTGTATATCGCTAAGTTATTCAAAGTAGATTGTTGTACGACCGACAAACTAGTTAAACTCATCACAGAGATCCAAGCTATCCTAGTTCAATACGGATCAGGTTGTCTTGGAGGCGGAGGCGCAACAGGTGCTACGGGGGCTACCGGCGCTACTGGCGCTACTGGGCCTCAAGGACCGGCGGGGGCTACCGGCGCTACTGGGCCTCAAGGACCAGCGGGGGCTCAAGGTGCCACTGGACCTCAAGGACCTCAAGGACCTCAAGGACCTGCAGGTGTTCAAGGCGCTACTGGACCTCAAGGGCCTCAAGGTATTCAAGGGCCAGCAGGGGCTACCGGCGCTACTGGTGCTACTGGTGCTCAAGGACCTCAAGGTGTTCAAGGGCCAGCAGGCGCTACTGGCGCTACTGGTGCTCAAGGACCTCAAGGCGTTCAAGGGCCAGCAGGCGCTACTGGTGCTACTGGTGCTCAAGGACCTCAAGGCGTTCAAGGACCAGCGGGGGCTACCGGCGCTACTGGTGCTCAAGGACCTCAAGGTGTTCAAGGACCAGCGGGAGCTACCGGCGCTACTGGACCTCAAGGTGTTCAAGGGCCAGCAGGCGCTACTGGCGCTACTGGACCTCAAGGCGTTCAAGGACCAGCGGGGGCTACTGGCGCTACTGGTGCTACTGGACCTCAAGGCGTTCAAGGGCCAGCGGGGGCTACTGGGCCTCAAGGTGTTCAAGGGCCAGCAGGCGCTACTGGCGCTACTGGTGCAACCGGACCAGCGGGTACACCAATTCCTGTAACGATCGCCGCAATCGGAAACTCAAATCCACAAACTATATCACCTGGAACAAACCTTCAATTCAATCAAGTGTTTGAATTAACTAATATCTCTTTCAATGATACTTCAGATACTTTAACGATTTTAGAAACAGGCGTATATGATATTAGTTTCTCAGCGTCTACAACTTTCCCAGGGTCTTCACCATTTGGATTTGGTATTTCATTCAATGGTCAACCACCTACTCGTAATTTCTCAACTAACGTTATCGGCAGTGCTGTTTCTTTCTCTACAATTGTTACTTTACAAGCTGGTACAACGATTTCTATACAGCCTACAGCAAACACTATTTCTATTCCTAACACAGGCGATACAACAGCAACACTATCTGTATTCCGAATTTACTAATTTTCGCTTAAAAAGTATATTTATAATAATATGTATCGTTTAACCGTGCATTAAATCTCTCTTTATATAGAAAGGAGCACTTATTTGGGAGGATAAGTGCTCCTTCTTTACGTTTCTTTACCTCAAATTTACTCTATCTTAATCCTTATTTTGTATGATAAATAGTGAAGTCAAAGATATGAAAGAGGGATGAAAATGAGAGTTATGTCACTAATACGCATTTGGTTTGCACTTATGGTATGCATTATTTTATGTGTAGGATTTTTTTTAACTCTAAAATATTCCACTATATCAAAAGCAGAGAGAAAAACTGCTCCATACAAACTTTTGTATACAAAACAAAGCAACATCCCTTATTCCAATTCCACAAATAATGAAAAAAGGGTTATAAAAGGAATGCTTATTACGAAAGCTTCTAGTTCCGAGGCGTTACTCCAAATTGCTGAAACGATTAAAAATCAGTATACAAATAAAAAAATCGATGAAATTACACTTTCTATCCACAATGAGAATAACGGTAATTACGAAGAAGAATTACTTTATGAACCTATAAGCAAAGGTAGAATAAGTGTCACATACGATTCCGAATCCTATGGCAGTACGAACATTATACTTAACGAATAATAGCTAATAAAGATAGATGAAAATCTCTACCATTTAAAGTTTCATTTTGTTTTTCATACAAAAAAGAGGCGAATTTCGTTATTCGCCTCTCTCTTTTACCAAAATGAAGGAATCCATTCTTTCACTTTATCAAGCCACTCTTGTTGCTCTTGTTTTCGTTGTTGTTCCTCTTCTTTCCTTCTCTTCTCTTCTTCTTTTCTTCGTTTTTCCTCTTCTATTGTAGTCAATTGTTTTTTATAATCAGCCTCAGATATGAGCGATAACTGAAATGCTTTTTGAGCTGGATTTGCGTTCGCTTTTTTCATAATATCCCGGAACATTGTCGTCGTAATTTGACTACCACCCGGAACATAATGATCGCTATCGGTTTTATCATATCCTACCCAAATCGCACCTACTAAATCTGGTGTGTATCCAACAAACCATGAATCCTTTGCACCGGTGCTCGGGCCATTTACAATTTGAGTAGTTCCTGTCTTACCTGCCGTATCAACATTATTAACTTTTGCCTTTTCGCCCGTTCCCTTTTCGACAACACCTTTTAATAAATATGTCATTTTTTGAGAAACTTTCTCACTCGTCACTCGTGTCTCTTTCTTATACCACTTTCCAAGCGTTTCACCTTCAGCATTTTGTATCTCCCTAATTGCATGAGCTTCCACTTGGACTCCGTCATTTGCAAATGTACTGTATGCTTGAGCCATTACAAATGGAGATGTCCCCACATGCATACCGCCTAAAGCAATCGGATACGTACGATCTTCTGGCACTAATGGAATACCAAATCGCTCTAAAGATTTCAATCCTTTATCTAGTCCAATTTGTTCTAATAGCCACACAGCTGAAACATTATACGACTTTGCTACGGCTTCATACATTGTCACATCACCGTGAAAAGTATGATCGCTATTTTGTGGTTTATATTCTTTAATGTTAAATGGTTCATCTTTTAATATATCGTATACTTCATATCCTTGTTCTAACGCTGGTACATATACAGCCAAAGGTTTTAACGTTGAGCCCGGTTGTCTTTTTAATTGGGTTGCATGGTTAAACTGTAAAAACTGATACGGCCCTCTGCCTCCAACTAAAGCTGGTATACCACCTGTTTTGGGATTCATAAGAACTACACCCGTTTGCATGAGTTGGTCTGAGCCACTATCTTTGAAATAACTATCATTATTCACAACGTCTTCTACGGCCTGTTGTTTTTTCGGGTCAAGCTCTGTATAAATACGATAACCACCTGCTAAAATTTCATTTTGTGTTAATTCGTACTTGTCCATCGCCTCTCTAACAATATAGTCTACATATTGAGAGTATTTTCCCTTGTATTTATCATCAACGCCACGTTTTAACACAAGTCCACTCTCTTTTTCTTTATTATACTGTTCGTCCGAAATATACCCTTGCTCTTTCATTAAACTTAATACGACATTACGTCTTTCAATTGACTTGTTAAAGTTTTTATAAGGTGAATACGCAGATGGTGCTTTAATCAAGCCCGCAATCGTTGCTGCTTCTGAAATTGTTAAATCTTTTACATCTTTATCAAAATAAGATTTAGCTGCCCTTTTTATACCCCAAGCACCTTCACCAAAATAAATTTGGTTCATATACATTTCAATGATTTCATCTTTCGTATACGTACGCTCTATTTTTTTTGTTAAAAAATATTCCTTAATTTTTCGAGAGTATGTGCGGTCTTGTGTCAGAAATACATTTTTCGCAAGTTGTTGCGTAATTGTACTTCCACCTGCTACAACTTCTCCTGCTGTAATATTTTTAAAAACTGCACTTATAATTCCACTATAGTAAATCCCGTGATGGTTAAAAAATTCCTTATCTTCTACTGCAACAATGGCCTGAACCATAATATCAGGAATATCTTTCTTTTTTACGCCTTCTGTTTTAGAAGAAGCTAATTTAGTCGCAACTTCATTATTTGCATCATAAATTAAGGTCGGCTGCGGAACAGCTTGCTTTAATTCAGATATGTCTTGAATAGAAATTATTATATTTATAGCAATAAATAGAGTAGCGAGCAAACTTCCTAATACAATTAATGAATTACGAAGCTTCTTCCTCTTGTTGAACCACTCCTGCATTTTTTTTAAGTGAGTGTTCTTCAATTTCATTCGTTCACTTCCTTCGTTTGTTTACACTCTTCTTTTCAAAAGGAAGAATATACCTCCTTTTAAATTTATTATAATAACGTAGTCTTTCCTGTAGTGTAAAGCTTTTCTTTCACATTCATACTTTTTGCAAGAAAAGGACATTCTACAAGTAAGATATTCAATATTGATTATTAATATTATTAATACAACAATAAGAGTTATGTTAAGTTTTTGTAAACTTTTCGATAAAATGTTTTAAAAAACGACAGTTTTTTGTTAGAATTGACTAGCCAATATATTTTACATATATTACTTTTGTGGGGGTAACTAATAATGGTCTTTAAATCAAAAAAAGATAAATTTTCTGAAATGTTAATGAATGTTTCCGAAAATTTAAAAGAAGGCGCGCAGTTTTTCGTGGAGTATAAAATTAAAAATGCTAGCGATTTAAAAGAGTTTTCTATGCGCATGAAAGAGTATGAGTCAAAAGGTGACTCATTTATTCACGAAATCATTATGGAGCTAAACAAAGCGTTTATTACTCCTATTGAACGTGAGGACATCCTACAGCTTGCAATGAGTATGGATGATGTATTAGACGGATTAGATCATAGTGCTGGTCTATTCGAAATGTATTCTATTACAGAAGCTGATGAATACATGATTAAATTCGTAGAAGCAATTAATCAATGTGCGATTGAAATTGCAAACTCTGTTGAATTAATGTCTAACAAAAAATTAGTCGACATTCGTACAAATGCGATTAAGATTAAAGATTATGAATCACAATGTGATGATATTCGCCGTCACGCGATTAAGCACTTATTCTCTCGTGAAAAAGATCCAATTAAGATCATTCAATACAAAGAGATTTACGAAGAGCTTGAAGAAGTAGCGGATAGCTGCCAAAGCGTTGCAAACGTATTAGAAACAATTATTATGAAGAACGCGTAAGGAGTTTGATCATGGATACACTCTTGATACTGACCGTTTTAGTAGTCATTTGCGCTTTAGCTTTTGACTTTATTAATGGATTTCACGATACAGCAAACGCTATTGCAACGGCTGTTTCAACAAAAGCTCTAAAGCCTAGACATGCAATTATTATGGCAGCTATTATGAACTTTTTAGGTGCGATGACATTTACAGGTGTAGCAAAAACGATTACGAAAGATATCGTTGATCCGTTCGCTTTACAAAATGGTTCTCTTGTAATTTTAGCCGCTTTACTTGCAGCAATAGCATGGAATTTGATTACTTGGTACTACGGTATTCCAAGTAGTTCTTCGCATGCAATCATTGGCTCCATCGCAGGTGCAGCTATCGCTGCTGCTGGTTTTAGTTCATTAAACTTTAAAGGATTCATAAAAATTATTGAAGCTTTAATCATTTCACCAATTATCGCATTTGTTATTGGTTATATCGTATACAGTATTTTTAAAGTCGTCTTTAAAAACTTTAATTTAACGAAGACGAACAAAAACTTCCGTATATTCCAGATTTTCACTGCTGCATTACAAGCTTATACACATGGTACGAATGATGCGCAAAAAGCAATGGGAATTATTACAATGGCTCTTATGGCGAATAGTTATCATACTTCTAGCGACATCCCGTTCTGGGTACAATTATCTTGTGCCATTGCAATGGGGCTTGGTACTTCTGTCGGCGGATGGAAAATTATTAAAACTGTCGGTGGACAAATTATGAAAATTCGTCCTGTAAATGGTGTAGCTGCTGATTTATCATCATCTCTTGTTATTTTCGGGGCAACATTCATTCACTTACCAGTTAGTACGACGCACGTTATCTCCTCTTCTATTTTAGGGGTTGGAGCTTCTCATCGTGTAAAAGGTGTAAAATGGGGAACTGCAAAACGCATGTTAATTACTTGGGTTATCACACTTCCTATTTCAGCTTCATTAGCTGCTTTATTTTATTCTTTATTACATTTAATCTTTTAATTAAAAGTCGTCTTCCTTATTTTTCTAGGAAGACGACTTTTTTGTGAACAAAGCTTTTTCTCATGAAAAAGCGTGTATAATAATTGGTGGATAAGTTATATAGAGGAGTTGGCAATTTTGGAATACATCATGTTACTTTTCATCGGGCTAATCGCCGGGACAGTCGGGAGTCTAGTCGGACTTGGCGGCGGAATTATTATTGTTCCGTTATTAATCGGATTACATAGCCTGTCACCACAACTTGCAGTAGGAACTTCAATGGTAACAGTCGTTTTTACGGGACTATCTTCCACCCTTACTTATATGAAGCATAAACGAGTAGATTACAAAAGTGGACTTATTTTATTTATCGGGAGTGGCCCTGGTGGTATCATCGGCTCGTGGGCGAATAAATTTTTAAACCAAGATACATTTTCTTTATATTTTGGGATTTTTCTTATTTTTGTCTCCATTCTTCTTATGTTACGAGACAAATTAAAACCCCTTTCTTTATCAAATATGACTGTAATCAAGCGCTCTTTTACAGATAACGAAGGAAACACTGTACACTATCAATTCCCACCGCTTCTCGCTATCTTTATCGCCTTTATAGTTGGTTTTATATCTGGATTATTTGGAATTGGTGGCGGTGCTTTACTTGTTCCAGCAATGATGCTACTTTTTGCATTCCCAGCACATATTGCTGTAGCAACTTCGATGTTTATCGTATTTCTATCAGCAATTGTAAGTTCTGCAACTCACATCTCCCTTGGAAATGTCAGCTGGATTTACGCATTAATTCTTATTCCTGGTGCATGGATTGGTGGAAAAATCGGGGCATATATTAATACAAAATTAAGCGGTAACGCCGTAATTAATTTATTGCGTATCACATTAATTATTCTTGGGACTAGATTAATCATTACTTCTTTTTTATAACGCGTTCTTTTTAGAATGCGTTTTTTCTTATACACATGAATATAAAAATCCTCCTAAGAGAACAAATAAAATTAGACAAACACATAATAACATGTAATTGGAAATATGTACTTTCTTCACGTTGACCACTCCTATGACTGCGACTGTTATCTTTATGATAGCGAAAAAATAATTCAGTTGCAGTTACAAAGTGCTAACAATGCAAAATCATTTATTACAAATTTTATCCTTATATTTCATTTCTTTGTATATTCTATCGGTTTAATAAAAAAAGATGTCATATTGACATCTTTTTTAATGAAGAAGTGACCATCCCATAAAATCTTCATGTACTTGGCACGCCCTCTTATCGTTTCGATCATATAATTCAGCATAACTATCTGTTTCTTCATCATAAGCCATCGTATAAATAATTTGGCCATCTACTTCAACGGATAACACGACTCCACCTTTCATCTCTTCTACATGAATGATGGCATTCGCTGGAATTCTCATATCCGTCATTTTTATCGCATCTAACAATATACTAAACCCCCTACAGCGTATTCATTGCTAGTACTATTACACACTAAATAGTATACTACTGTAATAGCATATATTTCGTCAATGAAATTGCTGTTGTAAAGTATATTATCTTTATACATATACGCTAAAATAAAAGAAATAGAAATGTTTAAATGGGGGGCTAACATTGATTTTACACAAAGGAGATGTACTATTCCGTCAAGGTGAGGACGGTCCTTTATATTTTATAAAAACAGGTTTATTAAAAGTAGTAAGGT
Source organism: Bacillus cereus group sp. BfR-BA-01453 (assembly GCF_022662915.1). Classification (NCBI taxonomy): domain Bacteria; kingdom Bacillati; phylum Bacillota; class Bacilli; order Caryophanales; family Bacillaceae; genus Bacillus; species Bacillus cereus group sp. BfR-BA-01453. The sequence goes on along the minus strand of NZ_JAKUEN010000002.1, from coordinate 54,211 downwards.
TAGAAGAAAATGGAACACCATTTCTATTCAATATTATCGTTCCAGGAGAAACGATACCTCACCATTCTTTAATTTCACCGAAAGAATATCACGGTACAGCAATCGCTTTAATGAAAACAGAAGTTGAACCTATAATGAGTAATGAATGGTATGATCAACTTCAAGCGGATCCTGCATCATATGCAAATATCGCTATGCAATTACAGTCAAAATTAAGAATGATGCAGCAACGTATCGACCAATTGACGACCGTCTCTCCGAAAGAACGCCTTCATCGCTTACAAGAATGGTTCACACTATATTTAGGTGACATTCCTATATATGAAATATTAACGCAAACTGAAATTGGTCAACTGATCGGTATACGCCGTGAAACAGTAAATCGACTATTACGAGAACAAATAAAAAACGAGGTAAAATAACACCTCGTTTTTTTGCTTCTTAAAGCTCAATTTATTGTAAACTTGCTGCTGGACCGAAAAATTCATAATGAATATGTTCTTGTTTCACACCTAAATCAGTTAGTACAGCATTTATATGTTTCATAAATGGTATTGGACCACAGAAATAAAACTCTGCTTCAGTTGTCGGAATAATAGTTTGTAACCATTCTCTTTCAACAAAACCTTCTTTATCAAAGTTCTTCATTTCTAAATCTTTTTCAGTTGGTGCAGAATAACAAGTATATGCTTTAACTTGTTCATATTCATTATCTACTGCCTCAACGTGTTCTTTCATTGCATGTGTATTGCTATTTATCGCTGCATGAATAAAACATACATTACGTTTTGAATTTTGTTCAATTAACGTATTTAGCATACTCATCATTGGTGTAATACCTACTCCACCACTAATTAGTACAACTGGTAATGTTGAATCCATATTTAAAACGAAATCTCCTGCAGGTGCACTTACTGGTAATATATCGCCTTCTTTTACATGATCATGTAAGTAGTTAGATACTTTACCATCCGGTGTATCTACACCTTTTTCTTTCTTTACACTAATACGATAATATTCTTTTCCAGGGGCATCTGATAAGCTATATTGACGATTATGTGTATATGTTTCACCTTCAATATTTATCTGAACCGTTACATATTGTCCTGGGATGAATGAAGAAACTTTCCCTCCATCTTCAGGTTTCAAATAAAATGATGTAATAACATCGCTTTCCTTCACTTTTTTAACAACTACAAAGTTACGGAAATCCTTCCATCCGCCCTCTTTATGTGCCGCTTCTTCATACATCTCTGCTTCAATGCTAATGAACGCATCAGCGATGACACCGTAAGCTTCTCCCCATGCGTTTAACACTTCATCAGGTGCACCTGCGACCTCTTTAATTGCACGTAGTAAACATGTACCTACAATCGGATAATGCTCTGCTTTAATACCTAAACTTCTATGCTTATGACCAATTTGTTTTACAACCGGAATAATAACTTCTAAATTATCAATATACGTTGCAGCTGCATAAACAGCATTCGCTAACGCTTGTTGTTGTCTTCCCTTTTTCTGATTTGTATGGTTGAAAATATTCAATAACTCCGGATGTTCCGAAAATAAAATTTCATAAAATCTCGTTGTAATTTCAACGCCTTTTTCTTGTAATAATGGTACTGTTGACTTTACGATTTCAATTGTTTTTTCACTTAACATTGTATCCCACTCCTCTATTTCCTTAACTGTTTTTAGTTTAACTGAATTGTATAATACAGATTGTGATTTTAATCACTATTAACACGGTGTTTTTGTGAAAAATATATGAACAGTGCACTTACAAAAGAAAATAAGCTAACTAGAATGCTAGCTAGCTTATTATTTAGACTGTATCGCTTGTTCAATTACCTTTATATCTTTCCCATCTCCAAATTCTGTATACCCCCAGATGTTCGTTTCACCTCTATATTTATTTACAATAATATCTAAGTCATGGTATACGCGATGTGCATACACTACATACTCAATATTTTGGAGCTCCACACCTTTTTTTACAATTTCATAGCTTCTATTTACATCACGTTTTATTTTTTCATTCTTTATGTCTGTATGTATATTTTTTAACGATGATTCTTGTTGTTGAAACCATTGTTTAAATTGGTTCCAGTCCCCTTCTGTATAATTCTCTGCTTTACCATAATTTAAGAAATTATTATAACTTTCATGTGTCATACGAATAAAATCTAGTACTTTTGTCTCTTCTTGCACATCTTCTATTTCAGATGTTGTACTTACCCCAGCGGGCTTATTCGCATAATGTAATAATACTTTCATAAGACTATAGCTCGCAATGATCATTACGGTAATAATCACGAATACATTTAACAATTTCTTCATATACAGAACTCCTTCTCTACTAAAGTTATTACAATGTATGACTATACTTGTAACATTCTCTCGTAGAAATATAATTCCTGTATAAATTCTCCCTATCATTTCGACAATATTCTTTTATACATTTCTCGTTGGCAAATGTTCTTGTAAAACAATATATCCTTCATAAGCTGCGTAACCGAGTATAGCCATTAATCCGATATAACAAGCAAATACCGTCCATTTCGTTTTCGTATCCACTTTATAATAGTTTTTCTGTTGTCTCTTTTCTGCATCCCATTCCTGTATTTTTCTTTCTGACAATTCAAACGCTGCTCTTATATGAATGGTATGTGTTTCTTTTTCATCTTTATATGGGACTTAATCTAGCGGCTCAAACTTTGGTAACAGATACTCTAATACTTCAATTTTTGAAGCTCTCCTTTTTTTAATTCTTTCCCTCTTTCTTTTTGCCTTAATACATTTATTTCATGTTGCATCATTTATGACATCTTTTTTTCTATTGTTAGAAATAATGTTTATATAATCCATTTTTAGCCAAAAATATAAATAAAAGGAGGTGCACACAATTGAATTTACAATCTCTCATAATAGGCGCTCTATCGTTTTTAGCTTCAACTCTTATTTTTTATACCGTTAGTTACGTATTATTATTAGATTTGTTGCCTAATCACGTATTTATTGCCCTTATCATCCTTTCCGCTCTTATGATTTCTTTCCTTATTACACGAAAATCAATGAATGAGCCATCTGCAAAAGCAAAGTAATAGAGAGGGGCGTCCCCTCTCTATTATCATTTCCTAGGAAAGTACATATAAAATTGACAAATTTTTATTCACCCCAATCTGTAAGGACTAAATAAAGATTCACTTTACCTTTGTAAATTCATTTTTTCACCATACTCTTTAACAATTTGAATAATATTTTGAAAAACACCTATTTTTTCTTGTTTACTATTTAATATTTTTAAATCATAATTTTCATAATATGTTTCTAATGACTTTAATTGTGATTCTGAAGCACCTTGTACCGGAACAGTAGCATGCAATTCATACTGTTTATATCCTTCCTTTACCTTTTCACCTAAAATTTCTTCACTCTCTTTTGCTCCAATTAATTTTTGAACTTTTTCCGGATAAATGACTTGCAAATAATACTCTCGTTCCTTCTCTAACTTGTTGTATAGTGATTGTGAAATCGTATACCGTACCGTATAATTCACTTTTTGATCACTTGCTTTAATATGAAACGCGGTAATCTGCAAATCTTTTTTTGTTACTTCCGTTAAAGGACCTACCTGCTTCTCATCTTCTTTTTGTTCTGAAACATTTGGAAATATAGCCAAAAGCTTTTCTGTATCTTTTTTATTCAGCATATACATAGCTTTCTTATGTTGTATCCATCCTTTTCTGTCTTCTCCTCTTAGCCATGCATAATATGTTTCCTTTTTCCCATCTCTACTAATTTGTATTTCATATTCAGGTTCACCGAAGCTACCTGTTATTTCTTGTTTCTCAGCTTTATCGATAATGTCTATTACTACATTAGCTTCAGATTCCTGTAACTTTTTCTCTTTATCTTTTTTTTGTATAACTGTTACCTCTATTATTTCTTTCACTTCATTCACCGTCTCTTCCACTTTTTTTGTTTCTTTTTTTTGCTCAACTTGACTACAAGATGCTAGTAACATAACAAATAACAGCAATACATATTTCTTTTTCAACTTAATCCTCCTTTTACAATAAGAAACTCTTATAATCTTCATACAAAAAACAAAAACGTGACACACTATAAAATACGCTATACTAAGCATTGAAAGGAGGTCTTTTTCATGTCCATTAATTTTCACGATGCAAACAATAAATACACATACGCACAGCGAAACGCCCATATTTCTTGGAGAGAAATGATAAAAAATATTACAGACATACAAAATAAACGAATAATTGATATCGGCTGTGGTGGCGGGATTTATACGAAAGAACTTGCTCTTATGGGAGCAAAAAGTGTTGTTGGACTTGATTTTTCAAAAGAACTATTACAGGCTGCAAAAGAAAATTGTAGCGGATTTTCAAATATTTCATTCATTCACGGTGATGCACATAGCGTCCCATATCCTAATGATACATTCGACATTGTTATTTCGCGCGCAGTTATTCATCATTTACAAGACGTTCCTACATTTCTACGTGAAGCTTCTCGTATATTAAAGAAAAACGGTGTACTTATTGTACAAGACCGAACTATTGAAGATTGTACGATCCCTGGAAGTCCTGAACACATCCGTGGATATTTTTTCTCTATCTTTCCAAAACTCATTGAAATCGAATCAAAAAGACGTCCAAAAACCACCACGATACAGCAAGAATTACAAAAACATTTTCTTTACGTTTTCCCGACTCAAACACAATGGGAGATACGAAAAATACATGGTTCTGTAGAGGCATTATTGCAAGATTTATCACCTCGAACAGGCCGATCCATTCTATATGAACTAACAGATTATGAACTTTCTCAACTTCTACAACAAGTAAAGACCGCCTTACAAAACGTCTCTCCTATTATCGAAAGAGATCGTTGGACTATTTGGAGCGCCATGAAGTTGTAAGGAAGGAAGCCTCACAAAATAATGTGAGGCTTCCTTCTTTCATAATCTAATTTTGCAACACTCTTGATATCCTCCACTTCTGGCCTGTGCACTTCCACACTTCGGACATACTAAATATCTAGACTGATTTGTCAACAAACTACCTTTTTGAAAGAGTAAAACTTCTGCTTGTTTAAACGAACGCGAATAATATAACCACATAAAACCAATTATAGCAATAATGCCAAATAATACTCCCATCGCAAGCATTTCAGTCACCTCTTTTGGTTTGTTCTTTCCAGCAAGTGGATTGTTGTATTATTCTCTCTAAATTCAAACAATCCCTTCTTTACTCCTATAAATATCAACTTTCTCTATAATTTTTACAATTCTCCGCAAATTTTTACTTCTGTTTTACAATTCAATTTACATCAACTATTCATTTCAAAACAAATAACATTTCCGCATATATATATTTTATTAAAAAATATATTGACTTTCTAAAAAAAAAATGTGACAATACTGTCAGAATACTTGAATAAAAATTCATTGACGAGAACGAGTACGTTATAGAACTGTTCCCCAGAGAGTTGGCGATTTGCTGAAAGCCAACGTTCAGTGCGTAGCCGAAAATCATCTCCGAGAAGTAGAACTGAATGTTATAGTAAGTTCTTACCGGCTGTCCCCCGTTACAAGGAACACGTATCATGTTGTACGTTGCAAAGCCGTATACATATAGAATTATTTCTACATGTATAAATTAGGGTGGTATCGCGGGTAAATATAACTCGTCCCTTTCTTTAGGGACGAGTTTTTTGTGTTCTTACAAATGAATTTTAAAAAAGGAGGAAAAACAATGAACACTGTATCAAAAAAACATATTTTTTTCACGGGTCTTATGCTATTTTCTTTATTTTTTGGGGCAGGTAATTTAATTTTCCCTCCCATGCTTGGACAAAATGCAGGCGAAAACTTTTGGCCGGCAATGATTGGATTTTTACTAACAGGAGTCGGTTTACCACTACTAACAGTTATCGCAATTTCTTTATCAGGAAATGGTATGCAGCAACTTGCAAGTCATGTTCACCCATTATTCGGAATATTCTTTACGGTAGTTGTATACATAGCCATCGGTCCTTCTATGGGTATTCCACGCGTGGCAAATGTTGCTTATGAAATGGGCGCTAGTTCTTTCTTACCAGAAACGATTCGCTCTAGCAACCTCGTACTTTTTGTATATACAATCATCTTCTTTGCTATCGTATATTGGCTGAGTTTGAATCCATCTAAACTTGTAGATCGTATTGGAAATATATTAACACCTATTTTATTACTCTCTATTTTCTTATTGTTTGTTAAAAGTGTCTTTACACCACTTGGACAATCAGGACCTGCAATGCAAGAGTATCAAACTTCTCCGATTTTCAAAGGCTTTATGGAAGGATACTTAACGATGGATACCATTTCAGCACTTGCATTTGGAATTATCGTTGTAAATACCATTCGCTCTAAAGGTGTAAAGGATCGTAAATCCATTGCCATCGCAACAGCCAAAGCTGGACTTATTGCTGCTACTGGCCTCGTACTTGTATATGGTGCGCTTGGCTGGCTCGGTGCAACTAGCGTCTCGCTCGGATATGCAAAGAATGGTGGACAATTACTTACTGTGATCGTACAACAATTATTCGGTCCATATGGTCTACTTTTATTATCTCTTATCGTTACACTCGCTTGCTTAACAACATGTGTTGGACTTGTATCTGCATGTAGTCAATATTTCTCGACATTATTGACTAAATTTTCATACAAAACGTTTGCAAGTATCATTTGTGTATTGGGATTATTAGTTGCCAACTTAGGTTTAACAAAAATCATTTCCATCTCTGTTCCAATTCTACTTGTTGTATATCCAGTTGCGATTGTACTTGTTCTACTATCGTTACTTCATAAATATTTTGGTGGATATCGCTCTGTTTATGTAGGTGCTTTAATTGGAGCTGCAATTGTAAGCGTATTCGATGGATTAAAACAAGGTGGTATTTCAGTTTCATTTATCACATCATATTTTGAATTTATCCCTTTATATAATGAAGGAATAGGTTGGCTAGTACCTGCATTAGCCGGAGCTCTTATTGGCCTTGCAATCGCTAAGCTAAGTGGCGCGAAAAAAGTTCCCTTACTAACCGAATCTCATGAAGTAAAAGCATCCTAAAAAACTCCCGAAAGGGAGTTTTTTTACTTTTGATAAGCGCTATGATTAAAACTACTTATTTTATACGCTTTCGTATAATAATCAATATTTGTATCCACTGTTTCTACTTTGACAACATCGTAGCACTCTTCTTGCTTTACTAAAAATAAATAGTACTCTTCTGTCGCCTCAACAATTGCAATTTTATCTGTTTCAACATTATATTCTTCACAAAGCGCTTGTAATGCGTTCACATAATCCCCTAGTTTTTTAGACTTACCCATGCCGAATATAGTTTGAACTAGCATATACATTCTCCCCTTTGTATGTACTGTTAACAACTAAATGATAACGCTTACATTCGTTAGCGTCAATAAAAAGATTTTGTACAAACTAATAACCAGTGGGGACCACCCCACTGGTTAAAATTTCACTTTATCATTTCGTCAATTGATGTCGAAACGCATAAATAACCGCCTGTGTCCGGTCACTTACATTTAGCTTATTTAATATATTGCTCACATGTGTCTTTACTGTTTTGAGGGCAATAAACAACTCGTCTGCAATCTCTTGATTACTTTTCCCCTCTGCAATTAATAACAAAATTTCAGACTCTCTTTCTGTTAACTCCTCATGCAAAGGTTGTTCTTTCTTCTGACGCATACGAGACATCATTTTACCAGTAACTTTCGGCTCTAATACCGTTTCTCCATCATAAGTAGCTCGTACAGCATCTGCTATATCACTCGCTCTTGATGTTTTTAATAAATAACTTGTCGCTCCGGCCTCAATAACAGGGTACAATTTCTCATCATCTAAAAAGCTCGTTACAACTACAATTTTCGCTTCTGGCCATTCCTGAATAATAGCACGTGTTGCTTCAACACCATCCATCTCGTCCATGACAAGGTCCATTAAAATAATATCCGGTCTTAATTGCAGTGCTAACTCTGAACCTTTTCTTCCATTTTCAGCTTCTCCAACTACTTCAATATCTGGCTGCGTTGATAAATATGCTGATACACCCATTCGAACCATTTCATGATCATCCACTAGTAATACTTTTATCATGATTCTCCCCCTCTCTCAATCATAATCGGTACTTTTACTTCTATTTGTGTACCTTTATTTGGAAAACTAAGTACCTTTAATGTCCCACCAATTTCATGAACACGCTCTTGTATTGACCTTAATCCGTAAGAACCAGCCTTATTCACTCCTACTTTAAAACCTACACCATCATCAATAATTTTCAATATTGCATATTGATCAATTTTTCGAAGACGCACTTCCGTTTTCTTTGCCTTCGCATGACGTAAAGTGTTAGATAGCGCCTCTTGCACAATGCGGAATAAGTGATCTTCTACACCTTTTTTTAATTGAATCGGTTCAATTAACCATTCAATTTTCATATGTTGCTTTCTAGATAGTTCTGTTAATAATTCTTCTATACCTTCTGTTAATTTCTTACCTTCTAACTGTACTGGGCGTAAATGAAGAAGCAATGCTCTCATTTCTGACTGTGCATTTACAACCATATTTTCAACAAGCTGTAACTGCTTTTTCGTCGTTTCTGGAAATGCAGCTACTTGTTCATTAATAGCCGACATCATCATCGACATTGCAAAAAGCTGCTGACTTACAGAATCATGCAGCTCCCTCGCCAATCGATGCCTTTCTTGGGAAATCGCTTCTTGTCTCATCTCTTCATTCCAATGAGCTCGTTCATTCGTTACCTTTTGAAAGAGTCCAGCTTGCTCCTCTAATCGACGAGCCAGACCGATCACTTTTCGTTCCACTTCATGAAATTCATCATCTGCGGTAAACGAAACATCACTCGGAAAATTCCCTCGCTCTACTTCAAATAGAAACGTATTTAATCCTTGTATACGCTGCTCTATATAGTAACCGATTGCATATCCTACAATTCCCCCGATAAGTAAGCTTGTAGTCATAATAAACAAGCCAATTGGAACAGAAGCGATGGATTCCTTCCATAATAAATCATATACTTGTTGCTCGCTTTTCCATACATATACAATTGTACAAATGAGTGCGATACTAACTGAGGACAACATAGAATAACGAATATACATCCACGAAATATTTTTTTGTTTCTTCATTATACTTTCCTCACTTCCGTATCGCCTACGACAAGCGAAGAAATAATTTTAATACGACGAGGAGCCTCTTTATACTGCTCTGTTCTAAATGTAACATTGCGGTTAAACCCTGTCTCCTCATGACCTGGCAAGAGCACACGCCCGACAATAACAGAATGATTTAAAGACAGTTCAATATCATATGGCACATATAAACGAATATTACCAACGACACCCCGAATAACAATTACCGTTTCTCCTTCTGGAATCATAGCAGTTGTTAAATCTATTTCCACATCACAAGCACCATATTGAACATTAATATCCTCAAGTTCATAAATATGATCCATCATTCGTACATTGCCTACAAACATATTTTTTAAATATGGTTCTGTACGATATATTTGCTTCTCTTCGTCTATAATCCCTTCTTCTTTAATTTCAACCTTCATTGCTTTTTGCTGATGCCCTTGTTGAATCAATTGATAACCAATTAAAGCTAAACAAGCAAATACGACAAGAACAAATGCTGCTGATGAAAATAAGAAGAATAAAAATACGATACCACCGACAAATAAAAATACATTTCCCCGTACATAACGATTCTTTTTACGATAATGCCTTCCAAACATAAGCATAATAAATGCAAAAATGAGACCACCTGGTTCAAAATGTCCAAGTATCATATCAAGAAAAAGACCGAATCCAAATATGATGAGGAGCATCCCCATTAATTGTGTCTTTGAAAAATGTTTCTTCATTTCAGCTCCCCCCTTCTTGTCACATATACATAGAAGAAAAGGCATTGCTTTCCAACACCTTTTCTCCTATCACTATATCATAAGCCTGTTTTATAATATACTACTATTATTTTGTTAACTCTTTCGTTAACGATACATCATTCTTTTCTTTCATTTCACGCTCAAGCTTTGCAATCTTCATATCAAATGTATCACGTTCATGCTCCTCGTTCATACGAGTTTCTAAGTCGCGAATATGATCTTCAATTTCTTCAAAGCGTAAGAATGGATTATTTTCATCCATTTTATGCATCGCAGTATTCATACGACGATTTGCATGTGCCATATTTTCACGTGCCATTAATTCCATACGTTTTGCGTGCATTTCTTTTAATTTATTTTTCATTTCAGAAAGACGACGCTCTAGCTCATCAATTTGTTCTACAACACCTGCATACATTTCTTCTAATCGAGTTACTTGCCCTTCATAATAAGCTACTTCTTCTAATGCACGCTCATGTAGTTGTAATTCGCCTGCTTCTTGAGCGATGATCGCTTGCTTAGATCTTTTATTCACGAAATAACGTGCTTGCTCAAGCTCACGAGCAAAGTTAGATTTTAATGTTTTATGACGCTGAATTAACTTCTCAATTTTTGTTATTTCACGCTCACTATCACGTAAATATTGGTTTAACATAGCAATTGGATTTTTTCTTTCTTTCTCATCTAACACATTATGAAAATCTGCTAAAATTGCATCGCGTACACGTCCGAATAAAGATTGTTTCATTATAATCTTCCTCTCTTCTACTTTATAAATTTGATTTGATTGATTTTATATTAGTTTTTCATTAACTTGTTCCACTCATCTTCAAAGTTGCTATATGGTTTAGAACTTTCTGGAGCAGAATCAACAACTACATCTTTTTCTTTTTTCCACTCACGGTATCCGTAGTATAAAACTACTAATGCTGCAATACCGATTAATGCTGGAGAATGAGAAAGGGCGATGGACAAACCGATCAAACCAACAATACCCCAAGCTAACTTTCCAAAAAATGATTGTGCTCGCACAAATGATTTATAGCTCCAGTACACAACTCCTGCTCCGATTGCGAATCCTACAATACCAGCAAGACTACCAAGAGCAATTAAAGCTAAAATACCAGCCGCGATAAACGCTAGAAATTGTTTCATCTTGTGCTTGCCTCCCTTCGATTTGATACTCTTATCTTAACTATTTTTTCTTTTTTCCATAACGAGCTTAAGAACCGTTTTTAACTCAGACTTAAGACCGAGTTGCATTCAGCCTTTTGTAAAAACATACGGTAGCATGGGATCATCCACTCTTTTCCCGCACATAAAAAGCCGTACAGAGAACATTCTCTGTACGGCTTTCGTTACTTTTCATACACTTCATTTTCATTATGCTGTTTTATGATACTCTTTCTTTTCCGCTACTTTAGAAAACCTCGGGAAACCAATTAATATAGAAATGATTCCACATACTCCAACTAAGATTGGATAAAACGCATATGGTAACAGTTCAATTGGAGATAACGCCGCAAATCCTGCTGCTGTTAACATTTGCGCACCATACGGAATTAAACCTTGCACACAGCACGAGAAAAGATCTAATACACTCGCTGATTTACGAGGATCAATTTCATATTGATCTGCAATGTTTTTCGCAAGCGGACCTGTAAAGATAATAGAAATGGTATTATTCGCTGTACACATATTCGTCATACCTACTAAACCAGCTATACCGAACTCTGCTCCTTTTTTTGAACGAATGTTACGCGTTAAAATATTCATTAAATATTGAATGCCACCATTATATTGAATCAATTCGACCATACCGCCAATTAAAATAGCAAGTAATACTAACTCCATCATACCGCCCATTCCAGTCGTTACACTTTTAAAGAAACTCTCTAACGTATAACTTCCATCTAAAAGACCGATAACGCCGGATAGTACTGTCCCACCAGTTAACACAATAAGTACATTCCAACCAAGTAATGCTGTAATAAGTACTCCTGCATACGGTAAAATCTTTATCCAGTCAAAGCTATGTGCTTTAATCTGCGTATCGCTTCCTAAAGTAACGATTACTAAAAGTACAATTGTAATAATAGCCGCTGGTAATACAATTAAAAAGTTCGTTTTAAACTTATCTTTCATTTCTGTTCCTTGCGAACGTACAGCTGCGATTGTTGTATCTGAAATAAATGATAAATTATCACCAAACATCGCCCCGCCAACAACAGTAGCCATCGTAAGTGCAATGGAGATATCAGTTTGCCCACTAATACCTACAGCAATTGGTGCTAATGCAGCAATTGTTCCCATTGAAGTTCCCATCGCTAATGAAATAAACGCCCCTATAACAAAAATTCCAGCTACGATAAATCCTTGCGGTAAAACGGATAACGCCAAGTTAACTGTAGAATCAACGCCGCCCATCCCTTTTGCTGTTTCAGAAAATGCTCCTGCTAGGACAAAAATTAGAACCATAATCATAATGTCTGGGTTCCCTGCACCTTTAGCAAATCGTTCCACTTTTACATGAAAACTTTCTTTACGATTCATTGCTAAAGCGACTCCTACAGCAATTGAAATTGCTACAAGTATCGGCAATTTATAGAAATCACCTGTAATAATTCCAGAACCAATAAATAGCGCCAAAAATATCCCAAGTGGTAATAATGCCAAACCATTTCCTCTCGTTTCTTTCAAAGTACCATCTCTCCCTAGTTTCAACCTTTTTCTAATGAATAACAAAAGACCTCTTCCAACGAGAAGAGGTCTTATACATCTATAAGAAACGCTCTTCTCATCTTTCAAGCATATGCTTGCTGGATTTGGCACAGCACTCTGAAATCGAGTCCGCTGCCGAGGCATCGTAGGGCCAGTCCCTCCGCCTCTCTTTATAAGAAGGTTTCATATTTATTTTTTAATAATAATTTCTTCCCTAACTTTACTCGCTTACAAAACAAAAGTCAATTATTTTTTGTATAGATTTTTTTGGTAATTATACAAAAATTTGAATACAATAATCATTTTAACTTTTTGATTTCTTCTTCCAATATTGAAATCCAATAAAATTCATTATTTTTTATTGCAGCTATAATCCACTTTGTAGTGTACCAAGCTAACTCATACTCTTCTTTTGTAACATCGCCACTTCTATAAGCATCCTCTAGCTCATCTTCATCTAGTACATACACCTTACCATTCGGCAATAACACTACATCTAAATATAAATCATCAAAATACGGTAAACCACGCTCGTCTATTTCATAGTCTTTCGCCACATCGATATAATATTGCACTAATTCCTTTTGATCATCTAACATAGCGGTAATCGCAAAGTTTTTCTCGTCTATGAAATATTGAATCCACGTATACTGATTGCCAGCAATACATAGCTCTTTACCGTCATATTCTTTACAACTAGGTTCTCTCACCTTTTTTATTTCCAGTATTCCTAGCATTCCTTCTTCTATTTGCTTAACCGTATAATCCTTCTCTAGTAGTCGCTTCCACGAAGAACCGTCACCATATTTACGTTTCATTATGTCTGCTCCCCTTCTATATAGAAAAGCCCCCACATATTATGTGAGAGCTTGTTCAAATTATAATTAAGCTGCTTGCTTATTAGAAATTTCTTTCAAGTAGGCTTGTCCTTTTTCAGCGTCATATTGACCTTCCCATTTAGACATAACTACAGCTGCTAAAGAGTTACCTACAACGTTAACTGCTGTACGAGCCATATCTAGAATACGGTCAATACCTGCAATAAACGCTAAACCTTCAGGTGGAATACCTACTGTACCAAGTGTCGCTAATAATACAACGAACGATACGCCTGGTACACCTGCGATACCTTTTGATGTAACCATTAATACAAGCAATAATGTAATTTGTTGTGTAATGGATAAATCAATACCGTACATTTGCGCTAAGAAAATAGCCGCAATTGCTTGATATAAAGTTGATCCATCTAAGTTAAATGAATAACCTGTCGGAATAACGAAAGATGTAATTGCTTTCGGACAACCGAACTTCTCCATCTTCTCCATGATTTTCGGTAAAACTGTTTCTGAACTCGCTGTAGAATATGCTAAGATCAGCTCGTCTTTTAAAATCTTAAAGAATTGGAAAATGTTAATTCCAAATATTTTCGCTGTAAGTCCTAAGACAACTACAACGAAGAAAATCATTGCCCCGTATACTACAATTAATAATTTCCCTAATGGAATTAACGAAGCAAGACCAAATGTAGAAACTGTAACTCCAATTAGTGCAAACACACCAAATGGTGCAAATTTCATAACTTGATTTGTTACGTAAAACATCGCATCAGCTACACCTTGGAAAAATTGAAGAACCGGTCTTCCTCTTTCACCAATTGCTGCTACACCTAAACCAAATAATACAGAGAAGAAGATAATAGCAAGCATATCTCCGTCAGCTAATGACTTTACAATGTTTGTTGGAACAATATTTACAAATGTATCTGCAAACGAATGACTTTGTACTTGCTCTGTCGTATGTGTATATTTCGAAATATCTGTCTTTGTTAACTGCTCCATATTTACGCCTTTTCCTGGTTGGAAAATATTCGCAATTAATAGACCGACAATAATTGCAATTGTTGTAATAATTTCAAAGTAAATAATTGTTTTTCCGCCTAGTCGACCTAATTTTTTAACATCGCCAACACCAGCAACCCCAACAACAATACTTGCTACAACAATCGGTACTACAATCATTTTAATTAGTCGGATGAAAATATCACCAATTGGTTGTAAGTACTTCACAACAGCTGGATTGTCAAAGAAAATCGCACCAACCGCAATACCAAGCACAAGTCCTATTAATATTTGCCATGCAAGTCCTATTCTTTTCATATTTGTTGTAACCCCCTCTTCGATGTGTCACTCTACCTCTCATTCTATATCTATAAAACTTGAAATTAAGAGTATTACATATTATTCGACAATTCACTACATTTTGTCCCTGTTAAAAATCATAAATCAAAATTTAAAATCTGACAACAAAATAAGTTTGCCCAAACGCAAATAATTTTCTTGACAAAAATAAAACCCATGTCAGAAAACCTAACATGAGAACGATTCCTTACTAGTATTTTATTGAGTTTCCAAATTAAATTTCACTACATAAAATATACCTATTTATTCCTTTATTTAACAAAATGCAATCCAGAACACACCTTTGTTACACAAATTAAGAAAGAGAATCACCATTACAATTACCGTAAAAAAATGATAAATTCCGACAAAACTTAGTAATTTTATAAAATTTTCTTTACATTATGGTTACAACGATAGACACTCTTCTTCTTATGATATATAACATTCATAGGGAAAGGAGCCAGACAACCATGAAAAAGAAATTTGTAGCGTTCAGCGTTTTAGCAGCAGGAACGATTTTTGCTTCCCCGTTACTTTCACCCACATACGCTGAAACGAATCAAGATAAATTATCTAATATTCAATCTGAATTAGAAGGAAAACAAAATGACTTACAAAATAAATCAGCCGAGAAAGAACAAATAGAAAAAGAAATTCAAGAATTACAAAAGAAAATCGACGATTTAACTACTTCTATTAATAAAAACGAAGCTGAATTAAACGATACAAAAAAAGAAATTAGTAAGACACAACAAGTAATTACTGAAAAAAAGAAACATATAGAGCAATTACAAACAAACATAGATACGCGTCAGGAAGTTATTAAGCAACGACTGCAATCTATGCAAGAAAAACCTCGCACAAATATCATTACAGAAGTATTAACAAATTCTGCAAACATTGCTGATCTTGTTGATAATATGTACTCTGTCAGTTTAATTTTAAATAATGATACTGACATTGTGAAAAAACAAACAAATGACCAAGATGCTGTGACGAAAGAAAAAGAGGCTGTTGAGAAAAAAGAGCAACAACTGAAAGAATCCGAGCAAAAATTAGAACAAAAACAACAAGAATTACAAAACAACCAACAACAGCAACAAACTCTTATTAGCGATCTACATACGAAAGTAGCAAAAGTAGATTCAGAGATTGAAGGATTAGAAGAATCTAAAGGCATTTTAGAAAACCAGCGTCAAGCTGTTCAAAAGGCAATTGAAGAAGAAAAACGCGCAGAAGAAGCTCGTAAAGCTGAGGAAGCTCGCAAGGCGGAAGAAGCTCGTAAACAAGCTGCTACATCTGCTCAAACAGCTCAAGCGGCCCCAACACCACACGATACAAACATCGGAGGATTTATTAAACCAGCAGCTGGATCAAAAACTTCTGGTTTTGGCGTACGCTCTATAGATAACCATAAAGGAATCGATATCGCTGCTTCAGGAACTGTTCCAATTATTGCCGCTGCAGATGGCGTTGTTATTCGCTCAGAATTATCATCTAGTTACGGAAATGTTGTGTACTTATCTCACCGTATTAACGGAAAAACATATACAACAGTATATGCTCATATGAGTAGCCGTTCTGTATCAAATGGACAAACTGTAAAACAAGGAACTCAACTTGGATTTATGGGGAATACTGGCCAATCATACGGACAACATTTACACTTCGAACTTCATCTGGGAGAATGGAATGTCGGCAAGACAAACGCAGTTGATCCATCTCCTTATATCGGATTATAAAAAAACTCGGTGCATACCGAGTTCTTTTATTTCCACTTCACACACTATAGGCATTCTACATAGACTATAACTAAATGCCTATAGTTTACGGGGTGAATTATATGAATACACAATTACAGCAAAAAATACAAGAAGCTAGAGAGACTTTTATTGGCCGGCTATTTACATTTGGTGGCTCAGTTTTATTTTTAATCGGATCATTCCTCGCAGTCATCACAGCCTACAAAGCATATAATCGCTTACTAAATACACCTACAACATAATAAAAAGACGGAGATTTCTCCGTCTTTTTATTATGCAAACATTTTAAATACACCTATCACATTTAAAAATACAATAATTACAGTTACTGGAATAACATAACGAAGTAAGAAGAACCAAATATTAAATAATGTTTTCCCTTTCGTTTCCGTAACTTCTAATTCTTTCATTAACATTTCTTTACTCATTTTATTTGGTACGAATAGCGAAATAGCTAGTACCCCTAACGGCAGCAATACGTTACTTACTGAGAAGTCGACTAAGTCAAAGAATGTTTTCCCAAATATTTTCACATCACTCATAATACCAAACGATAACGCTGACGGAATTCCAACTGCAAAAATTAGAATACCAATTAATAACGATGCTGACGGACGCTTCTTCTCATTCCCCTTCGCAACAGATGCTACTACAATTTCAAGCATGGAAATCGCAGATGTTAACGTTGCAAAGAAGAATAGCACTAAAAACATAATGAAGAAAAATTGTCCAAATGGTATTTTCGCAAATACTGCTGGAAGGACGATAAATAGTAACCCTGGTCCTTCAGTCGGCTTAACACCTAGTGCGAAAATCGCCGGGAAAATCGCTAATCCTGCAAGTACTGTAACAAAAACAGTTAAACTTACAATAGATGTTGCTGACTTCGCTAAATGTTCTTCTTTCTTTAAATATGAACTATACGTTACCATTACTGAGGCCCCTACTGTTAGAGAGAAGAAAGATTGTCCCATCGCATATAAAATCGTATCTGCTGTCAGCTTTGAAAAATCTGGTTTTAAGAAGAACTCTACCCCAGCAAAAGCACCATCCAGTGTTAACGCACGAACAATAATTGCAATAAATAAAATAAATAATAACGGCATCATATACTTACTTGCCTTTTCTATCCCTTTCTCTACACCTTTACTTACGACAAAAATTGTACAAAGCATAAAGATAAATTGTGCTCCGATCGCGCTTACTGGATTTGAAATCGTCTCACCGAATAATTGCCCATAATCAGCCACTCCATTCCAGAAACTTCCTGTCACACTATAGTATAAGTAAAGTAAAATCCATCCACCTACAACACTATAAAAAGATAGTACACTAAAACAAGTAACAACTCCCATGCGACCAATCCAAGGATATAACTTGCTATTTGGCACCAATACTTTATACGCAGTAACTGCCTCTTTTTGTGTACTACGTCCAATAACAAATTCAGCTATAAGAAGCGGCATACCTATAAATAAAGTTAATAGTAAAAATACAAGGAAGAATGCGCCTCCCCCGCCATTACCTGCAACATATGGAAATTTCCATATCGCACCAAGACCTACTGCGGCTCCGGCTGCTGCGAGTACAAAGCCTATTTTCGACGTCCATTGCTGTGTTTCTTTCATCATAATTTCTCCTTTTCTGAATATTTAAACTTTTATTAATTATACACTTTCATTTCATACTCGCACACCTCCTTTAGAAAATAAAAAAGTCCCCTACACGCAAATATGCATGTAGAGGACGATATATGTAATGTTAATACCGTGGTACCACCTCAATTGGATTGATAAATCCCACTTGTTCAAGTACAGGAAAAACTCCGATACTCTATCCTTTTAACGGCGGAACCCGGGTTGCCTACTACAATGTTCAACATACCTCTCGCAAGCCCATTCTGTATATTTTATCGTACCGGGCTCACACCTTACCCCAGCTCTCTGAACGCATCAAATATACATACTCTTCTTGCTCATCGATTTCATCTATTGAAGTTACTTGTGATTATAAATTATATTCTTATAGTTGTAAAGTACAATTTATTTATTATCCTATATGAACTCTTCTCTCTAATTCTTGTAAAAACAATTCTCTTTTTTGTTCATTTTGAACATATATCGACTTCAATACCTCTTGCAACAATATATTTCTCTCTCTTTTCTCTATTTGTAATTCTTTCACCTTTATTCTAACTTCGTATAAAAAATCAAGATACGATTCATACGTCTCATCATATTTATTTGCGATATCATCTCGAATTTTTTTTGCAAGTTTTGGGCTCGCTCCGCCAGTAGAAACAGCCACATTCAGTAATCCACGATGAATCGCTGCCGGAAAATGAACATTTCCACTTTCCGGATTCGTAATAACATTTACTAATTGATTCTCTGCGACATCTTCAGCAATTTGTTCATTCAATACAGCATCACTACTCGCTGCAACAACTAAAAAGGCGTCTTTAATATCACTTTTTTCATACTCCCTTTGATACCAACGAATTTTCTTTTCTTCTACAAGTTTCACTAAATTTGCATCCAATTCAGGACTTACCACAACTATATCTGCACCTTGTTTGAGTAAAGGAATAATTTTGAATCCCGCGACTTTCCCTCCACCAATGACAACAACACGTTTCTTCTCAACTCGCACTGTAAGTGGATACATATTGATCTCCCTTCAATAATTTCTTCGTTTTCTGAATTAACATATACTGAAACGCTTCATTCTTCCCTAAATATGGACTTATTTTTATCTCATCTAGCTCATATTGGCGTACTTCTTTTTCAATATGCTTCATAAGCAAACCTGTAAATAACAAGTAAGGCAGTACAACGATATTCTTTTCTTTTCGTTCTACAACTTCCTTTAACTTCTTCTCAAATTTCGGCTCGGCAGCTGCTAAATAACAAATTTCTACTTTTTTAATTTTCTCTTCCGTTTGAAATAAAGAAGCGATCCAGTTTATATCTCGTAATACTTCAGGATCACTGCTCCCTCTTGCAACGAGAAGTAACGTCACTTCATTCTTATTTTCCTGTTCAATGCCACTACCGTTATACACTGATTTTATAAGTGTTTCTGATACGCCAAATGGATTACCATAGGTCACTTTTATACTTGGATATTGATTATTTAACTTTTCCAATTCAAACGGAATATCTTTTTTCACATGACCTGCTGCTAATAAAAAAACTGGAATAACGATAATCTCTGTAGCACCACGCTTCACACATGTACGGAACCCTTCATCAATAGTTGGACTCGCTAACTCTAAAAAACAAATTTCTTGAATACTTGCCTCTACACGGTTCATACATGACGTAATAAATGCAACCGCTTCTTCTTTCGCTGCTTTCAAGCGACTTCCATGACATATATATAAGATGGCTTTCATTTTATAACACTCCACTTACTTGATACGTACTTTCTGTCTGCTTTTCAAACCAATGGATTTTTTCTCTAAAACGGACGACTTCTCCAATTACAATCATGCTTGGATTTTGAATTTGTTCTTTTTTCGCAACATCTACAATTGTTCCTAACGTCCCAACAACTGTGCGCTGCATAGATGTCGTTCCCCGCTCAATAATAGCAGCAGGCGTACTTTTATTTTTTCCATGCTTTATCAGTTGCTCACATATGTAGGGTAAATTGCTAACCCCCATATATACAGCTAAAGTCTCTACACCTTTCGCTAAATTTTCCCACTTCACTTCCTCTTCAGCATCTTCTTTTCTATGCCCTGTCACAATAGCAAAACTTGCACTTGCATCACGATGTGTCACTGGAATACCAGCATAAGCAGGAGCAGCTATTCCAGCTGAAATACCAGGAACGATTTCAAACGGTACACCTTGCTTTGCTAACGCTTCAGCTTCTTCTCCTCCTCTACCAAATACAAATGGATCCCCACCTTTTAGCCTCGTTACAACTTTTCCTTTTTTCGCATATTTAATAAGAAACGTGTTAATTGTCTCTTGCTTCATCGTGTGATAATTTGGTAGTTTTCCGCAATAAATTAAATCCGCTCCAGACTTTGCATAGGAAAGCAACTCTTTATTTACGAGACGGTCGTACAAAATAACATCTGCCTTCTCAATACATTTCAATCCTTTTACAGTAATTAAATCTGGATCTCCAGGGCCAGCTCCAACGATATATACTTTTCCCATCATCTCTCCTCATTTCTACTATTAAAGTGAAACTTCCATCCTTATATAGGAATGGAAGTTTTCATTTCTTCATATTTCAATGTTCCTTACTCATGAATAACAAAAGCCGCGCTTTTTCGAATCTTCTTTTTTTCAAATAGAGCAATCTCCTTTACTTCTGGTAACGGTAAAAAATGTTTTTCAAGTTCAATCTCCGCCATCTTAAATGCCTTTTCTTCACTTTCAGCAACAACAACAATTGGAACAATACTATTCTCTAATACAGCTTCAAATCGATATAAATCCATATTGTCCCTCCTAAGACGCTATTACTTCTTCTAACACGTTATTTAACGCTGTTTGTAATGTCTCTACACCAACACGGCCTACAAAATCATAAAACGTTTCAGCTGGTAATTTATTTTCTTTGAAATAACTTATAAATGATACGAGTACATCAGGTAGATCCTCACCATCTATTTTTCCTTTTAACTTTTGGTTATAAGCACCACCATCTAACAGCGTTCCACCTACATATATTTCAAAGGCTTCAACAATTCCTTTTTCCTTCGTTTTCATTTTTACACCTTGTAATCCAATGTCAGCAATTTGACGTTGACCACATGAATTCGGGCATCCTACCATATGAATACGAATCGGAACATCGAGTGCAATTTGTGTATCTAAGTATTCGGCAATTTTTCGTAATCTTTCTTTCGTTTCTACTAATGCAAGATTGCAATATTCAATACCAGTACAAGAAACCGCGTGACCAATAAACGATTTCGGATTTGCTGATATCGCTTCAAACAACGGCTCATTTAGCAAGCCAGTTACATTTTCTGGCGGAACATTCGGAATAATGAAGTTTTGTGAATTACATGTACGAATTTGTCCATTTCCATATTGTTTAGCAATTCTTGCAATCTCAAACATTTCTTCTGCATGTAGGCGTCCTACCGGCACATTAAAACCTACATATTTTAGTCCATCTTGTTTTTGGTCTTGGACACCATAAAAGTATCCCGCATTCCAGCCTTTAAGAGCACTTTCTCCTTTACTTTGTAATGGTCCTGTATATTCTATTAGTTTCTCTTTAAACTTCTCTGCTCCCCAGTCTGCAACAAGAAATTTCAAACGAGCTAAATGACGTTTTTCACGATATCCAAAATCACGGAATATCGTAGCAATCGCAATCGCTACCGCTTTGACTTCTTCTGGTAAAACGAATACATCTAATTCATCAGCTAAATATGGACGAGCCGATAACCCACCGCCTACTTTTATATGAAAACCAACTTTTTTCTCACCATCTATTTCTTTCGTAGCAGGTGTAAATGCAACACAGTTAATCTCTGCGTTTGCTGCGTTATAAATGTTAGAACTAATAGACATTTTAAATTTACGTGGTAAGTTAGAAAACTCTTCATTATGTTGGAAGTAGTCATATACCTCTTTCACAATATGCGTTGTATCAAATAATTCATTTGCATCAATGCCAGCAAGTGGATTTCCTGTAATATTACGCGTTATATCACCACACGCCCCAGCTGAAGATAACCCAACTCTTGCTAATCTTTTAAAAATATCTGGAATTTGATGAATTTGTAACCAATGAAACTGAATCGCCTGTCTTGTCGTAATATCTATTACGTCACGTCCATAATCCTCAGCGATAGAAGCAAGCACTTCTGCCTGTGCATTCGTAATAATGCCAGAAGGAATATTTACACGCATCATAAAATAACCAGCTTCTTTCGGTCTTTGTAAATACAACCCTGCCCATTTGAATGCGTCCCACTCTTCTTTCGGAATAGATTCGAAGCCATTCTCTGCATAGTAAGGAATGTCATTAAAGATTTCCAATCCATCTTTTTTTAATTTATTTTTCTCAGTTTGATTTAATTTTTCATTGTTAGCCCATACTTTTTCATAACTCATTTTTTAATCCCCCTATATAAAGTGAAACTTTAATCAGTGGGGGGTTCCTCCCCCACTGATTATTGATTGAACCAATCAGGAATTTACAGGCAATTCATCTCCTACCTAACTTCTTTGCCCTAGACAAATTTTGAGATGACAGTTTTACTGCCCGCCAATTAGCGGGATAAAACTACGCTCTTGTAAGTACTTCACGATTTGTTCTGCACATTCTTCAATAGAATGCTTATGCGTTTCTACAATTAATTCCGCTTTCTCTGGTTCCTCATATGGTGAATCGATACCTGTAAAGTCTTTAATATCACCTTTTCTTGCTTTTTTATAAAGCCCTTTCGGATCACGTTTCTCACACTCTTCAATTGGACATTTTACAAACACTTCTATAAATTCATCTGCAGCTAATAGATCTCTAACTTGTTTTCGGTCTACTCGAAACGGTGAAATAAACGCTGTAAGAACAACAGTACCTTGATCTACAAATAGCTTTGCCACTTCGCCAATCCGTCTTATATTTTCCATACGATCACTTTCAGAAAAACCTAAATCTTTATTTAAACCGTGGCGTATATTATCTCCATCAAGTACATAGTTTCCAATATTCTTTTCAAATAGTTTACGAGCAACCGCGTTTGCTACTGTAGATTTACCCGACGCTGATAAACCAGTAAACCAAATTACAAAACTATGATGCCCATTCTTCACTCTTCTCTCATCTTTTGAAACCGAAGCTGTATGCCAAGTAATATTTGTGTCCATCTCATTCTCTCCCTATTCTGTTACTACTTCTTTTTTCAAGCCTTTAATTAGCACTTCCACTACTTCTTTACGACTAAATGTACTTGGCGGAATCTCACCGTTTCGTAATAGTTCTCTTACTTTCGTACCCGATAAAATAACATGATCTTCTTTTCCGTGCGGGCATGTTTTCGTCGAAGCCATTGCTTCACATTTCGTACAGTAAAAACTATGTTCAAAAAATAACGGTGTAATCCCTAATTCTTCTACTGTAAAGTTTGTAAAAATTTCTTGCGCTTCATAAGTACCGTAATAATCTCCTACCCCTGCATGATCTCGCCCTACAATAAAGTGGGTACATCCAAAATTCTTTCTGACTAGTGCATGAAATATCGCTTCCCTCGGTCCTGCGTAACGCATCGCTGCAGGAAATACACTTAAAAAGACACGATCTTTCGGATAATAGTTTTGAAGTAACACTTCATAGCTTTCCATTCTTACATCAGCAGGAATATCGTCCGACTTCGTTTCCCCGACGAGGGGATTTAAAAAGAGACCATCTACAATTTCAAGAGCAGATTTTTGAATATATTCATGGGCACGATGTACAGGATTTCTCGTTTGGAATCCGACTACTGTTTTCCAACCACGTTTTTTAAATTCTTCTCTCGTTTCAATTGGGTCTAAATGATAAGAAGGAAACGGATTATTTTCAAAGCGTTTCGTAAGAACAATAGCCCCACCGACATAAACGTTCGGTCGTTCATATAATTTTTTCACTCCCGGATGAGCCTCATCCGTCGTTTTATATACTAGTAACGCTTCTTTTTCCTTATCAGGCACAAAAATATCTTCTATTTGAATGACACCATATACGTTTCCACCGTTAACAAGCTTTACTTCCTCTCCAACTTTTAGCGTCTCTGCTACCTCTTCCGTTACTGGTAATGTAATTGGTATACTCCAAACACTTCCATTATTTAAACGAAGCGTTTCTACAACCGAATCATAATCTTTCTTTCCTAGAAAACCAGTAAGCGGGCTATATCCCCCTGTCGCTAATAGTTCTAAATCACTTAACGCAATGTTATCTAGCTCAATTTCTTTTTCAATTTGTGATATGTCATATGTCTCGTCTACAAGGTTTACCAATTCGTTTACTGTACTCATTTTCTATATCTCCTCTTTGTTTTATTTCAAGATTCATCTTATTGATAATGAAGACCACATTCAGTTTTCACTTTCCCAGCCCATCTACCATCTCTCGAATCGCCACCCTCTCCTACAGGCAACGTACACTTCTCACACCCAATACTTGGATATCCAATATCATGTAATGGGTTATACGGCAAGCTATGCTTGTATACATATCGCCATACTTCTTTCCACGTCCAATGAATGAGCGGACAAACTTTAATAGATTGAAAACGATGATCTTGATTTATAAACTTTGTATGCTTACGCGTTTCTGATTGTTCTCTCCTCAACCCTGATATCCACGCTTTTTCATTCGCTAATGATTCTTCTAACGGTAAAATCTTCCTAATTTTACAACAAAGATTAGGATTGCTTTCCCATAGCTTGTTACCATACAAGTTGACTTGTTCATCAAGTGTAAGTTTTGGCTGTTTTTCTATAATATTTAATGAAGGAAATCGTTCCCGCACTTTTTGAATTAATTCATACGTTTCTTGAAAATGTACGTTAGTATCTAAAAAAACAACTTTAGCAGATGGATTTACTTGGTTAATAAGATGCAGCAGTACCATCCCTTCCACTCCGAAGCTACATGCGTATACAATTTCACTTTTATATTCTTTATAAGCCCAACTTAATACAGATAACGCGCCTTTCGTTTCATCTTCTTCTGAAAATGAAACATCATTTTCTTCCCACGTTTCATACGTCAACATGTTTTTTCCCCCTGTAAAAGCAAAAAGACGGTTTTAACCTAATAAAATAGGTTAAAACCGCCTCTAGTTTTTCTAGTCAGCGCTTTTTACTTTAAACGTACTTTTTCACTTTTCTCTAATTGAATGACTTTTCCATCTTGCACAACAATTGTAATTGAACCATATTTCATATCAGCAAGCATCGCTTCAATTTTCTCAGATACTTCCTCAAAATGTTCCCGTACGCTCACGCGAACAGCCCCCCTTTTTATTCATAAAAAAAATCTTTCCCATTTCGAAAAGACTGTTCGGTAATATATTTTACCTTATCTTTCAAAATGGATTCCATTTTGCTGGATTTAGCACCTTGCTTTCTATAAGCAGGTTGCCGAGCTTCGCCGGGCCAGTTCCCTCCGCTTCTCTTGATAAGCTTTGTATTTGTATTTTATCACAATTCTGATTTTTTTCAATCCTAGTTTTCCGATATATTTTAATTATTTTATTTTATAAAAAAGGAATTGCCCATCCGAACAACTCCTTTTTCCTCATTTAAACAAGTTCTTTTATACGTATGCGATCGTTCCCAATAATATTTTCATATGTTTCGCGCTCTACAACAATTTGTGATGTACCACCTTTCGCGAAGACGACAGCTGGTCTACGAATCCGATTATAATTATTTGCCATCGAGTACCCGTATGCCCCTGTACAAGAAATTGCTAGTAAATCCGCAGAAGCAACTTTCGGTAGATTAATATCCCAAATTAACATATCTCCACTCTCACAGCATTTCCCTGCAATCGAAACAACTTCCTCGTTCTCATCATTCCCTCGATTCGCTAACATCGCTTCATAACGAGCGTTATATAAAGCAGGTCTTAAGTTATCAGTCATCCCACCATCCACTGATACATATTTCCGAATACCAGGAATGTCTTTCACAGATCCGACTGTATAAAGTGTCGTTCCGGCATCACCCACAATACTACGGCCTGGTTCAACCCATATTTCTGGCAATGGATAATTACATAACGTAAATTGTTCTCTCACCGCACTTGTTACAGCTCGCACATACGTCTCAAGAGTTAATGGTGTATCGGACTCTGTGTAGCGTATTCCGAATCCTCCCCCTACATTTAGCACTTTTACTACATAGTTTGTTCGCTCTCTCACTGCTTCTAAAAATTGACGAAGAACTTCAATCGCTCGCACAAAGCCAGCCGTTTCAAATATTTGTGATCCGATATGTGAATGAATTCCTAACACGTTATAATTTGATTTTTGTAAAGCAAGCTCAATTGCCTGCATCGCTTGACCATTTGACACGCCAAATCCAAATTTTGAATCATCTTGACCTGTTGTAATATATTCATGTGTGTGCGCCTCTACTCCGGGCGTTACACGAATTAATATGTTCACAAATTTCCCATGTTGCACTGCTAAATCATGCAAAATTTCTAATTCTAAGAAGTTATCTACGACAAAACAACCAATATTCGCCTGAAGAGCCATTACAATTTCTTCATCTGTTTTGTTATTGCCGTGAAAATGAATGCGCGATGCTGGAAATCCTGCTTGTAGTGCAGTATATAATTCCCCTCCAGAAACAACATCTAATGACATATTCTCTTCACGAGCTACTCGGCACATCTCCATGCACAAGAACGCCTTGCTTGCATATGCTACTTGATAAGAGAACCCACTTTCTTTAAAAGCACGATGAAACGCGCGGCACTTTCCTCGAATTGACTCTTCATCGTATACATAAAGTGGTGTTCCATATTGTTTTGCTAGCTGCGTCGTGTCGCACCCTCCAATTTCTAAGTGTCCTTGCCCATTGATTCGGCTTGTGCCGTGTAAATACATTTGAATTCCTCCCTTATTTCCTCTAAAACTCATAACCCCAATCTTCTATTCATTGCAGCACGCTTTTAGATAGACAAAAAACGCGCGGAACAATGTTCACACGCGTTTCTTATTAGGAAAAATATATATTGAAAAAATAAACGAGTTGTTATCTCCTCAAAATAAGAAACCGCATCAACATCTCCAAATAGCTCTCCATAAAATAAATCTTATGACAGTACTACATTTATTCAATGCAGTCCCAATATATGAATAAGATGGTTATTCTTATATTTCGGCAATAGTCCCTTTCAACCTATGATCACAGATTCCATTCAATCTCCCATAGCTTACTCTTTCCTATCGCGGCCTCTACCTTTGAGAGTAGATGAGGTAAGTCTATTTAATTTTCAAACATCTAATTGTTGCTATTAACAATACCAAAGGATCATTTTATTTGTCAAACAATTTTTTATATTGCTTTTTGACAGTTTAGTTTCGTATCGTTTGGTAAGCGCTTTACTGAAACCTTTGTCACTTCCCATTCGCCTTCTTCGTTATTAAATGTAATCGTTACCTTCTCAAATGGTGGCGCAATTTTCCCTGCAACACGTTCATACTTTGTCACTTCAATACTCGCTTGAAATAAATATGTGCCGCTATACACTTTTTTTAAACTAATAATTTTCGGGCATTGATAAGGCTTCAAGCTCCCATATTGTTTTTCGATTGCTTTATTTATTTTCGGAAATAACACAGAATAAAGGGCATCTTCCATAAGAGGTGCATCATACTCTGCTACCGACACACTTGGTGAAGCAAAAAGTATAACACTACTGCATACTATAAAATATAATAATTTTCGCATTATAACCTCCGTATTGTTACACGATTCTTTCCGCGCACGATAATAATCATACATAGAAACTCCATTTTATTGTCTCCTACTGTCCTTTTTCTACTCAATTGTTATAAAAAAGTCCACAACTCTCTTTTATTTTCGTATAATGATACTCATAGTATAATAAACATAATAATAAAGGACTGTTCGTATATATAAAATGAGGCGCTAATCAAATAGGCCCACAAGAACCGTCATGCTTTTTAGGAGAGGAGTATATTATGCTACAACGTCTGTTTCCAAAACTGCGATTCGCACTCGTTGCAGTCGTTTTATTATGGATAAAAACATATATTGTGTACAAGCTAGCGTTTGATATTAAAATTGATAATTTCTTTGAAGAATTTATGCTTTTTATGAATCCACTAGCTGCGTTACTTTTATTTTTCGGTTTTGCATTATTTGCATCTAAACACCGAAATCGCATTATAGTTGGAATTAGTTTTATACTGTCATTCATTTTATTTGGAAATGCAATGTTTTATGGGTTTTATAACGATTTCGTTACGTTCCCAGTATTATTTCAAACAAATAATATGGCTGATTTAGGGACGAGTATAAAAGAACTCTTTACGTATAAAACATTACTGTTATTCGCAGATGCGATCATCTTAATGTTTCTTTCGCGTAAATTCCCATCATTTTGCGACAAAACGCCGCTTTCTCGCTCTGAGAAGAGAACTTTCTTTAGCGGTGTAACAGCTCTATTAGCACTACAAATTGTTGTTTCCATTATTTATAAACCACAAATGTTCTCACGCTCGTTTGACCGTCAAACTGTCGTGAAAAATTTAGGTTTATACACATATCATCTATTTGATATTACACTGCAATCAAAATCTTCAGCTGAACGTGTATTTGCAAGTGGGGACGGGTTCTCTGAAATTAAAAACTATACAGACTCAAAAGATAAGCAAGTTGATAAGAACTTATTTGGAGCTGCAAAAGGTAAAAATGTAATTTTGATTTCAATGGAATCTACACAAAGTTTTGTTATTAATAAAAAAATAAATGGAAAAGAAATTACTCCATTTTTAAATGAATTTATTAAAGATAGTTTTTATTTCGATAACTTCTATCATCAAACAGGGCAAGGTAAAACTTCTGATGCTGAATTTATCGTTGAAAATTCACTTTATCCGTTAGACCGCGGTTCTGTATTCTTTACTCATGCAACAAATGAATATACAGCTACACCAGAACAATTAAAGAAATACGGATATTCTTCTGCTGTCTTCCATTCAAACGATAAAACGTTTTGGAATCGTGATGTAATGTACCCTGCACTCGGATATGATCGTTACTTTAATTTAAGTGATTACGTAGGCACGGAACAAATGTCTGTCGGTTGGGGGTTAAAAGATAAAGAGTTCTTTGAACAATCTATTCCAAAGTTAAAATCTTTACCACAGCCGTTCTATACAAAATTCATTACTTTAACAAACCATTTTCCATTTCTTCTAAATCCAGAAGATCAATATGTTGATGAGTTTAATTCGGAAAGTGGCGTTGTAAACCGTTACTTCCCAACCGTTCGTTATACGGATGAAGCTCTTAAACAATTTATTAAACAATTAAAAGCAGAAGGACTGTATGACAACTCTGTTATTGTCATTTACGGAGATCATTACGGTATTTCTGAAAACCATAACGCAGCTATGGCTCAGTTCCTTGGGAAAGACGCTATTACACCATTTGATTCTATGCAATTACAACGCGTCCCTCTCATTATTCATGTACCTGGTCAAGAAGGAAAAGTCATTTCTAAAGTGTCTGGTCAAATTGATATTAAACCAACGCTACTTCATTTACTTGGTATTAAAACAAATAAATCAGTTGAATTTGGAACTGACTTATTTATTAAAGAAGAAGATCCACTTATGGTAATGCGTGATGGTAGCTTCGTTTCGGAAGATTATGTGTATACAAAAAACATGTGCTATAAACGAAACACAGGTGAAGAAGCAGACATCTCATTATGTCAACCGAATATTGAAAAAGCAAAAACAGAATTGAAACTTTCCGACAAACTCATTTATGGAGATTTGTTACGTTTCGATCCTAACAATCGGTATAAAACTGGAACTATGATAACGAACTTTGAATAATACAAGAAGAGGCTGTCCCAAAAAGTGCTTTTTAGCCAAAATCGAATAAAAAGTGAAGGGCAGAAATGTTAATTTTATAACGTTTCTGCCTTTTCAATTTCATGTGATCTTACCTCGAAAGAGACTTATGAGACAGCCCCTTCTTTTTTCACTTATTTTTCAAATCATTCTGATATGAAATCTTTCACAAATTGGGAATTTCTTTCGTGTGAAGAAGAAATTTATGGTATGATAAAATAAGTAAACTTTCATACACTAATTAAGAATTTATTACAGAAAGCAAGGGATCAGATTTTGTATAGAGCAGCTATTCCAAACTTATTTACGCTCGGAAATTTATATAGTGGATTCTTGTCAATCGGCTATGCATCTTTAGGATATTATAAATCAGCTGCTATTTTAGTACTTATCGGGATGATGTTAGATAGTCTTGATGGGCGTGTTGCTCGTTTATTACGTGTTGATTCACAAATGGGAAAAGAGCTTGACTCGCTTGCGGATGTCGTAACATTTGGTGCAGCACCTGCTGTTCTCATGTATTACACATCTTTCTCTAATTATGGAATCATCGGACTATACATAGCGGGGCTATTCCCTCTTTTCGGAGCATATCGTTTAGCACGATTTAATGTAACACCATCTTCTACTTCAATGAAATATTTCACTGGGGTACCGATTACAGCAGCGGGAGGGCTTGTTGCTTTCTTAACATTATTTTCACATACCATTCCAAAAATCGTTCTTATTACAGTATTTGTAACGTTCGCATTTTTAATGGTGAGCCGCATTCGTATCCCAAGTTTAAAAGATGTACCAATTCCACGATATAGCATCATTATTACACTATTTTTAGTGGGCATCATTATCACAATGTACCAAACAGGGTTCGGTAATTTTTCTGTTTTCTTATTCATTGCTATTCCACTATATATTTTGTACATGCTATCTCAATTCCTTAGACAAAGACCATCAAAAAGAGCAAATAAAGAAAAATAAAAAGAAACCTTCCGGAATCGGAAGGTTTCTTTTTATTTTGTAACGAATACTTTTTGATTAACAGGCGTTACAGCTTCTTCGCCATTTAATACAGCTAAAATATTTCTTACCGCCGTTTCGGCCATCGCATCACGCGTTTCGAATGTTGCATTTCCTACGTGAGGAGCAAGTACCACATTCTTTAATCCTTTTAGCTCTTCCGTAATTTTCGGCTCAAATTCAAACACGTCAAGAGCTGCCCCTTCAATTTCATTTGTTTTTAAAGCATGAGCAAGTGCCGCTTCATGCATAATTGGTCCACGTGAAGCATTTATAATATACGCCGTTTTCTTCATCATTTTGAACTGTTCTTCATCAATCATATGGTGCAATTTCGGATTATACGCACAGTTAATTGTAATAAAGTCTGCCGTTTGTAACAATTCTTCCAATGTTACATATGTTGCTTCCAGTTCACTTTCAGCTTCAGGCTTTCGATTTGGTCCTGTATATAAAATATTCATGCCAAATGCTTTCGCACGTTTTGCAACTGCCTTTCCGATTTCTCCAAGGCCGATAATTCCAATTGTTTTACCATGTACTTCGCGGCCTAAGAAAAATAACGGTGCCCATCCGTTAAATCCAATTGTACGACATAGCGTATCACCTTCAGGAATTCTACGTGCCGCCGCTAAAAGAAGTGCAAATGTTAGTTCTGCGGTAGCTTCCGTTGATACTTTCGGTGTATTCGTTACCGCAATCCCTTTTTTTTCGGCATATGAGTAATCAATATTATCGTAACCAGCACCGTAGTTTGCAACAATCTTCAAATTAGGTGCCGCATCAATCACTTCTTTTGTCACCTTTGTAGAAAGTAGGCTTAACAATGCATCTTTGTCTTTTACACGCTCTGTTAATTCATCTAAAGAAATTAACTCCTCTTTATCGTACATTTCTACATCATGATCCTTTAATAGTTCTAATCCGATTGCTGGAATTTTCCCTGCTACTAATATTTTTGCCACTACTAACACCTCTTCTATAGAAAATAAGATCTCTCTTATCTTTCATTGTAAGAAATCCACATATAAAAACCAAGGAATTTGATTATAGTTTTGAAAATCGACACTTTTCCACAAAAAAAGAGGAGATGCAAGTCTCCCCCTCTTCTTATGCTTTTTCTTGCGATTGTTTTCCAAGCTTCACATCGATCGTTCCTTCTGCAACTGTATCACTAATTTGTTCCTCAATAACGGATTGAGATGTAGCATTCGTTTCAGAAGTATACGCTTGTTGCTGTGCACCTTGTACATTTTGCTTATTTTGCTGTTTCGACATTTCTTACCCTCCTTTTTATTCTTTCTTATTTTGAACAAAAAGATGGATTTTCATGAAAAAATCGTGATCATTTTGAAATTGTTACTTCTTCTAGTAATCTCATCGTTCTAACTCGTTTCGTAAATGTAGCTAAGTGAGCAATATCATGATTACGTAACGTCTTTATATTCTCTTCCACATATTTTCCTAAATCATTCGGATAATGAGCATCTGAAGAAAGTGTAATCGGAACTTCGTGTTTAGCTAATACTTGTAAATATAGCGGACTCGGACACATTTCGCGCACAGGATAGCGATAGTACAATCCCGCATTTATTTCCGTTGCTGTATTTGTTTCTACTAATGCACGCGCAATTTTCTTATAATAAGAAAGTTGTTCATTCTCATCTAATCGATAATTAAATACTTTTATGTTGTCAAGATGAGCAATAATATCAAATAACTCAGAACGAACTGCGCACTCAACCGTTTTGAAAAACGTATCATATAAAACATATAAGTCATGTTCCTTAAAATATTCTTTCGTATCTGGATTATCAAATCCCCAGCCATTTAAAAAATGAACAGAACCAATTACATAATCAAAATCTCCTAATGCGAGTAAAGATTGTAATTGTTGTTCACCACCAATAAAATAATCTGCTTCAATTCCAAGTTTAAGCGTAACACCTCTTTTACTCCACCGTTCTTTCGCCTCTTCAATTGCCTTTGTAAAATCATGTAGTGAAGCTACCCTTACTTGGTCTAACCATTCCTTTTGTAAACGTCCAAGACCCGAATCACTAATATCAACATATTTTTCATAGTATTCTTTCGCTTCATAAAAACGATATAAATGATCGACAATACCAACTTCTTTTATCCCTTTTCGCAAAGCTTCTTCTAAATATAAATCAATCCATTTCATTGTAAATGGCCCTTCATTCACACGTCTTTGCAGGCGTTCTTGTGTTTTCACAAGCCATTCCATAGAATGTTTTTCTTCTTTTAGCGGTTCATAATGTTGCAGTGCTTCATTTATTTTAGCTAGCCATCCTATTGAATATGGCCCTTCTTCTAAATGAATGTGATAATCCACCTTCATACATATTCCCCCTATAATGTATCTATTTCTCTTCTGTCCCCTACTCTCGAAAGCTTCCCATTTCTTTCTGTCACTTCCTCCATAATATCTTCTAATGATATATTTTTTTCGGCTAATAAAACGAAGCAGTGATACATTACATCAACCATTTCTTTCACTAGCTCTTCGTTATCATTATTTTTGGATGCAATAATTACTTCTGTACATTCCTCACCAATTTTCTTTAAAATTTTATCTTCTCCCTTTGAAAACAAGTAATTTGTATATGATTCAGAAAGTGGATTTCTCTTTCGTTCTTTAATTGTTTCAAATAGTAATGTAAAGGCATTTTTCATATGTATCCCCCTATATAATTTTGTAATGAAAACATGTTTTTTCTCCCGTATGACATGCAGGTCCTACTTGCTTTACGACAACAACGATTGAATCTTGATCACAATCTAAATAAAGAGATTGCACATTTTGGACATTACCTGATGTTTCTCCTTTATTCCATAACGACCTTCTTGAACGAGAATAAAACCATGTTCTTTTCGTTTCTATTGTTTTTTCATATGCCTCTTCATTCATATAAGCTAGCATTAAAACTTCTTTTGTATCTTCTTCAATTACAACTGCTGGTAATAGTCCTTTTGAAAAGTTAGGTTTCATAGCCGCACCTCAACATTTGCATTTCTTAACTTTCTCTTTACGTCCCCTATTGTCGCCTCACCGTAATGAAAGATTGATGCCGCTAATGCTGCATCAACTGTTGTCTTTTGAAACACTTCTATAATGTGATCAGCATGACCGCATCCACCTGACGCGATGACAGGTACGGAAACACTTTTTGAAATTTCTTCTGTTAAACGAAGGTCATATCCGTTTTTCGTTCCGTCTGCATCCATACTCGTTAATAAAATTTCGCCTGCGCCTAGCTCTGTAACACGCTTTGCCCACCTGATTGCATCCATTCCTGTATCAACTCTTCCGCCGTTCACATATACATTCCACTTATCCTCCGCTACTTTTCTAGCATCAATTGCTATAACAATACATTGTGAGCCAAAATGCTCTGCCCCTTCTTCGATTAATTTTGGATTTCGCACTGCTGCTGAGTTAATTGAAACTTTATCTGCTCCAGCTCTTAGTAAATTGTACATATCTTTCACACTTGAAATCCCTCCTCCAACTGTAAGAGGAATAAATACTTTTGAAGCCGTTTTTTCTACAACATCTATAATCGTTTTTCGTCCTTCATGCGTTGCCGTAATATCTAAAAATACTATTTCATCTGCTCCCGCATCATTATATAAAGCTGCTATTTCAACAGGATCCCCGACATCTTGTAGTCCTATAAAATTTACACCCTTTACGACTCGCCCTTCTTTCACATCTAGACATGGAATAACGCGTTTTGCTAACATAACTTTGTTACCTCTAGCACTTCTTCTAAATCAATCGTTTTCTCGTAAAGAGCCTTACCAATTATGACACCGTATATGTTCATATCATTTAACTTTTTCACATCTTGAATAGATGCAATTCCTCCAGAAGCAATAAGTCGAGTAGAAACGCTTTTTTGTAGTAACTCCAATTGTTCTATATTCGGTCCTGCAAGTGTCCCGTCTTTCGAAATGTCTGTAAATACAATCGTTTGAACACCTACATTCTCCATTTGTTTTGCTAAATCAATGTAAGAAATTTCAGACATATCAAGCCAGCCTCTCGTTGCTACGAAACCATTTTTCGCATCAATTCCGACGATGATTTTTTCTTTATATAGAAAAACTGCTTCTTCTAAAAATGGCTTATCATAAAGAGCAGCTGTTCCTAAAATCACTTTATCTACCCCTACTGAAAATAATTTCTCTACGGCTACAAGTGATCGAATTCCTCCGCCAACTTGCACTGGAATACGTACCTCCTTACAAATTCGTTCAATGACGGACAAGTTTAACGACTCGCCAGCAACTGCACCATCTAAATCAACAATGTGCAACCTTTTTGCTCCAAACTTTTCAAATATAATCGCTTGCGCAATCGGGTCTTCATTCATTACTGTTTCTTTACTAAACTCTCCTTGATAAAGTCTAACGCAGCGGCCCTCTTTTAAATCGATAGCTGGGAAGATTTCCATGATTCTACCACTCCTTTAAAATTTTTCAACATTTGCATTCCTATGTCACCACTTTTTTCAGGATGAAACTGTGCACCATATATATTTCCTTTTGCTACAAAACCAGGTACTTTCACTCCATATTCACTTATTCCATATACAATTTCATTTGGACAATCTGCGTAATAAGAGTGGACATAATATACGAAAGAACCGTCCTCTACTCCATTCCAAAGCGCTATTTCTCCTTCTTTCTTTAACTCATTCCATCCCATATGAGGAATTTTATAAGGAACCTTTAACTTTCGAATAACGCCTGGCAATAAACTTAACCCGTTACAGTCTTGTAGTTCCTCACTTTTTTCAAATAAAAGCTGCATTCCTAGACAAATACCTAGAAGTGGTTTTCTGGAACGCCCAATTTCTTGTAACACACGTACTAAATCTTTTTCTTCCAATACATCCATCGCTTTTGGAAATGCACCTACTCCTGGTAAAATCACTCCATCACTTCTAAAAATCTCTTCTTTATCACTCGTTACGATATACGCTGCTCCAATATACTTTAATGCTTGTTCTACACTACGAATGTTTCCCATTCCATAATCTATAATGGCAATCAATTACAACATCCCTTTCGTTGAATTTACACCAGTAATATTGGCATTTCTTTCAACTGCTTCTCTAAGCGCTCTACCAAACGCTTTAAATAACGCTTCAATTTTGTGATGTGTATTGCTTCCGTATAAAATACGAGCATGTAATGTAATATTGGCAGCATGAGCAACTGCTCTAAAAAATTCTTCCGTTAGTTCTGTATCAAAATCCCCAAGCTTCGGATTCGTTAATTCTCCTTGAAATACAATATATGAGCGTCCACTTATATCAATTGCAACAAAGCCTAAAGACTCATCCATCGGTACATATGCTGAGCCGTACCTGTTAATCCCCTCTTTACTGTGCAATGCTTCTTTCAAACAATTTCCGAGTACAATCCCAACATCCTCAACTGTATGATGTGCATCAACGAATACATCCCCTTCTACCTCCACTTGCAAACCGAATCTTCCATGCCTTGCAAATAAAGTTAGCATATGATCAAAAAAACCAACTCCCGTTTGTACAGAAACGTTCTTCCCATCATCAAGCTGTAAACTTAATTTTATTTTTGTCTCTGTCGTCTCACGTATTTGACTAGACTCACGCATTATTCTTCCTCCTCAAATCTTATTTGAATTGCTCTCGCATGCGCATGTAGCCCTTCTTTATTGGCAAGTTCTACAATATGATG
Organism: Bacillus cereus group sp. BfR-BA-01453; assembly: GCF_022662915.1. Taxonomy (NCBI): domain Bacteria; kingdom Bacillati; phylum Bacillota; class Bacilli; order Caryophanales; family Bacillaceae; genus Bacillus; species Bacillus cereus group sp. BfR-BA-01453. The sequence continues at coordinate 17,186 of NZ_JAKUEN010000002.1, read as the reverse complement.
TTTTACATCTCTTAATGCTTCCTCCGTATAAGATAGAAAACTTGATTTTTTCACAAAATCATCGACTGATAACGGCGAGAAAAACCTTGCCGTTCCACTTGTCGGTAATACGTGATTCGGTCCCGCTAAATAATCACCGAGCGGTTCTGGTGCATATGGTCCAAGAAAGATAGATCCTGCATGTTTCACATAAGCTAGAGCATTCATCGGTTCTTTTATATGTAACTCTAAATGTTCCGGGGCAATTTCATTCGATAACTGTAGCGCCTCATCTAAAGAAGGAACGATAAAAATGGCTCCATTTCTCTTTATTGATTCACGTGCAATTTCGCTTCTTGGTAATGTTTCTAACTGCCTTTCTATCTCTTTTTCTACTTCTTTTGCTAAATCTATATTTGTTGTAATACAAATTGCTGTCGCTCTCTCGTCATGTTCTGCTTGTGATAATAAATCAGCAGCAATATATTTTGCATTGCCAGTTTCATCTGCAATAACTACAATTTCTGACGGTCCAGCAATCATATCGATATTTACTATTCCATATACTTCTCGTTTCGCTAAAGCGACGTACAAATTTCCTGGTCCAACTATTTTATCCACTTTCGGAATCGATTCCGTCCCGTATGCTAAAGCAGCAATTGCTTGCGCACCACCTATCGTATAAATTTCATCTACTCCTGCAAGGCTTGCAGCAACTAAAATATGCGGATCAATTCCTACTGCTCTTGGCGGTGTTACCATTACAATCTTTTTCACACCAGCGAGCTTTGCTGGCAATACATTCATTAATACTGACGAAGGATACGAAGCAGTTCCGCCTGGCACATATACCCCTATATTTTCTAACGGCCGAATGATTTGTCCCCTTATGATGCCTTTACTCGTGCAATCAAACATCGATTGTCTTTTTTGCTTTTCATGGTACGAAATAATGTTTTTCTTCGCCTCTTGTAACGCTTCTAAAAATGAACTCTCTACAAACATACTCGCTTGTTTTATTTCTTCTTCACTTACACGAACATCTTTAATCTCTACACCATCAAACTTTTTTGTATAGAAAGATAACGCCTCATCTCTACTCTCTCTTACGTTATGAACGATTTCCCTGACACTTCTTTGAACAGTTTCTTCTATTATATTAGCGTTTTCTCGTAACAGTTTTATTTTCGTTAACGCCTTTTGAAAATCCTCACAAACTATCTCCATTACAAGTCCCCCTATTTTCCTGACAAAATTTCTTGCTCCATCACATTTATAATACTGAATATTTCGTCTTTTTTAGTTTTTAAGGCAGCCTTATTTACAATCATTCGAGCAGATATAGAATACATTTCCTCAAATACAATGAGTCCATTTTCTTGTAATGTTTTTCCTGTTTCAACAATATCAACAATCGCATCTGCCAATCCAAGAATAGGAGCAATTTCTACAGAACCTTCTATTTTAATAATTTCTACATCCTCTCCTTTATTATGAAAATAGTTAGAAGTAATATGTGGATATTTCGTCGCAATACGTTTCTTCCGGTAGCTCTTCGGATTATAAGTAGGAATAGAAGCAACACAAAACTTACACACACCTACTCCTAAATCTAACATTTCATAAATATCTTTCTCGTTTTCCATTAAAATATCTTTTCCAACGACTCCGATATCCGCTACTCCATGTTCTACATAAGTAGCAACATCTACTGCTTTCACTAAAATAAATGAGATGTCCGTATTTTTACTTTGAAAGACAAGTTTTCTTCCTTTATTTTTGAGCTCTGAACAATCAATTCCAATCTGCTCAAAGAGCGGAATCACATGTTTTTCTAATCTCCCTTTCGTTAACGCAATTTGAATGTTACGCATGAAGTTTCTCCTTCTTTCTGGATGACCCATTTCTCTTTCCATACATGTTCCACTAATGATTCGTTCTTTGCCTCAACGACCGTTACGATTTGATTTTTTCTAGCAAATTGAAAAGTATCATTTAAATTAGAGAATAAAGATAGCGCTACTTTTTTCCCGTCCTTTTGAAGTAAATTTCGTAATCGTTCCGCTTCTGCTAATCTATTTAACTCGTAATGAATCATAATATCTATTCTCTTTCGTTCATATGGCTCTTGCTGCTCTTGCAGCGCCTTTACAATTTGATTAACTTGCACCGCGAGTCCAACAGCCGGTAACATTTCTCCAAAATTTCCAATTAACTCATCATATCTTCCTCCACTAACAATTTCCTCTCCAATTTCATATATATACCCTTTGAAAATAACACCTGTATAATAGTCCAAATGTTGAATCATTCCTAAATCAATGGATATGTAAGATCCATAGCCTAGTTTTTCAATTGCTTCATATATTTCCTTTACTCTTGTAATAGCCATTTTCATTTCATTACTTGAGGCGAGTTTTTCTGCTTCCTCAATCACTTCTAAATTCCCAAATAACCTGGGTAATTTCTCCAGTAACTTTACTGTTTCATCACATCGATCTAATTTCTTATCTCTAATAAAATTGGATAAAGCGGCATAATTTTTACTTTCAATATATGTTCTAAGAACTTTCTCTTCTTCCTCATGAATGGAGAGCTTTTTGACAATACATTTATATAACTGTACTTGCCCAATCTCTATTGTAAAAGATTGCACCTTCAACTTTTGAAGTGATTGAATGACGCTTATAACACATTCAATTTCAGCTCTTACATTATCAATACCGATAACTTCAATACCACTTTGTACAATCTCATTATATTTTCCAGCAAGGGACTCATTCGCCCGAAATACATTTCCGCTATATGTTACTTTAAGTGGCGTATCACACCTCTGTGTTCCGATCACTCTCGCTAAAGGAATTGTCATATCTGGACGCAATACGATAATCCGTCCCTTTTCATCAAAAAATTTATACATCTTTTCTTCATCTATCGGCCTGCTTTGAAAGGCGAACACGTCATAAAATTCAATTGTTGGTGTCCTTATTTCTTCATAACCTCTCTCTAAAAAAGTACGCCTCAATTTTTGCTCCACTTCTTCAATTAACGTACATTCTTCGAATAAATAATCTCTCGTTCCATTTGGGTTTGCGCGTTTCCATTTTGTCATCTAAATTCTCACACCTTTCCCTTTCTAATGTATGCTTATTTCATGCACCTAAACCGAAAATAAAAAGAGCCTTGTAGATAAAATATACCTACAAGGCTCTTTAGTAGCGTGTAGGTACAACGGGAATAACCCTTGCACCTACACGTTTTCACGTTAGGTTCAAGGGCTTTACGTATGATGATGTAGTTGTGTAAGCATTTTAATAGATTGCATTGTTTTCATAATACTTACTCCCTTTCTCCTCTAATTTTCACATAGTATATAACACATAATTCTGAATGTAAATACATTTTAAATATTACGTTATTTCTTAATATACAGCTACCCTTCTTTCATACTCTTTTATTTCTTGTTCATACTGCATTGTAATACTAATTTCATCTAAACCATTGAATAATTTCTCTTTCCACATTTTCTCGATTGTAAAATGAAACCTGTTCGTACTCGTTGTAATGACTTCATTCTCTAAATCTACTTCTATCTGTTCTCTCGCATCCGTTTTGGCAAGTTGTTCCCGCATTTCTTTATCCATTACAATTGGTAACATACCATTCTTCATACAATTCATATAAAAAATATCTGCAAACCCTCCCGCGATAATTACGCGGAAACCATAATCAGCAAGTGCCCAAGGTGCGTGTTCTCTTGAAGAACCACATCCAAAATTATCACCTGTAATTAATATACTTGCCCCTTTTCTATCCGGTGCATTAAGTGGGAAATTAGGGTTTTCGTTTCGTTCATTATCATATCGCCACTCATCAAATAAATATTTTCCAAACCCCGTCCTTTCAATTCTCTTTAAATATTGCTTCGGAATAATTTGATCTGTATCAATGTTATCATTCATAAGTACTGCGGCAGTACCTTTATGAATACGAAATGGCTCCATCATAACTCTCCTTTCTAGTATCAACAAAATGACCATATAACGCAGCTGCTGCCGCCATTGCTGGGCTAACTAAATGCGTTCGTGCTCCTTTTCCTTGCCTCCCTTCAAAATTACGATTTGAAGTTGAAGCGCAATGCTCTCCTTCAGGTACTTGATCTGGATTCATTCCAAGACACATGGAACATCCAGGTTCTCTCCATTCAAATCCTGCTTCTTCAAATATGTGATGTAGTCCTTTTTGCATCGCCGCGTCCCTTACTCTTTTCGATCCAGGCACAACGAGTGCTCGCACACCTTCTTTTACCTTTCTCCCTTTCACAACAGCTGCAGCAATTTCTAAATCAGAGAGCCTGGAATTTGTACAAGATCCAATGAAGACATGCTGAACTGGAATGTCATACGTACTTTGTCCAGGGCTTAATCCCATATAAGAAAATGCTCTTTCGTCATTTACATCATGTTTTTCTGGCAATTTCTCATCAATACGAACTCCCATACTCGGATTTGTTCCCCACGTAACGTATGGCGCTAAATCTGTAACATCTATCGAAATATGTAAATCATAAATTGCATCTGCATCTGTATAAAGTTCAGACCATTTCTTCTCGAAAGTTTCATAGTCTCTCGGTGCATATTTACGTCCTTTTACATAAGCAACTGTTTTTTCATCTGGCGCGATAATACCTGCTTTTGCTCCTCCTTCAATCGCCATATTACAAAGCGTCATTCTCTCTTCCATCTCCATAGCCTGAATCGTCTCTCCGTAAAATTCCATTACGTATCCAGTTCCAACTGCTACACCGTACTTTGAAAGGAGATGCAAAATAATATCTTTTGCGTAAACACCTTTCTGTAATTTTCCTTTTAGTTCAATTCCCATCGCTTTCGGTTTTCTTTGCCACAGCGTTTGCGTTGCCAATACATGTTCCACTTCACTCGTACCAATACCAAACGCTAGCGCACCAAACGCACCGTGCGTCGCTGTATGACTATCACCACAAACAATTGTTTTTCCTGGCTGCGTGAGCCCAAGTTCTGGCCCTATAACATGAACGATCCCTTGTTCTTCATCTCCGATATCCGCTAACGGCACCTGAAATTGTTTACAATTTTCCCGAAGTGTATCTAGTTGCTGCTTCGCAATGCGATCGGTAATATTCCAAACATCTTTCGTTGGAATATTATGATCCATCGTTGCGAACGTTAAATCTGGTCTGCGTACCGTTCGATTTGTAAGCCGCAAGCCTTCAAAGGCTTGCGGTGACGTTACTTCATGAACAAGGTGCAGATCGATATATAATAAATCTAATCCATTTTCATTTGTCGCAACTACGTGTCTTTCCCAAAGTTTATCTAGCAACCTTTTCCCCATTATCTTCCTCTCCCTACTAGTGCTTGCTCTTCCATTTCTTGCATTACTGCCTTCGTAAATGAAGTTGTCGTTTCAGTCCCCCCGATATCCGCTGTACATTTTCCTAATTTAAGGACTGCTGAAATCGCTTCTTCAATTGCACACCCTTCTCTCGTTAATCCGAACGATTGCCCAAGCATCATGGCAACAGAGCGCATCATCGCAATTGGATTTGCCTTATTTTTTCCGGCAATATCTGGCGCTGATCCGTGAATAGGCTCGTATAGCGAAGGGCCCTTTTCCGCGTGACTTGCTGACGGAAGCATTCCTAATGATCCAGCTAATACGGAAGCTTCGTCACTTAAAATATCCCCAAATAAATTTTCTGTTACAATTACATCAAACCGTCCTGGATTCCGAATTAACTCCATCGCAGCTGCATCTACTAAAATATGTTCTAGTTCAACATCTGGATAACGAAGTGCTACTTCTTCTGTTACAGTTCTCCATAGTTTACTAGATTCTAAAACATTCGCCTTATCAATAGATGTTACTTTTTTCTTCCGTTTACTTGCTAATTGAAAAGCATAAGAAACGATACGTTCAATTTCATGGCGATGATACGTAAGTGTATCCGTTGCTACTTCGTCGGTTCGTTCTTTCGGATAAGAAAAATAAATCCCACCTGTTAATTCACGAACGACAACGAAATCAATTTCATCAGCCTTTTTTAATGGCGATAAATGTGCCGTTGCACTTTCTACCGTTACAGGGCGAACGTTCGCAAATACACCGAGCCCTTTTCTTAAAGCTAATAATCCTTTCTCTGGTCTTTCTTTCGCACTATCCCACCTTGGTCCACCAACTGCTCCTAGTAAAACCGCATCACTTGCTAAACAAGCGGCAAGCGTTCGTTGTGGTAATGGTTGCCCATTTAAATCGATAGCACTCCCGCCGAAGTACTCATCTTGCAAATGAAAATGATGACCATATAACCTTTCTACCATATGCAATACTTCCTTCGCACTTTCCATAACTTCCGGTCCAACCCCATCACCAGCTAAACAAACGATACGTTTTTCCAATTTCAACACCCCTTTTAACTGAATTTTCAGAACTTTAATTTGATAGGTGAGAATAGCCCCTCTCACCTATCAAACACTTATTTCACAAGCTGGATAAAAGATTTCAATTTCCCCGCTGCGTGGACATATGCTCTCGCCGACGCTTCCAATACGTCTTGCGCAACACCAAAACCTGATACTTGATGTGTTCCTTCTTTTAATTCAACATGAACATGAGCCAGTGCATCTTGACCTTGTGTAATAGATTGTATGCGATAATCCGCCAATTCACATTCTAATCCTAAAATTCTTTGGATTGCATTATAAATTGCTTCAATACTACCAGAGCCAGTAGCTGCATCTTCGAATACATTTCCTTCCTCATCTTTTAGTACAACTGTCGCACATTGTGTACTATTTGATACGAAATGTACTTGCAGTTGCGTAATATTATATTGCTGAGCCGCAAATGCTGCTTCACCAAGCATAAGTGCTCGTAAATCTTCCTCCGTAATTTCCTTCTTACGATCAGCTAATTTTTTAAACGCTTCAAACACTGCATCTCGTTCTTCCTTTGTAAATTCATAGCCAAGCTCTTTCATTTTTTCTGTAAACGCGTGACGTCCAGAATGTTTTCCAAGTACAAATAAGTTTTGAGATTCGCCTACTAACTCTGGTTCAATAATTTCATACGTTGTCACTTCTTTTAATACACCATCTTGATGAATTCCGGATTCATGAGCGAATGCATTCGCTCCCACGATTGCTTTATTTTTCGGTACAACCATACCTGTTAATCTGCTTACTAATGTACTTGTCGCTTTAATTTCTTTTAGCGTCATAGAAGGCTCTGCTTGATAGAAATCTTTTCTAATATGAAGAGCAACTGCGACTTCTTCTAATGCCGCATTCCCTGCTCTTTCACCAATTCCATTAATTGTTCCCTCTACTTGCAATGCTCCCCCTTCAACTGCAGCTAGCGAATTTGCTACAGCCATCCCAAGATCATCGTGACAATGACAAGAGAAAATTGCTTTTTCATATGAAGGAACGGATTCTTGTAAGTACTTAAAAAGAGAATAATATTCTTCTGGATTCGTATATCCAACTGTATCTGGAATATTAATTACATTCGCTCCTGCACGAATCGCAACTTCTACTGCCTCAGCTAAAAAATCTCTTGATGTTCTTGTCGCATCTTCTGCTGAAAATTGTACTGTCGGAAATAACGACTTCCCAAGTGTAACCGAGCGGTAAATACTATCTAATACATCTTCTTTTGACATACAAAGTTTATATTTCATATGAATATCACTCGTAGCTAAAAATACGTGTAAACGGGGAGATACCGCACCTTTCACAGCTTCATATGCTCTTCGAATATCACTTTCTTTCGCTCTAGCTAAACTCATAACTGTAGCATTTTGAATCGTATTTGCGATACGTTTTACCGATTGAAAATCCCCTTCGGAAGCTGCTGCAAAGCCAGCTTCCATAACATGAATCCCTAGTCTTTCTAATTGCCTTGCAATTTGCAATTTCTCTTGTTCATTTAAATTCACTCCTGGTGATTGTTCGCCATCACGTAGCGTCGTATCCATGAACAAAATCTGCTTCATATTATTTCATCCCTACCTTTACTCGCGGCTGTACGAAAGGCATCATTTCACGTAATTTACGTCCAACTACTTCGATTTCGTGTTCATTCTCTTTCTCATTTGTCGCATGGAAATTCGGTCTTCCTGCTTTATGCTCTGCAATCCAACCTCTTGCAAATGTACCATCTTGAATTTCTGCTAGCACTGTACCCATCGCTTTCTTCGTATCTTCCGTTACAACGCGTGGCCCTGATACGAAGTCGCCCCACTGCGCTGTATCTGAAACTGAATATCTCATATTTTCAAGTCCACCTTCATACATAAGATCAACAATAAGTTTCAGTTCATGTAAACATTCAAAATATGCAAGTTCCGGCTGATATCCCGCATCAACTAACGTTTCAAATCCAGCTTTTACTAGCGCAGTTACTCCGCCGCAAAGTACAGCTTGCTCTCCAAATAAGTCTGTTTCTGTTTCTTCTTTAAATGTCGTTTCTAATACACCAGCTCTCGTCGCTCCAATTCCATCGGCATAAGAAAGTGCCTTTTCAGTCGCAACTCCTGTTGCATCTTGGTATACTGCAAATAATGCAGGAACAGCTCCTCCTTCAGCAAACGTACGACGAACTAAATGTCCCGGCCCTTTTGGTGCTACTAAAAATACATCTACATTCGCTGGTGGTTTCACTTGATCAAAGTGAACATTAAATCCGTGTGCAAAAACGAGAGAATTTCCTGCCTGTAAATTTGGCGCAATTTCCGCTTCATATACTTCTGGTTGCAGTTCATCTGGCAGTAAAATCATTACTACATCAGCCTGCTTTGCTGCTTCTGCTACTGTATATACAGAAAATCCATCTTCTTTCGCTTTATCCCAAGACTTCCCTTTTCTTAAACCTACTACTACATCAAATCCGTTATCACGTAAATTTTGCGCATGCGCATGACCTTGCGAGCCATATCCAATGATTGCTACTTTCTTTTCCTTTAATACATTTACCGTTACATCTTTTTCATAATAAACTTTTGCCATTTTCATTTCCCCCTATATTTAAATGATTATTGAATTAACATAACTTGCTTATCTTGTTTTTTCATACTACGCGTAAAAGCTGTTACACCTGTTCTTGCAATTTCTTTCAAACCGTATGGACGAAGTAATTCAATTAATGCTTCTACTTTCTCCTGTGTACCTGTTACTTGCACAACTATGGAATCCTTCCCAACATCTATTACAGCGGCTCGAAACGGTTCAATTAAACTGTATAATTCTGCTCTTGCTACTGATGTTGCTACTTTAATAAGTGCGAGTTCTCTTGCAATCATCGCTTCTTCTGTAATATCTGATACTTTCAAAACATCAATTTGCTTATGAAGTTGTTTAATTAACTGCTCTACTTGCTGTTCATTTTCAACGTGTACAACAATCGTCATCCGCGATATGTCCGATGATTCCGTATGACCTACTGAAATACTTTCAATATTAAAATGTCTTCGTGTCATAACACCTGTAATTCGGTTTAACACACCACTTTGATTTCGAACTGTTGCTGTAACAATTCTCTTCACCTTTTTTCCACTCCCTCCATTTGGTGAACACCTTTCCCGGGCGCAACCATTGGCATTACCTTTTCTGATTGAAGTACACGGCAATCAATTACGACTGGTTCTTGTAATTCAATTGCATGCTGCAATTGTTTCTTCGCAAGAAGTGGATCATCTATGCGAACTCCTTTTATGCCATACGCATTCGCAAGAGCAACGAAATCTGGTTGACACGATAGTAAAGAGTGCGAATATCTTTTGTTATAAAATTCATCTTGCCATTGTCTTACCATTCCTAAAGCTTCATTATTTAAAATAAATACTTTAACAGGTAAAGAGTGTTCTTTTAACACACTTAATTCTTGCAGTGTCATTTGAAATCCAGCGTCACCAACAATTGCAATAACTAGTTCTTCAGGCTTTGCAATTTGTGCACCAATTGCTGCAGGAAATCCGAATCCCATCGTTCCTAATCCTCCTGAAGTTACCCATTTATCTGGATTTTTCAGCGGATAATATTGGGCTGCCCACATTTGATGTTGCCCCACATCTGTCGTTACAATCGCTTCTCCTTTCGTAATTTCATATAGCATATCAATTGCATATTGAGGTTTAATACTTTCAGAATTTCGTTTATAGGAGAATGGATACTTTTCTTTTCTATGCTTTAATAAAGAGATCCACTCATGATGATTTTCTTTCCTTCCTTCTGGTTGAAGTAATACTTGGAGCGCTTGCTTAGCACTTGCAACAATAGGAATTTCAGTCGGCACATTTTTTCCGATTTCTGCTGGATCAATATCAATATGCGCGACAGTCGCCTCCTTAGCAAAATAAGCTAAATTTCCAGTAAGACGATCATCGAATCTCGCACCTATATTAATGAGTAAGTCGCATTCATATAACGCCATATTAGCTGTGTAAGAACCATGCATTCCTCCCATCCCTAGAAAAAGCTCTTCATCTGGCGGAAAGCCACCAAGACCAAGTAATGTATGCACAACAGGAATTTCGTATTTACGAGCAAAACTTGTTAATTCTTTCGAAGCTTTCGCATGCAATACACCTGCTCCAGCTAAAATTAATGGCTTGTTTGCAACCATAATTGCTTGTAATAATTTGTTTATTTGAAGTAGATTCGGTTCATAATTCGGGTTGTATCCTGGTAAATCCATTTGCGCATCACTACATCGTTCGCCTTGCTCTACTACCATATCTTTCGGAAGGTCAATAACGACTGGCCCTGGTCTTCCTGTTCTAGCAATATGAAATGCTTCTTTAATAATTCGAGGTAAATCTGAAGCCTTTCGCACTTGATAATTATGTTTTGTCACCGGCATCGTAAGCCCCATAATATCGGCTTCTTGGAAAGCATCACTTCCAATTAACGTTGTCGCTACTTGCCCTGTGAATACAACAAGTGGTAACGAATCAATCATCGCATCTGCTAGACCAGTAATCACATTTGTAGCACCCGGTCCACTCGTTGCAATGACAACCCCTGGATTGCCAGTAATTCTGGCATATCCTTCAGCAGCATGAATAGCACCTTGTTCATGTCTCGTTAAAATATGCGGAATTTCACAGTCATAGAGTGCATCATAAAGAGGTAAAACAGCACCACCAGGATAACCAAAAATCACTTCTACTCCTTCCTTTTCTAGCGCTTCTAACAATAGCTGTGCACCAGTTGCCAGTTTCTCTTCCGTTTTTGAAGACATTGTTCTTATAAGCCCCCTTTTCAAAACTTTTATCAATAAAAAAAATCCTACGTCCACACTCCAGCTATGTGCTGAAGGGACGAAAGATTTCGCGGTACCACCCTTCTTTGCAAGAATACTCTTGCCTCAGTGACTCATAAAATGAGTCTAGCTAATAACGGAGCTACCGTCTAAGCCTAGACAAATGCTTCAGCTTAGCACTCAAGGGCGATGTTCGTCGACGTGAACCATCGGTTTCCAGCAACCACCGACTCTCTGTGAGGCTTCACAATCAACTACTCCTCCCTATCAACGCTTTCTTATGTTATAAAAAGTTGTTATCCAACTTTATTTTCTTCGTAAATTTTCTCTCCATCTTCTATAACTAACTTTCGGAATTCTTCTAGTAAACGATTCGTATGTGGACCCGTTTGCCCTAAACCAATCGTTCTACCATCTACTGTCGTAACAGCAATTACTTCCGCAGCCGTTCCTGTTAAAAATACTTCATCAGCTACATATACATCATGTCTTGTAAATAACTCTTCTCTAACGTCATATCCAAGTTTTTCACCAATTTCTAAAATAGCGTTTCGTGTAATGCCTTCTAACGCTCCAGCAGAACTTGGTGGTGTAATTAATTTATTTCCTTTTACAATAAATACGTTATCCCCTGAGCCTTCAGCTACGTATCCTTGATCATTTAACATAAGCGCTTCTTGTACTCCAGCCAATTTCGCTTCGATGCGAACTAAAATATTGTTTAAATAATTTAAAGATTTTACTTGAGGCGACAATACATCTGGACGGTTTCGGCGCGTTGCAACTGTTACAACTGGAATCCCTTTTTCATAATATTCTTGCGGGAATAAAGATAGTTGCTCTGCAATTACTACTACATTCGGTTTTTTACAAGAATCAGGATCTAACCCAAGATTTCCTGCTCCTCTCGATACAACTAGGCGAATGTATCCATTAGATAATTTATTTTGTCGAATCGTCTCAACAACAATATTCGTTACTTCATCTAAAGAATATGGAATTTCTAACATGATGGATTTTGCTGATTCATATAACCGGACAAGATGCTCTCTCAAACGGAAAACATTACCGCTATAGACTCTAATTCCTTCAAATACTCCATCTCCATATAAATAACCATGATCATATACTGATACTTTTGCCTCGTCTTTTGGAACAAATTCTCCATTTAAGAAAATCCATTGCTCGTTCACTGGAAAGCGCCTCCTATGTTCTATGAATTTTTTATTGTTTCCTAGTTTACTCTCCTTTCTAAATAAATCAAGTGAATTTTTAGAAAATTTATAATTTTTATTCGTACGTACATCTTTAATTATATTGATTTAACAACATTGTTAACGTTTACAAAAAGTCAAAAAAATTTTTTCGTCAATTTCCATTAAAAAAATATTTGCTTAAAAGAAGGATTTTCGTCAATTGATACGAATCTATTGTATTCAATAAACGGACGTCCGTTTTTATAAATTCGGGAATATACAACGACTTTTGCTGAAAAAGGGGGGAAATAGTAAAAATAACGCTGTCTAAAAATAACATTCATATTTTCCATTTCGGAATCATAATCCTATTTTAAAAAAACAATTTGTCAAAATGAAGGAGGAAATCAATATGGCGTGTGTACAAATTAAAGGAACGAGACAAGAGGTAGTAGAAATGCTTCAACTATTTGATCTAATGGATACGAAAGGTTTTTGTAAATTCGATAATTATGTAAAGGTAGAACCAAATAATAAAAAACATAACAATTTTATTGCTTCCATCGACATCCATTCAAATACTTCTTCCGCCCAAGATACTTTAAACGATCAATTCGTAAGCCAAATGCTTACTGGTGTATATAACGACTAAACAAATAAAGTGAAATTTTAATCAGTGGGGGTTTTCTTCATCCCCCACCTAACTTCTTTGCTTTCGCTGCATTTTGAGGTGGGGGTCTTACTGCCCATTAAAGTCGGCTAAATGTATCCTACCATCTTTCATAAATATATGCGATGTACTTGAGCATACTAGCAACTAGATGGTAGGAGGTGAGAATTATGGCTAGAATCGGTGTTGAAAACTCGCTAACAGATGTTCAGCAAGCTCTTAAGCAACAAGGACATGAAGTCGTTCCCCTTAACTCCGAACAGGATGCACAAGGATGCGACTGTTGCGTTGTAACTGGGCAAGATTCTAATATGATGGGTATCGCAGATGCATCAATTAAGGGTTCAGTAATTACAGCTCATGGTTTAACAACGGATGAAATTTGTCAACAAGTTGAAAGTCGCACTTAAAAAATGAAAGAGGACCCCTTTTGAAAAGGAGTCCTCTTTTTTATATTCACCTAACGGGAAAGTAACATATACTGGATGAAAGCCCTACCTCTCTCTCATCATTACGGTTCCACTGACCGCTCCTTGATTCACTAGTATACCTATAAAGCCTATAATTATAATTTATAGGGTTTGTTCACAAAAGTTGTTGGTAAGATTACCCGATCTTTCGCAAACTTTTCGTATTATATTTATAAGATTTATTTACTTTACACTAGCTGTAACCGAGACACGAATTAAAATTTTAACATCAATACGATAACTTGTCAACATTTTTTACAAATTTAAAACAGACAGTAACGGTTTGTCTGTTTTAGAATGGAGCTTTTTCTTTTATTACATATACAACAAAGCCGCTTACTAACATACATAAGCCAACTACTAAGTTTTTGATATTAATCATAAATTCCTCTCCCTTATTCCACACATCATATATATTTACAGTTCATTTATTCCGATCATCATAAAGCACACTTGTTCTAATATATCATAATTCCTAAAAAATGCAAGTTCACTTTTGACGATTATTTACAAATTTATCTACAGTGCTTGGTACAGTATTTAAAGCCTTCTCAATTAAATGTGTACTACTATTGAGGTGCAATACTTGCACACCGTTAGAACCAACTACTAAAAAAGCAACTGGGCTAATAGAAACCCCAGCCCCGCTCCCGCCTCCAAATGGATGACTTTGTTTGTGCTCTTTATGTTGCCCTTGTCCGTTCTTATGTTTTTCGGAAATAAAATCACCTTTAAAATCACTTCCGCCAGCTCCAAAACCAAAGGCCACTTGAGATACTGTTAATACTACATTTCCGTCAGCTGTTGAAACCGGGCTGCCAACAATTGTATTTACATCTACCATCTCTTTTAAATTTGTCATTGCTGTTTTCATTAAATTTTCAATTGGATGTTCCATTATGTATTGCACCCTTTCCTCATTATTCTTTTTTATACTTTCCAAAATAGAGGAAGTCATACTAACTTTTCCTATTTCAAAAAAACAATCTTCACCTTTTAAATGGATATTACTCCCTGTACATACTCGGATAAAAAGGGAAAAGAGATACATACTACTATTGAACCTTGTTATGAAAGGAGTCATGACTTTGACTGAGAAATTTGATGAGTATAAAAAAAGAGATAGAATAGATAGTGATTATAGTGACTATAAAGAAGAATATGCAGCTGAGGTTGCACCACAGCGCATTGATTATGATTACGATGAGAAGGAACATAAAGATGATGTAAGATCGTCCGCTGCTGGATCAACGGCTGGCTTTATCGCTCTTGCCTTATCTATCTTATCACTTTTCACCTTCCCAACATTATTCGGTCTTGTTTCTGTACTACTAGGTATTTACGCTTATAACCGCGGAGCTACTGTAACTGGTGGTATCGCTGCGATTGTCGGCGGAATTGCAGCACTCATTGCAATTTTATTCCGAGTAGCGCTTATCGGCTTATTGTTCTCCCTCTTTTAAAAAGAAAAAGGTATCTCGCTTATGCGGGATACCTTATCCTGTAAATACATCTTCTGACGGATATTTAATTTTTTGTTTTGCTGGTCGCGCTAAAGAAAATACAAGTGTTAACGGTCCGATTAATCCACAAAACATAACAAACATAATCATACATTTTCCAAACGCTGATAACTTTGCAGTAATTCCCATCGTTAATCCTACCGTTCCAAACGCTGAAATTGTTTCAAATAGTAACTGAATAAAACTGAAGTCTTCTGTAAGCATTAATATAAATACTGCTGCAAAAATGAGAATTTGACTGGCCACAGCAATTGCTAATGCTCTCGTTACTGTCGACATTTTAATTGTGCGCTGAAATAATACGATTTCCTCTTTCTTTCTAAAGAAAGAAAGAACAGATGTAACTAAAATAACAAACGTTGTTAATTTAATCCCTCCACCTGTTGATACACTTCCTGCACCAATAAACATTAAAACCATCGTAAATAATATAGATGATTCTTCCATTCCACCGTAGTCAACTGTATTAAATCCAGCCGTACGAGGAGTAATCCCTTGGAAAAAAGAAGCCCATAACTTTTCATTTAACGGTAAATTCCCTAACGTCTTCACATTATTATATTCCAATACAAAAATCACAATCATCGCTATCACATTTAGCGCTACCGTTCCAATAATCATGATTTTGGAATGAAGCGATAGCTTTCGAAAACTCCGGCTATACCATATATCAATTAGTACGGTAAATCCGAGACCACCTATTACGATTAAAGAGCAAATCCCAATATTAATAATCGGATCGCCTACATACCTCGTTAAATTATCCGGCCATAGAGCAAATCCGGCATTATTATAAGATGCGATCACGTGAAAAATACTATAGTGTATACCTTTTCCAAAGCCAAACTCTGGAATAAAGCGAAACGATAAAAAGATAACCCCAATCAACTCAATACAAATTGAAAATATAAAGACACGTTTTACTAATTTTACAAGACCACCTATATTCGTCTGATTAAATGCCTCTCCAATTAATAAGCGATGACGTAATCCGATTTTTTTACCTAATACCCAAACAATTAAAATGGCAATTGTCATAAGACCTAAACCGCCCGTTTGAATTAAAAACATAATTACAATTTCGCCAAACATCGTAAACGTACTTGCAGTATCTACTACTCCCAACCCCGTTACAGTTGCTGCTGACGTTGCCGTAAAGAAAGCATCTACCCAACTAATATGTACTTTCGTTGCGAATGGTAACTTTAATAACAAACCGCCAACCACAATTAAGCAGAAAAAACCTAATGCTAATATTTGTGGTGGATTTAATCGTATAAAACGATTATACAGCCTTTGTCTTTTTGTTACTTCCATATTCACTAGCTCCCTTTTCCCCCTCATAACTAAAGGCTTATAAAAAACCTTAAATAGCAGGATAAACCTTATATTCTTATAATATAGTTGAGCATAATCCTTTTTTTCATAGTTTTCAACTTTTATTTATACTCGAACTTCACTTCATTTATGAAAAGACTCTTTCTATTATAAGTATCCTTACTCTATAACTCTCACAACAATCATTTTATATGTATCATTGCTTAAATCCTCATATCTTTCACTCTATGTTCACATAGGGGTCACATCTATCTTTTATAGTATATGTATCGGAGCTGTTCCTCCCTAATTTATAAGACATTCCCCAGTGTCTTGAACAGCTTTCCATCCCTAATTAAATTGACATAAATTGTCCCCTTCCTTTGGCCATCCTGTGTGATGGTCTTATTTTTTTGTCTTTCTATCTTCTATTTAAAACTCCCTCTCTCTTTCACTCTATGTTCACATGGGGGTCACATCTATCTTTTATAGTATATGTATCGAAGTTGTTCCTCCCTAATCTATAAGACATTCCCCAGTGTCTTGAACAACTTCCATCCCTAATTAAATTGACATAAATTGTCCCTTCCTTTGGCCATCCTGTGTGATGGTCTTATTTTTGTCTTTCTATCTTCTATTTAAAACTCCCTCTCTCTTTCACTCTATGTTCACATGGGCGTCACATCCACATTTTATAGTATATGTATCGAAGTTGTTCCTCCCTAAT